>NZ_BONE01000043.1 GCF_016862555.1 Asanoa siamensis | reverse complement strand
GCACCGCGGTGGCGCGGGCGTCGCCGTGGGGATCGCCGTGGGACTCGGCGGTCAACTTGCCAGGACCCGACCAGCGCGTCGCGGGTGCTCGCGTGCTAGACGCCCGCGGGCGCGAGCAGCAGCTTCATCGTCCCTCCACAGTGCCCCTTAGACGACCGGCAGGAGAAGGTCGATCCGGTCGTGGCGTCGGTAGAACTCGATGCTCGGCCGGCTCGTGTCGCGCGCACCACTGCGGCGTAGGAGATCATGTGTCGGCGTTAGAAGGTCATAGGCGGCGGGCTGCGCCCCGCGGATCGTGGCGCATAGATAGAAACCCCCCGGAACCACCGACGACTCCAGACCGAGCGCAGCCGCGCGATCATCGTCGCGCGCCTGCACGCAGCATCGGTAGACGCCCGAGTCGTCGAACACCCCTAGGAACCGCCGCCCGCGCAACGATCCCAGCACCGACTCCAAGCGGTCCCAAGCCGGCGCGATCTCGTCGGACTCGTCCCGCGCCGCGATGAACATGACCGGCGTATCGGCCCGCTCCACCCGTCTTACCCGTGCCTCCATCTCGACCTCCCCGTGCCGCGCGTCATTCCCAGGGCAGCAGATTAGACCGGGCGTACGACAAGAATGGACCGCCGGATCCGAAACTCGTTGGCGCCGGGTTCGCGGTGCGCGGCATGCTCCAGCGATGGGTGCCCTGGACGCGCACGCCGCACGGGTCGGGCAGGGGCAGACCGTCCAGTTCCGGCCGAGCGGCTCGTCGATGGTGCCGCTGATTCGCAGCCGGCAGTTGGTGACCGTCGCGCCGGTCGAGGCCGCGCGGGTCGAGGTCGGTGACATCGTGCTCGTCCGTGTCGCGGGCACCACCTACCTGCATCTGGTCACGGCCGTCGACCACACGGCAGGCCGCGTACGCATCAGCAACAACCGCGGCCGCGTCAACGGCTGGACCAACCACGCCCGCGTGTACGGCATCTGCACGGCCGTCGACGGCGTACCGCGCCCCCGTACCGCCGGCAAGATCCGCCTTTAATGACCCCGGTTGCGGAAGATCTCCACGTGCAAGGACCCGTTCCTGAGCAAACCGGTTTCGATCATCACCGGGTACGCGGAGTCGTCGGCATAAACCAGGTGCCCGAAGTAGAACGTCCCCGGTACCGCCGCCTCGCGTTCCAGCGCCCGGAACCGCTTGCCCTGCTCCGACCAGCCCCGGTTGAGGGCCCGATGCTGCCGGAAGATGTTCGGCCCGAACTCGCCGCCCGACAGGTGGGGGATCAGGTGCCCCCTGTCGACCGGGGTGCCGTCGGGATCGGGCGGCAGCGGAAAGTTCCGCTGATAGACGACGTCGCGCCGGCCCACCACGGCAGGAGCGACCGTCCACGCCGCAACTGTCCGATCCTCCTGCGCCCCACCGACCGCACTGGCGAGGTCGAACAGATACGTGGCCCCGGACTGCGCGAACTCCACGAGCGAACACGCGGCGTGCCCGCCCGAGTAGCGGTCGCCCAGCGCATCCAGGATCGCCCGACCGAGCTGAGCCGGCGGAAGGTCCGAAGCCAGGGCGGCGTAGTCGATCGACGGTCGTTCCACGCACCATTCATACCGCTCGCGGTGCCCACGCCCCCGACGGGTGACTCGCCCGTCCGGCGGATGCGGCCGGTCGTCGCGTTCGGAACACTCCACCTGTGATGAGCCTTGACTGACCTCCCCGCGATCACGGTCGAGGCCGATCTGACCGACGAGGCCGCCGACCGCGAGATCGAGTCCGCGATCAAGGGGCGGCAGGCGGTCGCCCGGAGGTACGTGCGGTGGGTGCGCCGACGCAATCCCGACGCTACGCCGGCCGAGGTGGTCAGGGTGCTCGAGCGGCACTACGTCACGGCGATCAGCGTCGCCGGCGGGCTGGTCACGGCCGGCACCATCGCCCTGGACGTCGGCATCGCCCTGATCCCCATCGCCGGCGCGGCCGCCACCGGTGCCAAGAGCGCGGCCCGCGAGGCCGGCAAGTCGGCCGCGAAGAAAATGGCGCGGGAGGCCGCTCTCGGCGCCACGCGGCTGGGCGCGCAGCACGTCGCCAAGATGTTGCCCGCCGGCGACGAGCAGCTCCAGTTCGAGATCACCGCCCTCTACGCCCTGGCCCTGGCCGACATCCACGGCATGACGCTCGACCAGGCCCAGGCCCGCGCTCTCGTCTACGGCCTCTCGAACGGCCGCGTAGGCCAGGGCCAGATCGCGGCGATGGCCGCCGACCTCGCCCGCTCGTCGAGCCTGGTGGACGTGGGGAAGAGCATCGCGACCGGCCAGCGCGACTGGTCACACTGGGCGGAGACGCTCGCGCACTCCCTGCCCGCCGGCGCCGCCCAGGAACTCGTCCGCGGCGTCCAGACCGGCCGACTCGAGGACGTGCGGACGGGCTTGGGGGCAAAGGGCCAGACAGCCGTCGAGTACGGCGTGGGCGCGCTCGTCGGCGGCGTCACCCGCTTCGTCTTCGGCCGCGCGGTCGTCGACGCGGCACACGAGGCCTTCGCCGCAGCGCCCGCCGAGTTCCCGGCGCACCTGGAGGTCGACAGAAAGACCGAGACCGACGGCGAGCCGAACCGCGCACTCACGGCGCTCCAGGACGCGGCCCGCGCGACCGGAAGCTGGGTGGGTAGCACCGCACAGACGATCGAAACCGCGGCCGGCGCCGTGACCCGCCCCTTCCGCAGCGTGGACCTCGACGGCGACGGCGTCCCCGACGAGCCCCAGGCACTGACGGCGGTGAAGGGCGTCGGCGGCGCGATCGCCGGCGCCGCGACCAGCGTCGCGGGCGTCGCCACGAGCGCGGCCTCCAGCGCCGCGGGCACCGCGACCGGCGCGATCGCCGGCGCCGCCACCACCGTCGCCGGCGCGGCCACCAGCGCCGCGGGCACCGCGACTGGCGCCCTCGCGAGCGCCGCCACCACCGTCGCCGGCGCGGCCTCCAGTGCCGCCGGCGCGGCGACCGGCGCGATCGCGGGCGCGGCGAGCAGCGTCGCGGGCGCCGCCACGAGCGTCGCCGGCGCGGCCTCCAGTGCCGCGGGCGCGGCGACCGGCGCGATCGCGGGCGCGGCGAGCACCGTCGCCGGCAAGGTCACGGCGCCCTTCCGGCGCAGGAAGGACGACGAGCCCCCACCCGCCATCGAGTCCAGCTGACGCTCGCGCGATATCGCCGAGGAACAGGAAAGCCGGGCCGCCGCTCCCGGGACAGGGCGCCAGGTCATGCGCCTTCCGCCGCCAGGTCAGCTCCGACGAGGTCGGCGAACGGCGCAGCAGGGCGTTCATGAGGCGGCACGCCGGCGTCCCGGCGGAACGAGTCAACCGCCTACCCGGCGGGATGGCCAACGGCCTGATTGACTGGTTCCATGAGCGGACGATCGATTCTGGTGCTCGGGGCCACCGGTACGACGGGCCGGCGGGTGGCGGCCCGGCTGCGGGCCGGCGGGGCCGACGTGCGGGCCGCGTCCCGCAACGGCGACGTGCGGTTCGACTGGTCCGATGCCGACACCTGGGAGCCGGCCCTGGCCGGCGTCGAGCGCATGTATCTCATGGCCCCGCACGGCACGCCCGTCGACGAGGGGTTCGTGCGGCTCGCGGTCGAGCAGGGCGTACGGCGCCTCGTGCTGCTGTCGAGCCGCGGCATCGAGGAGATGGGCGAGCAGCGGCTCCTCGGCGCCGAGCGGGCCGTGCGGGAGTCCGGCGCCGCCTGGACCATCCTGCGGCCCGACTGGTTCAACCAGAACTTCGACGAGGGCTTCTTCCGACCCGCGGTCCTGGCCGGGGCACTCGCGCTGCCGGTGGGCGACATGCGGCAGGCGTTCGTCGACGCCGACGACATCGCGGCCGTCGCGGCGGCGGTGCTGACCGGTGACGGGCACGAGGGCGCGTCCTACGAGCTGACGGGCCCGCAGGCGCTTTCCTTCACCGAGGCGCTCGGGCAGATCAGCCACGCCTGCGGGCGCGGCGTCGAGTTCCGCGGCGGCGACGAGGACTACCTCACCCAGCAGCGCACGCTCGGCCTCCCCGACGAGCAGACCAAGCAGGAGATCGAGGCGTACGCGGCCCTGCGCGCGCACGGCGACAGTGCACCCACCGACGCGGTGCGGCGGGTGACCGGCGACGACCCCAAACCGTTCGCGGACTACGCCGCTGAGGCCGCCGCCGGTGCCGCCTGGCGCGACTAGGAGCCGATCCAGTACGCGTACAGGTCGGTGTTCACCAGCGAGAAACGCAGCTTGATCTCCTGGCCGGCGAGGTCGGCCAGCGTCCGACCGCCCGACCACCGCACCACCGCGTCCAACCGGTCGCCCTTGACCGGGACCGCGCGGTCCGATGTGTACCCCGGGATCGGGTTGCCGGCCGCGTCGAGCACCTCGACCGTCAGCGAGCCCTTCGCCTTGACGTCGGCGTTGACGTGCAGCGCCCGGCCGTCCGTCACCACCGTCTTCGTGGTCAGCGTGCCCGGGTCGCCGATGCCCGGCACCGACGCGTTCGTCATCGACACGAAGCCGTCTCGGCGCCAGGTCGCCATGCCGACGCCGCTCGCGTACTTCGGCGATCCCGGTGTGGTGAGCTGGCCGCCGTGGCCCGCGTTGAAAGCGCCGTAGTACATGGTGATCGTCCGGTCGTCGACGAGCACATTGGACGCCGTGTAGAGCGCGCCGTCGTCCCACGCGCCGGGCCTGCCGGGCTCGATGATGGACTCCCGCACCGGTCGTGACCAGGTGACCAGGTCGCGCGAGCCCGCGATCTGCGGCAGCACCGGGCCCGCGCCGGCACCGGCCTGCGCGCCCTGGGTGAAGTTGGTGATGAGCAACACCCACGGGATGCCGATGTACGTGCTCTCGTACGGCAGCACGGGCATGCCGTAGATCTGGCCCTCGAGGCCGTTCAACGCCTGCGCCGCCCCGTCGTCCGCGTAGTCGCCGCTGACGCCCAGCACCGGCGTGCTCCAGGTCAGGAAGTCCTTGCTGGTGGAGACGAACGCCGAACGGTCGTAGACGCCGGGCGTACGCGACGTGAACATGCGCTTCTTGATGGTGGCGATGTATTCCCCGCGTGCCGGGTCCCAGGCCACATTGGACACGTCACCGTCGAGCAGCACCGGCCGGTCGCCGCCGGAGGTCCAGGTGTAGCCGTCCGGCGAGAAGTAGACGTAGTAGCCCAGCGTGTCGTTGACGGCGCCGGTCTTGAACTGCATCAGCGCGTACCGCCGGTCGGCCGGCGCGGTCGGGTTGTAGGCGATGGTGCCGCCACCCGCGATGATCAGGTTGGTCTGCGACGCAGGGATGTCCTTGTAGCCCAGCGTGCCGCGACCCAGCGGCTTTGTCCACTTCACGCCGTCCCTGCTCTCGGCGTAGCAGAGGTAGTAGCCGGGCGCGACGTCGTTGTTGCAGTCGTACCACATGCGGTAGACCTTGCCGACCTTGAAGACCGACCCGTAGATGTACGCGGAGGACTCCCAGGGGTACTCGGGCCGGATGAGCGGCTCCGGCCGGGTCCGCGCCGCGTGCACCACCCGGCCGACGTCCTGACTGGACTCGATCCGGTAGTCGTCGAGGAACAGCTCGCGCGCGCTGCCCAGGCGCGGGTCGTACGCGGCCGGCGCCCGCGTCAGGCTGACCTGGTCCCAGTAGGACCAGCCGGGCTCGGCGCCCGCGATCCGGATCGTCACCTGGGCCGAGCCCGCCGGCGCGGTGCCGGTCACGGTGACGGTCTGCCAGTCCGCGCTGAACGCGGTGTCCGCCGCGTTGCCGCCGACCTCGGTGCGGTTGAAGTCGGTGAAGACCATCGAGAGGACGGCCGGCTTGCCGGCGCGACCCTTGACCCGGGCGGTCAACGTGTACGCGGACCCGGGCGCGGCGACCATCCGGTCGCTGGAGACGGTGACTGGTCCACCGGCGGGGACGTTGACCTCGAGCGAGCCGGGCCCCGCCGTGCGCCAGGCCGACAGGTTGACCACGTTGACCGCGGACTCGTTGCCCTCGATGCTCCAGGCGATCGGGCGGCCGGACCGGTCGCCGACGTCGAAGCCGCTGTTGGCGACCAGGTTGCCGTCCTGCGGCACGCCGGTGTCGGCGGGCGTCTGGCCGCTGGCCGCGGTGGGGACGATCAGGGTGACCAGGCCGACGACGCCGACCATCAGACGTCTCGCGGCGGTGCGCCGCCCTCGCTGAACCATGTGGACCTCCGGGGTGGTGGTCGCCAGTTCACCTGGAACACCGTTCCATGTCAACCGATAGATTCATTGACATGAAATGGCGTTCCAGATAGCTTCGGCCCCGGCCGCCGGACCCCCGTACACCATGTTGGGAGTGGTTCTCGTGCGTCGTCTCCTGCGTCGCGTGTCAGTAGCCCTTGTCGCCCCTCTTGCCCTGCTCGGTGCCACCGCGGGTGCCGCACCGCCGTCGGGCACGCCCACCGACCCGGTCATCGTGGCGCCGGCCGAGAGCGGCAAGCGCGCGTTCTTCGGCGACATGATCGAACTGAAGGACGGGCGACTGCTGGTCGCGTACCGCGAATCGGTCGCCCACATCAACCAGGACGGCCGCATCATGGTCGTGCAGAGCCGCGACCAGGGCCACACCTGGAGCACGCCACGGGTGGCGATCGACACCGCCATCGACGACCGCGACCCCAAGCTCATGCAGATGCGTGACGGCACCGTGCTGATGAACTTCTTCCGCACGGACTGGACCGGCTATCCCGGTCGCCCGGTGACGCTGGTCGGCACGTTCGTCACGCGATCCGTCGACGGCGGCGGGTCGTGGAACACGCCGATCGAGGTCGGCACCGCGATGGAGGGACCGTCCGATGTGGTCGTCGGCGCCTACTACGCCGGCCACGCGGCCACCCACGGGCCGATCCTGGAGCTGCCGAACGGCGACCTGCTGGTGCCGCTCTACGGACGGCTGCCGACCGGCGGCACCGGGCCGGCCACCGTGGTGCGGTCGACGGACGGCGGGCGGACCTGGCCCGCGGCCAACGAGTCGGTGATCGGGCGGGCGGACACGTTCGACTTCCAGGAGCCGAACCTGAGCCTGCTCAAGAACGGCGTGCTGCTCTCGGTCATCCGGACGTCGATCAACATCGCGTACGCATCGTGGTCGTACGACCGGGGCCACACCTGGACGACGCCGGTCTCCACCGGCCTGCCGGCCTCCTCGCACCACCAGTTGGTGCTGCGCAACGGTGACGTGCTGTTCACCTACGGCGACCTGTCGGGCACCTTCGGGCCGGGCCGGCCGACCGTCGGCCGCATCCTGAAGCACCCGTCGCGCGACATCTCGGCGAAGAAGGACATCCTCATCTACGACGCGGCGATCAACGGCCCGGCGACGACCGACCAGGCCAACCCGTCGAGTGTGGAGCTGCGCCCCGGCCGCTTCTTCACCATCACGTCCGACCCGCACCTGGCGGCGATCGTGGGTGTCTACACGCGACAGCAGGACTACCGCTAGGTTCCCGGTCAGGGCCGCCAGACGTCGCCGACCTCGGCGGCGGTCCGGCGGCCCTGTGCCGTCGCGGCCTCGATCGCGGGCTCCCAGCGGCCGGGGTCGAGCACGTTCGGGCCGAGCGCTTCGAGGACGGCCTCGTCGGGTGCGACCAGGGCGACCTTCGCGCTCGCCCGCAGCGCGTCGATCTCGGCGGCCGGCGCGCCGCGCATCCGGATCGGGGCGAGGGGCGCGAGCACGACGACCCGCTTCGCGCCGGTGGCGAGGTCGGCGTTCGTACCCGAGCGGACGCCGCCGTCCATATGGCGGACGCCGTCGATGGTCACGGCGGGGAAGATGCAGGGCACGGCGCAGCTCGCCGCGACGGCCCGGTACAGCGGCACGTCGGAGTGCTTGTCCCAGACGACCGGCACGCCGGTCTCGGCCGACACGCCGGTGACGAGCAGCGGCCGGTCGGGCCAGCCGCCGATCGGCAGGCGCCGGCGCAGGGACTCGACGTACGGCTCCTCGGGCCCGACGTCCGCGGCGAGGGCGAGGTCGCCGACCCGCGCCCGCACCTCGCCGGGCTCGCGGCTCTCGTCGCCGAGCAGGGTGAACACCTCGGCACCGCGCGCCCAGTCGGGCCGGATCGGCGGGTCGTCGACCCCGAACCGCGCCTCGATCTTCGCGGCGTCGACAGGATCGATGCCGGACGCGACCAGGGCCCCGCTGACGGCACCGGCGGAGGTGCCGACGATGACACCGGCGTCGGTGAGGTCGACACCGGCTTCCCGCAGCCCGATGAGCAGACCGAGCTGCCAGGCGATGCCGGTGATCCCACCGGCACCCAACACGAGAGCGGAGTCAGCCACGGCACAATCGATATCACGCCCGCGTGAACTCGCCCGCCGTCAGGGACGCAGCCAGCGCGGGCCTTGGACCGTGGCGCCCAGGGCCGAGACGCGGGCGCGGAGCTCGCGGTCGGCCGTGACCACCGTGGTCTCGCGGTTTTCGCCGCGGTCGCGGACCACCGCGACGATCGTGTCGTCGCCCGACCTCGGTGCCGATACCACCTCGACCCCCGGGACCGGGCCCACGCCGCCCGCGCGGCCCTCGACCACCAGGATCAGGTCCAGCGGGTGGTCGACGTCGCCGATCGGGTGGCCGGCGGCCACCGCGGCCGCCAACTCGTCGCGGAGGCGGGTCGCCGCCGCCGCGCGGTCCTTCCACCAGCCGTCCGGGCGGGAGCCGATCACGTTGGCCACGTCGACCACGACGAGGGGTGCGGGCAACTCAGGGCTCGTCGATGCTCGGCGCGCTCAGGCCGAAGGCGTCAAGGGCGTCCTGGCGTTCCGCGCGGATCTCCTCCTCGCGCGCCAGCAGCGTCGCGAACTCCGCGATGTGCTCCGGCTCCGGCACCTCCGGCACCCGGCGCAGGAACGACTCCAGCTCGCGGGACGCCTCGGTGTGCGCGGCGGCGGCGCGGCGCGCGTTCTCACGATCGGTCATGAACCGCAACCTACCCCGCCTGCCCGTGGCGACACGCTCTCTACGGGTTTCTCAGGCAGAACAGGCTCCTGACCTCGTCCTCCACCGCGTACACCAGCGGGTGGGTGACCCCGTAGCAGCCCACCGCGTCGTCCAGCTTCGTGTCGAGCACCACGTGGCCCTCGCCGTTGCCGTCGACGCTGACCGGGATCGACGTGCGGTAGCGCCGCTCCTCGCCGCCGTAGAGCAGCAGGTCCACCGTGCGGTTCGGGGGGAAACCGCCGACGAACACGTGCACGTCGTCGCCGGGGATCATGCCCGGGCGGTGGTCGACCCAGATCCGCGGGGCGGTCGCGCGGCGCACCGTGAAGTCGAGCGTCACCGCCACCTCGCCCTGGACTGCTCGGACGTGATAATCGCCGAGACGCTCACCGGGCGTACGCGGGAAGCGGTAGAGGAAGTCCGCCTCGACGTCGGCCGGCGGCGTGAGGTCATGGACCAGGGTGCGGCCGCCGGGCTCCACGATGGTCAGCGCGAGCGGCTGCTCCTGGTTGAAACCCAGGAAACACAGGCGGGTACGGCTCGGGATCTCCTGCACCGCGGTCACCCCCGCGATCTCCGGCACGTCACCGAACTGGCCGCCGCACTCCGAGCCGCCGCCGACGAAGAACTCGAGCTGCTCGCGTACGCCGGGTGGCAGCGGGTCCTGCCGTTTCAGCACGTCGCCACGTTGCTCGGCGGCCGGGTCGTCCGGCCGCGCACCGGGGCGGGCCGCCGGCGGGAGCGGCGGAGCGGGCGGGGCCGGCCGCCGGCCCGGCGCCCGCGTGGCCTCGGGCGCGACGGTCGGCTCCGCCGTGACGACCGGTGTCGGTTCCGGAGCGCTCTCGGGCACGGCGGACGGTGAGGCGACGGCCGCCGCCTCCGGCACCCGGGCCTCGCCCTCTGACCGGCCCAGCCCGAAGCCGAGCGAGAGGGCCGCCGCGGTGACCACGACCAGCGCCCCGCCGTAGACGGTGCGGTCGCGGCGCGTACCCGGGAAGATCATCGCGCACCACCGCTCCGCAGCGTCGACTCCAACCGGGCCTCGGCGCGGCCGATGCGGTCCTCGACCTCCGCCGCGCGGTCGGGCGCGCCCATCCGCTCGTGGACCGCGGCGAGGTTGCGCAGCAGCACGAGCTCGCGCCGGACGTGGGTCGGGCGCACCACGTCGACCCGGGCGAGCAGGGCCAGAGCCTCCTCGTACGCGTCGACCGCCGCCGGATAGCCGCCGTAGCGGGCCGCCGTCTCGGGCTTGTCGGCGGTCAGGTACGCGGTCAGCGCCTGCCCCGCCCGGGCCTCCGCCGCCAGCGGCAACCGCTGCCGGGGTGCCGCCGGTGGGGCGGCGTAACCTGCGAGCACCGCCTCGAAGGCGGCCTGCGCCGCGGCCCAGTGGTCGCCGCCACCGGCCAGGGTGAGGCACTGGTAGGCCAGGCCCAGGCCGAGCCGGGCCTTCAGCGCCGCGAGCGTCGGGTCGAGGTCGCCGGCGTCGGTGCCGGCCGTGAGGGCCGCGCGGTAGCCGTCGACGGCCCGCTCCAGCGCAGGCCGGTCGCCGCAGCCGCTGGCCACCCGCTCGGCCTCGGCCAGGCCGACCCGGGCCCGGACGTAGCCCGGGTTGGCCGCCAGCGCCCGGCGGTAGAAGTCGGCCGCCGCCGCGAACCGGTCGGGGGCGCCCCGCCCGATCGTGTTGCCGAGCATGAGGTGGACCGTCTCCATCCGCACGGTGCGCTGCCCGGTCGCCGTGAACCGGGCCGCCGACGTGCGGAACTGCGCCTCGGCGCCGGTGAAGTCGTCGGTGGCGTAGTCGCCGAGACCGCGCAAAAACGCCACGACGCCCGCCACGTAGTCGAGCGTGTCGGCCGCGAGCTGCTCGTTGATCGCGGGGTTGCGGTCGAGGACGTCCGCGGGCTCGGTCACGCTGATCTCGTGGACGCCGACCAGCTCGGGCGTCTCGGCCAGGATCCGCTCCGCGAGGAACAGCTCGACCGTGATGGTCACCCGGTCGCCGGCGGCGTCGACCCGGCCCGCGACGACGATGTCGGCGGAGTGCCGGTCGGCGATCGCCCGCAACGCCGCGACCCGGTCGGGGCCGTCGGCGGCCCGGACGCCGGTGGGGCCGCGGAGCTGGACCGCGGGTACGCCCTCCGACCAGGCCCGCAGCTCCCGGGTCAGGGTGTGCTGGAGCGCGTCGGGCAGCCGCGACCGCTCGGCCGCGCCGGAGGACGCGAACGGGGTGACGACCACGTTGTAGAGGCCGGTCATCCGCGGCAGCGGCGGCACGGCACCACCGCCGAGCAGGCTCAGCGCCAGCAGCACCACGAGCGCGACACCGGCCGCGCGCTGCCGCGCCCGGGGCCGCTCGACCTCGTCAGGCAGGCCGGGCGAGACGGTAAGGGCCGGCGAAACGGGCGGGACCGGCGGGACAGGCTCCGGCGGCTCGCGGTGTGCGCGCTCCTGCCGACCGGCCTCGTCCCAGCGCGACCGCCACTCCCGCAGAGCCTGCGGGATCTCCCGGTCACGCCCCGCGTGCCGCAGGCAGCCCGTGACGTACCCGCGGGTCGTCTCCCAGGTCGGCAACCGCCGCGCGCTCGCCGCCTCGGACAGTGACCCGACACCGCAGTGCGACAGCGCCCCGAGGATGCGATAGGACGGTCCGCCGCACTCCTGGCGCAGCTCCCGCAGCCCGCGCGCGAACGCGACCCGGTGCGCCGGCGCCTCCGGATCGAAGGCGCCCTCCTTGCGACCCGGCCGTGCGACCGCCCCCGTGTCCACCACGCCCAGTCACCCCTGCGTGATCGGCTTCGATGGGACGAGACTACCCCGGGCCGACAACGGCGAGAAGGCGCCCGCCGGGGTCAGATCATGGTCAGCGCATTGTTCGGACCTGGGCCCTGAACAATGCGCTGACCAGCCCGTACGCCAAGGGATGTTCGGAGTTCGGGCCTGGGTGTTCCATCCTGGACGGCCGGGCGCGTATCCATGAGGTCAGCTCCCGCCGCGTTGGCGACGACGGGGGATCGCGGCGGGAGCTGGAGTCAGGTCAGGCGGGCAGGATGCGGGAGGTGCCGGCGGAGACGGCGTACGAGGCCTGGGTGCGGATCGGCGACGTCCGGGTCTCGATGGAGTCGACGGTGCGGACGTCGGTGCGCCAGGTGTGGCGGTCCACCGCGCAGCGCAGGTAGCCGCGCTTCAGTCCGTCGAAGTACTTGACGTGGGGGTTGAACAACGGGTTCGCGGCCTTGACCGGGGCGTCGAAGGCCGCCGGGAAGTCGGAGCTGATCGAGGTCGAGACGAACTCGACCGCGACCGGCGCCTGGTCGAGGCGGTCGAAGTCGCGGTGGAGCTCGCTGAACCAGGTCGAGTGGATGTCGCCGGCGAGCACGACCGGGTTGGCCACCCGGTGGTCGGCGAACAGGCCCATGAGGCGGTCGCGCTGCGGCGCGTACCCGTCCCACTGGTCCAGGTTGGCCATCGTCGGCGGCACCAGCGCCGGATTCGGGAACAGCGTGCGGCTCATCATCACCTGCTGGGCGACGACGTTCCACCGGGCCGGCGAGCCGAGCAGGCCGGCGGCCAGCCAGCGCTCCTGGTCGCGGCCGGTCAGCGTGCCGTCGGTGTTGCCCAGGCCGGCCTCGATCGGGCCGAAGTCGCCCGCGCCCGGCTGGTCGCTGCGGTACTGCCGGGTGTCGAGCACGTGCAGGCGCAGCAGCCGGCCGTAGTCGAAGCGCCGGAAGATCCGCAGGTCGGGGCTGCCCGGCCGAAGGTTCGCCCGGATCGGCATGTGCTCGTAGTAGGCCCGATAGGCCGCCGCACGCTGCTTGGCGAACTGCGCCGCCGTCTGGTGGGCGGCGCCGGTGTCCAGCTCGTCGACCAGAGAAGCGTAGTTGTTCTCCGTCTCGTGGTCGTCCCAGGTGACCACCCACGGGAACGCGGCGTGCGCGGCGCGCAGGGCCGGGTCGGTCTTGTACTGCGCGTGCCGGTTGCGGTAGTCCGACAGCGTGCTGAGCTGGTCGAGGCCGACGGTCTGCGGCGCCACGTGCCGGCGGTCGGGGAAGCGGCTCGACGGGTCGTACTCGTAGATGTAGTCGCCGAGGTGCACGACGAGGTCGAGGTCCTCGTCGGCGAGGGCGTCGTACGCGGGCCAGTAGCCGTTCTGGAAGTCCTGGCAGTTCGCGATCGCGAAGCGCAGCGAGCGCGCGTCGGCCCACGGCGCCGGCGCCGTTTTCGTCCGGCCGACCGGGCTGATCTCGCGCAGCGCCTTGAAGCGGTAGAAGTACTCGCGGCCCGGCTCGAGCCCAACGGCGTCGACGTGCACCGAGTGCGCGAGCTCGGGGCGGGCCAGCACGCGGCCGCGCCGCACCACGCGGCGGAACCGCTCGTCGGTAGTGACCTCCCACTCGACCTCGACCGGGCGACGGGACAGGCCGTCGGGGGAGTACAAGTTCCGGGCGAGCCGGGTCCAGAGGATGACGCTGAACGCGGTCGGGTCGCCGCTGGCGACGCCCAGCGGGAACGGCTCGGCGGTGTCGTGCGAACCGTGCGCGGACGCGGGTGTCTCCGCGACGAGGGCCGCGCCGGCGGCGACCGCGGCGGTCGCCAGCACCTGGCGGCGGCTGACAGTGAGGTCGGACAAGGGTGTTCCTCCAGGGTGAGGGGTGGTCAGGCGCGACCGAGGAAGATCGGGTTCGTGAGGGCGACCATCGTGTCGGCGGTCGTGGCGGTGGGCGTCGGGCGGCGCACCTCGGCGCGCACGTACCGGGAGTTGTTCGGCGTCGTCACCCACGAGATCTCGCCGCCCGCCGGCACGGGGGTGAGCAGGCGCTGGCCCTGGTCGGTGACGATGCGGGCGACGCAGCCGGGCGCGCCCGTGACGGTGAGCGCCACGGTCACGGAGGCGTCGTCGTCGGCGTCGAGCCGCTCGCCGATGCCGGCCGACCGGCCCCGGGCGCTCGTGGCCGTGAAGGTCAGGTCGACGGCCGCGGACTCCGCGATCCAGGTGCGCCCCGCGCGGACGCCGGCGAGGATCGACGTGCGGTCGAGACCGTCGGCGCGTACGACCGTGTGGGGCAGCCCGATCACCTGCGGTTCGCTGTGCGCGTCGCTGTTGCCGACGGCCGGGACGAACCGCCCGCCGCTGACGAGCAGGTTGTCCCAGTTGGCCAGCACGGCCTCGTCGTCGAGCGTCCACGGGCCGTTCCACACCTCGACGGCGTCGAGCCCCGCGTAGCCGAACTTCCACCCGCAGCCGACGCACGGTGCCAGCGGGTGCGCGGCGACCGCGAGCGCGCCCGCCTTGTGAATGTCGCGCACGAACCGGTCGAGGGCGCCGTCCGCGGCCCGGTAGCGCCAGTCGATCCAGGTGCCGGCCGGCAGGCCGAGGGCCGTGTAGTGGCCGTTGCGGGTGGTGATCTCCTCGCCGTCGATGATCAACAGATCCGGGCCGGCGTACGCGCCCCAGACGCCAGCCGCGCTGCGGGTGTTGTGCTCCGTGGAGACGATGAAGTCCAGGCCGGCGGCCCGCGCACCGGCGGCGACCTCGGCGGGCTCACGGCGGCCGTCGGAGTGCACGCTGTGCAGGTGCATGTCGCCGCGGTAACAGGCCTTGCCGCGCCCGGCGGCGCTGTGCGGCGCGGGCCGGGGCACGAAGGCCGGCCCGTCGGCGCCGAACTCCAGGGTCACGGTGACGGTCCACTTCAGACCCTGCGGGACGACGCGGTACGGCCCGAGGATCAGGTGCCACCGGCCGCGCCGGACCGGGCCGGGCAGGTAGCCGGGGTGGCATCGGAGGCGCTGATCGTGATGCTGTCGCGGAAGCCGCCGGACCAGCCCCGGAACCCGGCCGTGGCGCCGAGTGTGACGCCGCCCTCGTCGAAGACGCCGATGTCGAGCGCGTTGCCTTCGTACCCGGGCGGCGGGGTGGGTCGGTCGTAGCTGTAGGTGACGCTGAGCCTGTTGACGCCGCCCGGGATGTCGAGGGGCAGGTAAACCCAGTCGGGCGCGCCGTACGCGATCGTCCCGGTCAGGGTCCGGGTCTGCGGCTCTCTCGTCGCGGCGGCGGCGAAGCTGACGGGGTCGAGCACGACGGACGCCGCACCGGCCGACACCGCGGTGAGGAGAAGCTGCCGACGGTTGACGTTTCCATACCGCTCCCTCCAGGGTGGAATCAGAGCCTTCGCCCACGGGGTTGCCGGCAGCCGACGAACGGCCGCACAACCGATGGCGGCGGGTGAATATCCCTGGAAGGCCGATCAGGCCGGCGGCGCCCCGAACAGCGTGAAGAACCGCTCCAGTGCCGCGAGGTCACCGGTGGCGTCGAGGGAGCCGCGTGCGGTCGCCGACGCCACCGTCAGGTCGGTGAAGATCAGGCGCCAGAGGGTCGGGACGTCGGCGCGGGCCGTGGCCGCGACCGGTCCCGATGCGCCCCGGGTGACCGTGACCCCCGTCGGGCGCACGTCGACGTCGAACGAGTCGGCGCCGACGACGAGGTGCACGCGCAGCGCGTCGGGCGAAGGCAGGTGCAGCGCCTTGAGCAGGAGCATGAACGCGTCCGTGCTCATCTCGGGGCCGTGCTCACCGGGGAGGCCCGCGCCCCAGCGGGACAGGGCGATCAGGGTCGGCTCGAGTTGCCGGCCGCGTTCCGTCAGCGCGTACGCCTCCGTGCCCGTCGGTGGGCCCAGCCTCTCCCGGCGGACCACGCCGCTCGCCTCCAACTCCCGCAGGCGTTGGCTGAGCACGTTCTGGCTGATCGCGCCGAGGCCCGCGCGCAGGTCCCGGAAGCGCTTCGGGCCGAAGACCAGCTCGCGGACGACCAGCAGGGCCCACCGCTCGCCGACCACGTCCATGGCGCGGGCGGCCCCGCAGCCGTCCGCGTAGCTCCGCTGTGTCACAGCACTCATGGTAGCTCGCCGCAGTCCCAATCTAGGATCGACTGGTCCTACGTTAGGAGTGAGATCATGAACCCGCTGCTCGAACAGGTCATCGCGGCACACGGTGGCCTGGACCGGTGGAAAGCGTTCACCAGCGTCCGCGCCCGGGTGTCCGGTGGCGGCGCCCTGTGGCAGCTCAAGGGCCAGCCCGGCGTCCTCGACGACGTGGTCACGACCGCCGACCTCCACCGCCAGGTCGCCTCGACCGCGCCCTTCGGCGAGCCGGGCCTGCGCAGCGTGGTCACCCCCGAGCGCGTCGCGATCGAGGCCGCGGCGACCGGCGCGACGGTCGAGGTGCGCGCGCACCCGCGGCGCGCCTTCGCGGGCCACGACGTCACGACCCCGTGGGACCGCCTCCATCTCGCCTACTTCAACGGGTACGCGATGTGGAACTACCTCACCGAGCCGTTCCTGCTGGCCCGGCCCGGTTTCCAGGTCCGCGAGGGAGCGCCGCACCACGAGGACGGCGAGGTGTGGCGGCCGCTGGAGGTGACGTTCCCCGACGACGTCGCCACCCACAGCCGGAGGCAGACCTACTACGTCGACGACCAGGGGTACGTGCGGCGGCACGACTACGTCAGCGAGGTGCTGGGGCCCGACGCGCCGGTCGCCGCGCACTACGGCTTCGACCACGAGGTCGTCGACGGCATCGTGGTGCCCACCCGGCGGCTCATCTACCTGACCGACGGGCAGGGCAACCCCGACAAGGGCACCGTGATCGTCTCGATCGACCTGCGGGACATCGCGTTCGCGCAGGGCTAGAGCAGTTCCGCGTCGTGCACCAGCAGCGCGACCTGGACGCGGTTGTTGAGGTCGAGCTTGGTGAGCAGGCGGGAGACGTGGCCCTTCACCGTGGGGACGCTCATCCGCAGCGCGGTGGCGATCTCCGCGTTGGACCAGCCGCGACCCAGGGCCAGCGCGACCTCGCGTTCACGTTCGGTCAGCCGTGACAGCCGGTCGCGGGCGCCCAGCCGGCGCGGGCCCGCGGCCGGGTCGGCGACGTGGTCGATGAGCTGGCGGATCACCGCCGGCGACAGCGTCGCCGATCCCGCGGCCACCGTGCGGACCGCCGCGATGATCTCCAGCGGCGGCGTGTCCTTGAGCAGGAAGCCGCTCGCGCCGGCGCGCAGCGCGTCCAGCACGTGCTCGTCGGCGTTGAACGTGGTCAGCACGATCACGTGCGGCGGCGACGGGCGCGCGCGCAGCCGCTGGGTCGCCACCAGGCCATCCACTGTGGGCATTCGGATGTCCATCAGCACCACGTCGGGCCAGTGGGCGTCGGCCAGCGCGTCGACCTCGGTGCCGTCCGCGGCCTCGCCGACGAGGTCGATGTCGGGGGAGCCGCCCATCAGGATCCGCAGCCCGGTGCGGACGAGCGGGTCGTCGTCGACGATCGCGAGCCGGATCGGGCGGCCCGTCACGCCGGCCACGGCAGCCAGGCCTCGAGCCGGAAGCCGTCCGCCGACGGGCCGTGCGCGACCCGGCCGCCGACCAGTGCGACCCGCTCGCCGATGCCGACCAGGCCCACGCCGGCGCCGGGCACCACGGGGCCGCCGCCCGACACCGGGTTCGTGACGAGGACGCGCAGGTCCGCACCCGCGCGACCGTCGACCCGCACCCGCACGACCGCGCCCGGCGAGTGCTTGCGGGCGTTGGTCAGACCCTCCTGGACGACGCGGTACGCGGTGCGGCCCAGCACGACCGACGGCCCCGGCGACGGGACCTCGCACGTGTAGGTGACGGTCACGCCGGTCGCCCGCGCGTCGTCGACCAGGGCCGGCAGGTCGGCCAGGCCCGGCTGCGGCGGCTCGGGTCGGCCCGCGGCGCCCTCCCGCAGCACCCCGATGACCGTACGCAACTCCTGCAGCGCGTCGTGGACGCTGCCCCGGATCGCGGCGGCGGCGATCGAGATCTCCTCGGGCCGCGCGTCGGTGCGCACCTCCAACGCCCCGGCGTGCAGGCTGACCAGCGACATCCGGTGGGCGAGCACGTCGTGCATCTCGCGGGCGATCCGGGCCCGCTCCGTGAGCCGGGCCTGGTCGACCCGCAGGTGCTGCTCGGCCTCGAGCCGGGCGGCCCGCTCCCGCAGCGATCCCGTCAGGCGACGGTGCGCGCCGACGAACAGGCCCCAGCCGATCGCCGCCAGCGCCGGCCCGGCGCGCGCGACGAGGTCCACCCAGACGGGGAACTCGGGCCGGTCGTGCAGCAGGAAGTAGACCGGGCCGGCCGCGACGTAGCCGGCGCCCAGCAGGAGCGCCACCCGCGCCCGGCGGCGGACCGCGACCGTGAACAGGGCGACGATCGCCGCGCCGGTGGCGGCGACCGACACGGCGGTCACGGGCAGCAGGGCGGCGGCGACCGCGACCGGCCGGTGCCGGCGCACGAGCAGGGCGAGGCAGCAGGCCAGGCCGACGGCCGCGTCGACGGGCCACGGCACCGCGGCGCCGGGCCTGGTCGCATCCCCGATCGACAGCATCAGGCCGCCGTACGCCAGCGCCACGCCGATCCCGACGAGGTCGGCGAGGCGGTCCCGCGCCGCGGCGCCGGGGCTGTCCGGCGGCTCGGGCACGAGCAGCGCGAAGACCACACCGGACATGCGCCCGAGCCTACGGCGGTGGGGGAGCGGGCGGCAGGGCCGGAAGTCAGGGCGGGGCACTACCAAAGTAGCGGCGGGCGCCACGACCTCCGCCCGATGTGTCCCCACCGGCGCCGGCCGCAGGCTCACTGCCATGCAGACCATCAAACTCGCGCTGGTGCCGCTCGGGTGGGGAGTCGCGGCCGGCCTCTGGACCCCGCGCGGCCCGCTGACGGGCGGCGAGGCACTGTGGTCGGTCGCGCTGAGCGCCGCCGTCGGCGTCCTCGCGGGCTGGGCCGGCCGGTCGCGTTGGGCGATGCTGGTCGCCCCGGCCGTCTTCGTCGCCGCGGTGGAGGTGGCCCGCGCGCCCGTCGCCGGCCCGTCCGTCGACGCCCCGCACCTGTCCCTCCTCGGCGTGACCGCGCTGGTCACCGGCCGCGGCGTGCACGGCCTGTTCACCGTGCTCCCGATGATCGTCGGGGCGGCGTACGGCGCGGCCCTGACCCGCGACCGCCTGGCGGGCCGGCCGATCCCGCGCTACCTCCGCCGGGTCGGCGTGGCGACGCTGGCGGCCGCCGTGGCGGCGGTGACGGTGCTGGCCGCGATCCCCGCGCGCACCGCGGCGATCCCGGGCCCGAACGCGGTCGCCGAACTGACGACGGTCGACGTCGGCGGCTACGACCTGGGCCTGATGATCCGCGGCCACGACCGCGCGGCGCCGGTCCTGCTGTTCGTGCCCGGCGCGCCGGGCGGGATGGAGAAGGGCTCGATGCGCCGCCACCTCGCCGGGCTGGAGCAGCACTTCGTGGTGGCGACGCTGGACCGCCGCGGCGGCGGCACGTCGTATCCGGCGCTGGACGCGGACCCGCCGATCGGTCTGGAGAGCGGGATCGCCGACACGGTCGCGGTCACCCACTATCTCCGGGACCGGTTCGGCCAGGACCGGGTCTACCTGCTGGCCCACTCGGGCGGCTCGCTCCTCGGCGCCCTGACCGCGGCCCGCCACCCCGACCTCTACGCGGCCTACATCGGCACCGGCCAGGCGGTCGACCTGCCCGAGTCCGACCGCGCGTTCCACGCCGACCTCGGGGCCGGCGGCGACCCGCCCCCGTACGACGACTTCTACCCGTACGAGCCGATCGTCACCAACAGCGGCGGCGAGGTCGGCGCGCTCGACGGCCCGGAGTACACCCTGCTGGACAAGCTCCACACGGTCACGTCGATGCTGGACACCTGGCAGGCGCAGTACCCCGACCTGCAGCAGGTCGACCTGCGCACGGACGTCCCCCGCTTGGCGATCCCGGCCTACTTCGTCCAGGGCGCCGACGAGAAGCCGGCCCTCGCGAAGCCGTTCGCGCAGTGGTACGACCGCCTGGAGGCGCCGGTCAAGCGGCTGCTCGTCCTCGACGGCGCCGGCCACCGGCCGATGTTCGAGCAGCCCGACCGGTTCGTGGCGGCCATGACCGGGATCCTGGCCGAGAACGACCCGGCCCGCCGCGGCCGGTGACCACGGCGGGCGGGTGCGCGGCGGCGTGCTACGGGTTCGAGTAGCCGAGCGAGTAGCTGCCGGAGCCGCTGTAGGCGTGCACGCGGTAGCGGTAGTAGCCCGCGGTCCCGTTGTAGGACACGGTCTCGTCCGCGTTGGGTGAGGTCGCCTGGGCCACGTTGACCCAGGTGGAGCCGCTGTACTTCTGGAGGTACAGGTCGTAGTCGGTGCCGGCCGGGGCGTCGAGGCAGGCGCGGTGGGTGCCGGACAGCGACGAGTAGTAGTAGCTGCCGTTCGGCTGGTAGGCGCTGCCGCCCGAGGAGAGCGAGCCGCTCACCGTGAACTCGTAGCCGGAGCAGCCCGTCGGCGGGTTCGGCTCGCCGCCGCCGCCCGACGTGCGCAGCGTCAGCCCGTACGCGGAGAGGATCTCGTTGACCGGCTGGTAGTAGGTCGTGCCGCCGCTGGAGCAGTTGCCGGAACCGCCGGACGTCACGCCCTGACCCTGCTGGCCGCTGAGCCAGCCGCCGCCCGAGTCGCCGGGCTCGGCGCAGACGTTGGTGCGGGTCAGGCCGCTGACCGTACCCTGCGGGTAGTTGACGGTCTGGTTCTTGGCGCCGATCGTGCCGCAGTGCCAGCCCGTCGTCGAACCGGAGCGGCAGATCGCCGCGCCCACCGCGGCCTCGGTCGAGCCCGCGACGGTCACGTTGCCGCCGCTGTAGTTGTTGACCCACGGCTGCGGCGTCCAGTTGCTGTTCACCGACACCCACGCGTAGTCGTTGCCCGGGAACGACGAACCCTGGAAGCTGCCCTGGCTGACCTGGTTGTAACCCTGCGTCGCGGTGCCGCGGGTGCCGCAGTGGCCGGCGGTGACGAAGCCGCCGTTCACGGACAGGCCGACCGAGCAGCGGCCGCCGCCCATGTAGTAGGCGTCGCCGCCGCGCACGTCGTAGAGCAGGCGCGGCGCCTCGGTGCTGGCGACGACGGCGACGGCGGCCGCGTCGACGCCGCTCGCCCGGACGAACCGCGACGCGGCCGCGGTGCCGCCCTTGGCGAGCACCACCACCCGGTTGGCGGCGACGTCCACGTACCAGCCGGGCACGGCGGCGGCGGGAGCGGCGGCGGCGGCCGCGTCCAGCCTGGACTTGACCGCGTCCAGCGTCGCGGCGCTGCGCGCGACCACCTTCGCGGTGGCGCCGGCCGAGGTCACCTCGGCGGCCCGCGCGGCGGACGTCACGGTGACCACGAACGTGCCGTCACGCCCGATGTACGCGCCGCCGAACGCGGAGCCCAGCGTCTTGCGCAGGCGAAGCTCGGTGCGGCTGGCGGCGTCGTCCTTCGCGATCCGGACCTTGGCCTGGTCGGCGGTCAGGCCGAGGTCGCGCTGCATCGCGGCGAGCATCTCGGGCGAGGCGGCCGCGCCGGAGACAGGGGCGGGTGCGGGTGCCGGTGCGGCCATGGCCGGTGGGGCCAGGGCGACGGTGATGCCGGCCGGCAGCAGGGTCGCTGCCGCGAGGCCGGCGAGAAGACGGTTCACGGTGCACTCCTTGGGGGTGAGGAGGAAAGCACCGTCAACGTAAGCGCGGACAATCGATGGTGGTATATCCCACCTGGCTCATATCGCGGGCTCGAACGCCCCGTTGACCTGTGCGCCGAAGCCCGGGTGGGTGGTCAGCCAGGTGCGGTAGGCGTCGTTGCGGTCGAGGATGTCCGCATAGGCGTTGGCCGCGTGCTTGACCATCAGGTCGGCGAACCCGGCCCCCGGCGCCTCCGCGTGCCAGCCGAGCAGCAGCCGCCAGCGCAGCGGCGCCCCCTTGATCGGCCGGGAGACCAGCCCCGGCACCGGCCGGAAGGTCGCCTGGCACAGGGCGATCGCCTCGCCGGCCTCGACCAGGTCGATGCTGCCCTTGAGGTCGGTCTCGTAGACCTTGCGCGGCGTGAAGCCCGACCGGGCGCAGGCGGCCGCGAAGCAGTCGGCGAAGCAGCCGTCGCCGGGCGCGGCCACCCAGCGGTCCTCGGCGAAGTCGCCCAACTCGACCTCGGCCCGGCCGGCCTGCGGGTGGTCCTCGGGCATCAGCAGCCAGACCGGGTCGATCGCCACCACCCGCCACGCCAGCCCCAGCTCGGCGCTGGGCACCGCGTCGCCGCAGACACCGCAGAGCGCGTAGTCGAGCCGGCCCGCGAGCACCATCCGGGCGAGCTCGTCGACGGACCAGCTCGCGTAGGTGGAGATCTGGGACGTCGGCTGGTCGGCGTTGAGCCGCAGCACCAGCCGGCCGAGCAGCGGGCTGTTGACCCCGCCGAGCCGCAGCCGGCTCAGCGCGGCGTCGCCGCCGGCCAGCCGGGCGGCCTCGTCCTGGAGCCCCTTCATCGCGGGCAGCAGCACCCGGGCCCGGTCGAGCACGAGCTCGCCGAGCGCGGTCGGCCGCGCGCCGCGCCGGTCACGCTCGAACAGCGGGCCGCCGAGGGCCCGCTCGATGCGCTGGAGCTGGGCCGTCAGGGCCGGCTGGGCGAGCCCGAGCATGGAGGCGGCCTTGGTCACGCTGCCGGTCTCCGCGATCGCGGTGACCACCCTCAGGTGCCGCAGCTCCAGGTTCATAGCGTGACGGTAGGACTCCGGGGCGATTCATCGGAAGACCTTGATGTTTCTCTTTCAGAAAATCTGGGGCCATGTGTCGAATCCGGCCTACCCCGTTCGAGCTACGGGTGACAGACCCCGAACGGGATCGAAGGAGACCGACATGACCAGCACCACCGCCTGCACGACCCCGGCGCTCGCCGATCGGGTGACGAAGAGCCTCCTCGGGTACGGCGTGATCGCCGGCCCGCTGTACGTCACCGTCTCGCTCGCGCAGGCGTTCACCCGGGACGGGTACGACCCGACCCGGCACGCCTGGAGCATGCTGCAGAACGGCGATCTCGGCTGGATCCAGACCACCAACCTGATCGTCTCCGGGCTGATGGTCGTCGCGGCGGCCGTCGGCGTCGGACGGGCCGTCGGCCGGGGTGGCGTCCCGCTCGCTGTCTACGGTGTGGGGATGGTCGTGGCCGGGCTGTTCCGCGCCGACCCGGGCCGGGGCTTCCCGCCCGGGGCCGACGGCGAGACGGTGAGCTGGCACGGCCTCGTGCACCTCGGCGCGGCCGGCGTCGGCTTCGTCGGGCTCACCGTCGCCTGCTTCCTGCTCGCCCGGCACTCCGGCTTCCCGCTGCTCTCCCGGGCCACCGGGGTGCTGTTCGTCGCCTCGTTCCTGGCCATGAACGCGAGCGGCGGCGCCGCCTGGGGGATCCTCGCGTTCACCGGCGGCGTCCTGCTCGTCTCGGCCTGGCTCGCCGCCGTCTCTGTCCGCCTCTACCGCTCGATCTGAGAAGGAGAAACCGATGCGATACATCGCGCTGCTCACCGCCACCCGCCCCGACACACCGCCGCCGCCCGGGCTGATGGAGGCGATCATGAAGCTCGGCGCGGACGCCACCAACGCCGGCGCCCTGGTCGACCAGGCCGGGCTATCGCCGAGCGCGTTCGCCGCCCGGGTCGGGGTGGCCGGCGGGGAGCTGACCGTCACCGACGGGCCGTTCGCCGAGGCCAAGGAGGTCATCAGCTACGCCGTGTACGACGTGCGGGACAAGGCCGAGGCCGTCGAGTGGACCTCCCGCTTCATGCGCGCCCACCGCGACCTCTGGCCCGGCTGGGAGGGCGAGTCCCAGGTGCTCAAGGTGATGGGGCCGGAGGACTTCGCCTGATCGAGGGTCGTGGCAGGATCGGTGGCGATGGGGGCCGCCGATCCTGCCACGGTGCGCCGCACGGTCGAGGCGGTGTGGCGGATCGAGGCCGCCCGGGTCGTCGCGGTGGTCGCCCGGCTCACCGGCGACGTGTCGCTCGCGGAGGAGATCGCCCAGGACGCCCTGGTGGTGGCGCTGGAGCAGTGGCCGCGCGACGGCGTACCCGATGATCCCGGCCCGTGGCTCCTGGCCACCGCGCGGCACCGGGCGATCGACCAGATCCGCCGCCGGCAGAACTACGCCGCGAAGCTGCGGCTCGTCGCCGGCACGGTCAGCGAGTCCGACGACGGCGGGTACGGCGCGGTGCTCGACGAGGGCCGGATCGGTGACGACCTGCTCCGGCTGATCTTCACGGTCTGCCACCCGGTGCTGCCGGCCGAGTCGCGGGTGGCGCTGACCCTGCGCCTGCTCGGCGGCCTGACGACCGCGGAGATCGCCCGCGCGTTCCTGGTGCCCGAGCCGACCATGGCCGCCCGGATCACCCGGGCCAAGAAGGCGCTGGGCGGCGTCGAGTTCGGCCTGCCGCCCGCCGCGGAGCTCGGGCCACGGGTCGCGTCGGTGCTCGCCACCGTCTACCTGATCTTCAACGAGGGGTACGCCGCGACGGGCGGTCCGGCCTGGGTCCGGCCGGAGCTCGCCGACGAGGCGCTGCGGCTGGGCCGGCTGCTGCAGGGGCTGCTGCCGCGCGAGCCCGAGGTGCACGGGCTGGCCGCGCTGATGGAGCTGCAGGCGTCCCGGCTGCCGGCCAGGCACGACGACGCGGGCCGCCCCGTGCTGCTGCCCGACCAGGACCGCCGGCGCTGGGACCGGTTGCTGATCCGGCGCGGGCTGGCCGCCCTGGAGCGGGCGGGCTCGCTGGGCGGCGGCACCTACACGGTCCAGGCGGAGATCGCCGCCTGTCACGCCCGGGCGCGCGCGCACGAGGAGACCGACTGGGAGCGGGTCGCCGCCCTCTACGAGGTGCTGTTCCACCTGCGACCGTCGCCGGTGCTGCGGGTCAACCAGGCGGTCGCGTACGGGATGGCCGGTGATCCGGCCCGTGGCCTGGCCCTGGTCGACGCGGTGGCGGGGGAGCGGTCGCTGCGCGACTATCCACAGTTGCCGGCGGTCCGCGGCGACCTGCTGGCCCGCCTCGGCCGGGCCGACGAGGCCCGTTCCGCCTTCGCCGCGGCGGCGGCACTGACCAGGAACGACGCTGAGCGGGCGTTGTACGCCGCCAGGGCGGCCGGCGGATAGCGTGGCGGTGCCCACGCGCGCCCGGTCGGGCCGGCGACCCGGGCGACTGGTAAGAAAGAGCGCATGACCAGCCCCGCGCTCTCCGGTGCCGACGAGGTCGTCGACCTGTGCCGTGACCTGATCCGGATCGACACCACCAACACCGGCGACACCGCCACCTCGACCGGTGAGCGGGTGGCCGCCGAATACGTCGCGGAGAAGCTGGCCGAGGTGGGTGTCGACGCCGAGCTGCGCGAGTCCGCGCCCGGCCGGACCAGCCTCGTCGCCCGCATCCCCGGCACCGACCCCGCGCGCGGCGCGCTGCTCGTGCACGGCCATCTCGACGTCGTGCCGGCCGACCCGGGGGAGTGGTCGGTCGACCCGTTCGGGGGCGAGATCCGCGACGGCTACCTGTGGGGCCGCGGCGCGGTCGACATGAAGGACTTCGACGCGATGGCGCTCGCGGTCATCCGCGACTGGCAGCGCACCGGCGTCCGCCCGCCCCGTGACATCGTGCTGGCGTTCACCGCCGACGAGGAGGCGGGCGGCGACTACGGCGCGCACTTCCTGGTCGACAACCACGCCGACCTGCTCGAGGGCTGCACCGAGGCGATCGGCGAGGTCGGCGGCTTCTCCTTCACGGTCTCCGAGGACCTGCGGCTCTACCTGATCGAGACCGCCGAGAAGGGCATCCACTGGCTGCGGGTGACCGCGCACGGGCGGCCCGGGCACGGCTCGATGATCCACGACGACAACGCGATCACCGCGCTGGCCGAGGCGGTCGCCCGGGTCGGCCGGCACCGCTTCCCGGTCGTGCTCACCGACACCGCGCAGGCGCTGCTGGCGGAGATCTCCGGGCTGCTCGGCATCGACTTCGACCCGGCCGACCCCGAGACGACGATCGCGAAGCTCGGCCCGATCGCCGGTTTCGTCGGCGCGACCGTGCGCAACACGGCCAACCCGACCCGGCTCGACGCGGGCTACAAGGAGAACGTGGTGCCCAGCCGGGCCTCGGCCACGCTGGACTGCCGGACGCTGCCGGGCCAGGCCGAGACGTTCCTGTCCGAGATCCGCGAGCTGCTCGGCCCCGACGTCGACATCGCGCACATCCAGCGGCAGCCGGCCGTCGAGACCACGTTCGACGGTCCGCTGGTCGACGCGATGTCGGCGGCGCTGCGGGCGGAGGACCCGGGCGCCCGGGCCGTGCCGTACATGCTCTCCGGCGGCACCGACGCCAAGGCGTGGCAGCGGCTCGGCATCCGGTGCTTCGGCTTCGCGCCGCTGCGGCTCCCGCCGGACCTCAACTTCGCCAACCTGTTCCACGGCATCGACGAGCGGGTGCCGGTCGACGGCCTGCGCTTCGGCGCACGGGTGCTCGACCGCTTCCTGCGTACCTGCTGATCGCCGCCGTTTCTGTTCTTTCTCCCCGAGGGATGGTTTCACCATGACCGACGACCACTCTGCCCTGGACAGCGCGCTCGAGGAGGTCATCGCCGCCGCCCGCGCCCACCTGACCGCGGTGAAGGCCGCCGACGGCCGGGTCGACGACGACGACGTGTGGCAGGCGTACGTGACGCTCAACAACACGTCCTACCACTACGACGAGCTGCTGCTCGAGGCGTTCGGCGAGGTGACGCCCTGGGACGTCGAGTCGATCGACCCCGACGAGGTCGAGGGCCAGCTCGGCGGCGTCGTGGTCGAGGGCGACGACGGCCGCGACGCGCACCCGCACGTGATCTCGGTGCGGCAGCGCCGCGACTACCGGGTGCCGAGCGTGGTGGCCCTGGTCCGCCGCGCGGAGGAGGTCCGCAGCGAGGCCGGCCCCGACGAGGAGACGGGCGGCGCGGTCGAGACGGTGGGCGAGGCGGTGCTGGAGCTGCTCCAGGCCGGTGACGGATCGCTGAGCGCGCTCGACGTGCCGGAGCTGGAGCCGCTGGACGGTGTGGTGATGGTCAGCGAGGTGCCCGAGGCGCTCGACCTGGAGAGCTTCGAGGAGCACGACAGCTCGGGCCCGTTCACGCCCGGCGGCACCGACCGGCTGGTCGGCCGCCTCGACGAGCACCCGTTCCTGCCGGGCGACCTCGACGGCTCGGTGGTGGACGACGACGGCGCGGACGACGAGGACGGCCCGCGCTGATTCTCGCGGTAGATCGCCGGGCGGCCCCGTCGGCCGTCCGGCGCTCCGCGGTGGAGCCTAGATGCTGAGGCCCGGCTGCGGCCTGTTGACGAGCCGGCGCCGCAGCATGACCTGCCGCGTGCCGTCCCGGAACAGCCGCACCCGGGCCAACTCCCATCCGGAGAACTCCGCCTGGATCGCGAGCTGCGCCTCGGCGGTCGTCCGATCGACATTCGGCGGCAACCGCAGAGGCGCGTATTCGTAGTCCATGGCACCTATCCTGCCCACTCCCGGTGTGCGGGCACCAGTGCTTCCCCCAACCGGCCGGCCCGGCGAGCCCGAGGTGTCACAGGGCTCACTCGGGCACCAACGGAGGCGACCGGTGGCTCGACGGGCCACCGGTCGCCCCGGTTCGTTCAGCCGTTCCCGTTGATCACCGAGAGCTCGAGGGCGGCGCCGGGCCGCAGGAACGTGTTCGTGAGCGTCGCGGCGCCGGCCGGCACCGCACCCTCGACGGTCACCTCCTCGTCCGGCCCCAGGTCGACCTCGACCTCCCGGCTGCGCTGCCAGTCGGTGCGGACCCGCAGCCGGTGCCGGCCGGCGGTCACCTCGACCCGTTGGCTGTCGCCCCGGCGCAGGCGGGCCACGACGCGCCCGTCGACCAGGAACGCCATCCGCCGTGCGATGCCGCCCGCGTCGTCGGGCCGCCGAAGTGTGAGAGTCGCCATCGTCCGTCCCATCTGCCCGGGCGTCCTAGAACGCACCCATACCCAACTCCTTGAGGATGTTCCAGCCGACGTCGGCCCAGTTGATGTCCTTGCCGTCCTCTTCGGCCGCGCAGGCCTCCTCGACGAAACCGCCGAACACCGAGGTGCCCACGATGAAGCCGATCGTCGCACCTGCCGGCCCGCCGACACCGAAGCCCAGCGCCCCGAAGATCGCGCCGGCCAGGGCGAAGGTCGAGTACTCGGCCAACGCGCACTGCCAGCTCAACCCCGTCGGATCGGTGTTGTTGACCGGGTTGCAGCCGGCGTACCCGTACGGCAGGTCCTGTCCGCTCGGGTCGCGCTGGCTGAACCGGCCCAGCGCCGGGTCGTAGTAGCGGGCGCCGAACTTGGTGAGTCCGGTCGGCCCGTCGAGCATCCCGGCGGCGTACCGCCACGGGTTGGGCACCTGCTGGCTGGCCGACAGCTGGTTGCCGTACGGGTCGTAGCTGTACGAGTTGACCTTCGTCGCGGTCCCGTCGACCAGGCCCACCACCGAGCCGAGCCCGTCGACCAGGTAGTAGTAGCGGGAGCCCTGGGTCCGGAGGCCGATCAGGTTGCCGCCGGGGTCGCGGGTGAAGTACTGGGTGGTCCCGCGGGCGGGCTCGGTGTCGTTGGGCGCCGCCCCCGACCCGGGCGGTCCGGGCAGCGTCGACGTGGCCGAGGCGACCCCGAGCGCGCTGGTGACGTAGGTGACGCTGCCGGAGCGCCGCCGTTCGGTCTGTTCCGGGCCCGCGTAACTGATCGGCGCGTGCGTGGCGCGGCCAGGCGCGGTGATCTCCGTCGTCTGGTTGTTGACGCTGTTGTAGGTGAACTGCCACCCGGTGGACGAGCCGGTGGTGTTGCCGTTGGCGTCGTAGGTGTACGTCGCCGAGCCGGCGCTGGTGAGCTGGTGGGCGTCGTTGTAGCCGTACGACGTGGCGGTGCCGTTCTCCGTCTTGGAGGTGCGGTTGTTGTTGGCGTCGTAGGCGTACGCACGGGTCAGCCCCGGCCCGGACGCCCCGGTGAGCCGGTTGAGCTTGTCGTAGCTGTACGTGGTCGTGCCGGCCAGGTCGGTCATCGCGTGCCGCAGGCCGGTGTCGGCGCCGCCCTTGGTGTAGTCGTACGAGAACGACGACAGCTTCGTCCCGGTCGCGTCGTTCGTCGCCACGATCGAGGTCTGCCGGCCGGACCGGTCGTATTTCATCTCCACGGTCACCCGCGGCGAGGTCGGCAGGTACATGAAACGGCGCCGGTTGTTCTCGTCGTAGGTGAACGTGACCGGTTGCGACGCGCCGGGTTCGCGCACCGAGGTCACCAGGTTCACCGCGTTGTAGCCGTAGGTGACCGCGCCGCCGGCGTCGGTGTAGGTGGTCACGTTGCCGTTGCGGTCGTAGTCGTAGGTGACCGCCACGGCTCCCGGCGCCTGCTTCCCGGTCGGCCGGCCGAACCTGTCGTAGCTGAACACCGTGACGCCGGTCGGGTCGGACAGCCGGGTGAGGTTGCCGTCCTTGTCGTAGGTGTAGTCGACCACGACGCCGCCCTGGAAGGTCACGGTGTCGACGCGGTCGAGGTGGTCGTACGTGTAGCGGGTCTTCTGACCCTTGCCGTCGGTCTGCTCGCTCAGCCGCGACAGCGCGTCCGGCACGACGACCACGTCACCGAGCGGTGCCGGGTTGTCGACCTTGGTCAGGTTGCCCTTCGTGTCGTACGCGTAGCTGGTACGGACGTCTTTGCCGTCGTCCTGCCACTTCACCGTGCCGTTGGTGTTGTACTCGGCCTCGAAGAGCTTCTGGCCGGGGTACTGGCTGCTCTCCTCGGCCGTCTTGTTGCCCGCCACGTCGTACGAGTAGCTCATGGCGTTGCCCTGCGGATCCTTCGCGCCGCTGACCGCGTGCGGATGTGCGGTGTTGTTGTAGTCCAGCGTCGACGTGGCGCCGGTGGCCAGCCCGACCGACGTCAGGTTGTTGGTGTTCGGGTCGAAACCGAACGTCGCGTTGTTGGTCAGCGCGTCGGTGAAGGTCTCGACGTTGTCGTTGGCGTTGTACTTCTTCGACTGTTCGTGCCCCAGGGCGTCCTTGACCTTGGTCACCCGGTCCCGGGTCTCGTACGTGTGCGTGGTGATCCCGTCCGTCGTGGTCGAGGTGGCCACGCCGTTCGGGTCGGTCACCTCCGTCCGGCCCGCGTGGTACGTGAAGGTGTAGCGGGCGCTGTCCGGTGTGCCCCCGGGGTTCGTCTGCTCGTAGAAGTCGAGCATCCGCGACGAGTCCGGTTCGTAGCCGAGGTTCGTGACCCGGCCCTCGGGTGTCGTGATCCGGGTGAGCCGGTCGCCGTCGTAGTCGAACCGGGTCACGCCGCCGCCCGCGTCCGTGACCGTCTCGAGGTTCTGGGCACCGTTGTAGGTGTAGCTCACGCGGCGGGACGTCGGGTCGGTGATCGACGTGAGCCGGCCCGACGCGTACGCCAGGGTGCTGATTCGGCCCTGGGTGTCGGTGATCGTCGTGACGTTGCCGGAGCCGTCGTACCCGTAAGTGATCTTGTTGTTGTTCCTGTCGACCATCCGGAGCAGACGTCCGGTGCTGTCCGCGAAGAAGAAGCTGCCCTCGCTCTTGTCGAACTTCAGCCGCAGCTCGCCGGTGCCCGTGTCGCGGGTGAGCTTCGCGTCGATGCTCGGCGGAGTCCGCCACGCGTTCGCGGCGGAGTTGACGAACTTCGCTGTGAACCCGCTCGGCGCGTGGTAGGTGACGTCGGCCGTGGCGTGGTCGGCCTTGGAGTACGTCAGCCTGATGCCCTGCCCGGTGCCCGGTGTCCAGCCCGTGCCCAGCACCGAGACCGCGGTGGAGCGGGAGTTGTAGTAGCGGTCGACGGTCAGGTCCGTGCCGGTGCCGCGGATCCGCAGGTCGACGCCCTTGACCAGGAGGTTGCCGTTGGCGACGTTGACCTTCAGCTCGAGCCGGTCGGTCAGCTTCAGCTCCTGGAACGAGAACCGGCCCTGCTCACCCGTCGGCGAGCCGTCCGACGTCGCCAGGTAGCGCCACGCCGACCACGGGCCGAGGTCCGTGCCGTCGTTGCCCCGGGCCCGCCACTTGTAGACGGTGTTGGCGACGAGCTCGCCCCCGGGCACCGTCCAGGTGGACTCGGCCCCGCTGGCCACCGTGCCGCCCGCGCCGGACGCGAGCAGCGTGGCACCGGTGCGGTCGTAGATCTCGTAGTCCACCCGTCCGGTGTCGCCGTCCGGGTCGCTGAACACGGCCCGCATCAGCGGCGTACGCGTCTCCGTCTCGGCGGCGTCGCCCGGCTGCAGCGTGCTCGGGTTGAGCGCGCTCGGCGGCGCGCCGTAGTTGACCTCCGCAAACGGCACCTCGCCGGCCGCGACCGCGTCACCCGAGCGGAACCGCTTCCAGGCGAGGATGTCCGTCTCGTCCGTGGCCCGGATCCCCATGTACGCGGTCGCCTGGTTGATCGCCGCGGCCCGGGCGAAGAAGGTCGTGGCGTTGACCGACGCCCAGCCCTGCACGCACGTCGAGTTGTAGCCGCGGGTCGTGGTCGACGTGCCCTCCCGCTGGTTCCAGCTCGGCTGCGACGTCCAGCGGGTGGCGGTGCTGGCCGGTCCGGTCGACCAGATCTCCCACGCCTTCGGGGCGCACGAGGCCGAGTGGTAGTTGAAGAAGTTGACGGCCGCCGAGTTGATCCGCTTGCCGCGCAGGGCCGCGACGTTCCAGTGCACGAACGAGCGCGCCACCGGCGGACCGTCGGGGTAGCGACCGAGCTGGAGCTCGGGCTCGGCGCTGCGGTCGGTGGTGAAGTCGGACCGCACGTACGTGTCGAAGGAGCCGCGGATCTGGGTGATGTGCGGATCGACGATCACCGGGTACGTCGTGGCGGGGTCGTCGAAGAAGGAGCGGGCGGGCGCCAGACGCACCTCGACCGCCGCCGTCCCCTTCGCGGCGTGACTCGTCGGGATCCGCACCTGGCGCAGTGGCTGGCCGGTGAGCGGGTGGGCGGACGAGTCCCACATCTCCGGCTTCGCCGAGACCCCGACGACCCGGTCGTCGTCGGTGAAGACCAGGCCGCCGTCGTGGTCCGGCCGCACCCGCACGCCGGTGGTACGCACGGGGAAGGTGAGCGCGGCCACCTCCTTCGCCGCCGCCGGGCGCTTGACGACGAGGAACTGCCGCGCTCCCGTCCGGCTCGCCTCGACCACGAGGTCGACGCCGGGACGCACCTCGGGATAGGTGACCCGGTTCCCGGCCAGGACCGGTCGCGGCAGGGCGCCCCGCCAGGACAGGCCGGCCCGCCCGGGGCCCACGTCGAGGCTGAACAGCTCGTGCTCGCCGGCTCCGGCCGCGCCGGACACCCGCAGGTTCGCCGGGTGCGCCGCAGCGGCGATCGATCCATCCGCCTCCGCTCGCATGGAGAGATCAATCGGCACGAGCCGGCCGCCCGCGTCGCGCATGCGCAGTGGGCCGGCGTAGAGCTTCGCCGTCCAGCCGCCGCCCGGCTGTGCGAAGACCTCCTGGGTCTCGGTCCGCGCTGCCACGTCCTCGACCGGCTTGCCGCAGGCGGCGGCCACGGCCAGTGCCCGGCCGGCGTCCGGCTGTGTGGGGGAGCAGTCCGGCGCCGTGGCGGCAACCGGTGCGGCGCCGGTGGGCGGTGCACCGGCGGCGGCCGGGACCGGCAGGACCGCGGTGACCAGGATCAGCGCGGCCGCCGTGGCGATCCGTCTGTTCCAGCGTCGCCGAAAATGGGCATGATTCATCGCCGGACCTCCTCAGTCCATGGACGATTGCGATAGCGCAACCGTAGAGATCCGTCGATGCGTTGGTCAACGATCACTGTGCGTTCGTGAACTCATCCTGAACAGGGCGAATGGGCCGTCGAGGTCACGTGCGGTAGCGAAGATGATCACTACAATCGCGGCATTTGATCTCATAACCGAGCCCACGCGAGGCCGCGCACCACGGGCGAAATTCTCGGTCCGCCCGCACGGGTCAACCGGTCGGCGCGGGCTGTGCTACGCCACATCCGTCACGCCCGTCACCGTGCCGCTCCGGCGTGATCATGGTGGCCCGGCCGCCGTGATCGTTCGGGAAGCGCTGGATAGGCTGGCGGAATGCAGTCTTGGACCGGGCACGACGTGCCGCGGCTGCCGGGCACCGGTCAGCCTCTCGTGTTGTTCGACTCGGCGCGGCGCAGCGCACATCCGACGAGCCCGGACCGGGAGACCGGGGCGACGATGTACGTCTGCGGGATCACCCCGTACGACGCCACCCACCTCGGCCACGCGGCCACGATGATCACGTTCGACCTGGTGCAGCGGGCCTGGCTCGACGCCGGCTACCCGGTGCGCTACGTCCAGAACGTCACCGACATCGACGACCCGCTGCTGGAACGGGCGCAGCGCGACGGTGAGGACTGGGTCGTCCTCGCCATGCGGGAGACCGCGCTGTTCCGCGAGGACATGGAGGCGCTGCGGCTGATCCCGCCGGCGCACTACGTGGGCGCGGTCGAGTCGATCCCGGTCATCGTCGACCGGGTCGTCGAGCTCGTCAACGCGGGCGCCGCGTACACCCTCGACGACGGCACCGGCGACGTCTACTTCGACATCGCGGCGGCGCCCCGGTTCGGCTACGAGTCCAACCTGAGCCGCGACGAGATGCTCGTGCTGGCGGCCGAGCGGGGCGGCGACCCCGACCGCGAGGGCAAGCGTGACCCGCTCGACCCCCTGCTCTGGCGCGGCGCCCGCGACGGCGAGCCGGCCTGGCCCGGCGGGCCGCTCGGCCCGGGCCGCCCCGGCTGGCACATCGAGTGCGCGGTCATCGCGCTCGGCCTGCTCGGCGACACGATCGACGTGCAGGGCGGCGGCAACGACCTGATCTTCCCGCACCACGAGTGTTCCGCCGCGCACGCCGAGGTGCTCACCGGGCAGGCGCCGTTCGGGTCGCACTACGTCCACGCCGGCATGATCGGCCTCGACGGCGAGAAGATGTCGAAGTCGCTGGGCAACCTCGTCTTCGTCTCCCGCCTGCGGGCCGACCACGTCGACCCGATGGCGCTGCGGCTGGGCCTGATCGCCGACCACTACCGTGGCGACCGCACCTGGACCGACGACACGCTCAAGACCGCCGAGGAGCGGCTGGGCCGCTGGCGGGCGGCCGCCGCGGCCACCGCCGGGCCGTCGGGTGCCGACCTGCTGGCGGGGGTACGCAGCCGCATCGCCGACGACCTCGACACCCCGGGTGCCCTGGCCCTGGTCGACGCGTGGGCGGACGCCACCCTGGCGGGCGCCGGCGACGACCCGGACGCACCGCTGCTGATGGCGAAGACGGTCGACGCCCTGCTGGGCATCACGCTGCAGCCGACGGCGATCTGACCGGACGCTACATCGGGGGCCAGGGCACCGACGGCCAGTCGGTGCCCGGCTCCGGGAAGCTGGCGTTCTCCAGCAGGCGGCGGACGCGGCCGCGGAGCCGGCCCACCTCGTGGCCGGTCAGGTGCGTGCGCAGGGCATCGCCCAGGGCGCCCTTCAGATCGCGGGTCAGGCGGCCGAGCACGTCGACGGCCTCGTCGGGCAGGCCCGCGCCCGTCCAGCCCCACAAGACCGTACGCAGCTTGGGCTCGACGTTGAACGTGACGCCGTGGTCGACGCCGTAGACCCGGTCGTCGGGGCCGACCAGCACGTGGCCGCCCTTGCGGTCGGCGTTGTTGATCACCACGTCGAGCACCGCCAAGCGGGCCAGGCGCGGGTCGTCGGCGTGGGCCAGCGAGTAGGGGTTGCCGTCCTCGTCCTGGGCCGACGCGATCCGCTTCCAGCCGGCCGGGAGCTGCCGGGCGGGCACGAAGCCGACCAGCGGCTGCGCCCCCTCGGGCTCGTCGATCCAGAGCTGGCACATGCCGGGCCCGAGCGGCCCCTCGTCGCGCAGCAGGGTCGGCGGCACCAGGTCCCACCCGGTCGCCGCCGACACGAGGTAGGCGCTGACCTCGCGGCCGGCCAGGGTGCCGTCGGGAAAGTCCCAGAGCGGCCGCTCGCCGCTGATCGGCTTGTAGACGCAGCGCGCGGTGACACCGTCGAGCGAGACGAACGCCCGCAGGGTGGTGTTGGACGCGTCGACCAGCCGGCCCTCGAGCTCGATCTCGCCCGAGCGCAGCAGCGTCAGCGCGTCTGGCTCGGGAAGCCGGGAGGGCGCGTCCACCGGCGTGGCGCCGTCACCGGTGATAGCCATTGTGGCGCGGGCAGAGGTGGCCGCGCGGGTCGAGCGGCTGGCCACAGAGCGGGCAGGGCGGCCGGCCGGCGGCGACGACGCGCCGCGCCCGGCTGATGAACTCGCGGGTCGCCTGCGGCGTCAGCCGCACCCGGAGCCGGTCGAGATCGTCGTCGGGCTCGTCGTCATCGTCGTCGTCCTCGACCGCCTCGGCCTCGGCGTCCTCGACGTCGAGCTCGCCCTCGCCCGCGGCGATCGCCTCGATCACCACGGTGGCGCTGTCGACGTCGAACGCGAGGCCCAGCGTGCCGACACGGAACTCCTCGTCGACCGGGCTCTCCAGCGGCTCGTTGTCGGACTCGACCACCGGCTCGGCGGGCGGCAGCTCGAGGTCGACGCCGAACCGGCGGGCGGCCTCGGTGAGCAGCTCCTCGAGCTTCTCGGCCAGGAGGGAGACCTGGACCTTCTCGAGCGCGACGCTGACCACGCGGCCACCGCCCCGCGCCTGCAGGAAGAAGCTGCGTTCGCCGGGTGGTCCCACGGTTCCAGCCACGAACCGCTCCGGCGGCTCGAACGCGTGCACCTGGTGGGTCATAAGAAGACCCTATCCGCCCACGTGTGAGCCCGCGTAGCGCACTGCCTCGAATGTGGGGAGCGGATCAGCGACGTTCGCGCAGAGCGAATCTCAGCTCGGCCCGGCGCCGCCGCCGACGACGGCGTCCGACGAGGTAGCGGCCGTTTTGCGAGGTCGCCGCCGCCGTTTCGGCGGCACCAGGCCGGCGAGGTCACCACCGATGTCGTTGAGGCGCAGCAGGAACGGGCGGGTGGGTGTGTAACGGATCACGGTCACCGAGGCCGGATCCGCGACGATGCGCTGGAACTGGTCGAGGTGCAGGCCCAGCGCGTCGGCCACGATCGCCTTGATGATGTCGCCGTGGGTGCAGGCCAGCCAGAGCGCCTCGGCGCCGTGCTCGGCCGTGACCTTGGCGTCCCACTGCCGGACCGCGCCGACGGCCCGGGCCGACATCCCCGCCATCGTCTCGCCGCCCGGGAACGCCACCGCGGACGGGTGGAGCTGGACGACCGGCCACAGCGGATCCTTGGCCAGCTTCTTGAGCGGCTGGCCCTCCCACTCGCCGTAGCCGCACTCGATCAGCCCGTCCTCGACGCTGGGCAGCGCGTCCGGCAGGGCGAGGTCCAGCGTCTGCCGGCAGCGGATCAGCGGGCTGCTGACCACCGCGGCCAGCGGCAGGCCGCGCAGCCGTTGGCCGACCGCGACCGCCTGGGCCCGGCCGGTCTCGTCGAGCTCGACGGGCTGCCGCCCGGCCAGCCCACCGTCGGCGTTGGCGGTCGTGCGGCCGTGTCGCAGCAGGAGAAGGGTCGCCACGCGGACGACTCTACGTGGCCGAGATCGTGCCGTTGATCAGGAGAGCGAGGACGATGGAGCCGACCGCGACCCGGTAGAGCACGAACGGATAGAACGTGTGCGCGGACACGTACCGCAGCAGCCACGCGATCGACGCGTACCCGAGGCCGAAGGCGATGATCGTCGCGACGATCATCTGGGCACCCGAGGGCACCAGGCCGCCGCCGCTCTTGTCGAAGACGTCCGGCAGGCTGAACAGGCCCGACATGACCACCGCGGGGATCGCCAGCAGGAACGAGAAGCGCAGGGCCGCCTCTCTGGTCAGGCCGAGGAAGAGGCCGGCGCTCACGGTGCCGCCCGAGCGGGAGACGCCGGGGACCAGTGCCAACGCCTGGGCCAGGCCCATCGTGACCGCGTCGGGCATCCGGAAGCGCTCGAGGGCGCGGGTCTGGCGGCTCAGGTATTCCGCGAAGGCGAGCACGAACGAGAAGACGATCAGGACGATCGAGACCAGCCAGAGGTTACGGGCGGCGGTGCGGATCTGGTCCTTGAACGCGAAGCCGATGATGCCGATCGGGATGGAGCCGACGATGACGTACCACGCCATCTTGTAGTCGAACTCCTTGCGCGCCGACTTGTCCCAGATGCCGATGACCCAGGTCTTGGATATTCGCCAGATGTCCTTGGCGAAGTAGAGCAGCACGGCGGCCTCGGTGCCGAGCTGCGTGACCGCGGTGAACGAGGCGCCCGCGTCCTGACCGAAGAACAGGGCCGAGGTGATCCGCATGTGCCCGGACGAGCTGATCGGCAGGAACTCCGTGAGCCCCTGCACGATCCCGAGCACGATCGCCTGGGTCCACGTCATTCCCCGACCCCCGACTTGTCCAACGCCTCGGCCACCGTACGCAACGTCCGCACGCCCGATTCCACGTCGGCCACGTACGGGCTGATCGACAGTGTGGTAACGCCCGATTCGGCGTACGCCTGCATCCGGTCGGCGATCCGCTCCATGCTGCCGAGCAGCGAGGTGCGGTCGATGAACTCCAGGGGTACGGCGGCCGCCGCGTCCCGCTGGCGCTTGTCGAGGTAGAGGTCCTGCACCGTCTTCGCGGCGTCGCCGTAGCCCATCCGGACCGCGAGGTCGTTGTAGAAGTTCTGCTTCCGGCTGCCCATGCCGCCGATGTAGAGGGCGGCGTACCAGCGGACGAGCTCGGCGGCCATGGCCACGTCGTCGCCGACCACGACGGGGACGCTGGGGACGACGTCGAAGCCCTCGCCGGCTCGAGCGGCCTTTTCCTTGCCCGCTGCGATGCTCGCGTGCTGTTCGCCGGCGAACTCGGGGGAGTAGAAGACCGCCAGCCAGCCGTCGGCGATCTCGCCGGCGAGCTCGAGGTTCTTCGGCCCGACGGCGGCGAGGTAGATCGGGATGTGCTCGCGCGGCGGGTGGAAGCCCAGGCGCAGCGTCTTGCCGGGGCCGTCTGGCAGGGGGAGCGTGTAGTGGTCGCCGGTGTATTCCACCGGTTTGCGGCCGACGGCGAGCTTGACGATGTCGACATATTCGCGGGTACGGGCGAGCGGCTTGCCGAACCGCACGCCGTGCCAGCCCTCGGAGACCTGCGGGCCGCTGACGCCGAGGCCGAGCCGGAACCGGCCGCCGCTCAGGTTGTCGATCGTGGTCGCGGTCATCGCCGTGGCGGCCGGGGTGCGGGCCGGGATCTGCATGACCGCCGCGCCCAGGTCGATGGTCGAGGTCTGGCCGGCGAGCCAGGCCAGGGTCGACGGCGAGTCGGAGCCGTAGGCCTCCGCCGCCCACACGACCGTGAAGCCGAGCCGCTCCGCCTCCTGGGCCATCGCCAGGTCGGTCGCGGGCGAGCTCCACGCCGTCTGGTATCCGAGGTTGAGTCCGAGTTTCACCGTGCCCCTCCCCACTGCCGCCGACGGCGGCGCCGTTCGTCGGCGGCCGCCCGCGACGCGGGACCAGAGTACGAAATGCCCGTCGCCCGTTCGTGGACGGCTGCCCCAACACGCGGGGAGGGGATTGTGATGGTCCGCGTGTCGCCGCGTCATGGCCGGCGTGCATGATGCACCGACCGGCCGGCTATCGGCGCAGGCCGCGTCGGCATAAGGTGCACCCATGCAGCAGCGACCGCTAGGCCGTAGCGGGCTCGCGGTCTCCCGGCTCGCGCTCGGCACCATGACGTGGGGTGCCGACACCGACACCGACGACGCGGCAGCCCAGCTCAAGGGCTTCGTCGACGCGGGTGGCAATCTCGTCGACACCGCCGACGTGTACGGCGACGGCGAGGCAGAAGCCGTGATCGGCTCGCTGCTGGACACTCTGATCCCGCGGGACGACCTGCTCATCGCCACGAAGGCGGGCCTGCGCTCGGGCCACGGCAGGCGGCGCGACGCGTCGCGGGGGCATCTGCTGAGCTCGCTGGACGCGTCGCTGCGGCGGCTCGGCACCGACCATGTCGATCTCTGGCAGGTGCACGGGTTCGACGAGACGACGCCGCTGGAGGAGACGCTCGCGGCGCTGGACTATGCCGTTGCCAGCGGCCGGGTCCGCTATGCCGGGGTCTCCAACTTCTCGGGTTGGCAGACGGCGCGGGCGGCGGCGTGGCAGAAGGCGGTGCCGGGCCGTACGCCGGTGGTGGCCGCGCAGGTGGAATATTCGCTGCTGGAGCGGGGGATCGAGCGCGAGGTCCTGCCGGCCTGCGCGGCGCTGGGCCTGGGCGTGCTGGCCTGGTCGCCGCTGGGCCGGGGCGTCCTGACGGGCAAGTACCGCCACGGCCGCCCGGCGGACTCCCGCGCGGCCTCCCCCCACTTCGGCCCATTTGTCGCGACTTATCTGGATTCGCGCTCTTCATCCATCGTCGAAGCGGTCGCGACGGCCGCCGGGGGCCTGGGCGTCTCGCCGCTGGAGGTGGCGCTGGCCTGGGTCCGCGACCAACCGGGCGTGGTGGCGCCGGTCCTGGGCGCGCGCACGGTCGGGCAGTTGCTGGGCGCACTCAAGGTCGAGAACGTGACGCTGCCGGCCGAGATAGCCACGGCCCTGGACGACGTGTCCGCGATCCAGATCGGCTACCCGGAACGCGACGCGTAAGGAACGGTCCGTTGTTAACGCTTTCCGCATAACAACGGACCGTTGCCAACTTCGGCTGGTCAGCCGAACCAGCCGGGCACGTCGAGGCGGAACGCCTCCGCGCCCGTCACCGTGACGAGGTCGGCCTCCAGGGCGCGCAGCCGCTCCGGGCCGATCCGGGTCGCCCACTCCGCGCGCAGCTCGTCGAAGATCTGTGCTGAGCGGGTCAGCACCGCGTGGCCGCGGTCGGTGAGCCGCACCAGCTTGCGCCGGGCGTCGGCCGGGTCGCTGGCCCGCTCGAGGTAGCCGAGCCGCTCCAGGCCGTCGATGGTCTTGCCGGCGGCCTGCTTCGAGACGCCCAGCCGCCGCCCGAGCTCAACCGCCGTGGTGCCGTCGCGGCCGATGGCCTGGAAGACGAACCCGTGCAGCGGCCGCAGGTCCGGATGCCCCTCCCGGGCCAGCTCGGCGTGCACGGCGTCGATGAGCTGCCGGAAGCCGACGAACAGCCGCAACGGCAGCAGGAACCCCGCCTCGGTTGACACGATTAGACAACCAGGTTTACGTTTTGGACAACCACGTTGACCATCCTAGAAGGGCATCGCCATGACTGTCATCGGGCAGGACCAGACCCGGCGCTTCGAGACCCCCGCCGGTGTGACGACCACCCTGGCCTCACCCACCCTCGGCGGCGCGACGCGCCCGCTCTGGAAGGTCGAGATGGGTCCGGGCAGCGCGGGCCCGACCCACGCGATCGACATGGAACAGATCTGGACGGTCCTGTCCGGCGGCGCGTCGGTACGCCTCGGCGACGACGTGGTCCGGATCGGCCCGGGGGACACGCTGGTGCTCGCGCCGGACGTCGAACGCCAGGTCACCGCGGACGCCGCGAACGGCCTGACCGCCATCGTCACGAGCGCCGCCGGCAGCACGGCCACCGCCGCGGGCAAGCGCGTCACCCCACCCTGGACCGCCTAGCCGGCCGTCCGGCGTGCGGGACCGTGTCGACGCGTGCGGGCCGTGCCCGGGGGTTCGGGCCGTGCCGAGCGCGCGGCGCGCGCCCGGCCTACGGCGCGCGCGCAGCCTACGGCGAGCGTGCCGGCGGTGCCGAGGCGTGCGGGCCGTGCCCGAGCGTGCGGGCCTATGCCTTCACCCCACGTACCGCCCAGCCGCGAGTCAGGCACCGACGTTGCGGGCCCCGGCGAGCTAGCCCAACGCGAACCCAGGCTCGTCGTCGGGCAGGTCCTCCGCCGGCCCCGGGATCTTGTAGTTCTCCGTCAGCGTCGTCATCGGCCCCGGCCACGTCGCCTGGCTCACCTCGATCGCCCGGTGCCGCTCGTCGAAGGCGACATGCAGCAGGTGCAGCACCGGCGTGTCGCCGCGGATCTGGAGGATCTCCGCCTCGTCGCGGTCCGGCTGGCGGGCCGTGATCACGTCGGTCGCGGTCGCGTAGCGGCGGCCGATCGCCTCCTCCGCCTCCTGGTAGAGCGGCCGCCCGAAGCCCTCGAAGCGTTCCAAGCTCGTGCCCGCCGCGTCCTCCACCCGGAACCACGCCGCGCCGATCTCGACCGGGACGTCGTCGGTGCGGACCAGGTGGCGGCGGACCAGCAGGGGAGTGTGGTCGGCGACGCCGAACGCGTCCGCGACCTCCGGTGGCGCCGGTGCGCGGCCGACCTCGGTCAGGTGCTGGCGGTACCGGGCCGCCAGGTCGGCGTGGTAGCCGCGGTGCCCGCCGTAGCGACCCCGGGACAGCCGGTTGAGGCGGCGTTTGGTGCCGCGGACGTACGTACCCGAGCCAGGCTTGGTGATCAACACACCCTCGACCCGCAACTGGTCGATGCTGCGTTGCAGCGTCTGCTTGGCCACGCCGAACGTCTCGGCCAGCGCGGGGATCGACGGCAGCCGTTCGCCCGCCGCCCAGTCACCCCGGCGGATCTGGGCCTTGATCTGCTCGGCTATCTGGCGGTGCGGCGCCTCCGCCGCTCCCGGGTTGCTCTGCATGGCGCGACCTCCCGCGTGGCGATGATCCTAGGATGCATCACGCGTACGGCGGCCGCGCCCTGCGACACGCGCGCTACCAGGAGCCGGCCGTCGGCCCCGCCGAGCCGCCGCGGCGCCGCAGGTATTTCTCGAACTCCTGCGCGATCTCGTCGCCGCTCACCGACTGGATGCCCGCGTCGCCGGCCCGCTCCTCGAGCTCGCGGACATATTCGCCCAGCTCCGCGTCCTGCTCGGCAGCCGCGCGCACCCGCTGCTCCCACTCGGCCGACTCCTCGGCGAGGTCGGCCATCGGCACCGGCAGGTCGAGGACCTCCTCGACGCGGTGCAGCAGCGCGAGCGTGGCCTTCGGGCACGGCGGGTTGTTGGCGTAGTGCGGCACGTGCACCCAGAACGACAGCGCGTCGACCTCGGCGCGCTGGCAGGCGTCGTGCAGCACGCCGACGATGCCCGTCGGGCCGTCGTACCGCGTCGGGGTGAGCTGGTAGCGGTCGGCCGCGTCCTTGTCGGAGGCGCTGCCGCTGATCGGCAGGGGCCGGGTGTACGGCACGTCGGCCAGCAGCGCGCCCAGCAGCACCACCCGGTTGATCTCGAGGCTGTGGCACAGCTCGAGCACCTGCTCGCAGAAGGTCCGCCAGCGCATGCTCGGCTCGATGCCGCGGATCAGGACGACGTCGCGCTCGGTGCCCTCGGGGCTCGCCACCATGAACCGGGTGGTCGGCCACTCGATGCGCCGGGTCTCGCCGTCGGCCATGGTGATGGTCGGGCGGCTCACCTGGAAGTCGTAGAAGTCCTCGGGGTCGAGCGCCGCGATCTCCCGGGCGCCCCACACCTGCTCGAGGTGTTCCACCGCGGCCGTCGAGGCGTCGGCGGCGTCGTTCCACCCCTCGAACGCCGCGATCGCGACGGGGGAGCGAAGCTCGGGCAGCCCGTCGAACTCGGTCATGCCGCCGCCTCCGTCCACCGTGTCGCCTGGGTCGCCATGCTGGTCCACACGTTCACCTTGCCAGCCTACGTGGCAGCGCCAGCGAGGGCTCGACGGCGCGGCGCGGGTCGGTGCCCCGAGGCGACGTCGGTCACAGCCGCGTACCGGGTTGGATCATCGCTTCCTTCGCGAATCGGACGACGCCGTAACCTGAGAGGGTGTCGAACTCGTTCTTGGAAGCGCTCGCTGCCCGGGTTCTGATCTCCGACGGGGCGATGGGCACCATGCTGCAGGCGGCCGACCTGAGCCTCGACGACTTCGAGGGCCACGAGGGCTGCAACGAGGTGCTCAACGTGACCCGGCCCGAGGTGGTCGGCGGGGTGCACGACGCCTATTTCACCGCGGGTGCCGACTGCGTCGAGACCAACACCTTCGGGGCCAACCTCGGAAACCTCGGCGAGTACGGCCTGCAGGCGCGGATCCGCGAGCTGGCGGAGGCCGGCGCCCGGATCGCCCGGGCCTCGGCGGATCGGTTCTCCACGGCTGACCGGCCGCGGTTCGTGCTCGGGTCGATGGGGCCGGGCACCAAGCTGCCGACGTTGGGGCACACCGACTACCGGACGCTGCGCGACGCGTACCAGGAGAATGCCCTGGGTCTGATCGTCGGCGGCGCCGACGCGTTGATCGTCGAGACCTGCCAGGACCTGCTGCAGCTCAAGTCGGCGGTCAACGGCGCGCGCCGGGCGATGGGCGAGGCGGGGCGCGAGGTGCCGGTGATCGCGCACGTGACGGTCGAGACCACCGGGACGATGCTGCTCGGCAGCGAGATCGGGGCGGCGCTGACCGCGATCGAGCCGCTCGGGGTCGACCTGATCGGGCTCAACTGCGCGACCGGGCCGGCGGAGATGAGCGAGCACCTGCGTTATCTGGCGCGGCATTCGCGCGTACCCCTGTCGGTGATGCCGAATGCCGGGTTGCCGCAGCTCACCGCGGACGGCGCGCACTATCCGCTGACCCCTGCCGAGCTCGCGTCGGCGCTGTCGGATTTCGTCACCTCCTATGGGGCCGCCCTGGTCGGTGGGTGTTGTGGCACGACGCCGGAGCACATCTCGGCGGTGGTCGGTGCTCTCGGCGTCGGGCCGGCGCGGGTCGCTCGGGAGGCCGTCGACGAGCCCGGGGTGTCCTCGATCTATCACCACGTGCCGTTCGTGCAGGACGCCGGCGTGCTGATGGTCGGCGAGCGGACCAACGCCAACGGGTCCAAGGCGTTCCGCGAGGCGATGATCGCGGGGGACTGGCAGGCCTGCGTCGAGCTGGCGCGGTCGCAGGCGCGGGACGGCTCGCACCTGCTCGACCTCTGCGTCGACTACGTCGGCCGGGACGGTGCCGTCGACATGAAGGAGCTCGCGGGGCGGTTCGCCACCGCGTCGACCCTGCCGATCATGCTGGACTCGACCGAGCCCGCCGTGGTCGAGGCCGGGCTGGAGATGCTCGGCGGGCGGTGTGTCGTCAACTCCGTCAACTTCGAGGACGGGGACGGGCCGTCGTCGCGCTACGCGCGGGTCATGCCGGTGGTCCGCGAGCACGGCGCGGCGGTGGTGGCGCTGCTGATCGACGAGGAGGGTCAGGCCCGCACGGCTTCCTGGAAAGTGCGGGTCGCTCGCCGCCTGATCGACGACCTGACCGGGCGGTGGGGGCTGCGGCGGTCGGACATCCTGATCGACGCGCTGACGTTCCCCATCGCGACCGGGCAGGAGGAGACACGGCGGGACGGGATCGAGACGATCTCGGCGATCCGGGAGATCGCCGCGCTCTATCCCGGCGTGAACTTCACGCTGGGCATCTCGAACATCTCGTTCGGCCTCAACCCGGCGGCGCGGCAGGTGCTCAACTCGGTGTTCCTGCACGAGTGCGTCTCCGCCGGCCTGACCAGCGCGATCGTGCACGCGAGCAAGATCCTGCCGATGTCGCAGATCCCGGAGCGGCAGCGGGAGGTGGCCCTCGATCTGGTCTACGACCGGCGGCGCGACGGTTATGACCCCGTGCAGGAGTTCATCTCGCTGTTCGAGGGCGTGGACGTGGCGTCGGCGCGCGAGACGCGGGCGGCGGAACTGCTCGCGTTGCCGCTGGACGAGCGGTTGAAGCGCCGGATCATCGACGGGGAGCGCAACGGGCTGGAGGCCGACCTGTCCGAGGCTCTGTCATCGCGATCGGCCTTGGAGATCATCAACGAGACGCTGCTCGACGGGATGAAGGTCGTCGGGGAGCTGTTCGGCTCGGGCCAGATGCAGCTGCCGTTCGTGCTGCAGTCGGCCGAGGTGATGAAGTCCGCGGTCGCGTTCCTGGAGCCGCACATCGAGAGGTCCGACGACGACCAGGGCAAGGGCAGGATCGTCCTGGCCACCGTCAAGGGCGACGTGCACGACATCGGCAAGAACCTGGTCGACATCATCCTGTCCAACAACGGGTACGAGGTCGTCAACATCGGTATCAAGCAGCCTATCGCGTCGATCCTGGAGGCCGCGGAGTCCCACGACGCGGATGCGATCGGCATGTCCGGGCTGCTCGTGAAGAGCACGGTGGTGATGAAGGAGAACCTGCAGGAGATGCTCTCCCGCGGCGTCGCGACCCGCTGGCCGGTGCTCCTGGGCGGCGCGGCCCTGACGCGGTCCTATGTGGAGGACGACCTGCGGGCGCTGTACACGGGTGGCGAGGTGCACTACGCCCGCGACGCGTTCGAGGGCCTGTCCTTGATGGACCGGGTGATGACGGCCCGCCGAGGTGGCGCACCGGTGGTGGACCCTGGGCGGGAGGCGGCCTTGGCGGCCCGCCGGGCGCGGCGCGAGAAGCAGCGTGCCGTCGTCCGCGAGAACCTGCCGTCGCTGGAGGACGACTCGGTCCGCTCCGACGTGGCCACGGACGTGGACGTCCCGACACCACCGTTCTTCGGCACCCGGGTTGTCAAGGGTGTGCCGCTGGCTTCCTACGCGGCGCTGCTGGACGAGCGGGCGTTGTTCCTGGGCCAGTGGGGATTGCGCGGCGCGCGTGGCTCCGGGCCGTCGTACGAGGAACTGGTGGAGACGGAGGGCCGGCCGCGCCTGCGTTACTGGCTCGACCGCCTGGCCGCCGACCACGTCCTGGAGGCCTCGGTAGCCTACGGCTACTTCCCCGCGCGGTCGTCCGGCAACGACCTGGTTGTCCTGTCGGCGGACGGCGGATCGGAGCTGACCCGCTTCACGTTCCCGCGCCAACGTCAGGAACGCCGCCTGTGCCTGGCCGATTTCTTCTCGTCGTCCCACGACGTCCTGGCCCTGCAGTTGGTCACGGTAGGTCAGCCCATCAGCGAATACACGGCGAAACTCTTCGCCCGCAACGAGTACCGGGACTACCTGGAGGTCCACGGCCTGTCGGTCCAGCTCACGGAGGCCTTGGCCGAGTACTGGCACCAGCGCGTCCGCGAAGAGTTGGTCCTCCCGTCCGGTGAGACGGTCGCCGCGCAGGACCCACCCAACCTGGCGGGCCTGCTCCGCACGGACTACCGGGGCTGCCGCTACGCCTTCGGCTACCCGGCGTGCCCGGACCTGGAAGACCGCGCCAAGGTCGTAGCGCTCCTGGACGCCTCCCGCATCGGCGTGACACTGTCGGAGGAGTACCAACTGGTCCCGGAGCAGGCGACGGACGCCCTCATCGTCCACCACCCGGAAGCCAACTACTTCAACGCCAAGTAGGAGGCGGCGGGTTCGTGTCGGTGGGGTGAGGCAGGATGTGGCCATGACGGTGACAGCTCGTCTGGACCTGGCAATCTTCGACGCGGCGGACATCGACGAGGTCGGCTCGTTCTACGCGGAGCTGACCGGATGGGACGTCGTCCGTCAGGACCCTGACCGGTTCGGTGTCCGGGCACCGGACGGCCAGGAGGTCGAGTTCCAACGCGCACCCGACCATGTCCCGCCGCGCTGGCCCGGGCAGCAGCATCCGCAGCAGTTCCACCTGGACCTGCGGACCGACGATTTACGGGAGCAGGCCGAGCGGGCGGTCGCCCTCGGCGCCGTCCGGCTAGCCGACGGCCCCACGTGGATCACCCTGGCCGACCCGGCCGGTCATCCGTTCGATCTCTGCCAGGCAAGGGACACCGGCCCGGTGATGAGGCTTTTCGCGGTGACCATCGACGCCCCGGACGCATCAGCCCTGGCCCACTTCTATGCCGATCTCACCGGCATGGAGGTCAGCTACGACGGTCCCGAGGGCGCACTCGTCACCGGCGGTGCGCGAAACCTGATGTTCCAGCAGATCAGTGGCTACCACGCGCCCCGCTGGCCGGATCCGGCTCACCCGCAGCAGGCCCACCTCGACCTCCTGGTCGACGACCTCGACGCGGGCCAGGCCCGCGCACTGGAACTGGGCGCCCGCCGGCTGCCCGCCGCCGGCGACCGCTACCGGGTCTTCGCCGACCCGGCCGGCCACCCGTTCTGCCTCATCCGATAAACACACCGGAAGCCGTCCGCCTGCTGGCGTGATGGGGGTGAACCAGGTCGTCGGTTCGTCGAATCTCGGCGCCCTGGTCGTAGGGCCGCCGGCGCAGGTGACCTCCCTCGCGAGCCCGCCGCCTCTTCGCCCCCTCGACGCGAGCCGGATCGGCGTAACGCTCTCGGAGTAATTCCGACTGGTTTCGGAACAGGCAACGGATGCGCTCATCATCCACCACCCGAAAGGCCAACTACTTTGACGCCAATAGCGGCGGAGGCCCGCTCATCGTCGGTCGGGGTGGCCGGACAACCGGTCTCGCTGCCGCTTCGCTCGCCAGTCGGCGTCAGGCATTAGGCCCGGCCATCGCTGCATGCACCTTGGTACAGGCCGTCACCGGCTCGACGGCCGCCGGCCACGCACGATGGCATCAGCTGATCGAGTTGACGAAGATGCCGATGGGGACCGAGAGGAGTGCGCCGAGGGCCAGCCAGAACAGCGACCAGAGGAAGCGGCTCAGGGATGACTCTGCCGGTTCGGCTTCCGGAGCCGTGAAGCTCTGCCGGTTCGACGGCCGGCGTAGGCGGGAGGTGGGCGGCATGCGCAGGCGTAGCGACGAGCGGCCCGGGCGCCGGGATCGCACGCGGCTGGGGGCGCTGTCGCGTGACGGGGTGAAGACGACGTTCGCCGACAGGAACAGCCCGCCGAGCAGCAGCAGGATCCACCACGGCGCGTTCCACGCTCGTAGGTCCCAGTCCAGCAGCAGGCCCGCCACCACCAAGCCGGCCACGAGACCCGACAACAGCAACCACAACGCGCGACGCGACCGCATGACGCTTATCCAATATGGACCCGGCAGCCGGCGACAACCCCTCAGCCCGGCGTCACCGCGGTGATCACGTGGATCAGCGCGAACTCGCCCCCGCCACCGAAGCACTCCGCCGGCACCTCGGGCAGATCCAGATCACCGCTGGCCGTCGGGTTCGTGTACCCGCCGCCGGCCGTCAGCTGGCTGCCGATCGCGATGGGCTCACGGTCCGGGACCCGGACGCCGGCCACCTCCGTACCGGTGACCCAGGCCTCTGTGTCCGGTGGCCACACCGCCACGTGGCGCACGCCCGCTGACTCGATCACGAAGCAGTCCGCGTCGGCGAGGTACCCGACCGACCCCGTGATCAAGGCGTCGTCACCGCGGCCGCGGACGTCGTGGACCAGCACCGTCGGCGCCGTCGAGCCGCAGGCCGCGCACGACAGCACCACGAGCGCCACCACGACCCAGGACCGTCGGCGCAACCGGCACCCCCCAACACGAGGCGGCACCACCATAGCCGCTCAGGCGGTCACCCGGGAGGCCAGATACGCCCGACCGGGCGTCCCCGTCAGCGGCGTCGCGTCGTGATACCGGACCTCGTACGTCCGCGACGCGAAGCGCCACCCGTCGCCCGTACGACGATAGGTGTCGTGATAGATCGCGTAGTTGACGTGGGAGGTCCCGTCGCGCAGCCGCCCCAACTCGTGCATGTGCGCCCGCCCCGCAGCCGAGTCACCCGACACGGTCAGCGCGCCCGCATGCGTGTGTTGCAGGAAGAACTCCCAAAAGCCTTGCAGCCGCTCGATCCCCGCGCGGATCTCGTCGCGGCCGGTGAGCGTCACGTCCGCGTCCGGGATCCGCAGCACCGCGTCCGGCGTGAACAGGCCGGCGAAGCGGTCGTAGTCGCGCATCAGGCCCGCGTCCGTGTACTCGGCGCGCAACGCGTCGATCTCGACCCGGTCGGCGATTCTCTGAAAATCGGTCATACCCGGTACGACGACCGGGGCGCGGGAATGTGAGGCTCACATTCCGTGGCGGTGCCTCGTCGGACAGGGAGACGGAGGGAGCACACCGATGGCCGAGCTGAGCGACGAGATCATGAGCGAGCGGCGGCAACTCATCAACCTCGCGTACCGCATGCTCGGTTCGCTGGCCGACGCCGAGGACGTGGTGCAGGAGACCTACGCCCGCTGGTACGCCATGTCCCGCCCGCAACAGGAGGCGATCGACACCCCGGGCGCCTGGCTGACCACGGTGGCCAGCCGGATCTGCCTCGACCAGCTCAAGTCGGCGCGGGCCCGGCGCGAGCGCTACGTCGGCGAGTGGATCCCCGAGCCGCTGCCCGAGTACGCGAACGGCACCGTCGACCCCGCCGACCGGATCACCCTCGACGAGTCGGTGAGCATGGCCTTCCTCGTCGTGCTCGACTCGATGACGCCGGCCGAGCGGGTCGCGTTCGTGCTGCACGACGTGTTCGGCTATCCCTTCGACGAGGTGGCCCGCATCGTGGGCCGGTCGGCCGCGGCCAGCCGGCAGCTCGCCTCCTCGGCCCGTCGGCGCGTCCGCGACGCCCAGCCGCCCACCAGCCCCGACGCCGCCCGGCGCGCCGCGGTCGTACGCGATTTCAAGCGCGCCTGGGAGGCTCGCGACATCAAGGCCCTCGTCGGGCTGCTCGACCCGGACACGACCGCGGTCGCCGACGGTGGCGGCCTGGTCGCCGCCGCGCCGCACCCGATCGTGGGCGCCGAGGAGATCGCGACCTACTTCGTCAACCTCGCCAACCTCGCCGGCGACCTGACGCTGGTCGAGCGGACGGTCAACGGCCAGCCCGGCATCGTCGTGCAGCGCGACGGCGTCCTGGGCGCGGTGATCGCGTTCGAGGTCGTCGGGGACCGCATCACCCACCTGTGGGCGGTGCGGAACCCCGAGAAACTCCGTCCCTGGCACTGACGACTTCCAGGAAGCGCCGCGGGATCGGCCCGAGCGGCCGGTCCCGGACGCGGGCGATGACGACCTGGTACGTCGGCCGGTCGCCACGGATCCGCAGCGACCGCAGGTCGTCGACCTGGGCGGCGACCGATCGCGGGACGAACGCCACCCCGAGCCGCAGGCGTACGAGGTCGAGAATGGTCGACAGGTCGTAGATCTGGATCGTGCTCCGGCGCGCGATGCCCGCGGCCCCGAACACCTGGTCGGCGGCCATCCGGACGCCCCAGCCGGGCGGGAACTCGATGAACATGTCGTCGGCGACCTCGGCCGGGTCGACCTCGCCGCGATCGGCCAGCGGGTGGTCGGGCGCGCAGGCGAGCACCACCTCCTCGGAGGCCAGCAGGTGCTGGTCGATGCCGGGCAGCGGGCCGAGCGCGATCATCACGGCCAGGTCGAGGGCGCCCTCGCGGAGATGGTCGAGGTGGTCCAGCGAGCCGCGCGGCCCGGGCACGGTCAGCCACATCTCGACACCGGGCAGCTCCGCCTGGAACGTCGCCAACGCGAGGCGTACGCGGGGCGGGGTGATGCCGTAGAGGATGCCGAGCCGGAGCCGGCCGCGCAGCCCCTGGCCGACCTGGCTGACCGTGGCGCGGGCGTCGGCGACCGCCGCGAGGATCCGCTCCGCCTCGGGCAGCAGCGCCCGGCCGGCCTCGGTCAGCTCGACCCGCTGCGTGGTGCGGTCGAGCAGGGTGACACCGAGGTCGCGCTCGAGCGCGCGGATGGCGGTCGAGACCCCGGACTGGGCGGTACGCAGCCGCTCGGCGGCGCGGGTGAAGCTGCGTTCCGCGGCGACGGCGGTGAAGATCTCGAGCTTGCGGACGTCCATGGGTCCTGATTATCGCAAGATCCGATAACTTGATCGGCATTTGATGTTGGATCCCGATGGTACGGCTGACCACACTCGTGATCATGCCCCGCACCACCCATCGCGCCGGCTTCGCGCTCGTCGCCCTCGCCTACGCCGCGACCACCACGGGCGGCTCGGTCCCGACCCCGCTCTACGTGCTCTACCAGGACCGAGACCATTTCGGTACGACCATGATCGGCGTCGTCTTCGCCGTGTACGTCCTCGGCGTGGTCGGCGGCCTGCTCGTCGCGGGCGCCCACGCCGACCGGCTGAGGCGGCGGCCGGTCCTCGGCGCGGCGCTGGCCGTGCAGCTTCTGGCCTGCGCCGTCTTCCTCGCGTGGCCGGACCTGCCGGGCCTGCTGACCGCACGGGTGCTCTCGGGGTTGTCGGTCGGCCTGCTCTCGGGCCCGGCGACGGCGTGCCTGATCGAGTTGCGCCGCCGCGCCGCCCCGGACGGCGACCCGCGCCAGGCGGAGGTGGTCGCCACCGCGGCCAACCTCGGCGGCATCGCGGCGGGCCCGCTCCTCTCGGGCGCGCTGGCGGAGTGGGCACCGGCGCCGTTGCGCCTGCCGTACGTCGTGATCGGCATCGTCCTGGCCGCCGCGGCGGTGCTGCTCGCCGCGGTGCCGGAGACGGCCTCGCCGGGTCCACGCCCCGCGGCCCGCCCACTGGCCCTGGCGGGCCAGCGCCGCGACCTGTTCCTCGCGTCCTGCCTCGGGGGTCTGGTCGCGTTCGCGATGTTCGGCCTGTTCAGCGCGCTGAGCCCCTCGTTCCTGGCGGGCACGCTCGGTTACCGGTCACACGCGCTGGCCGGGCTGGTGGCGTTCGTGGGGTTGGGCGCGGCCGCAACGGCGCAGGTAGGTCTGCGGCGGCTGCCACCCCGCCCGGCGCTGGCGGTCGTCGTCGCGGCGATGCCGGTCGGTCTGGGCCTGGTCGTGCTGGGGGTCTGGGCCGCGTCACTCGGTGCCTTCGTGGCGGGGGGTGCGGTCACCGGGGCGGCGGCCGGGTTGCTCTTCCGCGCCTGCCTGACGACGGTGGTGCAGCTCAGCCCGCCGGACCGCCGGGCCGGCACACTGGCGACGCTGTTCGTCACGAGCTATTCGGGGTTGGCCCTGCCGGTGATCGGCCTCGGCGCGGCGAGCCAGGTGGCCGGCACGCGCAGCGCGCTGACGGGCTTCGCCCTGCTCGGCCTGACGGCCCTGGCCGCGGTGGCGATCGTCCGCTTCCGCCCGGACCCGACCGCCTGACCCATCGTCAGTACACGTTGGAATGCGGCGTCACGCAACCTTCGAGGCCGGCACAATCCGGGGTCTGCTCGGCGGCAAGGCGGTTTGGCTCCCGCTGGTCATGGAAACCGGTCAAGAATGCCGGCGGTGGTGGACGGTAAGGGCGAATGCGTTTCGTTTCGTCAGTCCATGATCTGACCTGGCACGTCCGGGTGTCTTTCGTTGACGCCGCAGTCGCGGCCCGACAAGCATCGTACCGATCGCCTTTCCGGCAATCGAACGATCCACATAGGGCAGCTGAGGTGGACGCGGATGAGCGTGGCGGAACCGGGCACTCTACGGTTCGTCCATAAGCCGGTGCGGGCGGCGTTCATGGCCCTCGCGGTCGCGGCGACGTGTCTGGTGGCCTGGGCCACGCCTGCTCAGGCACTGCCGTTGAGCGTCACGGTGACGATCGTCAGGGTGGCGGAATGCTGTGCTGGCGGGCCCATCGACCTGACGTCCGAGGCCGACTTCTACGGACGGACGACCGTCGCGGGCGCCTCGACCGACTTCGGCGAGATCACGAACAGGTCGGTTATCGAGCCGAACTGGCAGGCGACGGGAACCGTCGACCACAGCAACGCCACCACCGATGTGAAGATAGAGATATTCGACGAGGACAACGGCACGAATTTCATCGACAACCAGATCGATCTCACCAACAACGACGCCGATCGGGCGGTCAACTTCAGCATCGACCTGCACCCCGAGGATTCGTCCTGTTACTTCTCCGGCGACGTCAGCGGGCCCTGCGGCGTCGAGGTCACGACCGAGGGCAACGCGAACGACGGCGACGTCGCCGACATGGTCCTCATGGTCGAGGTCAACGAGCCGCCGCAGGCGCCCGGGCGGCATGTCAGGTGCCTGCACTCGCCGCTGTGGCCGCAGCCCGGCCAGACGGTCACCATCACCGCGGAGGCGTTCGGCGACCAACCCGACGGCACCGGGTTGCCGCCGCTGATCGCCGACCAGTTGGACATCTTCTTCTCGACCGACGGCGGCATCAACCGGGACAAGATCGGCGGTTCCGGCCGGCGGACGACGCTGTCCGCCACCCGGACGGCCGGGCCGGCGGGCTCGACCTTCTCCTACAACTGCCTGGCGATCGATCGCCTCGAGCCGGTCAGTTCCGGCTGGCACACGGTCCAGGTCGGCGGCCCGCCGGAGGGACGGGCCGTCCCGGTGCTGCAGTCGGCGGAGCGGGAGCGGGCCCTCGACGTCATCCTGTTCGCGGCGACGACCAACGTCCGGGCCGAGCCGGACAATCCGTCGAACACCGCCCTCCTGACCTTCCCGGTCTACACCGGACCGCGGGATCCGAACTTCCTGACCCACGCCCATGCCGCGGTCGCCGAGATGATGCGCGAGCAACTCGTGCTCGACAACCAGCGTGCCGTCAACGTCTGGATAGCCCTCGACACCGCCGCCACGGGCGGGTTCCGGGACCTGCGCAACGGCGACGGCGTCGACGACACCTGCCAGCACCAACCACCCGACAACGTCGGCGTCGAGTACGGGTTCGGCCACGCCCGCGCGATCCTGCATCCCGCGACCCCAGCGCCGGGCAACGCGAACACCTTGCGGGAATGCGCGTTCGGCGGGCTGCTGAGCGCGGAGTTCGGTGAGACCGGGGTGTTCATCCACGAGATCGGCCACGCCGCCTTCGAGTTGGCCGACGAGTACTGCTGCGACGGCGGCTACTTCCAGATGCCGCTGGTGCCGAACGTCTACCGGTCCCGCGACGCGTGCCTCGCCGACGTCGGTGGTCTGGGCGGCAACGCCGTCGACTGCCGTGGCATGGACTCGGTCTTCGACCCCGACACCGACGACGACTTCTGGGTCTCCGACCCGGCGACCAACGACCTGATGAACGACAACGCCTTCGCCCGGCGCGCCGACCGGCGTCGCATGACCTTCGTGTTCGGCGAATGCGACCGGGGAGAATGCTGAGGGATCCGACGATGCCGAACCTGATCTCCCCGCGCCGGCTACGGCGGGCCCGCGTGCCGCTGCTCGTGATCGGCGTGATCGCAGTGGCGGTCGGCGCGATCCACGCGACCGCGCAGGCGGTGCCCGATGTGCGGAGCCCGCTCACGGAGCCGGTTCCCCGACCTGAGTACGTCGACGACGCCCGCAGCTTCGTCGCCGAGATCGACTTCCGGTCCGCCGAGTCCGGCACGGCCGCCGGCGTCGTGGTGGCGCACGTCGCCACGCCCGGAACGGGTTTCCTGCGGCCGGACCTGACCGTGTCCAGCATCGGCGACGGCGCGGTGCTGCGGTCGGCCACCATCCCGAATCCCGCTCTCGCGCGTGCGGAGGGCGCGGGCTTCGTGAGCCAGGCGGGCCGCGGTCAGGTGCTCGTGCCGTACGACAGCCGGGTCGAGCAGATCAGGGTTGGCCACCCCGGCCGACGTGACCGTCGCCACGGTCGACACGACGCAGGCTGTCCGCGCGTACTGTGTCGCGAACCCCGACGACCCCGACTGCCGTGAGAGCGACCTGTCGGTCGACGCCGTCGAGGCGACCGCGCCGCTGTTCGGCGTGCTCGGCAAGCCCGTGACGGTCACCGTGGCCAGCACGGTCTCCAACGCCGGGCCCGACGGGCCGACCGAGGCCACGGTCGAACGCACGGTGCTCGCCGGATCCGGCATCACGGTCGCGCCCGGCACCGCCGAGACGACCCCGGCCAACCTCACGGTCGGCACGCCCGCGCGGCTGGAGAAGAGCTACACCGTGACGTGTGCCGCACCGGGACTCCGCACCCTGGACTTCACCACGACCGTGAACCCGCGGCGGGCGTACGTCGGCGACCCGAACGCCGACAACAACCGGCGGACCGCCCGGCTCACCCTCGACTGTGCGGTGCCCGTGACCGTCAACGTGCATCCGGGCAGCGCGAAGAACCCGATCAACCTGAACAGCGCCAACGTCCCTGTCGCGGTGCTCAGCACCCGCGCCGGCGAGTACGGCAACCCGCTGGCGTTCGACGCGACCACGATCGTCGTCGCCTCGATCCGGTTCGGGTCACCCGCCGTGCTGTCGCGTGGCGGTGGTGTGCCGGAGATCCACAACAGGATCCACCAGGAGGACGCGCTGGAGCGTGACGAGCGGACGCGCGATCGCGACCCGGACGCGATGCTCCATCTCGGCCCGCCCCGGGATGCCCTCGTGCCGAGCGACACGACCGCGTGTGTGTTCGGGGCCTTCGGCCCGGGCCCCACGCGCTTCTACGGCTGCGACACGGTCGACGTCAAGGGCTAGGAGCCGTTTGAGTTCTGGTCGTCGGGGTAGCAAAGGTGCTGTCCTTGCTACACGGCAAAGGCCAGGGGAGGGGCAGTGGCGAGTGCGGTGGTGGGCCGGCGTCTCCTCGACGACGGCACGGTCGTCCTGGATCTGCGGGGTGAGCTCGACGTCGCGGTCAACGATGCGTTGCGGGACGTGTTGGAGCAGACCATTCGGAATGACCCGCCGCCCGCGGTGGTGGTCAACATGAAGTTCGTGACCTTTGTCGACTCGACCGGCCTGGGGGCGCTCGTCGCCGGGCTGAACGCGGCGCGGGAGCAGCAGGTGCGGTTCGTCGTGCGGGACGTAGCGCCCTTCGTCGAGAAGCAGCTACGCATCGCTGGTCTCTACGAGACACTCGTCGGCCGGTAGCGGGCACGTCCGGCGGGCCGCGTCGCGGACCGCCTCGGCGGCCGCCAACGTCGCGCGGGCCGTGTCGAGGGTCGCCCGACCCGTCTTCGTCAGCTCCACGTGGTGCCTGCTGCGCTCGAACAGCGCGCCTCCCAGCTCGCGTTCGAGCGCCTGGACCGTGCGGGACACCGCCGACTGGGCGGTGCGCAGCCGGGTGGCCGCGCGCGAGAAGCTGCGCTCCTCGGCCACCGCGACGAACGTGTGCAGGTGCCGCAGCTCCACGTCAGGCCGCCTTCCGCCGGTTGCGGTAGGCGCGCATCGACGCCTGGGACGAGCACGCCGGGCTGCAGTAGAGGGCCGACGTGTTGCGGGTCTTGTCGAAGAAGCCGCGATGGCAGGTCTCGTTCTTGCACACCTTGACCCGCATCCAGGCGCCCCGGTACGCGAGGTCGGTGACCGCGCCGAGCACCCGGGCGAACTGCCCGAACGCGCCGTCCTGTGCGGGCACGAGGGCGACCCCGTCGGCACCGACGACGGCGACCAGCGGATAGCGCGTCGCCACCTGGCGCAGGTGGGCCTCGGCGGCCTCGACCTCGCCGGGGTCCAGCGCGCAGCCCGAGTGTGCGCGCAGCAGCACCGACAGGCTGGCCCGCAGCTCGGCCGTGGCGGTGACGTCCGACGCGGCGGACGCGCCGAGCCACTCCTCGAGCGACCCGGAGTTCACCAACGAGAGCACCAGGTCGCTCGCGTCGCAGACGGCGGGTGGGCAATCCTCCATGCAATGACCGTAGCTCGTACGGTCATCAGCGTCATGCCCAAAGAGCATCACGGCGTTAGGGGCTAACTCCCTAAGGTTGCAACGTGCCCACGACCTAGGAGAAGCTCCCCATGTCACACGTTCTCATCGTTCTGTCCGGTGCCCGGTTCTGGACCCAGCAGGACGGCCGCCAGCGCCCGACCGGGTTCTGGGCCGAGGAGCTCATCGCGCCGCACCGCGTGCTCACCGAGGCCGGCGTGCGGCTCACGATCGCCACCCCGGGCGGCCGCATCCCGGTCGCCGACGAGGTCAGCCTGACCGACGAGGCCCAGAAGGCCTACCTGGAGGACCTTCGGCCGGTGCTGGAGTCGCCGGTGCGGCTGGAGGACGTCGACCCGGCCGACTACGACGCCGTCCTGATCCCCGGCGGCCATGGCCCGATGCAGGATCTCGCCGTGCACCCCGACATCGCCCGCGTGCTGGAGGCGATGCTGCCCGACCGGAGCAGGACCGTCGCCGCGCTCTGCCACGGGATCGCCGCCTTTCTCCCGGCCGGCGACGCCGACGGCGACTGGCTGTTCCGCGGCCGGCGGATGACCTCGTTCACCGACGCCGAAGAGGAGCAGGTCGGCCTCGCGGCCAACGCGCCCTGGCTGCTGGAGTCCCGGCTGCGCGCGGCCGGCGCGGTGCACGAGGCCGGGCCGGCCTTCGGCTCGTACGTGGTCGTCGACGGCAACCTCATCACCGGCCAGAACCCGGCCTCGGGCGAGGCCGTCGGGCAGGCCCTCCTCGCGGCACTGCCCGCGCGGGTGGGCTGAGCACGAGCCCGCGCGAGGTCACCTCGTCGTGACGATGACCGCGGTGTCCGCGTACAGCTGGGCACTGACGATGCGGCCGTCGGCCACCCCGAAGAACCAGAGGTTCTGGAAGACCACCGCCTCGCCGGTCGCCTTGGGCACGGCCGTGTTCGTGAGCCGGGCGATGACGTGGTCGTCGGCGGCGATGACGTCGTCGACGACCACGTCGAACGACCTCCAGACCGCGCTGCCGCCCGGCGGCTTCGCGAAGAACTCGTCGAAGGCCGCCCGTCCTTTGTAGACGCCACCGTACGGAAGGGTGGCGGGGAGCGTCATGGTGACGTCGTCACTGAGCATCGGCAGAATCGGATGCTGGTCGCGTTCCCGGAACAACCGCGTGACGGCGTACGCCATCTCGTCCTTGCCGTAGGCGTCGCGCGTGTTGGTGTCGACTGTGGACATGATGGTTCCCTCACAGGGTCGGGTGCGGGTCGCGGACCGGGCTGCGCGTCTCCAGCAGCGCGGCGACGCGCAGGATCGTCGACTCCGCGTGCCGGTCGGCGACCAGTTGCACGCCGATCGGCATTCCGTCGCCGGTCGTGCCGAACCGCATGGACAGGGCCGGGAGGCCGGTCAGGTTGAACGGGACGGTCGTCGCGCTCACGTGGAACGCGTCCACCGTCTGGCCGTCGACGGTGATCTTCGAGAGCCCGTGCGCGTGCGCGGGGAACGTCGTCACCGGCATCAGCAGCAGGTCGTACCGCTGGAAGTAGTCGGCGAAGCCGTCCCGGAGCCGCTCGACGCCCTGCTCGGCCGCGACGTAGTCCGCGACGGGCGTGTCGGGGGAGGCCAGCAGGGTCTGCGAGTACGCGAACATCTGGTCCTCGTGACCCGCGGTGACCGCCTGGACGGCCGGCTTCATCTCCATGACGTGCTGCCGCGTCCACAGGTCCAGCGGGTCGTCCCGCCGCAGAGCCGGGATGTCGACCTCGTCGACCGGGACTCCCGCCGCCCGCAGGGCGTCGGCCGCCGCCCGTACCGTCGCCGCGACCTCCGGGTCGACGGGCCCGAGCCCGGAGTCGACCAGCCAGCCGACCCGCACGGGCCGCTCGGGCGCCCGGCCCAGCCCCGTGTCGTAGCCGCGCGGAACGTCGGAGAAGCCGTCGGCGCCGTCCGGACCCGCCAGGATGGTGTACGCGAGGTCGAGGTCGCGGATGGATCGGGCCATCGGACCCGCGTGCCAGTCCCGCCTGGGCTTCCGCGGCCAGACACCCGTCATCGGCACCCGCCCGTGCGTCGCCTTGAGCGCCACGACGCCGGTGTCGGCCGCCGGGCCGCGCAGCGAGATCGACAGGTCGCTGCCAAGTCCGAGCGGCGACATGCCGGCCGCGATCGCCGCCGACTCGCCGCCGCTGGATCCGCCCGGGGAGCGGTCGAGGTCCCACGGGTTGTTGGTCCGGCCCGTCAGGAGGTTGTCGGACTCGATCCAGTACGAGAACTCCGGCAGGTTGGTCTTCGCCAGCAGGATCGCGCCCGCCTCCTTCAGCCGCGCCACGGCGGTGGCGTCGGTGTCCGGCACCCGTCCCGCGAAGATCGGCGAGCCGCGCTGGGTCGCCACGCCGGCGGTGTCGAACGAGTCCTTGGCCGTGAACGGCACGCCGTGCAGCGGCCCCACCTCGGCGCCCGCGGCGATCTCCGTGTCGGCCCGCCGGGCGGCGTCCAGCGCGCCGTCGGCGAGCGTGACGACCGCGTTGATCCTGGGGTCGACGGCCGCGATGCGGTCGAGATGCGCCCGCACGACCTCGACGGAGGAGACCCGCCTGCTGCGGATCATCTCGGCGATCTCGGTCGCGTCGGCGTAGGTGATCTCGGTGCTCATGACGGGCTCCTCTCTCGGGGTCTCAAGATCCGTATATCGCTTACATTACGTCGATCATTTGAAGCTCGTGGGCTTTTACATGAGATCCATCATTTATGCTGGGGCCATGAGCAAGGTGTCGCAGGCACAGGCGCGGGAGAACCGGCAGCGGGTCGTGGACACGGCCACCCGGCTTCTCCGCGAGCGCGGCATCGCCCGGGTGGGTGTGGCCGACGTGATGGCCGGGGCTGGGCTGACGCACGGTGGGTTCTACAACCAGTTCGCGTCGAAGGACGCCCTGGTGGCCGAGGCCGTGACGCAGGGGTTGGGTGAGATCGCCGAGCGGCTGGCCTGGATCGCCGAGCACGGGCCGGAGAGCTTCCTGGACCACTACCTCTCGCCGGACCATCGCGACTCACCGGGCGACGGCTGCCCGGTCGCCGGCTTCGCGCGCGACATGCCCGGCGCCGATCCCGACCTCGCCGCCACGTACGCCGCGGGGGTCGACTATTTCGCCGACAAGCTCGGCGGTACGGCGGCGGTGAGCACGGCGGTCGGCGCACTGCTCCTCGCCCGCGCGACCGCCGGCACGCCGCTCAGCGACCGCATCCTGGCCGACGCCCTCGCGTCCTTGAAGGACGGTTAGGTCCCGTCCGTTCGGAGGAATCGCGGCCTCGCGACAGGCCGTAGGTTGGCGAACCGTGACCATGATCGCCGATGCGCCGCCGCGTCCCACGACCGTGACCGCCGCGTTCTGGGTGCAGGTCGGTGCCGTCGTGCTGCTGCTCGGGCTGATCGGCGTGGTGGTGGCGCACGCCGTCTACTACGACGGGCTGATCAACGAGGTCGCCGCGCGGTTTCCCGACACCGACCCCGCCGACGTGAGTGGGGAACGGACCGGCAACGTGGTCGGCTCGGTGCTGATGGGTGGCGTCATGCTGATCGCCGCCGTGCTGCTCGCCGCCACGGCGGTGCCGCTGCTGCGGGGCAGCAACGTGGCGCGGATCCTGGTCTTCGTCGCGGGCGGCGTACACCTGCTGTTCCTCTGCCTGCCCGGCTTCGGCGCCGTCGCGATCGTGCCGTTCCTGCTGGCGCCCGCGCCTGACTTCGGGCCGCTGCCCGAGGATCTGCCGCCAGAGGTGGTGCCGTGGGAGGAATCCGGGTTCCTGGACACGTTGTGGGCCCGGTCGAGCGGGTCCGACGAGCTGTTCTTCGGCGGGCTCTCGCTGGGCGGGCTGCTCGAGGTGGCGCTGGTGGTCGCGATCGTGCTGCTGGTCGCCCTGCCGCCGGCGAGCCGCTACTTCGTGCCGCGGCGCCCCACGCCGGGCTACGCGCTGGTGGCTTCCGTGCCGCCGCCACCCGCCTACGCGACGGGTGGGATGCCCTACTTCGTCTGCCCTGACCCGGCCGCGCACTACCCACGACCGCCCGCACCGGCCGCGCCCGAGGCGGCCCCGCCCGAGCACCGCCCGTGAGCCACAGCCGTGAGGATGGTCCGATGACCACCACCGGCACGCTGCACCACGTCGAGCTGTGGGTGCCCGACCTCGCCCGCGCGACCACCAGCTGGGGCTGGCTGCTGCCAGCACTGGGCTACGCGGAGTTCCAGCGCTGGCCCCGAGGCATCAGCTGGCGCCTGGGCGCGACCTACGTCGTCGTCGAGCAGTCGCCCGCACTGTCCGCGACCACCCACGACCGCCTCCGCCCCGGCCTCAACCACCTGGCCTTCCACGTCGCCACCCGCGCGGAGGTCGACGCCCTCGTCGACGAGGCGCCGCGGCACGGGTGGGCCCTGCTCTTCCCGGACCGCCACCCGCACGCCGGCGGCCCGGACACCTACACGGCCTACCTCGAGGACGCCGACGGCTTCGAGGCCGAGCTCGTCAGTTGAGGCCGCAGGCCGAGAGCGACCGCTCGTAGCCGAGGAAGAACGACTCCGTGCGCTGCTCGGCGGTGCCGTGCGCACCCGGCGCGAACCACGGCACGCTCGGGTCGTCGCCGACCGCCAGCAATCCCTGCTGGAACTCGTCGAGGTCACCGTCCGCGATGGACAGTGCCTTGCCCCGGACCGAGTCGCCGAGGTAGGCGCCCGCCATGCAGTCGGCCTGCAGCTCGTGGTCGATCGTCAGCCGGTGCTCGATGCCCAGCCGCGCCTGGATCGCGTGCGCGTACTCGTGGCCCAGCAGGTAGTAGAGGAACGCGTCGCCGACCTGGCGGAAGGCGGAGACCGCGAAGTTCACGTCGTACGCGATGAAGTCGCCGGCCGGGCAGTAGACCGCGTTGTTGCGGGGCACCGGCTCGCCACCGCACTCGATCTCGCCGTCGCGGGTGTAGCTCTCGATGCGGCGGACGGCCCGGAACCGCTCGCCGGACTGCTGGAAGACCGAGGTCCAGTAGCTCTCGGCCGACTCGGTCGCGTCCTGGATGTCGGCCTCGAACTCCTCGGCCGTCATCGTGCCGTCGTTGTCACCGCTCGGGTCGCCGGCGTCGCCCGTGGCGGCCGGCGGCGCGGGGGCGCCGGCGTCGCCGGTGCCGAAACCGCAGGCGGCCGCGACCGCCCCGGCGACCAGCACGGCGAGCACCCGCACCAGAACGGGTCTGGTCATCGACGTCCCCTCTCCTCGCACTGGCCTGGGAATACCCGACCAACGTCAATCCTTAACGGCGGCACCACCGTCACCATTGTCCGCGTCGCGGACAACAGCGAACGCGGCGGTGAACGGCGGGCGAATGGCCAGGCCGGGCGCGTGACCTGCGCCACCGGCCCGCGCGGGGATGCCGGAGCGGGCGCCCGTCCGGGCGATACTCGTCCTGATGACGGACTTCGACGAGGACTCCCGCCGCCCCGCGGCGGTGCTGTTCGACATGGACGGCACGCTGCTCGACAGCGAGCAGGTCTGGGACATCGGGCTCCGCGAGCTGGCCCGCGAGTACGGCGGGGAGCTCTCCGACCCGGCCCGGCTGGCGATGGTCGGCGGCGACATGGACTCGTCCATGGCGATCCTGCACGCGGACATCGACCAGCCCTGGCGCGACAAGGACGTCTCCGCGGCCTGGCTGGTCAGCCGGATGGCCGAGCTGTTCCTGACGGAGCTGCGCTGGCGGCCGGGTGCCCGCGAGCTGCTGGCGACGGTCCACGACGCGGGCATCCCGGCGGCGCTGGTGACCAACACCGGTCGCGCACTGGTCGACATCGCGATCGAGGTGATCGGGCGGCAGTGGTTCGCGGCCGTGGTCTGCGGCGACGAGGTGACCGCCGGCAAGCCCGACCCCGAGCCCTACCTGATGGCCGCCCGCCTGCTCGACGTGCCGATCGAGCGCTGCGTGGCGATCGAGGACTCACCGACGGGCGTCACGAGCGCCCTGGCGGCGGGAGCGGCGGTGATCGCCGTTCCACACGACGCGGCGGTCACCCCGCGCCGCGGCGTACACGTGCTGGACAGCCTGACCACCGTGGACCTGCCGCTGCTCGCGGCCCTGAGCGACGGCGCGGTGCCCGCCCCCTGACGGGAACGGGCACCGCGACCACCCCCGATCACTCGTGCGCGATCGCGCCGAGCACGTTGAGCCGGGCCGCCCGGATCGACGGCAGGATCGCCGCCACGCAGCCGACCAGCGCCGCCACCGCCAGGTAGATCCCGATCGTCGACCAGGGCAGGGTCAGGTCGGTGAAGCCCTGGTCGCGCAGCGCCCGCACCACCGCCGCGCCCAGCCCGCCGCCGACCACGACGCCGAGCAGCGCGCCGAAGACCGAGATGACCACCGCCTCGACCGTGATCATCCGCATCGTCGCGGCGCGGCCCAGGCCGATGGCGCGCAGCAGGCCCAGCTCGCGGGTGCGCTCCATGACCGACAGGGCCAGGGTGTTGACGATGCCCAGCACCGCGATCAGGATCGCCAGCGCCAGCAGGATCTGGATCATCACCAGCACCTGGTCGAGCATGTCGGACTGCTGCTGCGTGAACGTCGCCTGGTCGATCACCGACACCAGCGGGTTGTCGGCGACCAGCGCCTCCACCTGGGGCTGCACCGACGCGACCGGCGTGCCCTCGTCGAGCCGGACGAAGCCCAGTGACAGCGTCGGCTGCGCGAAGTCGGCCATCGCCGCCGCCGGCAGCATGATCTCGCCGATCGACTTGTCGGTGGGCGCGATGCCGCTGACCGTGTAGCGGTGCTCCTCGCCCCGGGTGAGCTGCACCGTCAGCACCGAGCCGACTGCCCACCCGCGCTCCGTGGCCGTCTCCGCGTTGACGATCGCCTGGTCGGGGCCCTGCCGCGTGATGTCGCCGGCCACGGCGGTGCTGCCGTAGATGGCCGGGATCACCGCCGCGTCGGTCACCGACGTGACGAACTGCTGCTCGCCGTCGACCTTGGCGAGGTCGCTGGCCACACCGACCGCGTCGCGTACGCCGGGCACCGCCTTGGCCCGTTCGACCACCGTCGGGTCGAACGTCGGCGGCCGCGGGCCGGTCTGGGTGCCCTGGATGATCAGCTGGGCGTCCATCGAGTCGATCGAGCCCGCGATGCTGGTCTTGGCCGACGAGGCGATCACGCCGACGCCGGTGACCAGCGCGATGCCGACCATCAGCGCGGCCGCGGTGATCGCCGTGCGGCGCGGGTTGCGGCCCGAGTTGAGCCGGCCCAGCTTGCCCGGCACCGACCAGGAGAACAGCCGGCCCAGCAGCCCGACCACCGGCCGGCTGAGCACCGGGGTCAGCAGCGCGACGCCGACGAACGCGAGCAGCACGCCGCCGGCGACGAGCATGAGGCCGCCGTCCGCGTACAGGCCGATGCCGAGCAGCGCGCCCGCCGCCGCGCTGACGATCGCGCCGAGCGTGGTGATCTTGGTGAGCGGCCGGTCCGGGGTCGCCACGTCCTGCATGGCCGCGATCGGCGGGATCCGGGACGCGCGCAGGGCCGGCGTGACCGCGGCGACGATCGTGACGATCAGGCCGACCGCGAACGACGCGATGAGCGCGACAGGGGGCACGCCGATGCCGGCGAGGCTGAGGCCGTCGGCGAACCGGGCGGCCAGGTTGGCGAGCAGCGCGCCGACGCCGATGCCGGCGGCGGTGCCGATCACCGAGGCCACGACACCGATGACCACGGCCTCGGTGAGCACGGAGCCGATCACCTGCCGGCGGCTGGCACCGACGGCCCGCAGCAGGGCGAGCTCCCGGGTGCGCTGCGCGACCACGATCGAGAACGTGTTGATGATCAGGAAGATGCCGACGAACAGGGCGATGCCCGCGAAGCCGAGCAGGATGTTGTTGAAGAAGCCCAGGCCGTCCTTGAGGCCCTGCGCGTCGTCGGCCGCGGCTTCCTCGCCCGTACGCACGTTGTAGTCGGCACCCAGCGCGGCCGCGACGCGTTCCTTGAGCGTCGCGGGGTCGGTGCCGTCGGTGCCCTTGACGTCGATGCTGGTGAACAGGCCGGTCCGACCGAGCATGAGCTGCTGGGCCACCGGGTCGGTGAACGCGATCTCGTTGACGCCGCCCAGGCTGTCGCGGTCGCCGCTGTAACCGAACGTGCCGACGATCGTGAACGTCCGCTGCTTGGCGTCGAGCGTGAGCACGCCGACCCGGTCGCCGACCGCGACCTTGCCGGCCTCGGCGAGGCCCTTGTTGATGACGATCTCGTCGTCCGCGGTCGGGCCGCGACCTTCCCGGAGCTGGGTCAGCGCGTTCTCGCCCAGCCAGTTCTCGCCGAGCTGCGGCGGCCCGAACGAGCCGACGGCCTTGCCGTTGCTGCCGATCAGGGTCGCGCCGTCGGCGGCCACCATGCCGCGCGCCTGCGCCACGCCGGGCAGCGCCGCCACGGTGTCGACCGCGGACGCCGGGACCGGGGCCGGGACGGACTCGCCGTCGAGCTCCGAGACCTCGACCTTGGGCTTGCCGGCCACGGTCACATCGGTCTGGGAGTACGCGTCGGAGAAGATCGAGTCGAAGGAGCGGGACAGGGTGTCGGTGAGCACGAACGAGCCCGCGACGAACATGACGCCGAGTACGACCGCGAGGCCGGACAACAGCAGCCGGACCTTGCGGGCCAGCAGGCTCTTGAGGGTGGCGCGCAGCATCAGCGCTCCACCTCGGCCGGCGCGTCCAGCTTCTTCATGCGGTCGAGCACCATGTCGGGCGACGGGTCGTGCAACTCGTCGACCACGGCGCCGTCGGCCAGGAAGATGACCCGGTCCGCGTACGAGGCGGCCACCGGGTCGTGGGTGACCATCACGATGGTCTGCCCGTGCTGGCGGACCGAGTCCCGCAGGAAGCCCAGCACGTCGGCGCCCGAGCGGGAGTCGAGGTTGCCGGTCGGCTCGTCGGCGAAGATGACCTCCGGCCGGGCGACCAGGGCGCGGGCGCAGGCGACGCGCTGCTGCTGGCCGCCGGAGAGCTGGGCCGGGCGGTGCTCGAGCCGGTCCTGGAGACCGACCGTCCGGATCACCGTGTCGAACCAGGCGTCGTCCGGCTTCCGCCCCGCGATCGCCAGGGGCAGCAGGATGTTCTCCTTGGCCGACAGCGTCGGCAGCAGGTTGAACTGCTGGAAGATGAAGCCGACCTTGTCGCGCCGCAGCCTGGTCAGGCCGGCGTCGCCGAGCCCGGTCACCGTGGTCTCGCCGATCCGCACCTCACCCCTGGTCACCGAGTCGAGCCCGGCCAGGCAGTGCATGAGCGTCGACTTGCCGGAGCCGGACGGCCCCATGATCGCCGTGAACACGCCTCGCTGGAAGGTGACGCTCACCCCCCGGAGCGCGATCACCTCCGCCTCGCCGCTGCCGTAGACCTTCCACACGTCGTCCGCGCGGGCCGCCACCGGATCGCTGGCCGTCACCTTGGGTCCCCCTCGTGTCATGGTCCGGCCGGACCAGGGCGGTCCGGCCGGCGTACTCCATGCTGCGCGACGCCGGCAACCTTCTCGTCCGCCCCGCGGGGGAGGGCAGGCGGATTTTCCGGTGCGGGTGTCCCGTACCTGACCTCAGGGTTTGTCCCTGAGGCCCGGGTCCGGTCTGGGGTCGAGGCGAGGCGGAGTCCAGGTGTCGGCTGGGCGTCCGGCGGATTCGCGTAGATACCGGAGCGTATCTGCGCGAATACGCCGTGCGTCCAGGCGGCGCCTGGGCCCGCCGCAGCCCGGCCCCAGACCGGACCCGGGCCTCTGTCCTTACTCGTACGCGATGGCTTGAAGGACGTTGAGCCTGGCCGCGCGGATGGCGGGGAGGACCGCGGCTATGGCGCCCGCCACGATCGCGAGGGCGAGGGTGATCAACAGGTAGCCCCACGGCACCGTCAGCGACAGGAACTCGTCGCCGAGCGCGACCACGATCGCGATGCCCAGGCCGACGCCGATGAAGATGCCGAGGATCGCGCCGAAGACCGAGATCAGGATCGACTCGACGGTGATCATCCGGCCGATCTGGCCGCGGCTCATCCCGACCGCGCGGATCAGGCCGAGCTCCCGGGTGCGCTCGAAGACCGAGAGCAGCAGCGTGTTCACCACGCCCAGCACCGCCACGATGATCGTCAGGGCCAGCAGCGTGTTGACGATGCCGAGCAGGATGTCGACGAAGCTGTTGGCCTGGTCGATGAGCTGTGACTGGTCGTTGACGGTGACCTCGGGGTTGTCGGCGAACAGCCGGTCGAGCTCCGCGCGTACCTGCGGCACCTGGCTGTCGCCGGCCACCTGCACGAAGCCCTGCTGGGCGAACGGCGACCGGAAGCCGCCCGCGTCCGCGCTGCTGATCAGCGAGCTGGAGATCGCCTGGTTGGGCTCGAACACGCCGACCACGTCGAGGGTGACCGGCCCGCCGCGGGCGGTCCGCATCGTGACCTGGTTGCCGACGCCGACGCGCAGGGCGTTCGCGGTGTCCTCGGTGAGCAGGGCCTCGCCCGGGTTCAGCTCGCGGACGTTGCCGGCCACGGGCCGCAGGTTGAAGATCGTCGAGGCCGCCTGGGCGTCGCCGGCCAGCACGAACCGGTCGCTGCCGTTGAGGCTCACGGTGTCGGCGCGCAGGGCGACCGCCGACGTCACGCCCGGCAGCGCGGCCATGGTCTGCTCGAGCTCCGGCGGGAAGCCGGCGTTCGCGCCCGGGCCCTGGCTCAGGCTGGTGGTCACGGCGAGCTGGGCGTTGACGTCGCGCTCGAACGCGTTGCTGATGCCGGCCTTCGCCGACTGGGCGAACACCCCGGCGCCGGTGGCCAGCGCGACGCCGATCATCAGCGCGGCGGCGGTGACGGCGGTCCGGCGCGGGTTGCGGCCGGTGTTGCGGGCGCCCAGCCGGCCCGGGACCGACCCGGCGAACACCTTGCCGGCCGCGGCCGTCAGCGGGCGGCTGATGACGGGTGCGAGCAGTGCCATGCCGAGGAAGCAGAGCCCCGCGCCGATCCCCAGCGTCAGCCAGGTCGGCAGGTCGCCGACGCCGGCCACGCCGAGGCCGAGCAGGATCCCACCGGCGGCCAGCACGACGCCGCCGGCGGCCGTGAGCCGGGCGAGCGGCTTGTCCGGCGTCACGGCGTCGCGCATCGCGGCGATCGGCGGCACGCGGCTGGCCCGCAGCGCGGGGATCAGCGCCGCCACGACCGTGAAGGCGGTGCCGACGGCGAGGGTGGCGACGACCGCGTACGCCCGGACCACGACGCCGCTGACCGGCAGGCTCGCGTCGATGAACGCCTGCAGCGCCCGGTTCAGGATGAAGCCGACCAGGATGCCGAGGCCGAGCCCGACGATGCTGGCGGCCAGGCCGAGCAGCAGCGACTCGAGCAGGACGGAGCGGTTGACCTGGCCGCGGCTGGCGCCGAAGGAGCGGTACAGGGCCAGCTCCCGGGTCCGCTGCGCCACCAGCATCGAGAACGTGTTGAAGATCAGGAAGGCGCCGGTGAACATGCCGATCAGCGCGAACACGACCAGGCCGGTCTTCAGGATGTTGACGAAGCTGGACGTCTCGCTCTGCTGCTCCTGCGCGACCTGCGCGCCCGTCCGCACCTCCGCGTCGGGCAGGGCGGCGGCGATCCGGTCGCGCAGTGTGTCGTCACTGACCCCACCGGCGGCCGTCACGTCGATGCTGGTGAACTTGCCGGGCGCGTCGAGCAGGACCTTCTGCGCCTGCGGCAGTGTGAACGCGACCGTCGTCTCGCCGGCCAGCGAGGGCCGGTCGCCGGGAAAGCCGAAGATACCGACGATTCTGTACGGCGTACGCGGCTCGAGCGTGATGACGTCCGCGGTCTGTCCGAGCCCGAACCCGCTGGCCTCGGAGAGCCCCTGGTTGATGGCGATCTCGTCGGCGGCCTGGGGCGGGCGCCCCTGCCGGAGCTGGATGAGAGGGTCGTCGTCCTGCCAGGCGATGCCCTGCTGCGGCGGCCCGGTGCCACCGACCACCTTGCCGTCGTCGCCGATGAGCCGCGCGCCGGCGGTGTAGACACCGGGGTCGACCCGGCCGACACCGTCCACACCGCGGACGGCGTCGACGTCCTGCTGGTCGAGCAGGGCGGTCGGCGTACCGAGCTGCTGCGCCTGCCCACCGGGGGTGGTGTCCTTGGCGGTGACCTCGACGTCGATGTTCTGGTTGACGGTGGAGAAGAGCGCGGTGAACCCTTGCGCGAACGTGTCGCCGGCGACGAAGGCACCGGACATGAACATCGTGCCGAGTACGACCGCCAGCGCCGACAGGGCGAGCCGCAGCTTGTGGGTGAGCAGCCCGCGCAACATGGACCGGAACATGGCCTACCCCTGGCCGGTTGTGGGCGGCTGGGGCCGCTCGTCGTCCATGATGGACTTGTCTGGTGGCGGTGTGGGCTTGCGGGCGGCGGCGCGTTTGGCGGCCTTGCGCGGCGTCGCGGTCTGGTCTGCTGCGCCCGTGCCCGGCTCGGGCTGGTCGGTGGGGGACGGGTCGGTGGGGCCGGTTCGCTTGCGCTGCTTGCCCCTCGGCGGTCGGGACGCGGCCGGCCGTGGCCCGGCGGCGCCGGCCGACTTCCGCCGCGTCGGCCCACCCTGGGCCCGGCGCTCACCGTCCCGCGGACTCACCTCTCCGGCGTCGGAGCCGGCCCCTTCCACACCGCGCGAGTCGGCTGTTCCTTCGTCCGTCCGCGCCTTGTCCGGCGCGGTCGCCTTGCCGGCCGCCTTCGTGCTCGCCCGATCTCTCTCCTGCGTGGAGGCTGCCTTGCCGGCCGTCCCCGTGTTGCTCGCGCGATCCTTCTTCTCTGCCGTTTCGGCCTTTGGTTCGTCCGCTTCCGCGTCCCGAGGCGATCCGGGCGCGGCGAGCGCCGGCTGCGGCCCGGTCGTGTCCGGCTCGGCGGGAAGCGCCGCGGCGTCACCCTGGGCTGCCGTCACCTTCGCGCCGGGCGGTGTCGCAGCGGCCGCGACCGGCTGTGGCTGTGCGGGCGTGGCCGCCGTCAGCGTCGCCGTCGCTGTCCGCGCGACCACCTCCGACGTACCCGGCCTGCCCCCGTCCTTCCGACCCGCGCCCGGGACGGCCCGGGCAGTCGGTCCGCCCGGATCCCGCGGCTCCGTCGAGCCTCCGCCGGCCCCCGGACCATCCCCGTTCCGATGTGGACTCTCCGACCCCGGACCGCCGCCGGAGCCCCGCATCGGCCCCGGGTGGGGAGTGCGGCCGGTCGGGTCGGTCGTGCCGCGGCTTTCGGGCGCCGGCCCGCTGACCTCCGGCGCCCCCGGCGCGATCGGCGACTCGTCCAGCGCGTCGATCGTCCGCATGCGGTCCAGCACCGCGTCCGCCGTCGGGTTCAGGATCTCGTCGACCACCATGCCGTCGGCGAGGAACAGGACGCGGTCCGCGTACGAGGCGGCGACCGGGTCGTGGGTGACCATCACGATCGTCTGGCCGTGCCGTTGCACCGAGTCGCGCAGGAACGTCAGCACGTCGGCGCCCGAGCGCGAGTCGAGGTTGCCCGTCGGCTCGTCGGCGAAGATCACCTCGGGGCGCGACACCAGCGCGCGGGCGCAGGCCACCCGCTGCTGCTGGCCGCCGGAGAGTTGCGACGGGCGGTGGCCCAGCCGGTCGCCGAGGCGGACGGTGTCGATGACGGTGCGGTACCACTCCGGGTCCGGCTTGCGCCCCGCGATCGAGAGCGGCAGCAGGATGTTCTCCTCGGCCGTCAGCGTCGGCAGCAGGTTGAACTGCTGGAAGATGAACCCGATCTTGTCCCGCCGCAGCCGGGTCAGGCCCGCGTCGCCGAGGCCGGTGACCCGCGTGTCGCCGACGTAGACCTCGCCCCGGCTGACCGTGTCGAGCCCCGCCAGGCAGTGCATCAGCGTCGACTTGCCGGACCCGGACGGCCCCATGATCGCGGTGAACTTCCCGCGTGCCAGTTCGACGCTCACGTCGCGCAGTGCGACGACCTCGGTCTCGCCGGCCCCGTACACCTTCCACACCTGGACGGCCCGCGCGGCCGGTCCGGTCACGGCAGTCGTGGTCACGCTGTCCGATCTTTCCTCAGCGCTCCCCGATAACCGATCATTTAGGCACGAAACGCCCGGCCGCGTTCCATGGTGGCGGTGCGGAAAGATGAGCGTGTACGCGCGGGCGGATCGAGACAGCGGGGTGGCGATGACGGCGGAGGACAGGGCACCTGGGCGGCCGGTCCGGGTGTTACTCGCCGACGACCAGCCGCTGCTGCGTACCGGCTTCCGTATGGTCCTCGGCGCTCAACCCGACCTCGACGTGGTCGGCGAGGCCGGCGACGGCGCGGAAGCGGTCGACCTGGCCCGCCGCCTGCTGCCCGACGTGGTGCTGATGGACGTCCGGATGCCCAGAATGGACGGTGTGGCCGCCACCCGCGCGATCGTCGAGTCGCGGCTGCCGGTCCGGGTCCTGGTGCTGACCACCTTCGATCTCGACGAGTACGTGGTGGGCGCGCTGCGCGCGGGCGCGAGCGGTTTCCTGGCCAAGGACGTACCCGCCGACGATCTGGTGACCGCGATCCGCACCGTCGCCGCGGGCGAGGCGGTCGTCGCGCCGCGGATCCTGAAGCGCCTCCTGGACCGCTTCGCCGCGCTGCCGGACCCGCTCGAGACCACGCCGCCGGCCCTGGCGACCCTGACCGAACGCGAGCGCGAGGTGCTGGTGCAGGTCGCCCGCGGCCTGTCCAACGCGGAGATCGCGAGGAAGCTCTCGGTCAGCGAGACCACGATCAAGACCCACGTGGGCCATGTGCTGACGAAACTCGGCCTCCGCGACCGCGTCCAGGCGGTCGTCCTCGCGTACGAGTCGGGGCTGGTCCGCCCCGGCGCCTGAGCGGTCCGTCAGAGCGTGCGGGCCCGCAGGCGACTCAGCGCCGCGCCGATGACGGCACCGCCCCCCACGGCGGCGGTCCAGACGACGACGACACTGAGCAGGAACTCCGGGCGTACGACGTCGCGAATCGCGGCCTCGACACTCGGCGGCACGGCGTCGCCGGTGCTGAGGAAGCCCGCCCGCCGATCGGCCCAGACCACCGCCTCGGGAATGCCGACCGCGACCACGGCCAGCAACGCGCCCAGCCCGGATCCGACACCGGCGCGGATGCCGGCGCCCAGCGACCGGCTGTGCCGCGCCGTGACCAGCGCCGCCGCGAGCAGCAGGACACTGGGCCCGGAGAGCCAGAAGTCGAGTACGCCGCCGCGGTCGTGGGCCAGCTCCCACCGGGAGGCGGCGAACGTACCGGCCGCGACGACGGCCGACACGCCCAGGGCGAGCAGCCACACGTAGCGCGGCGCGCCGGAGCGCAGGGCGGCCCACGCACCACCGCGGGCGAACCGCCGCCGCTCGGCCGGCGGGTCGATGGCCGCCAGCTCCGCCCGCAGCGCCGCACCCCAGGCGGCCCGACCTGCCGGGAGGTCGGCGGTGGCGAGGTCGAGCAGGAGCTGCGGCAGGTCGCGGACCGCCACCCGGCGCCGGGCTGCCAGCGCGGCGCCGATGACCGGCCAGGGCAGGGCCCAGACGAGGGCGTACCGGAAGGCGTCGAACGGCATCAGCAGGTCGCCCTGGCCGAGGTTCGCGACGAGGGGGAAGGTCGTCGGGTCGGCGAGGTAGGCGGCCTTCAACGGCAGGTGGGCCGCGGACGTGCCGGCGGCGACGGCCACGAGGGTGAGAAGGCCGGCGACCGTGCCGGCACCGAAGCCGCGGGCGCGGGCGACGGAGGCGCCGACGAGGCCCGTCATCGCGGCGCAACCGACGACGGCGAGCTGCCCGGAGACCACGGCCAGGAGGCTCAGGTCGAAGTCGCGGCTCGGCCTGTCCGCCACGGCGACGAGGTAGGCCTGCTCGATTCCGGCGGTCCCGGCGGCGGCGACGAGGGCGGCCGCGAGGAGCCAGGGCCAGACGGGCCGCGCGGTGCCACCCCGCAGCGCGGCCCGGATGCGCTTTGTCGGGTTGGCGGCACCGGCTTCACGTATCCGGAGGATCAGCAGGATCAGCGCGAGGAGGGGCGCCGGCACGAGCACGACCAGGAGCAGGAGGAATCCGAGCATCAATGGCCTCCGTGGACGGACGGGCATTCAGGTCTGGGTCGTGGTCCGTCGGCCGGCCTCGGGTCCGTGGCGGCCGGGCGGTCGCGCGTGCGCATCGGTCGGGTGACGCTCAGCGCGGGTCGGTCGTCCTGGTTGTGCGTCGGTCGGCGGTCTGGGCGGGCGTTGGCCGGCCTGGTTGGGCGTGGGTCAGGTGGTTCCGGGGGCCAGGCGGGGCGTGCCCGGGGTGGGGTCGGTGGCGCGGGTTGGTGTGGCCAGGGCACGGGCGAGTTCGGCGCCCGCGGTGCTGAGGCGGTAGAGGTGCCGAGCCGGTCGGCCGCGGGGTGGGTCGGTCTCCCAGGTGGTCTCGACCTGGCCGCGCTCGGTGAGCCGGATGAGGATCGGGTAGACCGTGCCCGCCTTGAGCCCGAGGGCGCGGCACAGGTCGTAGCCGTGGCTCCACTCCGCGCCCGCCTCGGCGAGGGCGGTGAGCACGGCGGCGGTCTGCGGCGAGGGACGTCGTACACGTGCCATGGTCCTAATATCTACCTAGATAGAGTTAGTCCGCAAGCCCCTTGTCCACAGGGGCACCTGCGCGGCTGGCCGGTCACGCTAAAGTCCTTCAGCGGCTGATTCCCGCCGCGTCGACCGAGTGGAGCGGGGCGAGTGGAAGACACAGCGACACGCGAGGCGGTGCCGGTCCAGGCGACTCCGGCGTCCGGCGACCAGCCGCGCGGTCGACTCACCCGGCTCGGCGAGTGGCCGTTCCGGGTGCTGCTCACGGTGGCGCTCGGCGTCGGCCTGGTCGGCGCGACCCGCGTCTGGTGGACCGCCCTCGGCATGTGGAAGGACGAGGCGGCGATCGCCAACAACCTCCGCCGGTCCTTCCTGCAGCTGGCGGGGCACCTGACCTACGACCAGGTCGCGCCGGTCGGCTGGCTCTGGCTGCAGAAGGCGATGATCGAGGTCGTCGGGCCCGGCGACCGCGTGCTGCGGTTCCTACCCTTCGTGGGCACGCTGACCGTGCTCTGCCTCGGCACCCTGATCGCGCGGCGCGCGATCGGTCGGTTCGGCGCGGTCGCGGTCGCCCTGCTGCTCTCCTTCTCGCCGGTGCTGCTGGTCTACGCGGGCGAGACCAAGCAATACGCCTGGGAGGCGGGCGTCGCGCTGGCGCTGATCGTGCTCGCCGCGTGGGCGCACGACGCGATCCGGTGGGCCGGGTGGCCCGCCCTGCGCGCCCGTCCCTGGCTCGCGCTGGCCTGGATCGCGGCGACGGGCGTGGCGGTGTTCGTCTCGTTCAGCGCGATCCTGGTGATGTTCGCGGTCACGGCGGCGCTGGTGGGCCTGCACGCGCTGCGCCGGGCCTGGCCCGACGCGCTGTTCCAGGCGGCACTGTCGGCACCGGCGGCACTCACCGCCGTCTTCCTCGTCTGGTGGCGCCACCGTTTCTCGTTCTACCCGAACCAGACCGACTACTTCCGCGGCGGCACGGCCCCCGAGGGCGCCGGCGTGCGCGAATACCTCGACTGGTTCCCCTACATGTGGAGCAAGTTCATCGAGGCCCCCATGAGCTGGCGGCACGGCGCGCTCGTGCTCGCCCTCATGGTCGTCGGCCTGGTCAGCCTCTGGCTACGCAGCCGCCTCTGGGCGGCGATGCTCCTGATGGTCTTCCTGGCCGCCGTCGGCGGCGGCGCGGTGCGCGGCTTCCCGGTGGTGAGCCGCCCGGCCATCTACCTGATCGCGCCGACGGTGGTCCTGGTGGTCGCCGCGGTCGACGGTCTGGCGCGGGCGAGCGTCGCCCTCTACCGCCGCGGCCGCGCGCACCCCTGGCAGCGCATCCCGGCGATCGCGGCGGCCCTGGCGGCGGTAGCGGCCGCGGTCGGCATCGGCCTGGTCGCCGGCCCGTCGGCGGGCACGGCCCGCGCGGAGATCGCCCAGCCGCTGGGCAAGGAGGCACTACGCGACGCGCTGCGCGAGGTCTCCGACCGCGTCCAGCCGGGCGACGTGGTGCTGGTCTACTACTTCGGCAACGCGGTGACGACCTGGTACAAGCCGTACCTGAACCTCGGCCCCGACGTCCACAACGTCCGCCTGTGCCAGCCGGACAGCCCGAAGTCGAAGCAGGACGAGCTCTACGCGAAGCTGTCGGGCGCGAAACGCGTCTTCTACGTCGAGGGCATGCTCAACGCCACAACCCGCCGCGACAACTTCGCCGAGAGCCTACGGGCCCTCGACGCGATGGGCACGATCGTCGAACAACACGACCGCACGAACACCCGCATCGGCCCCCACTCGTGGGCCCTGGTCGAACTGACCCAGGTGCCACCGTCCCCACTGCCCGCAGGCCCGGACGACCCGTGCCTGGAGATGTACCAGTAAGGCCACACCGCCACCCCTGACCGAACAACCCGCAGCGCCGCCCCGCGGCAGGGGAGCGACAGCTCACGCGCAGGTGCGCCGGCGTCGGAGAGTGATGGTTCGGCCGTCCTGGCGGGCATGGCACACGCCCGCAGGCGCGGCGGCGGCCCGGTTGGTTCGGGTGTTGCGGTCCGGCGGGGTTTCGGGGTTCGGCGGTTGGGGCGGCGGCGGCCTGGTCGGTTCGAACGTCCCGGCCCGGCGAGGTCTGCGAACTCGGCGGCTGGGGCGGCGGCGTCTTCAACGGCGCCGCGTGGCCGGGATTGCGGGCTATCTCCGGGCCGCGACACTAAGGGCTACGCCGCTCGCATGCGCGGCACCGTCGCAGGCGGCGGCTCCACGTGGCTGCCCATGTTCCGCCGGCCGGTGATGGTCTCCACCGGCGACGCGGCCCTGGCCCGCGCCGGGGCCGCTAGCTGCGTCGGACGGCGGCGCCGGATCACGGCCGCGGCGACCACCGCGGTACGACTAGGACCCGTTCGGCAACCCGCGCGGCCGGGACTATCCGAACGGGAGTTCGTCCGGCTGGCAGGTCGTGCCGCGGGGTGGGACCGTCAAGTCCACCAGGTAGCGGGTGCGTAGCTCGTCCATGCACGCGCTCGGGATCTGGTAGCTCGGGTGGCCCCAGCCCTCCAGCGTGACCAGCACCGCGTTTCCGAGGCGTTGTTCCGCGGCCACGGCGTTGCGGTACGGGGTGCCTGGGTCGTAGTGCGCGCTCATCAGCAGGATCGGCGTCGACGTCCGGGCGTTCCACGGGCCCGCGTAGCGGTCCGGAGCGTTCGCCGGCCAGTCGGCCGCGCACGGGGCCCACAGCCACCAGCCCAGGACCGGGCCCCAGAGCGCGCCCGACTCCGTGAAGCGGGCGATCTGCGCCGGCCAGTCCGCGAGGGGCACCCGGGCCGGGGCGTCGCCGCAGGAGATCGAGGTGGAAACCGTCGACGCCTCGAAGCCGGCCGCCGTCTGCATCTCGCGGGCCGTCGTCAGCAGGGCCGAGGCGTCGCCCGATGCCGCCGCGTCCAGGTCCGTGGCGAACCGCGGCCAGGTCAAAGGCAGGCGCAGCGGGGTGAACGTCGAGACCAGCAGGTCCCCGTAGGTCAGCGCGCCCGGCGGGTCCGCGTGCGGCGCCGGGATCGGCGTCAGGCGGGCCTGGGCGAACAGCTTCGCCACCCGCCGCGCCACCGGCTCGTCGTGGCCCGCCAGGG
>NZ_BONE01000042.1 GCF_016862555.1 Asanoa siamensis | reverse complement strand
GGCCCCCAGCGCGCCCGAGAAGCCGAGTCCCGTGCGGGAGTCCGTGATGCGGGTGGGGGTGATCGGCGTGTACCGCAGCCCAGCGCCGAGCGTCGAGTCGTCGTAGTACCCGACGAGGTCGACCAGGACGTGGGTCGTGGCGGAGGAGTAGATGCCGATCATCGGGGCGTTGTTGGTCTCGCCGCAGTCGTAGCACGTCGACGCCGGAATGATCGCCATGTTGGGGACGACCTTCCCGGGCGTGTAGTTCAACGTGGACGTCTCCGGGAGGGTCATCTCGTTGCCGTCCCACACGGTCAGGTAGCCGGTCTTGGTCGGCCGCACCGCGGTGACGTTGATGGCGAACGCCTTGACGTGACGGTTGGTCTCCTCGTCGAAGTCCACGTACGCCTGGAAGTAGTGCTCGGCGGGCAGCGGGCCCCACACCTCTTCGCGGGTGTCGACCCAACGGCCGGGGGTGAACGACTGGTAGGAACCGCCCACGGTGTAGCCGTGGTTCTCGATCCGGTTGTCAGAGGCGAAGTAGCCCGTGATGTCCGCGACCACGTGCGTCGCGCCCTTGGCGTTGTAGAGGTCGACCTTGCCACCGGCACCGACCGCGACGGTGACCGAGTTGGCACCGGTCCACGCCTTGGGGAAGTTCAGCGACGAAGCGGTCGGCCGCACCGCCACACCGGACGGGTAAACCGTGAGGTAGGACGACGACGTCGGCTGCGTCACCGTCACGTTGAGCACGACGGCGGCGACACCGGTCGACGGCACGCCGCCGCGACCGGCCACCTGCAGGGCGATCGCCCGGTTGGCGCCGATCGGTGCCTTCGACGAACCAAGACCGATACGCGTGTCGAGCACCCGCGACGGCATCAACGGGTAGAACGTGCCCCGCGGCGTCATCTGTCCATTCGCGACCAACGGAACAGTGAGCGGGTTGGTCTGACCGTTGTTGGGAACGAGCAGACTCGCCTGTACGGACCCGTTCTGCGTCGGGTGCGGCGTGACCGTGATGTCACAGCGCTGGCCGGCGGTGAGGGTCTTGCCGACGCAGCCGTCGCTCGTGAGCTTGAACGCGCCGGGAGTAGCGCCGCCGATCGACGCCGCCTCCATGACGACCGGGTCGGTGCCGCTCGCGGTCAGCGTCACCTTCAGCGGTGCGCCGTCGACGTTCGGGTCGGCCGGGCCGAAGTCGAGTTGGGCCGGCGAGGCCGTGAGCGAGCCGGCGAGACGAAGCGTCGAGTTGGCGCCGCCCAGCGGTGCCGCCTGCGCGGCGGCCGTGGGAAGAGCGGCGACGATCAACGCACTTGCGATGGCAACCGAAACGGTGCCACGAAGAGCGCGCATGAATCACCCCGTGGGAGAGAGAGGGAATGCCTGAAGGCAGACGAAGCGTAGGTATAGCAGACGGCGGAGGCAATCGATCTTTCGGCCTATTCGCCGAGCGACATCAGGGCGTCCAAACAGGACACCGATCGGAAACCCGCCAAGCGTAACGAATGCGACGGCGATGCCGCTTCACCACCGGGACGGACAGCCCAACGGCCGTCTCGAAGCCGACCTCGTCGTCAGCGCCTCGGCCGATCCCACCACCGTCGTGGACGTCGGTGGCGGCGTGGCGGTCCGGGTCGACGTGCGCAACGCCGGCACCAAGGCGGCGCAGGACGTGGTCGTCCGCTACGCCATGCCGCCCGGCGGGTACTTCACCGACGGCAACTCGCCGCCCGCCGGGTGGCAGTGCGATTTCCAGCAGAGCCTGACCTGCGGCACCGCCACGCTGGCCGCCGGAACCGCGGCCACGTTGCGGTTCTACGTCGCGTTCCCGCCCGGTCAGGTGGGCGGGTTCGCGACGGTCACCGCGACCGCGTCGACGGCCAGCAACGAAACCTCCACCGGCGACAACACCGCCCGGGCGACGGCGACCTACATCCGTGGCGTCACCGACCTGGTTACGGGGCTCCAGGTCACCAGCGAGGCCGGCGTCGGTGACACCGTCGCGATCGCCGTCGACGTGCGGAACATCGGCAACATGACGGCCGAGGAGGTGCACGTGACCGTCCCGGTGCCGGCGGGTCTGACCCGGCAGTCCGAGGACATCGGCGACGGCTGGTACTGCGACGTCCTCGACGGCGCCGACCCGGCGTGGCACTGCGTCCGGTACCAGTTGGTCAACCCCTACAACGACGTTCTCGACCTGACCGCGACGGTCACCGACACGAGCCCGGGAGACACGGTCACGGTGACCGCGTCGGCGACCACCACCTCGCCGGAGGACGACGTCCAGAACAACAACGCCCAGGCGACCGTCACCATCCGCTAGTGCGAGGACTCCGGCGCCAGGCGGTCCTCATGGGCCGCCTGGTGTCGGTAGCGGGTCGGCCCTCGCCCCCTCGAACCAGACCCGGACCGCTCCTTCGCCATTGCTGACCTTGACGCACACCTCACGCCGGCCGATCAGCCACCCGGTCATTCGGCATCCCGCGCTGTACTCGTCGAGATCCCAGCCACGATCGACCAGGTGGTCGTGGACCCGCGCGTACACCTCGTCCTGTGTCTGTCCGGCACTTCCGGTCACGGTGATCGACAGGGTGCACACCCCTGATCCGCAGGAACCCGCGTCCCTCTCCTTGACGACGGCGGTGAGGCCGGCCGGCACCGGCAACAACTCGTCGGCCGACGGGAGGAAGGGTTCGCTGCTCGACATGGTGGCGATCAGCCCGAAACAGCAGCTGACGAACCCCGCGAGCAGCAGCGAGCCGAGATAGAGCCACCAACCCTGGTCCCACTCCGCCCGGCCGAGTCGGGTCCGCTCCACCGCGCGGCCGAGGGCGACCACCGCCATGGCGATCGGCAGATAGCCGATCAGGATCTCGAGCCGGGAAGCGGGAGCGGCGAAGTACAGGATCACCGTGGCCACGGCCCAGGCCGCCAGCACGCTGCCGACGACCAGCCCGACGCGACGGGTCCGTGCTCCTCGCCACCACACGACGGGCGGCAGGACGAGACCCACGGCGAGCAACACTCCGATGAGGACTGACACCGGCCCAGCATCGCCGCTCCACCGCGCCGGCACTGGCCCGTCGCGACAAACCGCGCAAGAGCGCCAGGTTCAACCGCGGCCGGCGTGCTCCGGTCGGATGCCCAGGCCGACCAGCCGCGCGGCCAGGCGCCGCAGCCACGGCGTGCGGTCCAGCAACCGCAGCGGCGCGGGCACGCCCACCGGGCCGGCCGTGTGCAGCAGGCGATCGACGACCCGCCGTTGCGCGATCCGTTGCAGCGCCTGGGTCACGGCCGTCGGGAAGCGCCGGCGGCGTTGCACCCGCGCCAGATCCGCCGCTGACACCGGGCCCGCGGCGAGCGCCGGCCCGAGAATGCGGGCGGTCGCCACCGCGTCCTGTACGGCGAGGTTGATGCCGACACCGCCGATCGGCGACATCGCGTGCGCGGCGTCGCCGATGAGCAGCACGCCGGGCGCGAACCAGCGCCGCAACCGGTCGAGCCGCACGGTCAGCAGCCGGACGTCGGCCCAGCTCGCCACCTCGCCGACCCGGTCGGCCAGGTGCGGCGCCCGCGCGGCGATCCGGGCGCGGAAGGCGTCGAGGCCGCCGGCGCGTACCTCGTCGTAACCGCCTTTCGCGATCACGTACGCGCACTGGAAGTAGTCGCCACGGTCGATGCAGAGCATCAGACCGCCCGCGCCCACGCGCATGTCGAGCCCGGCCGGCTCGTCGGGGCGCCGGGAGAGCCGGAACCAGAGCACGTCCATCGGCGCACCGAACTCGCGCGGCCGCAGCCCCAGCCGGTCCCGGACCACCGACGTCCGGCCGTCGCAGGCCACCGTCAAGGACGCCCGCACCGACAGGCCGTCGGCGGTTCGCACGCCGACGATCCGGCCGTCGGACCGCAGCACGTCGACGACCTCGGTCGAGCGCAGCAGCGTGAACGTCGGCAGCCGCGCGGCGGCCTCGGCGAGCACGTCCAGGAAGTCCCACTGCGGCAGGAACAGCACGTACGGATGGCCCGGCAGCCGGCTGAAGTCGGCCAGCCGGACGCTGCCGTCGTCGAACGTGGCGCGCAGGCTCTCGACCCGGCGTCCCGGTCGGCGGGCGACCTCCGCGCCGAGCCCGATCTCGTCGAGCAGGTTCAGCGTGGAGGGGTGGACGGTGTCGCCGCGGAAGTCGCGCAGGAAGTCGGCGTGCTTCTCCAGCACGACGACCTCGACACCCGCGCGCGCGAGCAGCAGGCCCAGCACGACGCCGGCGGGCCCGCCGCCGACGACACAGACGGTGGTCTCGACGAGGCACCTCCTGCCAGGCGGACGCACGGACGCACCGCCGCGGCGGTCAAGGCGAGGGATGTCGACTTCGGGGTCGCACGGGCAACGCCTTGACCTGCGCCGCAACGGTGTCGGTCACCTGCCGTCAGCGGAACGGCGGGGGCTCGGTGCACGGGTCCGGCGGCCGTCGTGCCCGAGCCGATCGGGGGGTGTGGCGCCAACGCGCCGACGAGGGGTGCTTGGCCGCGAGACGACGGTTCGCGGCCGGCGCGTCAACGGCGCAGGTCGCCCTCGCGAACCCCGGTGAGGAACTCGCTCCACGCTGAGCGAGAGAACCGCATTACCGGCCCTTCAGGGTCTTTCGAGTCGCGCACGAGCACGCGACCGTCGAGTGCGCCGACCTCGACACACGCTCCGGTCGCGCATCGACTAAGCCATTTGACCCGACTCTGATCTTTGGACATGAGTCACGCTCCCTAGTAGTGACCTACCGCCTAGGGTAAGCACCCGGGTGAACGCAGGGAACGTGAGTGAACGCAGGGAGTGCCGGTCAATGTCATTATTCACGGGGAATTATGGTGTTTGTGGCATCTGAAGAACGGGTCGATCGTGAGCCGCTGCCGCGGCTCACGATCGAATGCTAGTTTGCGTGGAATCGTCCTTCTTTGAGATCCACGATGAAGGTAGCCCAGACACCCTTGGAGAACTCCAGCGGCGCACCCGCCGGCGTCTTGGAGTCCCGCATCAACACCGTGCCCACCGCGTCAGCGACTTCGACGCAGGCGCCGGAGGCGCACCGGCTGCTCTTGCGCCAGGAGATGGCCGCACTCGACTCGTTCAACGTTGCATGCCTTTCGATCAAAAAAGTTATGTGAAGCGGTCAGGCCAACGCGGTGGCGTGGTCCTTTATCAGCCCCGCCGAGGTTTGCTCGTCGTACGCACCGTGCCAAACGCGGTCGAAGATCTCCCGATGCCGCCTGATCTTTTCCTTGTCCTCGACGATCTCGTCGATGGTGTCGCTTTCCCGATAAAGCACGGCTTCGTCCTCGTCGCCTTCGGTGGCGGCCAATGAGACGATTTCGTAGGTCGCCAGCATGGGGATCGGCGACTGTTCCTTAAAGGGAATGATCCGCACGGCGATCCGTCGGTCGCCGATCAGGGTGAGCAGGTGTTCCAGCTGCTCGCGCAGCACCTCGGCGCCGCCGACCTGCCGGTAGAGAACCGACTCGTCGAGGACGAGGAAAACGTCGGGATGCTCGTCGGGATCGAGAAATGTCTCGCGGCGCTTTTCTCGCATCCGGACCCGTGCCTCGATGGTTTCCTCGCTGAGCTCGCCCGAAAAGGTCTCGAGGACCGCCCGGGTATAGGCCGGGGTCTGCAACCGCCCCGGCACGACCATGGGATAGAAGTAGCGAATCTCCTTCGCCGACTGTTCGAGTCCCATGAGCTGAACGATGGCCGGCGTGAGCAGGTCACGATATTGCGGAGTTTCCCACCATTGGACACGTTGCTTGGAGAGCTTGGCCGCGGCGACGAGCGACTCGACCCGCGCCTTGTCCTTGATGCCAAGGTAAGTCAGCAGCGGGCGCAGGTCGTTCTGCGAGATCGTGACCTCGCCGCTCTCGATGCGCATGACCTTCGAGAGCGACCACTCCATGGCCTCGGCCACGTCACCCTGGGTGGCCTTCCTGGCATCCCGAGCGCGCCGAATCGCCAACCGCACGCGACGGCGTGCTACGTAAGGCGAGTCGGCCATCGTGGGCGCTCTCCTGTCCAATAAGAGCGCGCGTCGGGCGTACGGCGACCTGCCGTGTCGCTGTCTGCGCCAACTCGGCCAGTGATGTCCCTGCCAGCGTAAGTTGTCAGTGTTACGCCTGTCAGCCGGACGCGCGGGTCACGCACATTATGCATCGCAAGACATCTGACCGCTATCCCGCTACCTGCTATATCGCAGATTGGCACATCAACGAGCTAGACGCCGAGGGTGGGCCGGTCCACCCTCGGCGCCGATAGGGGCAGCTCAGCGTTCGATCTCGCGCAGCCACCTCGCTGCCGAGCGCTGGCGGCTCTGCTCTTCCACCGCCCGGACCAGGGCCCGCCGCACCTGGCCGAAGCGGGTGGGGTGCGTACTGCTGTAGAGGCAGACCTCGGCCGAACCGTGCACCGCCCACAGTTGGTAGTCGCGTGGGGCGGCCCGCAGGAACGCGCCGGTGACCAGCACCGGGATCGCGATCGCGATCAGCATGGCCACGTGCAGGAACAGGGAGTCGTGCAGTCCCCAGGTGACGATGCCCGCCACCGTGGACGCGATGGCGAAGCGGCCGGTCACGACGCCCGCGGGATGCCGGTTCCCGCGCACGACGTAGGGGTCGACCAGGTCCTTGATGTGGAAGCGGGTCGAGCGGGCGCCCAGGACCGTGAACGCCGTGTCGGTGATCCGCACGTCCGGACCGGGATAGTAGGTGGGCATCTGTCCTCCTCCCGGGTTGTTGCTACGTCCATTGCAACCCGGGGACCTGGCTCTCCGGTAGACATCAATCTGCGATATGGCAGATAGCGCTATACCCGTCTGTGAACTCACCGGGTGGTAGCTGGCCCTGCCTGCGTTAATGGTCGTCGGGAGCGCCACGGCGCCGAATAACCGACATCCGGCCCACTCCGGGCGCATGGGACCGCGACTAGCGGAGATCCGCGGCGGTCAGCAGCGACCGCAGGCGCAGGTCGGCGGCGAGCGGCGGCGGACCCGCGTTGACGATCGCCGCACACCCGACCGCCGTGGCGCCGCGCAGCGCGACGACGTCGTAGAGCGCCCGGACCTGCGCGCCGGTCGCCACCCAGTCGTCGACCACCAGCACCCGGTCGGTGCCCCGGATCTGCCGGTCCCGCACGCCCAGCCGCAACTCCCGGCCGCGGTAGTCGGGCGGCGTGCGCGCCCAGGTGACCCGGTCGACCAGCCGCCGGTCACCGCCGTCCTTGACCGCGGGCGCGAAGCCGACGCCCAGCGCGACCGCCACCAGCGGCCCGACCAGGAAGCCGGTCACCTCCGGCGACACCACGAGCGTCGGCGCCGCGTCGGCGAACAGCGCGGCCAGGCCCGGCCCGACCGACGCCAGCAACTCCGGTGAATGCCACCAACCGGACACGTCGCTGACGAGGTGGTCGCTGTGCGCCCCCGGGTCGAACCAGTGGAACGCCTCCGCGAGGGCGGCGCGCAACGAGTCGTCCCGCAGGGGTGGAGAGATGGCCACGACGACCATCCTGCACACCGGCACCCACGGACCATCGTGGGGTCAGTCGATCGGTTGAACGTTTCCGTCCATATTCGGGCGAAAGCCAATGATCACGTTGACATCCGACGTACCGCGCTCGGTACGGTCCGCAACGGTTCACCCCCGGCGGAAGGAGCCCGAGATCGTGGCGGGTAGGCATACCAGGCGACCGGCGACAGCCTCGCTGTTCGGACCACTCGCGACAGCCGTCGTCGTACTGGCATTGCTGGTCAGCGGCGCTTTCGGGGCACTCAAGCTGACCGAGGAGAAGGCCGCGACCCCGGTCGGGCGGATCGATCTTCCACAATCGGCGGTGGACACCACGCCGTCGGCCTCGCCGTCACCCTCGGTGACGACGCCCGCGCCGACGCCAACTCCCAAGCCCAAGGCCACGCCGACGAAGTCGCCCGAGCACGCCTCGCGGGGCAGCGTCCGCTCGCCGAGCTCGAAGAAGCCGACGCCGGCCCGGAAGACCACCAGCAAGCCCGAGAGCGGCGGCAGCGTGGTCAGCAGCGGCTCCTGCGGCGCCTCGTACTACGACGAGGGCCAGACCACCGCGAACGGCGAGTCGTTCAACCCTGAGGCGCTCACGGCCGCGCACAAGACGCTGGCCTTCAACACGCGCGTACGGGTGACCAACCCGGACAACGGCAAGTCCGTCGTGGTCCGGATCAACGACCGCGGCCCGTTCGTCTCCGGGCGCTGCATCGACCTGTCCCGCGCCGCGTTCCGCGCGATCGCCCCGCTGAGCCAGGGCGAGCTGACCGTCAAGTACGACGTCCTCGGCAACTGACTGAACTGACCGGGTTGGTCAGAACCGGATGGCCGAGGGGCCAACTTCGTTCTGTACCGCACCGGGATCAGGCATGCTGTTCGGCGTACCCATGCAGTTCTCCACGACGGGCCGCCGCCCGCTCAGCCCTGGTTCCCGCGCCGGACTCGGCGCGGCCCTCGTGCTGCTCGCGATCGTGTCCGCCGTGGAGATCGCCGACGGCAGCGGGGCCAACTACGTCGGCCTCGTCGCGGCCGCGCCGTTCCTCGCCGCGGCGTTCGCCTCCTGGCGGATGGTGCTGGTCGTCGGCGTGCTCGCCACCGTGGTCGGCATCTCGTTCGCCGTCGCCGCCAAGGGCATGACGATCGCGACCGGGGTCAACGTCGCCGGCGTCGCGCTGGCCACGGCGATCGCGGCCGTGGTCGCGCAGATCCGCGAGCGCCAGGCCGCCCGGATCGCCGAACTCTCCAAACTGGCCCAGGTGGCACAGCAGGCCGTGCTGCGCCCGGTCGGACCGCAGATCGGTTCGCTCTCCGTCGCCGGCCGCTACATCTCGGCCACCGCCACGGCCGAGATCGGCGGCGACCTCTACGAGTGCCTCGACACGCCGTACGGCGTGCGGATCATCATCGGCGACGTACGCGGAAAGGGCCTCGACGCGGTCCGCACCGCGAGCATCGTGCTCGGCTCCTACCGGCACGTCGCCTACGAGCGGGCGGACCTGCGCGCGATCGTGGCCGACCTGGACCGCGCCGTGGCGCGCAGCGTCGGCGACGAGGACTTCGTGACCGCGGCGATGGTCGAGGAGCGCGGCGGCACGCTGACGATCGTCAACTGTGGACACCCGGCGCCGCTGCTGCTGCGGCGGGGTGAGGTGATCCCGCTGGAGCCGCCGGCGCCGGCGCCGCCCCTGGGCTTCATGCCGGTGGTCCGCCCGCGGGTCGAGCGGCTCGAGCCGGGGGACCGGTTGCTGCTGTTCACCGACGGCCTGGGCGAGGCGCGCCGGGAGGGCGAGTTCTTCCCGATCGCCGACCGCGCGTGGCGGTTGCTCGGCCACGGCACGGTCGGCGACGGGCTGGCCTCATTGGAGACGGCGCTGGTCGAGTGGGTCCACGGGCGGCTCGACGACGACATCGCCGTCGTCCTGATGGAATACGCCGGTCAACGGCCGGTCACCACCGCCAGCATCCCCAGCTGGGAAGTGGGCAGCGAGTAACCCTCTTCAGGGTTGCTTGACGGCTGCCAGGCGCGGCAGGCGGACAGCGGCGGCTGCCGTCCGGTCGGACTCGGGCGCGCGGTGCCGGCCGACGTAGCCGGCGCGCGGGTTGACCAGCAGGGCAGCGAGATGGGCGAGAGTCATCGGGGTCCTCCTGCGTCGAGCGCCGTCCGGCGCGGGTAACCACCAAACGAGCCCCGGCTGCTAACGGTGACGCGACTGTCGGCGCGCCGACTTGACTCCACCCAATATTGACCCCCATAACGCTATAAAGGCTCCTAAATAGGACGGCACGATAGAAGTAGTGTGGCGGCGGTCACCGAGCGACCCTCTTTATGAGAGCTACTCGCAGGTAATAACCTGGGTTACTCACGGGTAACCAACGATTGCCGGATCGGGGACCGACGCACATGACGCACTACAAGAGCAACCTGCGCGACATCGAGTTCAACCTCTTCGAGGTGTTCGGCGCCGACCAGGTGCTCGGTCGCGCCCCGTTCGCCGAGATCGACGCCGACATCGCGCGCAACTTCATGGTCGAGCTCGACCGGTTCGCCCGCGAGGACCTGGCGGCCAGCTACGCCGACAGCGATCGCAACCCGCCCGTGTTCGACCCGGCGACGCACAGCGCCCCGCTGCCCGAGGCGTTCCGTCGCTCGTACCACCGCTTCATGGACAACGAGTTCTGGCGCCTGGACCTGCCGACGGAGCTCGGCGGCACGTCGGCGCCGCGCGCCCTGTGGTGGTCCCTCGCCGAGCTGATCCTCGGCTCCAACGCGCCGATCTGGATGTACGCGTCCGGCCCGTCCTTCGCGACCACGCTGCACCGCGAGGGCACCCCCCAGCAGAAGAGGTGGGCGGAGCTGTTCATCGAGAAGGGCTGGGCGTCGACGATGGTGCTCACCGAGCCCGACGCCGGCTCCGACGTGGGCGCCGGCCGCACGCGCGCCGTCCCGCAGCCCGACGGCTCCTGGCACATCGAGGGCGTCAAGCGGTTCATCACCTCGGGCGAGCACGACCTGAGCGAGAACATCGTCCACTACGTGCTGGCCCGGCCGGTGGGCGTCGAGGGCGCCGGCGGCCCCGGCACCAAGGGCCTGTCGCTGTTCGTCGTGCCGAAGTTCCACTTCGACGAGGAGACCGGCGAGCTGGGCGAGCGCAACGGCGTCTACGCCACCAACGTCGAGCACAAGATGGGCCTGAAGGTCTCCAACACCTGCGAGCTGACCTTCGGCGAGCACGGCGTCCCGGCCAAGGGCTGGCTGATGGGCGACGTGCACGAGGGCATCAGGCAAATGTTCCTGATCATCGAGTACGCCCGGATGATGGTCGGCACGAAGGCGATCGCCACGCTGTCGACGGGCTACCTCAACGCGCTGGACTACGCGAAGTCCCGCGTGCAGGGCGCCGACCTGCTGCGCCAGATCGACAAGGCCGCGCCGCGGGTGACCATCTCGCACCACCCGGACGTCCGCCGGTCGCTGATGCTGCAGAAGTCGTACGCCGAGGGCATGCGCGCCCTGGTCGTCTACACCGCGACCTGGCAGGACAAGATCAAGCTAGCCGCACACGCCGGCGACGCCGACGGCGAGAAGCTGGCCAAGCGGGTCAACGACTTCCTGTTGCCGATCGTCAAGGGCCTCGGCTCGGAGCGGGCCTACGAGCTGCTCGGCTCGGAGTCCCTGCAGACCTTCGGCGGCTCGGGCTTCCTGCAGGACTACCCGCTGGAACAATATGTCCGCGACGCGAAGATCGACACGCTGTACGAGGGCACGACCGCGATCCAGAGCCTGGACCTGTTCTTCCGCAAGATCGTGAAGGACCAGGCCACGGGCCTCCTGGCGGTGGCCGGCGAGATCGCGCAGTTCATCGAGTCCGAGGGCGGCAACGGCCAGCTCAAGGAGGAGCGGGTCGCGCTGGGCAAGGCGCTGGCCGAGACCCAGTCGATGCTCGGCACGATGACGGGCTGGCTCGGCGAGGCGGCGACGGACCCGCGCGCGCTCTACAAGGTGGGCCTGACCAGCCGCCGCTTCCTGCTCGCGGTCGGCGACCTGATCGTCGGCTGGCTCCTGCAGCGCCAAGCGGACGTCGCACTGCGCAAGCTGGCCGAGGGCCCGGACGCGTTCTACGCGGGCAAGGTCGCCGCGGCTCGCTTCTTCGCCCGCGAGGTCCTACCCCGGCTGGGCGCGGACCGCCGCATCATCGAGGCGACGACCCTGGACGTGATGGACCTCCCGGAAGAGGCCTTCTGACCCACCGACCTGAGCTGGCGGCGCCGGTGCCTGGCAGGATTGACCGGTGACTCCTCGCGTGCGGGCGCCCCAGCTCAAGGGCCGTGGTTGGCTGAACACCGGCGGTAAGGACCTGTCGATCGGCGAGCTGCGCGGCAAGATCGTGTTGCTCGACTTCTGGACCTTCTGCTGCATCAACTGCCTGCACGTGCTCGACGAGCTGCGGCCGCTCGAGGAAAAATATGGTGACGTGCTCGTCGTCATCGGGGTGCACTCGCCGAAGTTCGAGCACGAGCGCGACCCCTCGGCGCTGGCTGCCGCCGTCGAGCGGTACGCGGTCGATCATCCCGTGCTCGACGACCCGGACCTCGTCACCTGGGACCAGTACGCCGCCAAGGCGTGGCCCACGCTCACCGTCGTCGACCCCGAGGGGTACGTCGTCGCGACGATGGCCGGTGAGGGGCACGCCGAGGGGCTCGGCCGGCTGATCGACGAGCTGGTCGCCACCCACGAGGCCAAGGGCACCCTGCATCGCGGCGACGGTCCCTACGTCGCGCCCGCGGAGCCCCACACCACGCTGCGCTTCCCGGGCAAGGCCGTCGTGCTGCCCGGCGGCAACCTGCTCGTGTCCGACTCGGCCCGGCACTCGCTCGTCGAGCTCGAGCCCGACGGCGAGACGGTCGTGCGCCGGATCGGCACCGGCACCCGCGGCCACGCCGACGGCGGCCCCGAAACCGCGTCGTTCTCCGAGCCCCAGGGGCTCTGCCTGCTGCCGACCGAGACCGCGGCGGCGGTCGGTTTCGACGTCGTCGTCGCCGACACCGTCAACCACCTGCTGCGCGGGCTCACGCTGGCCACCGGCGAGGTCGTCACGATCGCCGGCACGGGCCGGCAGTGGCGGTCGACGCCGGACGACCACGCGCACGACGCCCTGGCCAGCGATCTCTCGTCGCCATGGGACGTCGCCTGGTACGACGACCGGCTCGTCGTCGCGATGGCCGGCATCCACCAGCTCTGGTGGTACGACCCGATCAAGCGCACCACCGGCGTGTACGCGGGCACGACGGTCGAGGCCCTCCGCGACGGCCCGCTGCCCGACGTCTGGATGGCTCAACCGTCCGGCCTGTCCACCTCGGCCGACGGGCGCCGGCTCTGGATCGCCGACAGTGAGACCAGCGCGCTGCGCTACGTCGAGGACGGCGTGCTGCACACCGCCGTCGGCCAGGGGCTGTTCGACTTCGGTCACATGGACGGGCCGGCCGATCAGGCGCTGTTCCAGCACCCGCTCGGGGTCTGCGCGCTCGCCGACGGCTCGGTGCTGGTCGCGGACACCTACAACGGAGCGGTACGCCGGTTCGACCCGGTCGCCAACGCGGTCTCGACGGTGGCCGACGGCCTGGCGGAGCCGAGCGGCATCGTCGTCACCCCGGCCGGCGACGTGCTGGTCGTCGAGTCGGCCGGGCACCGGGTCACGGCACTCGGCGCGGGCGCGCTGGCGGCGGCGGGCGGCTCGTCCGCGCCCGGCACCCGCCACCGCACGGAGCGCCCACCCACGCTGGTCGCGGCCGGCGAGGTGACGCTCGACGTGATCTTCACGCCGGCGCCGGGGCAGAAGCTGGACGAGTCGTTCGGGCCGTCGACCCGCCTGGTGGTCTCGGCGTCGCCGCCGGAGTTGCTCATCGAGGGCGACGGTACGACCACCGACCTGAGCCGCCGCCTGGTGATCGCGGACGGAGTCGCGGGCGGGGTGCTGCAGGTCGTGGCCCAGGCGGCGACCTGCGACGCCGAGGCGGAGCACGCGGCCTGCCACCTGACCCGCCAGGACTGGGGCGTCCCGATCCAGGTGACCACCGACGGCACCCACCGGGTGGCACTCGTCCTCCGCGGCCTCGACGAGGGCTGACCGGCCGGCGCGGCCCCGGGGATCCGGAGGCTCCACGTGGGGCTGCGGGTCTGATCGGCCCTCGGGCTAGGCGCTGGCGAAAGGGCTGAGCGGGACGTCCGCCGCGGTCATGGCGTCGCGGATGCGGCGGGCCAGTTCGGCCGCGCCCGGTGTGTCGCCGTGCAGGCAGATCGAGGCGACCCGGACCGGGATGACCGTGCCGTCGACCGCCACCACGGTGCCCTCGCGGGCCAGGCGGAGTGCGCGCTGCACGACCGCCTCCGGGTCGTGGATCACCGCGCCCGGGTGGGAGCGGGAGACGAGGCGGCCGTCGGGCTCGTAGGCCCGGTCGGCGAAGCCTTCCGCGACGACCGTGAGCCCGGCGCCGACGGCCAGTTCGGCGAGCGTCGACCCGGGCGAGCAGAGCACCGGCAGCGAGCGGTCGTAGTCGCGCACCGCGGCCACCACGGCCGCCGCCTGCGCCTCGTCGACGGAAGCGACGTTGTAGAGCGCGCCGTGCGGCTTCACGTAACGCACCGCCTTGCCGGCGACCCGGCAGAACGCGTCCAGCGCCCCGATCTGGTAGATCACGTCGTCCCGCAGCTCGTCGAACGCGTAGTCGATGCGGCGCCGTCCGAAACCCGCCAGGTCCCGGTAGCCGACCTGCGCGCCCACCGCGACACCCCGGGCGGCCGCGGTGGCGCAGACCCGGCGCATCGTCACCGGGTCGCCGCCGTGGAAGCCGCACGCGACGTTCGCCGACGTGATCACGTCGAGCAGCGCGTCGTCGTCGCCCAGCCGCCAGATGCCGAAGCCCTCGGCCATGTCAGCGTTCAGGTCCATGAAATCTGACGGTACTGCCCGGACGGGCCTGGGCCAGGGCGGTTACGTCGGTGACCACGGCGATCACCGGATATCCGCCGGTGGTCGGGTGGTCGGCCAGGAACACGAGCGGCTGCCCGTCGGCCGGCACCTGGACGGCGCCGAGCACGACACCCTCGCTGGGCAACTCGCCGGCGTCCGCGCGGGTCAACGCCGCGCCGGCCAGCCGCGCGCCGACCCGGTTGCTGTTCGGGCTCACGGTGTACGCGGTGGTCAGCAGCGTCTCGACCGCCGCCGCGGTGAACCACCCGTCCCGCGGCCCGAGCCGCACCGCCAACGTGACCTCCGCCGGAACGCGGCCAGCCGCGCCCGCGCCCGACCCCTCCGGGATGCCGTGCGGCTCGATCGGCTGGCTCGGCCCGACCGGCAGGACGACGCCGTCGCGTAGGCGGGGTGGGCCCAGGCCCGAGAGCGTGTCCGTCGACCGGCTGCCGAGCACCGGCGGCACCGCGACGCCGCCGGCCACCGCGACGTACGAGCGCACCCCTGCGGTCGCCCGGCCGATCTCGACCAGCGCGCCAGCCGCCACCGACACCGCCACGTCGAAGGCGGCCGCCGCGCCCGCGACCGTGATCCGGGCGGGCGCGCCCGTCACCGCGATCACCCCGCCCGCTGGCAGCCGGAACGAGCACCCCAGCAGCGTCGTCTCCAGGCCCGCGGCCGACGGCGGGTTGCCGACCAGCGCGTTCGCCCGCCGCAGCGCGGGCGCGTCCAGCGCCCCGGAGCGCGGCACGCCGAGATGCGCGTACCCGGGACGCCCCAGGTCCTGCACCGTCGTCAACGCCCAGGCCCGGACGACCTCGAGGCTCACGCCGCCACCAGCCGCACCGCCGTGCCCGGCGCCAGCAGCGCCGGTGGCTCTCGCGAGACGTCGAACAGCGTCACGTCGGTGCGTCCGACGAGCCGCCAGCCGCCGGGGGAGGCGGTCGGATAGATCCCGGCGTACGGGCCCGCGAGCCCGACCGAGCCCGCCGGGACCGACGTGCGGGGAGTGGCGAGCCGGGACACCGCCAGCGTCGCCGGCAAGCCGGTCAGATAGCCGAAACCAGGAGCGAAGCCGCAGAAGGCGACGCGGAACTCCGTCGTGGCGAGCCGATGAATCACGGTGGGTACGGGCACCGACCACAGTGCGGCAACATCGGCGAGGTCGGGTCCGTCGTACACGACCGGGATCGTGAGCAGCGTGCCGACCGCGGTGTCGGCGGGTGGTGGCGGCGCCCAGCCCGCGACGAGCGCGGCCACGGCGGCCGGGTCGTCGAGCCCGTCGATCAGCACGGTCCGCGCGCCCGGCACGATCTCGGCGGCGGCGAGCTCGCCGGCCGCACGGCGGCGCCACAACTCGGCCCGCCAGGCCTCGACCTCGGCCGGCGGGCACTCGATCAACAGGGCGGTGGTGCCCACGGGTCGGATGTGCACTGATCCATTGTCGACCCGCCTTACCAGGCGGTCTTCCAGCGACCGCACAGCCCGGGTCGGTAGCCTGAGCCCGTGACGACGTCCACGAGCTCCCGGATGCGTCCGGTCGACCTGGGCAAGCCGCGCATGCGCGGGTGGCTCCACGCGTACGCGGCGTTCGTCGCCGTCGTGGCGGGAGTCGTGCTCTGTTCCATCGCGGCGACCCGGCCGGGTTGGTCCCCGTTAGTGAGCTGTGTCGTCTACAGCGTCACCGTCTGTGCCCTGTTCGGCACCAGCGCGTTGTACCACCGCCGCGTCTGGTCGGAGCGCGGCTACCAGATCATGCGCCGGCTCGACCACTCGATGATCTTCGTGTTCATCGCCGGCACGTACACCCCGTTCGCCGTGTTGCTGCTCCCGACCCGCACGGCGACGATCATCCTGGGCATCGTCTGGGCGGGTGCCCTCGGCGGGGTGACGCTCAAGCTTTTAAGACCCCACGGGTCGCGGTGGCTGTCCGCGCCCCTCTACCTCGCGCTCGGTTGGGTCGCCCTGGCCGTCATCCCGGACATCCTGCGCAACGGCGGCGTGGCCTGCCTGCTGCTGTTGCTCGCGGGCGGCGTGGCGTACACGGTGGGTGCGGTCTTCTACGCCATGCGCCGGCCCAACCCGTGGCCGACGGTGTTCGGCCACCACGAGTTCTTCCACGCGTGCACGCTGATCGCGGCGATCTGCCACCACGTGGCGATCTACCTGGCGCTGTTCGCCTGACGCCAGAGACACAAAGAGTGGCCCCCGCCAGGTGGGGGGCCACTCTTCTGTTCGAGGACGGTCAGTAGGCCCGGTCGTCGCGGCGCACCTCGTGGTACTCCTCGACCCGGCCCGGGGCCGGCGCCGCGGGGGGCGGCGGGGCGGTCGTGCCGTACGGGTTGGCTCGGGTGTCGCGCACGACGGTGGTCCGCCGGCGGCTCTGCCAGAACCACGTGGTCAGGATGAGGCCGGCGACGCCGGCGAGCATGAGGACCCACCCGACGACGTCGAGGTCGAGCCAGCCGACGTTGACGTCGAGCGCGAACGTGAAGATCGCGCCGACCGCGATTAGGAAGATGCTGCCACCAATGCCCACTGTGGTCGCCTCCTTCGAGATGCGTAGAGCAGGCGGGCACCGTCCGTCTTACCCATGTGCGCGCCGCGTCAATCAGGCAAGCTTGTCGGCATGAGTGAGCGGCGGATCCTGCTGGTGCGGCACGCGAAGGCCGACCGGCCCGACGGGGTGGCCGACGTCGACCGGCCGCTCACCGCGCGGGGCCATGCCGACGCGGGTGCGGTCGGCGCCTGGCTCGCGCACCGGTCCGTCCGTCCTGAGCTGGTGATCTGTTCTCCCTCGAAGCGGACCCGGCAGACCTGGCACGGGATCGCGCTGGGCATGGCCGACGCGGCCGAAGACCCGCCGTCGCCCGAGGTCGACTACCGGGCCGAGGTCTACGACGGCGACGAGGACGACCTCGTCGCGCTGATCCAGGCCGTGGACGACGCGGTCAACACGGTCGTGCTCATCGGGCACAACCCGTCGATCTCGTCGGCTTCCGCGTTCCTCGACCCAGGGAAGGCCGAGGACCTGCGGACGAGCGGGATCGCCGTGCACCGCTACAGCGGGCCGTGGGACGAGTGCGGGCGGGGTTCCGCGCCGCTGGTGGAGACGCACACCGCGCGCGGCTGAGGGTCACCGGCGCCAGTGCCGGTGCCCGTGGCCATGTCGGCCCGGCCGGCAGAGGACGGACGCCGGCGGGCGACGCCAGAGTTCGAGCTTGCGGACCACCCGCGTGGGCCCCTTGCGGACGCGCTGCGGCTTCGCCGCCGATCGGCGCGGCGCCACCCGGGCCTCCGGGTGCCGCACGCGCCGGGCTTCCGGCTTACGTACGCGACGGGCTTCCGGCTTCTGCGCGCGCCCGGCCGGCACGCCCGTCCGTTGGCGCACGGGCTGACGGGGCGGCGCGGCCAACCCGGTCGGTGCCCGCAGCCGGGTGATCGGCGGCGGCTGCTCCACCACGCCCGGCCGCAGCGGGATCACGACCACCGGGTCCGGCGACGGCGGCGCGATGAACGGCGTGGTCGCGCCCAGGTCGTGCCCCGCGACGACGGTGCCGATCGAGTCGGCCCCGGGCCCGATGGCGGCCAGGACCGGCAACGACGAGGTCACCGCGAGGGCCAGGACGATCACGGCGTAGCGCCGCGCCGGGCCGGACAGTCCGGCGGCGCGATGTCGACCGCCCGGCGGCGGCCACGGGGCCTGGTCCGGCACGGCCGAACTCCTCGTCTGCTTGATGAACAGCCTGGGAACGCGGCGAGAACCAACCGGGGGCAATCAGTCCTATTCGGTCATCGCGTCCACCAACCAGGGTCGCGCAGTTACGCTCGGTTTGCCAGTCATGCACAGCGTGTCTATGTGCCAACTTTCACCATGCTGGACCAGCCCCAGCACGATCATGGAGAGTGTCAACCAACCTGTGGGACCGCCTCCGGCAATGCGAGGATGGGAGGTGACGGCAACGTGGCCGAGGCCTCAAGCACCTTCCTGCGGCGGGCGCGGAACGCGATGTCGGCTCCCAACCGCGCGGCGGCCCCACCGGGTCAGGCGCGGTGAGACAGGGCCGGTCGGCACAGCCGGCAGGCGACAAGCTGCGCAGCCGGGACACCCCCGGCGCCGCACCACAGACAGGGAGACACGATGGCCAAGGGAGGCTCGCCCCCCGACGGGGAGCTTGTCCAGTTGCTCACCCCTGAGGGTGAGCGGATCGAGTCGGTGACCGGATCCGACGGCACGGTCTACCGCGCCGACTTCACCGATGAGGAATACCGCGGTCTCTACCGCGACCTGGTGATCGTCCGGAAGCTGGACGCCGAGGCCACCGCGCTCCAGCGCCAGGGTGAGCTGGGCATCTGGGCCAGCCTGCTGGGCCAGGAGGCCGCCCAGGTGGGCTCCGGCCGCGCGCTGCGCCCGCAGGACATGGCGTTCCCGACCTACCGCGAGCACGGCGTCCTCTACTGCCGCGGCATCGACCCGATCATGCCGCTGGGCCTGTTCCGCGGCGTCGACCAGGGCGGCTGGGACCCCAACGAGTTCAAGTTCAACATGTACACGATCGTCATCGGGGCGCAGACCCTGCACGCCACCGGGTACGCCATGGGCGTGACGATGGACGGCAAGACCGGCACCGACGACGGCGAGGCGGTCATCGCCTACTTCGGCGACGGCGCCACCAGCCAGGGTGACGTCAACGAGGCGTTCATCTGGGCGGGCGTGTTCAACTCCCCGCTGGTCTTCTTCTGCCAGAACAACCAGTACGCGATCTCCGAGCCCCTCGAGCGGCAGACGCGCATCCCCCTCTACCGCCGCGCCGGCGGTTTCGGCTTCCCCGGCATCCGGGTCGACGGCAACGACGTGCTCGCCACCTACGCGGTGACCCGCGCCGCGCTCGACCACGCCCGGCTCGGCCAGGGTCCGACCCTGATCGAGGCCTACACCTACCGGATGGGCGCGCACACGACCAACGACGACCCGACCCGCTACCGCATCGCGAGCGAGGTCGAGGCGTGGCAGGCCAAGGACCCGATCAAGCGGGTACGCGCCTTCCTGGAGCGCGAGCAGATCGCGGACGCCGCCTTCTTCGCCGAGGTCGACGAGCAGGCCAAGCGGGAGTCGCTGCACCTGCGCGAGCGGGTGCTCGAGATGCCCGACCCGGCGCCCGTGACGATGTTCGACAACGTCTACCCCAACGGCTCGCCGCTGGTCGACAAAGAGCGCGAGCGGTTCGTGGAATACCAGGCCTCGTTCGAGGGGAGCGCGCACTGATGGCCGAGAAGCTGACAATCGGTAAGGCGCTCACCACCGGCATGCGGCGGGCGCTGGAGAACGACCCCAAGGTCGTGATCATGGGTGAGGACGTCGGCAAGCTCGGCGGCGTCTTCCGGATCACCGACGGCCTCCAGAAGGACTTCGGCGAGGACCGGGTGATCGACACCCCGCTCGCCGAGTCCGGCATCATCGGCACCGCCGTCGGCCTCGCGATCCGTGGCTACCGCCCGGTCTGCGAGATCCAGTTCGACGGCTTCGTCTACCCCGCGTACGACCAGATCGTCTCGCAGGTGGCGAAGATGCACTTCCGTTCGCAGGGCAAGGTGCGGCTGCCGATCGTCATCCGCATCCCGTTCGGCGGCGGCATCGGCGCGGTGGAGCACCACTCCGAGTCGCCCGAGGCCTACTTCGCGCACACCGCCGGTCTCAAGGTCGTCGCGTGCTCGTCGCCGGAGGACGCGCACTACATGATCCAGCAGGCGATCGCGTCCGACGACCCGATCGTGTTCCTGGAGCCGAAGCGGCGCTACTGGGAGAAGGGTGACGTCGAGCTCGGGCTGGACCTGGATTCGGCATACCCGCTGCACGCGTCCAAGACGGTGCGCGCCGGCACGGACGTGACCGTTCTGGCGTACGGGCCGATGGTGCGCACCTCGCTCGACGCGGCCGCCGCGGCCGAGGAGGACGGGCGCTCGCTCGAGGTGATCGACCTGCGGACGCTCTCGCCGCTCGACCTGGCTCCGGTGTACGAGTCGGTCAAGCGCACCGGCCGCTGCGTGGTCGTGCACGAGGCGCCGAGCAACGTCGGCCTGGGCGCCGAACTGGCCGCCCGGATCACCGAGGAGTGCTTCTACTCCCTGGAGGCCCCGGTGCTGCGGGTGACCGCGCCCAACACGCCGTACCCCGCGGCTAGGGTCGAAGAGGAGTACCTGCCCGACCTGGACCGGGTGCTCGACGCCGTCGACCGTACCTTCGGCTGGTGACCGCGATGTCCCGGATGAAAACGTTCAACCTGCCCGACCTCGGTGAGGGGTTGGTCGAGGGCGAGATCATCAAGTGGCTCGTCGAGGTCGGCCAGGAGATCGAGCTCAACCAGCCGATCGTCGAGGTCGAGACGGCCAAGGCGGCCGTGGAGATCCCGGCGAAGTGGGCCGGCAAGGTCGTCGAGATCCACCACCCCGAGGGTACGACCGTCGAGGTGGGCAGCCCCATCATCTCGATCGATACCGACCCCACCGCGGGTGACCTCGAACCGTCCGCCGCTTCGCTGGCCGCGGTCGACGTCGCACCGACCGAGGGTGCCGTCGAGCCTGGTCTGATCGGCAGCCCGGCGCCCAAGGCCAACGCGGTGCTGGTCGGCTACGGGCCGAAGACGCCGTCGGCGAAGCGGCGGCCGCGCAAGGGCGACACCGCTCCTGCGCCGGCCGCGGCCGCTCCGGCACCGGTGGTGCCGGCTCCGGCTGCTCCGGTCGAGCCGCCGGCACCCGCCCCCGGTGCCGGACGCACCGACCAGGTCGCGCTGGCCAAGCCGCCGGTGCGGAAGCTGGCCAAGGATCTCGGTGTCGACCTGCGTGGTCTGGTCGGGTCGGGCCCCCTCGGCTCGATCACCCGTGATGACGTGCTGGCGGCCCAGAACGGCGGTGGCGGTGGTGCCGTCGCGGCCGCGCCGGTGGTGGCGATCCCGGCCGGGGAGCGCGAGCAGCGCATCCCGGTCAAGGGCGTCCGCAAGCTGACCGCGGAGAACATGGTGGCGTCGGCGTTCACCGCGCCGCACGTCACCGTGTTCCTCACCGTCGACATGACCCGCACGATGCAGGTGATCGACCGGCTGCGGGCGCTGCCCGACTGGCGCGACGTGCGGATCTCGCCGCTGCTGCTGGTGGCCAAGGCGATCCTGCTGGCGGCCAAGCGACACCCGATGGTCAACTCGACCTGGGCCGGCGACGAGATCATCGTCAAGGACTACGTCAACCTGGGCATCGCGGCGGCGACCGAGCGTGGGCTGATCGTGCCCAACATCAAGGACGCCGGCCGGCTCTCGCTCCGCGAGCTCGCCGACGCGATGACCGCGCTGGTGCAGACCGCGAAGTCGGGCAAGACGCCGCCCGCCGACATGTCCGGCGGCACGCTCACGATCACCAACGTGGGTGTGTTCGGTGTCGACGCCGGCACGCCGATCCTGCCGCCCGGCGAGTCGGCGATCGTCGCGTTCGGCGCCGTTCGCGAGACGCCGTGGGTGCACGAGGGTCAGATCCAGATCCGTCAGGTCACCCAGCTCGCGATGTCGTTCGATCACCGGATCATCGACGGTGAGCTGGGGGCGAAGTACCTGCGCGACGTGGGCGCGTTCCTCAGTGACCCCGAGGCGACGCTGCTCGCTTGGACCTGATACGCGGCTTTTGTCGGAGCCGGTACGACCTGCGGGTCGTACCGGCTCCTTCGTTTATGCGCCGTTAACCCGGGCAGCCGCCTTAGTTTGTTAGGCAAGTGGGCGGCATCACCGAATAATCGTTGGCATGTTACGGGTGTGTTGCGGTTCAATAGGTATCGACACCGGTTGGGGGCGACCGGTGCGAGACCAGGGAGTCACAGATGGACAGCACCATGATGGACCGCTACCGCGCACACCGTGAGCGCCTGCGCCGGGCCCGTGCCCTCGAGCGCGCGCTCAGCCAGACGCACTCGCCGGCTGTTCGCGCGGAGATCATCGCGATCTCGCAGCGCAGCCAGTACTGACAGTGCGTGACCGTCAGGCCCGTCCGGCTCGTCCGGGCGGGCCTTTCGTATCGGCGTGGTCACCGGATCCGCCGTAGCGGTGCTGCTCACAGCACCGGGATTCCTAGCCGTCGCACCGCCCGGTACGGTTGGTCCGGCTGCCCGCCGTCGGCATGACGGGCCGGGCCGCTGTTCCGCGATCGAGGAGGCGCAGATGACGTCCGAGGGTCCGCAGCATCCCGGCTACGAGCCGGACGAGGCTGCCCCGGACGCGGGTCGGCCCCGGTTCGGTGAGCCCGACTCCCAGCGTCGTCAGGCCGGGGAGTCCTGGGCGCCGCCGGGCTACGACCCACCACAGCGGACGGACCAGTGGACCCCGCCGGGCGCCCAGCCCGGGCAGTGGGGCGCTCCCGCCGCACCGGGTCGCCCGGGCGACATCTACGGCGGCCCCCGGGCCGAGCACGGCCCCGCCAACGGCCGCCGGCCGGGCTCGCCCGACGACCAGCCGCCGGCGCACTACACGCCCGCGCCCGCGCCGATCCCGCAGGCCCCCGAGCCGACCCCGCTCCCGCCGCAGCAGACCCGCGTCCCGGGTGCGTCGTTCGGCGCGTTCCCGCCGGGCGAGTCACCGTCCGACGGCGGCGGCTTCGGTGCGATCGACTACCACGGCAAGACCGAATACCCACCGAGCGTTCCCCAGCCGCGCACGTCGAGCGACAGCTCCGCCACCGGCCGGGTGCAGATCCCGCAGCCGACCGACCCGGGCGCCGACGAGCCGTCCTCCGGCGGTTCGCACTACCCCGGCGGCGCGCCCAACGGCTATTCCGCCGGGCCGAGCGGCTGGACGCCGCCGTCCCCGGAGGGCAGCAACCCTGGTGCCGGCCGGCCGGGCGACTCCGGTGGGTTCTCCGGCTTCGCCGCGGCCCAGCCCCGCGACTTCGGTGACGCGGGCGGGTTCAGCCCCGCTCCGGCCGTGCCGCCGCAGGGCCCGCCGCCCGGCGGCTCCGCACCCAAGGGTTCCGCCTCGGTCGGCTCCGCACGGGTCGGCGGCGCCGCCTCGGTGCCGATGGGCGCCGTGCGGGTCGACCCGGGCCAGTTCGGCACCGGCGGTGAGCAGGCCGACGCCGACGAGCAGCGCTCCGGGCACCCCGCGGTGCCGAGCCAGGGCGGCCCCGGCCAGACGTCCGGCCCGCCCAGTGGGCAGGCCTCGGCGGCCGGCCGCGCGGTGAGCGCCAGCGCATCGGTGCCGACCGCGAGCCGCGTCCAGCCGGCGACCGACCAGCCATTGCCATCGCCGGCGGCCGCGCCACCGCAGTCCCGCGTCTACGGCCGCGCCGTCGGCGCCCCGTCCGAGCCCGCCGAGGCGCCGGGCTTCGGCGCGGAGTCGGTCCGCGGCCCGAGCGGCTTCGCGCCCCGCGGCGACCAGGCCGGCGACGAGGGCTTCGGCCGACCCGGCCCGGCCTTCCCTGGCTCACCGGCGGGCGGCCGCTTCGGCGCCGTGCCCGGCGACGACGGCAGCAGCTTCCCCGGCTTCGGCGACGCGTCCGGCCGCGACGGCGGCGCCGACGCGGGTTCGGGCGGCTTCGCCCCCCAGTCGGGCCCGGGCACGCCGGCCCGGCCGGGCGAGAGCGCCTTCGCGGGCGCGGGCCAGCAGGGCTTCCCGCCGGGCTTCCCGGGCTCTCCGGCCCGCGACGACAGCAACGCCTTCGGCAACGCGCGGCCCGGCTTCCCCGGCCGCGGCGACGAGGGCGGCCGCGGCGGCGAGCCAGGCTTCCCGGGCCGGGCTGACGAGGGTGGTTTCGGCGGCCCGCAGGGCTTCGCCGGCGCACCCGGCCGCGGCGGCGACGAGGGCGGCTTCGGCGGCCCCGGCCGCGGCGGCGACGAGGGTGGGTTCCGTGGCCAGCCGGGCTTCCCGCCCCGCGGTGACGAGGGTGGTTTCGGCGGATCGCAGGGTGCGCCGGGTTCGCCCGCAGGCCGCGGCGAAGAGGGTGGCTTCGGTGGCCCGCAGGGCTTCGCCGGTGCGCCGGGTCGCGAAGGCGGCTTCGGCGGTCCGCAGGGTGCGCCGGGTTCGCCCGCTGGTCGCGGTGACGAGGGTGGTTTCGGTGGGCCTCAGGGCTTTGCCGGCGGGCCTGGTCGCGGCGGCGAGGGCTTTGGCGGTCCGCAGGGTGCGCCGGGTTCGCCCGCTGCTCGTCGTGACGAGGGTGGTTTCGGCGGTCCGCAGGGCTTTGCCGGTGCGCCGGGTCGCGGCGGCGAGGGCCTTGGCGGTCCGCAGGGTGCGCCGGGTTCGCCCGCCGGTCGCGGTGACGAGGGTGGTTTCGGTGGGCCTCAGGGCTTCGCCGGTGCGCCGGGTCGCGGTGACGAGGGTGGCTCCGGCGGACCTCAAGGCTTCCCCGGCTCACCCGCGGCGCGCGGCGGTGAGGGTGGCTTCGGCGGCCAGCAGCCTGGCTTCCCGGGTGGCCCGGGCCGTGGTGACGGCTTCGGTGGCCCGCCGGGTTCGCCCGCCGGTCGCGGCGACGAGGGTGGCTTCGCGGGCGCGCCGGGGCACGAAGGTGGCCCACAGGGCTTCCCTGGCTCCCCGGCCGCACGCGGCGACGAGGGTGGGTTCGGGAGCTTCCCGGGCGCGCGCGGTGACGAGAGTGGGCGCGGTGGCCCGCCGGCGGCCTTCGGCGCGCCGTTCGGGGGTCCCGGCGGTCGCGCCGAGGGCTTCGGCCCAGGCGACGGCCAGGGCCCGCCGACCGCGTTCGGTCCGCCGATCGAGGTGCCGCCTCCGCCGCCCGGTCCGCCGGGTAGCTTCCGGTCCAGCGCCCGGGTCGCACCGCCCGACGGTCGGCCCGCCGACCTGCCGGAGGGGCCGCAGGGCATCCGCCCGCCGGGCGGCTACGCCGGTGGCCCGCAGGTGCCGGGTACGCCGCCCGCCGGCCCGCACGGCCGGATCAGCGGCCCGCTGAACTCGGGCCGGCCCTTCGCCGGTGCCAACCCCAACCGTCCCGGCACGCCGGGTGGGCCGCCGACCGCGACCTGGTCGGCCGGGGCGCCCGACAACGACCAGAGCCGGTTCGACGCGTTCCGCCCCGACGCGGAGCCGGCCGCGGCGCCGGCCACGACCGACGACAAGCCGGAACCGCCGGCCAAGGAGCGCAACGGCCGGGTGCTGGCGATGGTCCTCGGCGCGGCCGTACTCCTGCTGGTCATTCCGCTCGCGGTGGTCTACCTGTTCACCCGCTCGGGCGGCGACGCCTTCAACCCGGCGGTCGGCGACTGCGTCCGCCAGTCCGGCGAGAGCGCCGTCGCGGCGGCCTGCACGGAACCCGACGCCTTCCAGGTGGTCAGCCGGGTCGACGACGCGGCCAAGTGCCCCGACAAGGGTCAGCCGATCATCGAGGTCTCCGGCGGCCGCTCCGACAACGTGCTCTGCCTGACCCCGAAGGCGGCCCCTCCGGCCGGCAACGGCAACAGCCCGTCACCCGAAGCGACCAACTGACGAACGAGAAAAGGGCGGCCGATCGGCCGCCCTTTTCTCGTTCAGGTCACTCGCCAAGGCGGTCCCGGTTTTCCGCCAGCCAGGCGTCCAGCGCGGCCGGGTCGTTGAGGTCGACGCCCTCGGCGATGAGCTGGGCCACCGCGGCCGTCGCCGGGCTGCGGCGCTCGCCGGTCGTGTAGAGGCGGACGAACTCCGGCACGGTGTCCTCCACGGCCTGGTCGGTGGCGGCCACCGCCTCGGCCGGGAGGCCGCGGACCCGCGACGCGTACGCGGCCCAGGCGCGCACGACCCGCGGGAGCAGGGCGGCGTCGTCCATGTCGAGCACCGCGCGCCGGTGCACCCAGTCGAGCAGGAACAACTCGACCACGATCGGGCTCCACCGCATCGGGTCGGCGTCGGGCAGGCTCGCCGCGTGGTCGAGGACGAGGCCCAGGCAGAAGTGCAGCGAGCCCAGGTCGCTCTCCGGCACCCGGTCGAGCTCGAAGCGGGTCGCCTCCGGCGACGACAGGAACGTGCGGATCAGCGCGGTGCGCGCCTCGTCGCCGAGGGGCTCCGGCAGGTCGGGCACCACCGAGAGAGCCGGCGCGGGCAGCAGGGCCAGCCGGGCGCCGACCAGCGCCCGGTCGGTGGCCAGCGAGCCCTCGCCGGGCAGGTCGCCGAGCTCGTCGGTGATCCGCAGGTGCCGGGCCACCTCGCCGCGCAGGGTGCGTGGGTCCTCCTCGCGGAACCAGGTCAGCCCGTCGGCGGCGCACATCCGCCGCACCTGGCCGAGGATCCGCTCGGCCGGCCCGCCGACGAACACGTCCTTGGTGATGCCGATGTTGTGGTCGACGAGGGCCACGACCGCGTGCTCCGGCCCACCCTCGGCGTCGTCCTCGTAGGCGAACGTGGCGAGATAGGACGTCTGGTCGCCGTACACGTCGCCGTAGGCATAGGTCCCGGTCGGCCGCACGCGCCCGAGCTGGCCGGACCACGACGGGGCCGCCGCGCCGGGCTTGACCGCCGCGGCGCCGGTCGCGTCGGGGACGAGGGAGGCGAAAACGGACCGGATGGTGGTCGCGGCCGCGGCACGCCGCCGGGAGGTGGCGGTCAGGAAACCTTCCACGAAGGTACGCACGGCGCCGGCGCGGTCCTCCTCGGCGACCGCGTAGACGCTGCCGAGCAGGGCGGTGCCGAGCATCTCGGCGTCCAGCGCGCAGTCGAGCTTGTCGACGTCACGCGCGGCCTTCAGCACGGCCTCGTACGGTGTCTGTGGCGTCGTCATGTGACGACCCTACGCTCAACGGGCACCGGGGGCATTAGCCCGAAAGCCGACTACTGTGGCCCGGCGGCCGCATAGGCGTCGCGAGCGGTCGTGTAGTCGCGCAGGACCAGCCGGACCGGCGCGATGACGTGCTCGCGGCCGACCTCGGCGACCGACTCCCGCATCCGCGCCTCGGCCCGCCGCCGGGCCCGCCGGGCGCCCCAGCGGATGAACGGCTTGGTCAGCAACGCCAGCAGGATGCCGGCGACCAGGCCGCCGATCAGGCCCGCCGTCGGCGCCGGCACCTCGCCCAGCATCGGGTAGTCGAACCGGGGCAGCCCGAGCGCCCGGACGATGTAGCCGGCCACGAGCCAGCCCAGCCCGGCCACGGCGGCCAGCGTGAGCAACCACTGCAGCAGCCCCACGACCCGCCACCAGGCGCGCTTGCGCTCGACGCCGAGCTGCGTGCCGGCGACCGCCTTGTCGAGCGCGTCCGGCAGGTCGCCGAGCCGGGACCGGGCGGCGTCGCCGACCGCCACCCGCCACGGCTCGGGCAGGTCGGCGGCGGCGCTGTCGGTGACCGACCGCAGGGCGATGCCGAGCGAGGCGCGCTGCGCGGCGGTCGGGTCGGGCAGCGAGGTCACCGGCGGAGCGGAGTCACCGGGCGCGAGCTCGGTGCCCACCACGGCCGGCGTGTGCAGGTGGAGCCGGCGCAGCGGATCGGGTCGCAGCTTGCGCCAGAACTTGACCAGCGGCCAGCCGGTCGCCGTGCCGGCCCGGTGCCGGTAGGCCCGCTCGGTCGCGTCGGCCACCGCCGGCACGCCCGCGACGCCGGCCAGCGCGTCGGCGAGGTGGCGGGTGGTGGTCTTGTCGACGTCGCCGGGAGCCGGGCCGCCGACCAGGTCCTCGAGGCGCGCCAGGACGGTGTCGACGTCGCCGCTGAGCCGGCGCAACGCGGCCTGGCGCTCGGCCACGGTGCGCTCCAGCAACCGGCGTAGCTCGATCATGGCCGCGTCCTGGACGGCCGCGGTGGCCAGCACGGGCACCCCGCCGAGACCGTCCTCCTCGAGCAGCCGGCGCAGGTCGCCGAGCACCTTCGGCAGGTCCGCGGTGGACAGCCGGTCGGCCTGGTTGAGCACGACGACGGTGACGTCCTTGTGGCGGTGGAACTCGCGCAGGTAGGCGTCGTGCACCACGCGGTCGGCGTATTTCTGGGGGTCGACGACCCAGACGATCAGGTCGACGAGGCCGAGCAGCCGGTCGACCTCGACGCGGTGGGCGGCCTCGACGGAGTCGAAGTCGGGCAGGTCGAGCAGGACCAGGCCGCGCAGCGGGGCCTCGTCGTCACCGTCGAGCGGGCTCTCCCGGGCGAACCGGTTGCGGGGCAGCACGCCGACCCAGTCGAGCAGCCCGCCGGCCTCGTCGGCGTGGCCCCAGACGCAGGCGAACGCCTGGCCCGTGGTCGGGCGGCGGACCCCGACCGGCGAGAGGTTCATGTGCGCCAGCGCGTTGAACAGGCTGGACTTGCCGCTGCCGGTGGCACCGGCCAGGGCGACCAGGGTGTGGTCGCGGGACAGGGCGAGCCGGCCGGTGGCCCGTTCGACCAGGGTGTGCGCGGGCACGAGCCGCTCCGACGGCAGGTGGCCGTCGGCGGCGTCGAGGAAGCCCCGCACCGCGTCGAGGCGGCCGAGCAGCACGTCGGGGTCGACACGACGGTTGCCGCGCAGGGCCTCGCGGACCCGGCCGACGAACTGGGTCACCGCGTCGCCCCCGGATCCCGCTGCGGCAGCGCGAACTTGGTGCCGCCGGTCAGCGCGGCCGCGGCCCGGGCCCGCTCGACCTCGTCGGCCGCCGCGCGCAGCTCACCGCCCGGGTCGGCGTCGACGCCGACCTGCTCGATGCGGTCGAAGTAGCGGGCGGCCTCGTCGGCCATCAGCACGTCGACCCGGTCGAGCAGGTCCTGCCGGGCCTTCGCGGCGAGCCGGCGGATCGCCTGGTCGCCGAAGATCGCCTCGAGCACCTTCTGCGCCGCGAGCGTGGTGCCGGCCGCGGTGCCGATCTCCAGGCCGGTCGGGATGAACGCGGTCGACGCGAACACCGCGATCATGACGGCCAGGCCGGTGGCGTTGACCGCGTACGCCGCCGTCCGCGCGACGAAGCGCTTGTCGCTGCCCTCCTGGCGGACGAGCTCCAGCACCCCGCGCTGCCAGTCGCGGACCAGCCGGTCGGCCCGCTCGGCGAGGTCGGGTGTCGGGCGGGCCAGCGCGGGCTCCAGCAGCCCGGCCCCGGCCGGATGGGCCTGCCACCCGGTGTACGCGTTCTCGGCGGCGTCCGCCGCGACGCCCCGCAGCAGCGTGGTGAGCTGCGACTCGATCGCCGACTTGAGCTGGCTGCCAGGCTGCGGCCGGCCGGTGACGGCCGCCGTGATGCGGTCGCGCAGGCGGCCGATCCGGGCCTCGAGGCCGCGGAAGAAGTCGCCGGTGCCGACGAACTCGTGCCAGCGGGAGAGCACCTCGCCGCGGAGGAGCCGGCCGTCCTTGAGGCTGCGCTCGACGGTCTCCGACGCGCCCCGGTAGGCGCTGCGGACCCGGTCGCGCAGGGCCCGGGCGGCCGCGGCCTGCTCGTCGGCGGCGACCGCGAGCCCGTCGGCCGCCGGCCGCAGCGCCGCGACGGCACCGTCGAGCGTCTGCCGGACCACGGCGGCCCGGGCGCCGGCATCGCTGGCCAGCCGGTCGAACCAGGCCCGCAGCTCGGCGGTGTCGGCGGGCGGCAGCAGGCCCTGCCCGTCGACCGTGGTCTCGGGGAGCACGAACAGCGGCGCCTCGGCAAGGTCGTTGGCGTCGAGCATCTCGGCGAGGTGGGCGGTCACCTCGCCGCCGGCCTCCTCGGGCACGCGGTCGAGCACCAGCGCGATGACGGTGCCGCGCAGCCGGGCGGTGCGCAGCAGCCCCCACGGCACGGCGTCGGCGTAGCGGGCGGCGGTCGTCACGAACAGCCACAGGTCGGCGGCGGCCAGCAGCTGGGCGGCGAGCTGGCGGTTCTGGTCGACCACCGAGTCGATGTCCGGCGCGTCGAGGAAGGCGAGGCCCGGGGTGAGCGCGGGCGCGGCGACGAGCTGCAGGGTGTGCGGGTCGTCACTGGGCTGGCTCGTGCGGGTCAGGCCCGGGAGCAGGTCGCCCGAGCGGAACCACTGGCTGTCGGAGGGGTTGCAGACGAGGACCGGCGCCCGGGTGGTCGGGCGGAGCACGCCGGGCGCGCTGACCCGGGCCTGGACCAGGCTGTTGACCAAGGTCGACTTGCCGGCGCCGGTGGAGCCGCCGACCACGACCAGTAACGGTGCGTCGAGCCGGGACAGCCGGGGCAGCAGGTAGTCGTCGAGCTGTGCGACGAGCGCGGCGCCGACCTCGCGGGCCTCGGCCGCGGAGGTCAGCGACAGGGGGTAGTCGGCCGCTGATATCGCCGCCCGTAGTCGGCCCAGCGCGCCGGGTAGCCCCTCGGGCACCACCGCCGCCACCTGCGTCGTCACGGGTAAAGCGTGCCCGATCTATGCGGCCTGTTCAACAGGAACGCGGCGGAAGAAGTTGCGCGTACCACACTCAACCCAATTTGACGCCTGGCGTGATCGTGGCATTATTGAGCCCGATCCACTCAACTTGAGATAAGGAAGTAGCCATGGCACGTGCGGTCGGCATCGACCTCGGCACGACGAACTCGGTCGTCAGCGTCCTCGAAGGCGGTGAGCCCACCGTCATCGCCAACGCGGAGGGTGCGCGCACGACCCCCTCGATCGTCGCGTTCGCCCGCAACGGCGAGGTGCTCGTCGGTGAGGTCGCCAAGCGCCAGGCGGTGACCAACCCGGACCGGACGATCCGTTCGGTCAAGCGGGAAGTGGGCACCAACTGGTCGATTGACATCGATGGCAAGAAATACACGTCGCAGGAGATCTCGGCCCGCGTGCTGATGAAGCTCAAGCGCGACGCCGAGGCCTACCTGGGCGAGCAGATCGTCGACGCGGTGATCACCGTCCCGGCGTACTTCAACGACGCGCAGCGCCAGGCCACCAAGGAGGCCGGTGAGATCGCGGGCTTCAACGTGCTCCGGATCGTCAACGAGCCGACCGCGGCGGCGCTGGCCTACGGCCTCGACAAGGGCTCCAAGGAGCAGACCGTCCTGGTCTTCGACCTCGGTGGCGGCACCTTCGACGTGTCCGTCCTCGAGCTCGCCGAGGGCGTCGTCGAGGTCAAGTCGACCTCGGGCGACAACCACCTCGGTGGCGACGACTGGGACGAGCGCGTCATCGAATACCTGGTCAAGACGTTCCGCGGCCAGCACGGCATCGACCTCTCGCAGGACAAGATGGCGATGCAGCGGCTGCGTGAGGCCGCCGAGAAGGCCAAGATCGAGCTTTCCGCGGCGACCACGACCAACATCAACCTGCCGTACATCACCGCTGGTGAGGCCGGCCCGCTGCACCTCGACGTGAGCCTGTCCCGGTCCGAGTTCCAGCGCATGACGCAGGACCTGCTGGACCGCACCAAGGGCCCGTTCGAGCAGGCGATCAAGGACGCCGGCGTGAAGGTCGCCGACGTCGACCACGTGATCCTGGTCGGCGGCTCCACCCGTATGCCGGCCGTGACCGACCTGGTCAAGCAGCTCACCGGCAAGGAGCCCAACAAGGGCGTCAACCCCGACGAGGTCGTCGCGGTCGGTGCCGCGCTGCAGGCCGGCGTGCTCAAGGGCGAGGTCAAGGACGTTCTGCTCCTCGACGTCACCCCGCTGAGCCTGGGCATCGAGACCAAGGGCGGCATCTTCACCAAGCTGATCGAGCGCAACACCACGATCCCGACGAAGCGCTCCGAGGTCTTCACGACGGCCGACGACAACCAGCCGTCCGTGCTGATCCAGGTCTTCCAGGGTGAGCGCGAGATCGCGGCCTACAACAAGAAGCTCGCGACGTTCGAGCTGACCGGCCTGCCGCCGGCGCCGCGGGGCGTGCCGCAGATCGAGGTCACCTTCGACATCGACGCCAACGGCATCGTCCACGTCAACGCCAAGGACCTGGGCACCGGCAAGGAGCAGTCGATGACGATCACCGGCGGCTCGGCGCTGCCGAAGGACGACATCGACCGGATGATGCGGGACGCGCAGGACCACGCCGACGACGACAAGCGCCGGCGCGACGAGGCCGAGACCCGCAACCTCGCCGAGCAGCTCCAGTGGCAGACCGAGAAGTTCCTCGCCGAGAGCGGCGACAAGCTTCCAGCCGAGCCGCGGGACCAGATCAACGAGGCGCTGGGCGACCTGCGCAGCGCGCTGGGCGGCACCGACATCGAGAAGATCAAGGCGGCGCACGAGAAGCTGGCGCAGGTCTCGCAGCAGGCCGGCTCGCTCCTCTACGCGCAGCAGCAGGGCGAGCAGGCGGGCCCCGGCGCGGCGGGCCCCGGCCCGGACGGCGCTGCCGGCCCCGGCACCTCGGCCCCGGGCGGCAACGGCAACGGCCCGGACGACGTCGTCGACGCCGAGATCGTCGAGGACGACAAGAAGTGACCCGAGGGCACGCGACGTCAGTGAGGATGTCGGCATGACGGAAAAGCCACGAGCCGCCGACCCGGTCGACGCCGGGTCGGCGCCGGGTGGCACCGAGCGCGACCAGGCCGACGGCAAGGGAGCGGAGCGGATCGTCATCCGGGACAAGCGACGGATCGACGCGAGCGGCAAGCTCAGGGGCGAGCAGGACGAGCCGGCTGAGCAGGCCGACAGCGAGCAGACAGTGGAAAGCACCGAGAGCACCGAGGTCCCCGGCCCGCAGGCGCCGGCCGAGCAGCAGCCGGTCGACACGCCGGCGCCGGCGGCCGACCCGGTCACGGAGGCGAAGCCGGCCGAGCCTGAAGACAAGGCGCCGGCCGGGCTGGGTGCCGAGCTGGAGTCACTCCGGGCCGACCTGGAGGAGCGCACGCGCGACGTCCAGCGGGTCTCGGCCGAATACGCCAACTACCGCAAGCGGGTCGACCGCGACCGGGGGTTGGCGGCCGAGCAGACCACCGGCCTGGTGATCAGTGCCCTGCTGCCGGTGCTGGACGACCTCGACCGGGCGCGGGAACACGGCGACCTGGTCGGGCCGTTCGGCAGTGTGGCGGAACAGCTCACCACGGCCCTGGGCAAGTTCGGGCTGACCGCGTTCGGCGAGAAGGGCGACCCGTTCGACCCGACCCGCCACGACGCGGTGGCCCACCTGACCTCGCCCGAGGTCACGGAGCCGACGTGCATCGACGTGATGCGCCGCGGCTACCAGCTCGGCGACCGGTTGCTGCGACCCGCGCTGGTCGCGGTGGCCGACCCCGAGTGACGTTCAACCGGCGAGCAGTCGGAAGGGAGGCGGACTGACGTGGGCTCCAAGGACTGGCTGGAGAAGGACTTCTACGCCGTGCTCGGCGTTCCGAAGTCCGCCTCCGCCGACGAGATCAAGCGCAGCTACCGCAAGCTCGCGCGGGAGTTGCACCCGGACCACAACCCGGGCAACCCCGAGGCGGAAGACCGGTTCAAGGCGGTCTCCGAGGCCTACGACGTCCTGTCGGACACGGGCCGGCGCAAGGAGTACGACGAGATGCGCTCGCTCTTCGGCGCGGGCGCGTTCCGGCGTGGTGCCCGCACCGGCGGCGGCACCGGTCCGGGCGGGTTCGACCCGTCGGACCTGTCGGACCTCTTCGGCGGCTTCGGCGGCGGTGGCGGTGGGCCGACGACGGGCACGGGCCGCGACGGCCGGTTCGGCGGCGCGGGCTTCTCCGACCTGTTCGGCTCGATCTTCTCGGGTGGGCGCGGTCAGCAGCAGCAGCCGCGCGGCCCGGCCCGCGGCCGTGACGTGGAGGCCGAGGTCACCCTCGACTTCGGCGACGCGGTGCGGGGTGTCACCCTGCCGCTCACCTTGCGGGCGCCCGGCGTCTGCGACACCTGTCACGGCAACGGTGCCAAGCCCGGCACCCAGCCGCGCACCTGTCCACAGTGCCAGGGCTCCGGCCTGATCACCCGCAACCAGGGTTCGTTCAGCTTCTCGGAGCCGTGCCGCGAGTGCCAGGGCGTCGGCTCCATCGTCGACGAGAAGTGCCCCGAGTGCCGCGGCACCGGCGGCGTCACCAAGGCCCGCACGCTCAACGTGCGATTCCCGGCCGGCGTCTCCGACGGGCAGCGCATCCGGCTGGCCGGCCGGGGCGAGCCCGGCGATCGCGGCGGGCCGCCCGGCGACCTCTACGTGCTGGTCCGCGTCCGGGCCGACGACATGTTCGGCCGCACGGGCAACGACCTGACGATAACCGCGCCGATCACCTACCCCGAGGCGGTGTTCGGCACGGACCTGCGGGTCCCGACGCTGGACGGCTACGTGACGCTGCGGGTGCCGCCGGGCACACCGAGCGGGCGCGTCCTGCGGGCCCGCGGCAAGGGCGTGGTCAAGCGCGACGGACAGGCCGGCGACCTCCTCGTCACGATCGAGGTGGCCGTCCCGACGGCGCTGACCGACGAAGCCCGCGAGGCGCTGGAGAAGTTCGCCGTGCTGTCGCCGGACGCGGGCCGCGAGACGTTGTGGCGGAGGTGAGGCGGCCATGCAGCCCTACGAAGAGGAAATCTCGGTCACGGTCGAGACGTCGTCCGACGCCAAGGTCCTGATCATCTCGGTCGCGGCGCGGATGGCCGGGATGCATCCGCAGACCCTTCGGCAGTACGACCGGCTCGGGCTGGTGCAGCCGGGCCGGGCGGCCGGCGGTGGGCGCCGCTACAGCGCCCGCGACGTCGAGTTGCTCCGCGAGGTGCAGCGGCTCAGCCAGGACGAGGGCGTCAACCTGGAGGGCATCCGCCGGATCATCGGCCTGGAGCAGGAGGTGGGCGACCTGCGCGAGCGGATCGCCGACCTGGAGGCAGCGCTGTCCGCGGCCTACCAGCGGATCGCCGATCTCGAGTCGGTCAGCGCGTATCCGCGGGGCGACCTGGTGCCCACGGCCCGCGCGTCGACCGCGCTGGTGGTGTGGCGGCCACGCCGCGCGGCCGACCCGCCGACGCGATAAGGCGCCGCGAGAGCCTGCGGAGGACTAACCTCACCATATCGGACAAAGAAGGCCGGGATCCACGGGGGGTCCCGGCCTTCCCGCGTCGGTCAGGAGAGTCGGCGGCCCGAACGGACCAGCCCGCCCTCGCACCAGTCGCGGTAGTCGAAGAGATCCGGCTTGGCCAGCAGCACCCGGCTGTTGTGGGCCCAGGTGCGCATCAGGTCGTCGCCGAGCGTCTCGGCCTGCTGCACGAGCTTGCGCAGCCGCCGCTTGGGGTGCGCGCGGAACTTCGTGCGGATGCCGTCGGCCGCGTAGATGTAGAGGCAGTGCAGGGCGAACCGGCGGGCGGGGCAGGACCGGTCCATCGCGAGCTCGAACAGCGTGGTGACCAGATGGTCGCCCGAGACGAGCAGGTCCCAGTCGGGCGGCATGGATTGCAGCGCCACCGTGCCCGGGTGGTAGGCCCAGGCCCGCAGCTCCGCCGAAGTTGGATCGACGGGATTGGCGAACCCGCTGAACGACGTCGACTGCACGCTCACGGACACCTCGCTCCGCATGGTCATGCGTCGATCTCGCCCAATGGTCGATCTTCCGCTGCCAGCCCCTCTGCGGCGTCACCGTAGCGCCTGGCGGGATGGGAACGGAAGGGGCCAAAGGTTAAGACCCGGGCACGATCCGCTGAGCGCGCTCAGTTACTGGCCAGTAGCGTCCGGTGTGTGCCGACTTAGCGGACCTGGCGCGTCGGTGAGGTCGGTCACACCCGGTCCGTCACTGGTCGCCAGCACCGCGCCGCCGCCGGGCCGCGGCTGCAGCAGCGCCTTGAACCACTCGAAGTCCGGCAGCCGCGCGATCACCGGACCGACCACAACCGTGATCAACACGTACGCGGTGGCGAGCGCGCCCAGCTTCGCCGGAATGCCCGGTGTCGCCACCGCCAGCCCGGCGATGACGATCGAGAACTCACCGCGTGGTGTCAGCGACAACCCGGCCCGCCACCGGCCGCGCACCGCGATGCCGGCGCGCTTCGCCGCGACGTACCCCGTGATGGTCTTGGTCGCGATCGTGACGATCGCGAGCCCGATCGCCGGCACCAGCACCGGCGGGATGTCGGCGGGGTTGGTGGTCAGGCCGAAGAACACGAAGAACACGGCGGCGAAGATGTCGCGCAGGGGCGAGAGCAGTTCGGTCGCGTGGTGCGCGACCGGGCCGGAGACCGCGATGCCGACGAGGAACGCGCCGACCGCGGCCGACACCTTGAGCTGCGCGGCGAGGCCGGCGACCAGCAGCGTCAGGCCGAAGACGCCGAGCAGCAGCGCCTCGGGGTCGCGGGCGGAGATGGCCTTGGAGATCCAACCGCCGAACCTGATCGCGACCAGCAGCACGATCGAGACCGTGCCGACCGCCACGACCAGCGCGACGCCGCCGCCGAGCAGGCCGGTGCCGGCCAGCAGCGCGGTCAGCAACGGCAGGTAGAGCGCCATCGCCAGGTCTTCCATGACCAGCACGGAGAGCACGACCGGCGTTTCCCGGTTGCCGAGCCGGCCGAGGTCGGCGAGCACCTTCGCGACCACGCCCGAGGAGGTCACCCAGGTGACGCCGGCGAGTACCACCGCGGCCACCCAGCCCCAGCCCAGCAGCAGGGCGAACGCCGCGCCGGGCAGCGCGTTGAGGGCGGCGTCGAGCAGGCCCACCGGGGCCGCCGTACGCAGGTTCGCGACGAGCTCGCCGGCCGAGTATTCGAGGCCGAGCAGCACGAGCAGGAGGATCACGCCGATCTCGGCGCCGACCGAGAAGAACTCCTCGCTGGCGTTGAGGGGCAACAGTCCACCGTGGCCGAAGGCCAGGCCGGCGAGGAGGTAGAGCGGGATCGGCGAGATGCCGAATCGGCGGCTGAGTCGCCCGAGCAGGCCGAGGAGGAACATCAGCGCCCCGACCTCGATCAACAGGATCGTCGTGCTCTCGTGCATCGTCGGTTCAGCCGTCCGGGTCGTTGTCGGCGAGGATGCGGGTCAGCGCGTCGAGCCCCTTGCGGGTGCCGACGGCGACGACCACGTCACCGCTCTCGAAGCGGAAATCCGGGCCGGGGGACGGGATCACCCGGGCAGCGCGGAGGACCGCGACGATGGACGAGCTGGTGCGGGTGCGGGCCCGGGTGTCGCCGAGCTGCCGGTTCACGAACGGCGAGCTGGCCGGCAGCGCGATCTGCTCGGTGAGCAGGCCGGCGGCCTGGTCGCGCAGACCGGCCAGCTGGCCCAGCATCAGCGAGGCGCCGAGCAGGTCGGCGAGGGCCTCGGCCTCGTCGTCGGTGAGCTGGATCGCGGCCAACCGCGCGTCGGGATCGTCGCGGTCGTAGATGATCAGGGCACGGCGGCCGTCGCGATGCGACACCACACCGAGCCGCCGGCCCAACTCCGTGACGAAGTCGTGCCGCACACCGATCCCGGGTAACGACGTCTGTTCCACCCGTACTCGCACGGTGGCAACCTATCCAAAGATCGGGAACCGTGCCCATCCATGGCGACTCGGAACCCGCACGGGGAGGTGTCATGCGTGGACGGATGACGGTGGCGACGCTGGCGGTGATCGCGCTGCTCGGTGGCTGTTCGATCGGGCCGATCCGGCGCCCGCCGCCCGCCCCGTCCACGCCACCGCCACCCGCGGCGACGCAGGCCGGCTTCGAGGTCCGCCACCCGCCGGTGCCGGTGCCGCCCAGTTACCAGGTGCAGCACGTCGAGTTCGTCAACCAGGCGCTCGGGTACGCGCTGTTCACCCGGTGCGGGTCCGGCAGCGGCGCGCCCGGCCCAGACCTGCTCGGCCGCCGTGGTGCGCACAGAGGACGGCGGGCAGAGCTGGCACCAGGCCCTCCACCCGCAACCCGAGGGCAAGAGCCATCAGTTGTACGCGGGTGACGACCGGCTGGTCCTCCACGTCGAGCCCGACGGCTACTACGTGTCCTACGACCAGGGCCGCACCTATACGCACGAACCCGGCGCAGCCGATCCGGCGCGCCCGCTGGCCGGCGACTACCAGGTCTGCTGCGACGGCGACACGAAGCAGAAGGTCGTCTTCTTCGGTCTCAAGGACCGGCCGATCGCGACGCCGGCGCAGCCGGACGTGCCCAACCTGCGGGTGGTGGGCTCGGCGCTGCACTGGCTCTACGCCATCGGCGTGGACAGCGGCGGCCGGCCGGTCGGGTCGGTCTCCAACGACCTGGGTTCGACCTGGCGGCAGGTGCCGATCGCGGGCGAGAGTGGCGACATCGCCGCGGCGCAGATCGTCGTCGACCACGACCGGACGTACGCCTGGTTGATCGGGCAACCCGATCCGATCGGCTGGCCGGCGATCTGGTTCTTCGACGGCCAGGGCTGGCGGTCGATGGGCGCCACCGGCCACCCCGACAACTTCCTCTCCGCGGTCGCGCTGCCCGACGCGACCCTCGCCGTCACCACCCGGGACCGGCCGGGTCTCGTGTCCGGCGGCGCGTTCCAGTGGGTCGACTGGCCGATCGGGGGACGGTGCGGGCTGCGGTTGCTGGCCGATGGCACGCTGTTCTGTGGCGACGGGCAGGTCAACTGGCTGGGCGTCGGTGGGCCGGGCAGGTGGAAGTGGATCAGGGTCCTGGTCGGCGGCGCCGGGTGATGCAGATCACACCTCCGAGGTTGAGCGGAATAGACTCAACTCTGGTTTCGTCGTTCCTAGTGGACGCCAGCTACCAGGGGAGCCCATGAACACCGAACGTCTGACGACCAAGAGTCGTGAGGTCATCACCGGCGCGGCCGCGAGTGCCGCGCAGCGCGGCAACGCGACCGTCGAGCCGTGGCACCTGCTGCTCTCGCTGCTCGACACCGGCGGGTCGACCGCCGCCGGCCTGCTCCGCGCCGTCGGCGCCAACGCCGCCGACATCCGCCGCGCCGCGGCCCGGGCGATCGAGAGCCTGCCCACCGCGCAGGGCCCGAGCGTCGCCGAGCCCACCCTGTCCCGCGAGTTCGTCAACGCCATCGGCGCGGCCGAGCAGATCGCCCGCCCGCTCGGCGACGAGTTCGTCTCCACCGAGCACCTCCTCGCCGGCCTCGCCCGGGTCGGCGGCGCCGTCGCCGACCTGCTCAAGCAGGCGGGCGCCACCGAGGACAACCTCGTCGCCGCGTTCCCGGCCATCCGGGGCGGCGACCGCCGGGTCACCAACGCCGACCCGGAGCAGACCTACCAGGCACTGGAGAAATACGGCGTCGACCTGACCGCGCGCGCCCGGGACGGCAAGACCGACCCGGTGATCGGCCGCGACTCGGAGATCCGCCGCGTCATGCAGGTGCTGTCCCGCAAGACCAAGAACAACCCGGTGCTGATCGGCGAGCCGGGCGTCGGCAAGACCGCGATCGTCGAGGGCCTCGCCCAGCGGATCGTGGCCGGCGACGTGCCCGAGTCACTGCGCGACAAGAAGCTGGTCGCCCTCGACCTCGCCGCGATGGTGGCGGGTGCGCAATATCGGGGCCAGTTCGAGGAGCGGCTCAAGTCGGTCCTCGAGGAGATCAAGAACTCCGACGGCCAGGTGATCACCTTCCTCGACGAGCTGCACACCGTGGTCGGTGCCGGCCGCGGCGAGGGCTCGATGGACGCCGGCAACATGCTCAAGCCGATGCTGGCCCGCGGCGAGCTGCGGATGGTCGGCGCCACCACGCTGGACGAGTACCGCGAGCACATCGAGAAGGACCCCGCCCTCGAGCGGCGGTTCCAGCCCGTCGTGGTCGGCGAGCCGTCCGTCGAGGACACCATCGGCATCCTGCGTGGCCTCAAGGAGCGGTACGAGGTGCACCACGGCGTGCGGATCACCGACGCCGCGCTGGTCGCGGCGGCCGCCCTGTCCGACCGCTACATCACCGACCGGTTCCTGCCCGACAAGGCGATCGACCTGGTCGACGAGGCCGGCTCCCGGCTGCGCATGGAGATCGACTCACGGCCGGTCGAGGTCGACGAGGTCGAGCGGGCCGTGCGGCGCCTGGAGATCGAGGAGATGGCGCTGGCCAAGGAGCCCGACCCGGCCTCCGCCGAGCGGCTCGCCCGGCTACGCAAGGAGCTGGCCGACAAGCGCGAGCAGCTCACCGCGCTCTCCGAGCGGTGGCGCCTGGAGAAGGAGCACATCACCAAAATCTCCACGGCCAAGGAGGAGCTGGAGCGGCTGCGCGGCGACGAGAGCCACGCGGAGCGCGACGGCGACTTCGCCCGCGCGTCCGAGCTGCGCTACGGGAAGATCCCGGCGCTCGAGGCGGAGCTGACTGCGGCCGAGGCCGAGCTCGTCGCGCTGCAGACCAGCGGCGCGATGCTGAAGGAAGAGGTCAGCGCCGACGACATCGCCGCGGTGGTGGCGTCCTGGACCGGCATCCCCGCCGGGCGGCTGCTGGAGGGTGAGACCGCCAAGCTGCTGCGGATGGAGGAGTCGCTGGCCACCCGGGTCGTCGGCCAGCGCGAGGCCGTCGCGGCCGTCTCCGACGCGGTCCGCCGCGCCCGGGCCGGCATCGCCGACCCCGACCGGCCCACCGGCAGCTTCCTGTTCCTCGGCCCGACCGGTGTCGGCAAGACCGAGCTGGCCAAGGCGCTCGCTGGGTTCCTGTTCGACGACGAGCGCGCGATGGTGCGCATCGACATGAGCGAATACGGCGAGAAGCACAGCGTCGCCCGGCTCGTCGGCGCCCCGCCCGGCTACGTCGGCTACGAGGAGGGCGGGCAGCTGACCGAGGCGGTGCGCCGCCGGCCGTACTCGGTGATCCTGCTCGACGAGGTGGAGAAGGCCCACCCGGACGTCTTCGACGTGCTGCTCCAGGTGCTCGACGACGGCCGGCTGACCGACGGGCAGGGCCGCACCGTCGACTTCCGCAACGCGATCCTGATCCTCACGTCCAACCTCGGCTCGACGCTGATCGCCGACCCGACGCTGGGCGAGGATCAGCGCCGCGAGGCGGTGCTCGCGGTGGTCCGCGCCCACTTCAAGCCGGAGTTCCTCAACCGGCTCGACGACATCGTGGTGTTCGCCGCGCTGTCCGGGCCGGAGCTGCGGGCCATCGTCGACATCCAGCTCGACCTGCTGCGGCGGCGGCTGGCGGAGCGGCGGCTCACGCTCGACGTCACCGACACCGCCCGCACGTGGCTCGCCGAGCACGGCTTCGACCCGATCTACGGCGCCCGGCCGCTGCGCCGGCTGGTGCAGTCGTCGATCGGCGACAGCCTGGCCAAGGCGCTGCTGGCCGGTGAGATCCGGGACGGCGACACGGTCGCGGTCGACCTGGCCGACGGCAAGGACGGCCTGACGGTGATGGCCCTGGTCCGCTGAGCGCCGGACGCTCCTGGGGCGACAGACTGGCGCGCTACCGGTACCTTGATCTTCACTTATCGTGATGTATCGAGGAGGGAGTGCCGTGTCGGAGTTCGCCCCCGGTCCGGACCGTGCCCGACCGCCGGGCACGGTCCGGATTTCCAGCTACCTTCTTTACGCCGTCGCCGCGATCGAGGTCATCAGCCTCATCGTCACGCTCTCGACCCTCGGCACGCTGCGCCAGGCGGTGAACGACGCGTACGCCGGCACCGACCTCGCCGGCACGGGTGACGCCGCCGCGGTCGCCGTCGCCGTCATCTTCGGCGTCATCGCGCTCGTCGTCGGCATCGGTCTCGTCGTGCTCGGCTTCCTCAACCTGCGGGGCAAGAACGCGTCCCGGATCGTCACCTGGGTGGTCGGCGGCCTGTTCGTGCTCTGCTGCGGGCTCAGCGCGGCCGGCAACGCGGTCAGCGGCGCGATGAACCTGGAGACCACGACCGGCGACACCCCCGACGTGCAGGCGGAGATCGACGCCGCGATGCCCGGTTGGTACAACGCCGTCAACATGGTGCTGCTGATCATCCCGATCCTGCTCGTGCTGGGCTCGCTCGTGCTGCTCGCCCTGCCGGCGTCCAACGAGTGGTTCAAGCCGCGGGCCGGCACGTGGGAGCCGCCGACGCCGGGCTACCCGGTGATGCCGGGCTCCAGCTACCCGAACACGCCGTACCCGACCTCGCCGTACCCGCAGCAGGGCGGCGAACCCCCGCTGCCGCCACCGCCGGCGCCGCCGGCACGTGACGCCGAACCGCCGGAGACACCCGCTCCGCCCAGGTAGCCGCGCGCGACAGGGGCCTTCCGAGTAGTTTCTCCACAACGGATGTACCGGAGGGCCCCGTGTCGTACCCAGCGCAACCCCTCGTGCAACAGCCGGTGAGCAGTGCCCGTCGCCCGCCGGGCGTCGTCCGCGCCGCGGCGGCGGTCCTGTCGCTGATGGCGATCGGCGGCCTGGCCTACGGCGCGATCGGGCTCGCCCTGATGCCCGGCATCGTCGATAACTTCCAGAACGCCGCGGCCGCCGCCGGGCTGCCCAGCGCCGACATCGACGGCGGCACGACCGTGCTGCGCGGCGTCCCGATGGCCGCGGCCTTCGTCAGTGTGGTCGCCACCGTGCTGCTGGCCGTTCTCGCGGTCGGCACGCTGCGCGGCAACCCGGCCGTCCGGATCGCCACCTGGATCGTCTGCGCCCTGGGCCTCGTGTCCGGCGGTCTGGCCGCGGTCTTCGGCTTCGTACAACAGGCCGGGTCGTTCGGTGACGAGGCCGTGCTCGCCGCGATGGGCGAGGCCCACCCGGGCTGGTGGCCATGGACCAGCGTGGCTCTTTCGCTGCTGCAGGCGCTCGGCTACGTTGTGGTGGCGTTGCTGCTGGCCACCCCCGCGGCCAACGGCTACTTCCGGCGCACGCCGGCTGCCGGCGCGCCGACACCCCCACCCCCACCCCCGGTCGACCCGACGGACTGGCAGCGCCCGGACCCGCCGGCGACCACCCCCGCCCCCATGTGAGGGACCCGTGCCGACCGCACTCGTCACCGGTGCCAGTTCCGGGATCGGTGCGGCGTTCGCCCGTCGCCTTTCCGCCGATGGTTACCGACTGGTAGTCGTCGCCCGCGACGCCGAACGCCTCACCGCGCTCGCCGCCGACCTCGGCGACACCACCGAAGTGCTGCCCGCCGACCTGTCGACCGACGCCGGGCTGACGGCGGTCGCCGATCGGTTGGGCGACGTCGACCTGCTGGTCAACAACGCCGGCGTCAGCCTCAACCGGTCGTTCCTGCGGTCCACCGCGGACGACGAGGCGCGGTTGCTGCGGCTGAACGTCCACGCTGTCATGCGGCTCACGCACGCGGCGCTGCCGGGCATGACCAGCCGCGGTTCAGGGGCTGTGATCAATGTCTCGTCGGCCTCCTCGTTCGCACCGGTCATGCCGGGCTCGACCTATCCCGCGAGCAAGGCCTGGGTCACCCATTTCAGTGAGTCGATCGGGCGTGCGGTGGGCCGGCACGGTGTCCGGGTGATGGCGTTGTGCCCCGGCTACACGCGCACCGAGTTCCACAGTCGAGCGGGCATCGACATGTCGAGAACGCCGTCCTGGATGTGGTTGCGCGCCGAGGACGTGGTCGCGCACGGGCTGCGCGACCTCGCCCGCGGCCGGCTCGTGAGCGTGCCCGACTGGAAATACAAGGTGGCCGTGTTCGGCATGCGGCACGCGCCGCGCGGCGTCTTCGCCCGGGTCGCCAAGGACACCCGCAGTCGCGACGGTCGGTGACGACCGACACGGGAGTCCGTGATCTGTCAGGGTGCGCTATCGGTGGAAATTTCCCGATCGCTGGTGGGGCGCCCAGCAGGTTCACAGGATCGACCAGTACGCTTATCTGCCATGGGGGACCACGACGACCTGCGTAAATTCATCACTGACCGAGCCGTGGTGCACGGCCGGGTGGTGCTGTCTTCGGGTCAGGAGGCCGACTGGTATGTCGACCTTCGCCGCGTCTCTCTTCACTATGCGTCCGCACCAGTGCTCGGACGCGTGCTGCTCGACCTGACTTCCGACTGGGACTTCGACGCGGTGGGTGGCCTCACCCTCGGTGCCGACCCGGTGGCGACCGCCATGATGCACGCGGCGGCGGCAACCGGGCGACCTCTCGACGCGTTCGTCGTCCGCAAGACGGCCAAGGCGCACGGTCTCCAACGCCGGATCGAGGGTCCTGATGTTGCCGGACGACGGGTGCTGGTCGTGGAAGACGCCTCCACGACCGGGGGAAGCCCGTTGACCGCCGTCGAGGCGCTCCGGGAAGCCGGGGCTGAGGTGGTCGGCGTAGCCGTTATCGTCGATCGGGGCGGCGGTGACGCCATTCGGGCGGCCGGCCTCCCCTTTAAGGCGGCCTACTCGATGGCTGACCTCGGCCTAGTGGCGTAAAAGTTTGCCGATTCGGACCTGCTCATATGCAGGCGGGTCGATGCTGTAAGTGGAAGGATGGAATACGTGGGAACTGCGTTGGCTGAAATGACCATGCCTCAGATCTCGCCGCTCGCCGGCGAGCCAATCGAACGTGCCGATGCCGAGCGCCTCGCCGGGGTGCTCAAGGCTCTCGCCGACCCGGCCCGACTGCGGCTCTTGAGCCTCATCCAGTCGGCACCGGAAGGCGAGGCCTGCGTCTGCGACCTGACCGCACCGCTCGGGCTCTCCCAGCCGACCGTGAGCCACCACCTCCGGATCCTGACCGAGGCGGGGCTGCTCGAGCGGGAGAAGCGGGGCGTGTGGGCCTACTACCGCCTCGTCCCGTCGGCTATCGCGACGATCGCCGACCTGCTCACGCCGCCGCGCAAGCGGGCCACCAAGAAGGCCGCGCGCTGACTCGGTGACGACCACTGACCCGGCGTCGCCGTCCAGACTCGACGCCGGGTCCGCTGACCAGCGCGACCTCCGCGACCAACTCGCCGAGGTCGGGGCTGCAGTGGTCCGTGCCGGCCTGGTGGTCGGCTCCGGTGGCAACCTGTCGGCCCGCCACCCGGGCAGCGATACGTGCTGGGTGACGGGCGCGGGCACCTGGCTCGACCGGCTCGACCACCGGTCGTTCGTCAGCATGCGCATCAGCGACGGCCTGGCGCTGCGCACCGATGCGCTGTCGCCGAGCTCCGAGGTCGCGCTGCACCTCGCGACCTACCGCGCCCGCCCGGACGTGGCGGCGATCATCCACCTGCACCCGCAGACGTCGCTGTTGCTCGACGCGCTGGGTGAGCGGATCCGCCTGTTGACGACGGATCACGCTTTCTACGTGCGCCGGGTGGCGACGGTGCCGTTCTTCCCACCGGGTTCAGCGGAAATCGCCTCTGCCGCGGCCGACGCATCCCGCGACGGCACGAACTGCCTGATCCTGAGCCGGCACGGCTGCTCAGTGCTCGCGGACAGCATCGAGCTGGCCCACAAACGCGCCCACAATCTGGAAGAGGCGGCGCAACTCACCTACCGCGCCTTGGTCTTGGGCCGCGCGGCGGAGCTCACCGACCAGCCCCCACCCATGGGCGCCTAGCTTCCAGCCGATCACCCCGCCCGACAACGGGTGTGGCTTTGCTCGGCTGTTCCCGCATTCCCGGGATGGGGCACGGCTGCGGTTTGCCCCGACGGAGGGCGGGTTCCCGAGAACCTGGTCTGACCGAGCTGCGGGGTGGGTTCCCGGAAACCCGGCCTCACCAAGCTGCAGGGGGAGGGGCGGCGGTCCGGCGGTTGCCTGGCGGGGGGCGGGCTCTCGGTTTGCACCCTCCGCGTTTGCCTCGAATGAGCGTCCGGTTGCGTTGCGGCAGTTCCCGATTGGACGCAGGGTGCGGCTGGGCGCTTTCGCTACCGCTCTGCCCGGACGAGCGCGGCCAGGGTTGGCGGTGTCCGCGATCAGCCGGCGGCCCCTGGGCGGGCGCGCTTCTGGGTGCGCCGGAACCAGATCAGTAGGCACCGGCCAGGCGGGGCCCCGCTATGCGGGTCGGGCGCCTGGTTTGGCTCGGGCCTTTGGGGTGAGATCGAGGTATCGCGGGCGTGGCAGCGGAGCGTAGCGGAGCGGTGTCCGGCGGGAGCGACGGTCGTGCCCTGGGCGGACCCGGGACATGCCCCTGATCTTCGCTCTGAAAAGGGCCTATTCGGCGCGGTGGCTGCCGTGGTGGTGGTTGTCCTCGATCGCGTCGGCGATGCCGGCTACCGGGGAGATGCCGATGACCGCCATCTCCTTCGCGCGCTTGCGGGCGCGGCGGTCGCGGATGATCTCGATGATGATCGGGAGGACCGACAGCAAAATGATGAGGGCGACGAACGGCAGGATGTAGCGGTCGATGTGCGTGCCGATGGCCTCGTAGATGCGGTCGGCCAGCAGGTAACCCACCAGCAGGATGCCGTCGGTCCAGAGGATCGCGCCTACCACGTTCCAGAGGAAGAACTGCTTGGCCGGCATGCCGAGGACGCCGGCTACCGGGTTCAGGAACGTGCGGACGATCGGGATGAAGCGGGCCAGGACTACTGCCTTGGCCGGGCCGAACTTCTGGAAATAGTGCTCTGCCTTCTCGACATATTCGCGCTTGAACAGGCGGGAGTCCGGCTTCTCGAACATTCGCGTGCCGTAGCGGGCGCCGAGGAAGTGGCCTAGTTGCGCGCCGATGATGGCGCAGATCGGGGCGCCGATCAGCAAGCCCGCCAGGGAGAGCTTGGTGCCGTCGCCGAAGATGGCGTCGGCTACCGGCGTGGCCGCGACGCCCGCCAGGAACAGCAGCGAGTCGCCCGGGAAGAAGAAGCCGACCAGCAGGCCCGTCTCGGCGAACAGGATCGCCCAGACCCCGTACAGACCGAACGTGTGGACCAGGTCCTTCGGGTCCAACGGGTTGAAGGCGAGGTTCTCGGCTAGGGCGCGGGTCGTCTCCACGGGTAGGAAGGCTACCGGGCCTGGCAAGCCGGGGCGGGTAGGGCGGGCAAAACGGCGAAACGCCCCGCCGCGGGGGGCCGCGGCGGGGCGTTTCCGGTGTGTTCGATCAGGAGACGAAGCGGGTGCGGCGGCGCCAGGCCACCACGACGCCCGCGAGGCCGGCGACGAGGAGCAGGCCGCCGGCGCCCGCGATCATGCCGGCCGCCGGGCCGGTGATCGGCAGGCCGCCGCCGTCGGAGCCGCCGCCACCGCCGGCGGTGGTGTCGATCTTGATCTCGATGGGCGCGGTGTCGTTGGCGGAGTTGGTGTCGTCCGGCCGCACGTCGCAGTCGCACGGCACGTTGATGGCGACCTGGCCGGGCTCGGTCGCCGCCTGGTCGATCCGCAGCGAGAACGGGAAGCCGACCGTCTCGCCCACCGGGACGAACCCGCCGGGCAGGCAGCGGTAGGCGGGCTTGCCGGGCTGCCCGCGGTTGGCGGAGTCGAACTGGCCGTTCTTCACCGGCGCGCACTGCTCGGGGACCTCGACGGCCGTGGTGCCCTTCGGCACCGTGACGTCGACGAGGGTCGCCTCCGTCCACTTGTCGATCGTCGCCGGGCCGTCGTTGCGGAAGCCCAACTGGACCTCGGCCACGTCGCCGACCTGGCCGGTGATCCGGGCGCCCAGGGCCCGCATGTCGGAGCCGTTCTCGCCGGTCACCCGGATGTCGACGCTGGTCCCGTCGTTGGACGGGTTGGTGTCGGCCTGGGTGCCGCGGGCCTTGCGAGCGGGCGCTGCGGTCAGTTCGAGCTTGCCGTCGGTGCCCGGCTTGCCCAACGTGTCGCCCGTCCGCTCGCTGAGGTCCGCGTAGTCCGCGAACTCCGCGCGGGTGTAGACCAGCAGGCTGGCGCCCTGACGGCCGGGCGCCGCGGTGTCAGCGCCCAGCTTGTAGGGCAGTTCGCCACGAAGCGTCTCGCCCGGCGCGATGGTCAGGTCGAAGGCGCAGGCGCGCAGGCGGTCACCGACGTAGCTGCAGTTGGTGAACTTCTTGCCCGCCCGAACCCCGTAGGTGTTGTCGAAGACCGCGTTGAAGCCCTCGACGGACACCTTGCCGACGTTGGTGACCGAGAACTCGTGGGTGAACGCGGCGCCAGGCGCGACCGACTGGTTGGTGTCGTCCGGACCCACGGCCAGATCGACACCAACGCCGACGCGCACCGTCGACTCGGTGGACACCGCGGGCCGCCCGGGAACCTTGAGGGTCGTCTTGAGCGTGCCGCTCCCCTCGGCGAGACCTCGGATCACGATGTCGTAGCTGCCCCGGCTGGGCTCGGGCGTGAGCCAGCCGGGGTTGGACCGGCTGCAGACCAGCACGAACGATTCCTTCTTGGTGCAGGTCGGGCCGCCGAACGCCTGGTCGACCACGGCGGCGACGCCGGAGAGCCCGCTCGAGTCGTATGTCACGGTCGTGTCGTCGGTCAGGTCGACCCGCTCGGAGGCCGCGAGCCAGGGGCCGGCCTCGACGCCAGGTCCGCCGACCGCGACGGTCTGGTCGCCCATGAAGACAGCGATCGTGGGCGCGGCCGCCGCGGCGGCGGCCGGCAGGGCGGCGGTCGCGAACAGCGTGCCCGGCGATGCCGATCCCGGCGAGGGCACGCCGGGCAGGGGTGAGTCGCATGGTGTTCTTTCTTCTCCCCGTTGAGTTGGGCTCAGCTGACGCGGGCTCGCGCCAGTGCGACGGCGCACGCGCCGACGATGATCATGAGTGCGCCGAGGGCCGCCAGGACATCGGCCGGTGCGCCGGTGATGGGCAGCCGGTCGGCCGCCGGTGGTGGCGCGCGGTTGACGGTGATCGCGGCAACGTTGTTGGCCGCGTCGAGATCGCTCGCGCCGGTGAGCCGGACCGAGCCCTCGGTCGGCCCGGCCCGGTCGATCCGCAACTCGAAGTCGAAGCCGACGGTGAGGCCCGGGTGGACCAGTAAGCCCGGCCGGCAGCGGTAGACGGGCGCCCCCGGCACCCCGGCCGCCCGCGGGTCGGTCGGCGGCGCGCACTCGGGCGGCACCCCGGTGGCGGTCGTACCCGGTGGGATCGTCACGTCGACCATGGCCACGGGCTGTTCGGCCGCCGCCGGCCCGAGGTTGCGCAGGCCCACCAGCACCGGCCGGCGCTGGCCGACCTCGCCGCGCGTCGCCGCGCCGACCGCCGCCAGGTCGAGGCCGTTGCGACCGGTCACCGTGACCGTCAGCCCGCCGCGGTTGTTGCTGGGCTCGGTGTCGGCCTGGCTGTCTGCCTTGAGCTGGAGCTCACCCGTCAGCGTCAGCTCGCCGTCGGTGCCCGGCTCGCCACCGGAATAACCGTGGCCGGCCAGGAACGACTCGTAGTCCTCGGCCTCCGCCGCGGTGAGCCACAGCGCGTCGAGCTTCTTCGTGCTCGGCGCCGCGGTGTCCGGGCCGAGCCGGAACGGCAGCACCGCCGTGTAGGCGGCGCCCGGCGGGAACGTCTCGTCGAACCAGCAGTGGCGGATCCGGTCCTCGACGTAGAGGCAGTTGCTGAACTTGCGGGTGGACCGGAACGCGTACGTGTCGCTGAAGAAGACGCTGGGTCGCTCGACCGCGGTCGCGCCCGCCACCTCGACCCGCAGCGGCAGCGTGAAGGTCTCGCCCGGCCGCCGGCTCAGCGCGGTCGACGGCCCGGCCACCAGGTCGACCGGGTCGCCGACGCGGACCCACGAGCCGGTGAAGACGGGATCGAGGCCGGCGGCCGAGACACCGACCTGGAGCGGGCCCTCGCCGACCCGTCCGGCGGCGCCGGCCCGGATCACGACGTCGAACAGGTCGGACACTGGCGCGCTGCCGAGCCGGACCTGGTCGCGGGTGCAGGCCACGATGGTGGTGTCCACAAGGGAGCAGGACGCGGACGGGACCACCTCGATCAGCCGGGCCACCGCGCCGAAGTCGTAGGTGACCACGACGTCGTCGAGGACGACCGGCCGTGACGAGATCAGCGTGGCGCTGGCGACCACACCGGGATGCCCGGCGGCGACGGTCACGTCGCGCAGGTCGACGGCGATGTCCTCCGGCGCCGCGAAGGCCGGCGAAGCTCCCAGCGCCAGCGCGAGGCCGACCGCGCCGCACACGGCGGCGAGCTGGCCGGTCACACTGCGCGGCATACCGGACGTCCTCCCCAGGGATCGACGCGGAGCCTAGCCATCGGAGATCACGATCGCGATAGTCCGACCGATAGTCTGGCCGTTCGGCCGAATATCGGTGATCTTCGCAGCGCTTTGGGTTCCGGCGCGCGTCGTTCTGGCAGAGCCACCCGGAGGTACCCGTGACGCCGCTGACGTACGAGGAGTTCGCCGATGTCCAACTCGGCAACATGCTCCGGTACGCCGTGATGCTCTGCGGCGACCCACACCTCGCTCAGGACCTGGTGCAGGAGACGATGGTGCGGGTCCAGCTCAACTGGCGGAAGGTGGTCCGGGCCGACGCACCGGAGCGCTACGTCCGCCGCATGATCACCAACCAGTACCTCGACTGGCGACGCGGGCCGTGGCTGCGCCGGGTGCTGTTGCGCGCCGAACCCGACGAGGCGGCGCGAACCGTACCCGTCGACCACGCGCAGGCCACCGCGGACCGTGACCAGATCTGGTCCTGGCTGGCCCGACTGCCCAAGGCGCAACGCGCGGCCCTCGTGCTCCGTTACTACGAGGACCTGCCCGACGCCGAAATCGCGGAGATCCTCGGCTGTGCCGTCGGGACGGTGCGGTCGTCGATCTCGCGGGCGCTCGCGACGCTGCGGGCCGAAATGGTGGAGACCATCCCATGATCGAAGAGCAACTGCGCGAGACGTTCGAGCGGCACGAGATCCTCGCGCCGCCGTCGGCGCCGCTGCGGGCGGCCATCGATCGGGCAGTGGTACGCCGCCGGCGGAACCGCTTCACCAAGGGGCTGGCCGCCGCCGCGGTGGCGGTCGCCGCCGCCGTCTCGCTGCCGTTCGCGCTCGGTGGCACCGCGGCCCTGCCGCCCATCGGCGACACGTTCCTGCCGGCCGACGCGCCTGCCGTCGACCGGCCGCTCACGGTGGCGGTCCTCGGCGTCGACGACGACGGCGGCCGCAGCTACCGGGCCGACACCGTGCTGCTCGCGCACGTGCCGGCGGCCAGCCACACCGCGTACCTCGTCTCGCTGCCCGCCGACCTGCTCGTGGAGATCCCCGGCAAGGGTCGCGCCAAGCTGGGTGAGACGTTCTATTTCGGCAGCCAGCGCCGGGGCCAGGGGCCGGACCTGGCGGCCGGTGCCCAGTTGACGGCCGGCACGATCACCGCGACCACGGGCCTGCCGGTCGACGCGACCGTGACCGTGCGCTACTCGGGGCTGCGGGCGGTGACCGACGCCCTCGGCGGTGTCGAGATCTGCCTGGACCGCGCGGTGCCGTCGCGGCACAGCGGCCGGGTCTATCCGGCGGGCTGCCAGCGGCTCGACGGCCGCACCATGCTCGACCTGCTCCGGCAGCGCTACGACCTGCCGCACGGCGCCTACGACCGGGACGCCAACGGGCGGGCGTTCGTGCGCGGTCTGATCGACACCGAGGTCCGAGACCCGGTGCGGCTGGCCCGGGTGGCGCAGGCCGCGTCCACCGGCATCGACGTGGCCGGCACCGGGATCAGCACGCCCGAACTGCTCCGGGTCGCTACCGGGGTCGACACGGTCAGCCCGATCGACATCGGCTCGAACTTCCGCCCGGTGACCATCGAACGCGTCACCTACGAGCGCCTCGACCCGGCGCGCAGCGGGCCGGTGTTCGCCGCGATCAAGGAGAACCGGCTGACCGACTGGGTCGTCGCCAACCCGCAGTCGGTGCGTCAGCGGTAGTCGTCGTCGGGGCGGACCGACCGGGACTGCTCCACCGCGTCGGCCTCCGGCACCTCCGGACCCACGCGCACCGCGTCGTCGCGGGGATCGTCGGGCACGGCCGGGGTGGCCTGCTCGCTGGCGTCGGCCTCGTTCGCTTCCGGGTCCCGCTCGTCAGGGTCAGTCATCGGTGCCGCCTCCCTTCCTACTCACCGTACGGCGACTGACGTTGCCCATCGGGCGGGCGGCGAAACATGCCCGGAAGGCGGCCGGAGGCGCCAGCATCCACGCGGCTGAGGACTCGGCAGGATCCAGGGCACCGGGGTGAGCGGGGCGGTGCCACGATGGGTGCCATGGGAATGCTGATCCGGGTGGTCATCAACGCGATCGCCCTGTGGATCACGGCGCTGGTCGTGCCCGGCATCGACGTCGGCGGCAGCAATGCCGGCCACACCGTGCTGACCGTACTCGTCGTGGCGGTGATCTTCGGGCTCGTCAACGCGATCCTGAAACCGATCATCAAGGTCGTCGGGTGCGTTTTCTACATCCTGACGCTGGGTCTGATCGCCCTCGTCGTCAACGCGCTCCTCTTCCTTCTCACCGACTGGCTCGGTCACCAGTTCGACCTCCCGTTCACCATCGACGGCTTCTGGCCCGCCTTCTGGGGCGCCATCGTGATGGCCGTGGTGAGCTGGGTATTGAACTTCGTGGTGCCCGAACCGCGCTCGGGTGATCGCGACTGACCTGCGTGTCAGCCGGTTCCGTGGTTGCGGGATACTGCCAGAAACTACAGGACAGCGCGGTCCGGCAACCGGATTAGACAAGGAGCGGCAGACATGCCCATCGCTTCGCCCGAGGTGTACGCCGAAATGCTCGATCGCGCCAAGGCCGGCGCGTTCGCGTACCCCGCAATCAACGTGACGTCCTCGCAGACGCTCAACGCGGCGCTGCGCGGCTTCGCCGAGGCGGAGAGCGACGGCATCATCCAGGTCTCGACCGGCGGTGCCGAATACCTCTCCGGGCCCACCGTCAAGAACATGGTCACCGGCGCCGTGGCGCTCGCCACCTACGCGCACGAGGTGGCCAAGAACTACAACATCAACATCGCACTGCACACCGACCACTGCCCCAAGGACAAGCTCGACGGGTACGTCCGGCCGCTGCTCGCGATCTCCAAGGAGCGGGTCGCCCGGGGCGAGGGTCCGCTGTTCCAGTCGCACATGTGGGACGGCTCGGCCGTGCCGCTCGCCGAGAACCTCGACATCGCCGCCGACCTCCTCGACGAGTCCGCCGCGGCGCACGTCGTGCTGGAGATCGAGGTCGGCGTGGTCGGCGGCGAGGAGGACGGCGTCGAGAACGCGATCAACGAGAAGCTCTACACCACCGTCGAGGACGGCCTGGCCATGGTCGACAAGCTCGGCCTGGGTGAGAAGGGCCGCTACATGGCGGCGCTGACCTTCGGCAACGTGCACGGCGTCTACAAGCCGGGCAACGTCAAGCTGCGCCCGGAGATCCTCAAGGAGATCCAGGACGCGGTCGGCGCCCGCACCGGCAAGGAGAAGCCGCTCTCGCTCGTCTTCCACGGCGGTTCGGGCTCGCTGCTCTCGGAGATCCGCGAGGCGCTCGACTGCGGCGTGGTCAAGATGAACATCGACACCGATACGCAGTACGCGTTCACGCGCCCGGTGGCCGACCACATGCTGAAGAACTACGACGGCGTCCTCAAGATCGACGGCGAGGTCGGCAACAAGAAGCTGTACGACCCGCGCGCCTGGGGTAAGACCGCCGAGGCCGGCATGGCCGAGCGCGTCTCGCACGCCTGCGAGAACCTGCGCTCGACCGGCACGACCCTCTCGAAGTAGTCCGTTTCGCCCGAAGGCCGACCCCGTTTCGCCGGGGTCGGCCTTCGTCGCTCGATGATCGAGGTGCCGGGTGACCATCGCTTCTCCGCTGACCGTGGACCAACTGGAGCTGATCGCCGAGCGGGCCGCGGAGCGCGGCGAGCCGGCGGCCGGCGCCGCCGAGCTGGTGGCGGTCGTCGACGACGGCCGCCTGACCGATCCGCAGGACGCCGTCGTCGCGCTCGGCATGGCGGCCGAGCTGCTGTTCCAGGCCGACGACCTGGCGGGCAGCCTCGCGCTGACCGACCGGGCCCTCGACGCGCGCCGGGCGCACGGCTCCGCACCCGAGTTCGCCCAGATCTTCAGGGCACAGTTGTTGTTCCGGCTCGACCGGGCCGACGAGGCCATGGCCGAGCTGACGCCGCTGCGCCCGCTGCTGACCAGCGACCCGGACGCGGCGACGGAGATCGCCGAGGCGCTGCTGGCCGGTGGCCGGGGCGAGACCGCCCACGAGTGGCTGACGGCGGCCGTCCACGAGGCGCGCGCGACGCTGCCCGAAACCGACGACCTCGACGAGGCCGGGGAGCTGGCGACCGCGATCGTGGCCGCGCTGGTCATCGAGCGCCATGAGGTCCGCCACGAGCTGGGCCTGCCGCATGACTCGTTCGACGAGATGGCCGAGGAGCTGGCCGTCGCGGCCGAGGAGGAGCAGCGGGCCGAGCTGACCGCGGCGCTCACCGAGCCGGTCGTCTTCTTCTCCGCGGCCGAGTTCGACCGTCTGGCCGAGCGCCTGCCCGCGGCGGCGGAGAGCTGCGGGCCGACCTGGGACGCACACCGTGCCGACATCGAGCAGGTGCTCGCGATGGGCGCGGAGGCGGGGATCACCACCGCGCGGGGGATCGTGGCCGGCTCCGCCGACGAGCTCGTCGCCTTGTGGGAACACGCCGAGGACGCCACGGTGGACGACGTCATCTACGACTACGCCGACGAGCTCGACGGCCGTGGGCCGCACATCGCGTGGCCGCCGGCCCGCAACGACGCGTGCTGGTGCGGCTCGGGCGCGAAATACAAGAAGTGCTGCCTGCCGCGCTCCCGGCGGGCCTCCTAGGGCTTGGTCAGCACCCGGACGGCTTCCTGGACGTCGTCGGTGACGTGGATCGTCTGCGACAGGTCGCCGAAGCGGGACAGGGCCATCAGCGGGCGGAGCAGGGTCTCGATGGGCAGCGTCCGCGTCCAGTAGGCGGTGTCCAGGAAGACGTACGCCCCGCTCGCGCCGTCGGTGCCGTAGAAGGTCTTGGTCGCCGCCTGGAAGACCTCCTGGACCGTGCCCGCCCGGCCGGGCGCGAACACGATGCCGCCGCGGGCCAGCCGCAGGATCATGTCCTCGCGGATCGCGTTCGAGAAGTACTTGGCGATCCGGCCCGCGAACAGGTTGGCCGGCTCGTGGCCGTAGAGCCACGTCGGGATCGCCAGGCCACCCTGGCGCGGCCAGTCGTCGCCGGTGGGCGCGAACCGCGCGCGGACCCGCAGGGCCGCCGCCGTGAACGGGTCGTGATCGAGGAAGTCGGGTGCCTCGGCCAGGTCGTCGATCGCGCTGGTCAGGTCGTCGGCCGACCGGTTGGACAGGAACGAGCCGAGGTTGGCCGCCTCCATCACGCCCGGGCCACCGCCGGTCACCACGAGCTGGCCCGCCCGGGTCAGCTCCCAGCCGAGCGTGGCGGCGAGCCGGTAGGCGGCCGAGCCGCGCGGCACCGCGTGGCCGCCCATCACCCCGACGACCGTGTCGGCGCCGTGCTCGGCGACCCAGGTCCGCGTCGCGTCGGCCAGGCCGTTGTCGATCGCGTGGTCGTGCAGCCGCTGCGCCAGGGCCTCCCGGACGTCCGGGGTCGCGCCGCCGGCCGCGCGGAAGTGCTCGTACACCACCGTGTCGTACATGCCGGCGAAGCCGTCGGTCTCGAAGCCCTTCGCCAGGTCCTCGGCGGTGTAGAGGCGCGACGGGTGGCTCGGGTAGGGCAGCGTCGGGAAGCCCGGGATCACGTGCGCGCCGCGCAGCACCAGCGCCGCCTCGACCTCCGGGGTCTCGAACTGGCAGCCGACGAAGAGCGCGTTGGTCAGGTCGACGTCGGCGAGCTCCGGGATCGGGTCCAGGTCGAGGCGCAGGCCCTGCACGGTCAGGCCGGCGAGGCTGCCGCGGCGGAGGTGGTGGTCGAGCTCCGCCCGGGACTCGATCTCGTCGGGGGTGGAGTCGGGGAGCGCGACGATGTCGGCGGGAGGTGGGGTCGGCACGCAAGACAACGTACGCGAGAGCCGCACGCGTGACGAAAGCCTCAGCCGTCGCGTCACCCTGCGCCACTGGTCACACGGTTGAATGTGCTGATGCAGAACCTGATGCCCGAGCCGCCGGCGACCCTGATCCCGGTCGACGAGGCGGCGGCCGCCGCCCTGGAAGCGGCCGCGAAGGACGGCAGCGACGCCGCCTACGAGCAGGCCGCCGCCGCGCACCCGACCTCGAGTGCGGCGTGGGCGGAGCTGGCCCAGCGGGCGCTCGACGAGGGGCACGCGGTCACGGCGTACGCGTACGCCCGGACCGGCTACCACCGTGGCCTGGACCAGCTGCGCCGCAACGGCTGGAAGGGACACGGCCCGGTGCCGTGGTCGCACGAGGGGAACCGGGGGTTCCTGCACAGCCTGTACGTGCTGTCCCGGGCCGCCGACCTGATCGGCGAGGCGGACGAGGCGGCGCGGTGCGCCCAGTTCGTCCGCGACTGCGACCCGGCCGCCGCTGACGCGCTCGGCGGCTGACGACCCTCCGCCGCGCTCCCTAGAGGCCTTCGGCGACCGCGGCGGCGATCTTTAGCCAGGCGTCTCGCGTCTCGCGGCTCAGCGACGCGTACCGCATGGGTTCGCCGGTGTCGATCAAGCGCTCGTAGGGTGCGAGCAGGACCGCCCGGGTGCGCGCGGCGAAGTGGTTCTGGATCGGCGGCAGGTCGATCTCGCGGCGGGACGGTGGCATCGACACCACGGTCACGGCCTGCCGGACCAGCCGGTGCCGGCCCGTCTGCTCCAGGTGGTCGAGCATGCGCGCGGCGGTCTCGGCGGAGTCGTTGCGGGCAGACATCGTCACCACGAGCTGGTCGGTCGCGTCGATGGCGGCCTGCCAGTTCTGCGCGCGTACGTTGTTGCCGGTGTCCACGAAGATCAACTTGTAGAACCGGCTGACGACGTCCCGGATGTGCGCGAACGCGGCGGCGGTCAACATCTCGCCGGCGGTGGCGGACTCGTCGGACGCCAGCACGTCGAACATGCCCTCGCCCTGCGCCCGCACGTACTGCGAAAGGTCGCCGACCCGCCCCTGCGCCCCGCGGAACTGGGCGAGATCGCGCAGCAGATCCCGCACGGTGCGGTTGTGGAAGTCCTGCTGGGCGCGCATGCCGAGGGTGCCCTGAGTTTCGTTGTTGTCCCAGGCCAGGACGTACCCGCCGCGCTTCTGCCCGAAGGTCATCGCGAGCAGCAGGATGGCCACGGTCTTGCCCGCACCACCCTTGGGATTGACGACGGTAACCTGCCGCAGCCCGCCGAAGTTCCGGCGGACGGTGTCGATCTCTTGGCGGCGCTCCCGCTCGTGCGCGCCGGGCGGCAGTTTGACGAGCCCCATCGAGGCGTTGTTGAGCACGGCCCGGACGCCGGTCGTGGCGACGGGGTCGGGCGCGCGCACGGCCCGCCGCCGGGCGAAGTCGTCGGCGGTGGGGACGGCGCCGTCTGGGGGCCATTCGGCACGGGGGTTGGCGGTCGCCGGGGGCGTCGCGGGGGCGGGCATGCGATAGACGCCGTGCTGCGGCACCTCGACCACGCCGGGCCCGACCTCGCCGTAACCGCCGGCGTCCGCCGGGTCCGGTTCGGGTCGCGGATGGGCGGACGCGTCCGCCGGGGCGGGCTCGTGACGCGGATATGGCGTGACCGGATACGCGCCGGTGTCGGCCGCCGCTGTTTCGTGGCGCGGGCGCGGGGTGACCGGGTAGGCGGCGGTGTCGGGTTGTGCCGGTTCGGGGCGCGGGCGTGGCGTCGGGGGGTAGGCGGCGGTGTCGGGTTGTGCCGGTTCGGCGCGCGGACGTGGCGTCGGCGGGTAGGCGGCGGTGTCGGGCTGGGCCGGTTCCGGGCGCGGCGTCGTCGGGTAGCCGGAGGTGTCCTGCGGCGCCGTTGCGGGTGGCGGTGTGACCGGGTAGGCGCCGGTCCGCGGCGCTGGGGCCGGAGCCGGCGTGACCGGGTAGCCGCCGGTGTGCCGCTCGGCGGGATGGACCGATTCGGCGTGCGGCGGTCGCTGCGGTGGGTGGGACCACGGCGTGCCGGCCACGTGCCCGTCACCACCGCGCTGCATGGGCACGGCGGCGGTCTGGCGGGCGCCTGGCTGCTCGCCGGCCGGTGAGACCGGCTGCGCCGGGACCACCCGGTTGCCATCACCGTTGGCCGTGGCCGGCATCGGGCCGACCACCGATTCCCCGCCGGGCGTCGACCCGTTGCCCGAGCCCGGCTGCGGCGTCGTGCCTACCTGGACCGTGTTGGCCGTCTGCCGCACTTCGTCCGCGACAGGTGCCGCCGCCGACCCGCTCGGGGACGACGCGTCATCCGCGGCGTGCGAAGCGTCGGCCGCATGCGCCGCTGCACCGTTTTGCCTGGCCGCCGCAGTGGGCGCCGTGGGCTGCGGTTCGTCGGGCGCTGCACCTTCGAGCCCGGATTCGGTTGCAGCGGCGGTCGCGGACGGATGGGGCGTAGTGGCGGGTAGCGATCCGTCAACAGCGTGCGCTGCTTGGTCTGCGGACTCGAACGGCGCGGGCCCGTTCGTGCTTGGACGGGGCGTCGCGGCAGGGTGCGGCTGGGCGGATGGGAACGGTTGGGCACCGTCTGGCGGTGTCGGCGACGGTCCGGTCGTCGTGCCGTGCGGCATTGCCGCGGCGGGGTCCGCAGCGTGGGCCGCCGAATGCTGCGTCGCGCTGGCTGGTCCGAATGGCGACGGCGCGGCGGTCGCGCCGGGACCCGGCCTGGCGGCGGGGTGCAGCCGGTCGGACGTGAAGGGTGCACCGCCGTCTGGCGATGTCGGCGACGATCCGGTGGGCCTGGCGTGGTGCGGGCCATGGGCAGCGTGCGGCGCCATGCCCTCTGGCGGTGGCGGCGACGATCCGGCGTGGTGCGGTCCGTGGGCCGCGTGCCGTGCCGCGTTGTCCGGACCGGCGGGCGGCGGGGCCGCAGGTGAGAACGGCTGGGCTGACGCCGGTCGCGCCGTCGGGTTCGGCCGCGTGCCTGTCCACGGCGGCACAGCCGGATGCGCTGTCGCCGGTGGCGGAGGTGCGACCGGATGCGGCGCCGGCTGCTGGGGGTGACTTGCCGGTGGGAAGCCGCCGGGACTGGCCGGCGGGAAGCGGCCAGGACCGGCCGGCGGGTAGTGGCCCGCGGGCGGCACGCCACCGACCCCCGGCGCGAAGCCCGCCCCCGGGCGATGCTGCGGATAACCGCCCAACCCCGGCGGCGGCGCCAAGCCAGGCCGGTTGATGGGCGGGGGAGCGGGCGGCGCAGGCACCCGGATCGGGGGTGGTGGCGGCGGCACCGGCGGGCCGCCGTGGAAGAAGCCTTCCGGCTGGTCGGCGGGCGCGGCCGGCGGATCGTCCGGGGGCCACGGCTGCTCGGCGCCCTGCCACGGCGCCGGGCCGTTGCCACTGGGCCGGTATACCCGGTCCGGATCGTCGACCACGCCGGTCACCTCCGTCACAGCGGTCACACCAGCCCCAAGCCTAAAGGGCCGCGCGGCCAATGGCCGAGATCAATCCCGCTGCGACCAGGAGATCAACCGGTGTAGACCGCCCAGGCGCCCGGTTCGATCCACCACGAGCGCTTGCGGGTCAGGGTGCCCGTGACGCCGTCGTCGACGAAAGGCACCTCGTCGTCCCGAGGGAGCACCGCCGCCGCGCGGCCGCGGGCGCGGCGTACCTCCACGCGGACCTTGGACTTGCCGAGCAAAGACCGGGACACCACGGGTACGGCGACCGCGACCTCGATCTGCCCCGACGTCGGGTCCGGGCCGTTCAGCAGCGGCAACCCGTCGAGCGTCGCGTAGCCGCCCGCGTTGCCCACCGCGCAGGCCAGCACCGGCTCGTTGCCGTCGGTGAGCACCGCGTCGTCGACCTCGACCCGGCCGCGCCAGGTGAGCTGCTGTCCCTGCGCCTGGCCGCCGACCAGGGCGCCGTCCAGCGTGACCGAGCCGGCGTCGGTGCGCAGCAGGTCCAGGCGCCGCACCGTGGACGACAGCGCGGCCGCCGCCACCGCCGACGGGTCGCGGGGCAAGTCGAGTTGGGCGATCAGATCCTGCTGCGCGGGGCCCATCGGCAGCACGGCGATCGCCGGCAGGTCTGGCACCGTGCGGTCGCCGGCCAGGTCGGCGGGCCTCCGGCTGGGCGGTGGCGCGTACCGGCGGACCAGCCGCCGCACGACGTGCCGCAACTGGCCGTCGGTCGCGACGCCCACCACCAGGCGGGTCTTGCTGTCGGTTTCGGGCCAGGTCAGCCCGTCCGAGCGGGCGGGGCCGTCGAAGCGGGCCAGGACCGCGTCGATCTCCTTGTCGGAGTGCGCGGTGACCGTCTCGACCCGGGCACCGGCGGCGCCGAGCGCGTCGACGCACGCCCGGACGGGCGCCCGCACGGGCTGTGCGGCGCAGGCGTCCGAGCCACAGCAGGCGTCACCCGCCCCTTCGGCCAGGGTCAGCAGCACCACGTCGTACACGGTCGATCTCCTCGCGCCGAACCGCTGTCGCGTCCAGGCGTTCGTCGGTTTGTTGTTAGCCTGACATCTCGGGCTCGCCAAGCGGTCGCCACCCTGGCACCCGAGCCCCGTGGAGGCGGTCGAAAAGATGCCAGCGATAGTGCTTCTCGGCGCGCAGTGGGGCGACGAGGGCAAAGGCAAGGTTACCGACCTGCTTGGCGGGCAGGTCGACTACGTGGTCCGGTACTCGGGCGGCAACAACGCCGGGCACACGGTGATCACCCCGGACGGGCAGAAGTACGCGCTGCACCTGATGCCGTCGGGCGCCCTCTCGCCCAACGCCGTCATCGTCATCGGCAACGGTGTCGTGATCGACCCCAAGGTGCTGCTCGCCGAGATCGACGGTCTCGCGGAGCGCGGCGTCGACGTCTCCCGCCTGCGGATCTCCGGCGACGCGCATCTGATCATGCCGCACCACCGCGCACTCGACCGCGTCGTCGAGCGCTACCTCGGCTCGGGCCGGATCGGCACGACGGGCCGGGGCATCGGCCCCGCCTACGGCGACAAGGTCGCGCGGATGGGCATCCGGGTGCAGGACCTGCTCGACCCCGGCATCCTGCGCAAGAAGGTGGAGCTGACCCTGCGGGAGAAGAACCAGACCCTGTTCAAGGTCTACAACCGCAAGGCGATCGACACCGACGCGGTGGTCGAGGAATACCTGGCGTACGCGGAGCGGCTGCGCCCGTACATCGCCGAGACCCGCGAGATCCTCTGGTCGGCGCTGGACCGCGGCGAGATCGTCCTGATGGAGGGCGCCCAGGCCACCATGCTCGACATGGACCACGGCACCTATCCGTTCGTGACGTCGTCCAACCCGACGGCCGGCGGTGCCTGTGTCGGCGCCGGCATCCCGCCCACCGCGGTCACGCAGGTGATCGGCGTCGCCAAGGCGTACACGACCCGGGTCGGTTCCGGTCCGTTCCCGACCGAGCTGTTCGACGAGAACGGCGCTCACCTGCGGAAGGTCGGCGCGGAGTACGGCACGACGACCGGCCGGGAGCGGCGGTGCGGCTGGTTCGACGCGGTGGTCGCGCGGTACGCGGTCCGGCTCAACGGCATCACCGACATGGTGATCACCAAGCTGGACGTGCTGACCGGGCTTGAGAAGGTGCCGATCTGCGTCGGGTACGAGATCAATGGCAAGATCCACTCGGACATGCCGATGTCGCAGACCGACTTCCACCACGCCGTGCCGGTCTACGAGGAGCACGACGGCTGGTGGGAGGACATCTCCAAGGCGCGCTCGTTCGACGAGTTGCCGGCCGCCGCCCGGTCCTACGTGGAGCGGATCGAGCAGCTCTGCGGCACCCGGGTGTCCGTCATCGGAGTGGGCCCGGGCCGCGAGGAGAACGTCGTGCGCCACGCGCTCATCGGCACCGCCTAGGATCGGACATCGTGCGCGTTCTTCTCATTGGTAGCGGCGGGCGTGAGCACGCCCTCGCCCTCGGTCTCGCTTCCTCTCCCGGCGTCACGCTGATCGCGGCGCCCGGCAACCCGGGCATCGCCGAGGTCGCCGCGCTGCGGGACGTCGACGCGATGAACCCCGACGCGGTCGCCGCGCTGGCCGTCGAGGTCGCCGCCGACCTCGTGGTGGTCGGCCCGGAGGCGCCGCTGGTGGCCGGCGTGGCCGACGCGGTGCGGGCCAAGGGCATCGCCTGCTTCGGCCCGACCGCGGCGGCCGCCGAGATCGAGGGTTCGAAGACCTTCGCGAAGGACGTCATGCGCGCCGCGGGCGTGCCGACGGCCGGTTCGGTCTCGACCAGTGACCTCGACGAGGTCGCGGCGGCCCTGGACCGGTTCGGCGCGCCGTACGTGGTGAAGGACGACGGGCTGGCGGCCGGCAAGGGTGTCCTGGTCACCGACGACCGGGACGCCGCGCTCGCCCACGCCGCCGCCTGCGGCCGGGTGGTGATCGAGGAATACCTCGCGGGCCCCGAGGTCTCGCTCTTCGTGATCACCGATGGCGAGACCGCGGTGCCGCTGGTGCCGGCGCAGGACTTCAAGCGGATCGGCGAGGGCGACACCGGGCTCAACACCGGAGGCATGGGGGCGTACGCGCCGCTGCCGTGGACCCCGCCGTCGCTCGTGCCGGACGTGCTCGAGCGGATCGTCCACCCGACCCTGGCGGAGATGCGCCGGCGCGGCCGGCCGTTCGCCGGGGTGCTCTACGTGGGGCTCGCGCTGACCCGCACCGGGCCGCGGGTGATCGAGTTCAACGCGCGCTTCGGCGACCCGGAGACGCAGGTGGTGCTCGCCCTGCTGGAGACGCCGCTGGCGGGTCTGCTGCGGGCGGCCGCGACCGGTCAACTCGCCGCCGAACCGCCGTTGCGCTGGCGGTCGGGCGCCGCGGTCACGGTGGTGGTCGCGTCGGCCGGCTATCCGGAGTCGGCGCACAAGGGCGACGTGATCACGGGCGCCGACGGGCCGGGCTTCATCCACGCGGGCACGGCGCGCGCGGCGAACGGCGACCTGGTCACCGCGGGCGGGCGGGTGCTGTCGGTGACGGCGACCGGCGCCGACCTGGCGACCGCGCGGGACGCCGCCTACGCGCTGGTGGACCGGGTTTCCCTGGCAGGTGCGGTGATCCGCCGGGACATCGCGCTGGCCGCGGTCGAAAACCGCATCCGGATCCCGGACTAATCACATCGGGCGGTCGTCGGGAACGCGACGGTGACGCGGCACGAAAGCGGGATTCGCCCAGCTCTATCGCTTCGTACCGTATCGCCATGAGGACCTTCCGCATCCCTCTCGTGCTGCTCGCCGCGGTCGCGGCCACGCTGCTGTCGGCGTGTGGCGACAAGACCGGCGCCAACCTGACCTCCGGCTCGTCGACGCCGGCCACGTCCTATGTGATCGGTGAGGACACGCCGACCGACGCCGACGTCAGCCCGAGCCCGGCGCCCACCACCAAGGCGCCCTCCGGCGGCGGCGACGACGGCAACCAGCCGCAGGGCCCGTGGATCCAATACTTCAAGATCAAGCAGTCGCCGAAGTGCCCGTCCGGCCAGTGGCCCAACGGCCGCGAGGTGATCGTCGAGTGGAAGGTCACCGGCACCGACAAGGTCACGCTCTCGGTCGACGGCCCGGGCGTCTACGGCACCTACGGCGCCTCGGGGTCGCAGGAGTTCTCCTTCCCCTGCGGCGACTGGGGTCCCGGCGAGACCGCCAAGCACACCTACCTGCTGCAGACCGTCGGCGGCGGCCCCGTGGCGAAGAAGACGATCACGGCGACGGCTACCGTCAGCGGGGGGCCGACCGGCACCCCGTCGCCGGCAGCCGAGGCGGCGCCCGACGCACCCTGAGGTCTCGATGCCGGAAGGTCACACGATCCATCGGTTGGCGGCCCGGCATCGCGCGCTCTTCGCCGGGCACAAGATCGAGCTCAGCAGCCCGCAGGGCCGGTTCGCGGAAGGCGCGGCGCTGCTGTCGGGACGGCTTCTGACCTCGACGGAGGCGCACGGGAAGCATCTGCTGCACCACTACGACGACGCCACCGTGCATGTCCATCTCGGGCTCTACGGCACGGTGACCGACGGCCCGGGGGAGCCGCCGGCGCCGGTCGGGCAGGTGCGGATGCGGATGGTGGGCGGCGGCCACTGGCTCGACCTGCGCGGGCCGACCGACTGCTCGGTGCTGGCGCCGCCCGAGGTCGCGGCGCTGCGGGCGCGGTTGGGCGCCGACCCGTTGCGGGCCGGCGCCGACCCGTCGGCCGCGATCGCCCGCATCACGCGGAGCGCGTCGGCGATCGCCGGCCGGCTGCTCGATCAGTCGATCATCGCGGGGTCGGGGCTGGTCTACACCAACGAGGTGCTGTTCCGGGCCGGCATCGCGCCGACCAGGCCGGGGCGTTCCGTGCCGGCCGAGCAGGTCCGGGCGATCTGGGCCGACCTGCGCGGGCTGATGGCCGAAGGGGTCAGCCGCGGGCGGATCGACACCGTGCACAGCCGGCACCTGCCGGAGGCGATGGGCCGGGCACCGCGGGTGGACCGGCACGGCGGCGAGGTCTACGTCTACCGCCGGACGGGCCAGCCCTGCCTCGTCTGCGGCACGCCGATCGCGCGGTCGGGGCTGGCGGGGCGCAACTCGTACTGGTGCCCTGGTTGTCAGGCCTGACTGTCGCGCAGGCCGACGCAGTCGAGCGCCCAGAACGGTTCCGCGTAGACCAGGGTGCCGGTCATCCACGACTCGTACGCGCTGAGTTTCACGACCTGGAACGCGGCGTCCGGGATGCGCAGGCTCGGCTTGCGGAAGCCGACGGCTCGCCCGGCTGGAACCCGCGCTCGCGGTAGTAGGCGGGGTCGCCCTCGAGGAAGAGCAGCGGTGCGCCGGCCTGGTCGGCCGCCTCGATCGCCGTGGCCACGAGCAGGGTGCCGAGGCCGCGCCGCTGGTGCCGCGGCAGCACCCCGAGCGGTGAGAGCACCAGCACGTCGACCAGCGCGCGGGGCGCGTCGAGCCAGGACGCGGTGTTCATGACGTGGCCGGCGATCTCGCCGTCGACGACGGCCACGAAGCCCTGGGGCGCCAGCGGCGCCGGCCGTTCGCGCAGCCGGTCGACCAGGCGCGGCACGAGGTCGTCGCCGAACGCGGCGGCGTGGACGTGCGCGACGGCCGCTTCGTCGTCGGCCGTCTCCGGCCGGACGGTGACCGTCACTTCCGGTTCCTGCCGACGAAGCCGAGCGCGAACGCCAGGATCGCGGCGCCCAGGGCGCTCCACATCACGCCGGTGAGGGTGTGCGGCGCGACGAACTCGGCGACGACGACCAGGGCGACGCAGGCCACCCAGACGGGCGCGGCGGCCCACTTGGCGCCGCTGGCGACCCGGTCGTTGATCAGCACGAAGACGAGGGCGTAGACGGCGCCGGTGGCGGCGAACACCGCGGCGTACCCGCCCAGGTGGGTGTAGTCGGGCCCGCCGGCCAGGCGGAAGGCGAAGCTGCCGGCCACGGCGGACGCGGCGACCAGGAACGCGCCACTCGCCGCGACCAGCAGGAGTGCCTTGCGCAGGGCGCGCTTGCTGCCCTGGGCCAGCCGGGGCAGGGCGAGCACGGTGACGACCTGCGGCGCCCAGAGCGCGCCCTTGGTCAGCACGGTGCCGACCGAGTACTCACCCGAGAGTTCGGGGGTCAGCAGGTAGCGGGCGAGGAGCAGGTCCGCGTACGAGGCGACCAGCATGGCGAGCGTCGCGGAGCAGGCGGTCAGCACCTCGCGGCCGCGGATCGGGTCGGCGACGAGCGGCTTCCGGCTGCGGCAGAGGAAGACCAGGATCGGCGGGACGACCCAGGCGACCAGGGCGCCGGCGACCAGCGACGTGGTGAGGCCGGCGCCGAGGACGAGGCCGGCGACCAGACCGCCGTAGCGGCCGAACGCGAGGACCGCCATGCCGGCCGCCAGGCGCAGGAAGCGCTGGTCGCCCTGCATCTCGCCGAGCCAGCGGCCGGCGTACACGGTCGGCACGGTGGCGAGCGCGGCGAGCAGCGGATACTGCACCGGCAGGTCGAGCACCGGGATCAGTGCCGGCGTGAGCACGAGCAGCGCGCCCGCGCTGATCGCCGCCGTCAGCAGGCTGATCCGGGTGGTCGACGCGGCGCCGTTGCGGGCGCGGTGCACGGCGATCGCGATCTGCAGGCCGAGGCCCGGCACGGAGGCGATCGCGGTGAGGCCGAGCACCGTGGCCAGCGCGCTGAGGTCGGCGCTGCTGAGCTGGCGGGCACCGATCACGGGCACCAGGTAGCCGAGCGCGTTGGTCAGGGCGCCGGCGATGGCGACCGCCGCGCCGGCGGTGGCGATCCGCCGAGCGCGCGTGGGAGCCGGTGCGGCTGGTTTGTCGGTCAGCGCAGACACGCCGTGCAGCCTAAGGCAAACGGTTGGCGTGTAGGCGACTGTCGCTGTTATCAAATCGTGATGCATCAATGTGATTGTCACGGAGCGTCCGCGCACCGGCATGGTCTGTCGGCCTTTGTGGGCATTCGCGGCGCGGCTGTTGATCGCCGTCGGTGGTCTTGTTGCCGGGGCGTGGTTACTGCTCGGTAACTAGGCCTTGTGAGGTGCGTCGCACGGGAGCACCATCGGTCCGTTCTTGGTTACCAGTGAGTAACGCGCGGAGGAGGACCCGTGTCGGAACCCCTTGAAACACCGCGGGGAAGGACCCGCTGGCGGCGGTTCGCCGCGCTCATCCTGCCCGCCGTAGCGGCGGCCGGATTCATCGTCTTCGGCATGGCCAACGGGGCCATCGCCGCGTCGTTCGCCGTGTCCGGCCAGACGTTCAAGGTCTCGGCGGACAAGCTCGTGGGCAACGGCTTCGTCCAGTACGGCAGCATGGTCGAGGACGCCAAGGGTGGTCAGCACCCGGTCGCCGTCTCCGGGATCAACCACGCGACGCTGGCCAACCTGTGCCAGTCCGTACGGGTGCCCGGCATGCCGATCGTTCTGACGATCAACGCCGGTGGTGGCGACAAGCCGGCCAGCGCCGACAACCTGCTCATCGACATGACCGAGCTGCGCGGCGACGCGACGTTCACCAACATCGAGATCGGCCGCGACGCCGGGACCCTGAACAAGGCCAACACGAAGGGCACCTCGGGCGCGTTCGGCCAGCAGGCCGACAAGGTCGTCATCAACGACCTCAAGCAGGTCGCGTGGTCCACCTCGGCGGGCACGTTCAAGCTGACCGGGCTGAAGCTGAAGGTCAACGTCGGCGCCGACGCCAAGGAATGTTTCGAGGATGAGTCCCACTAGCGCGTCCCATGCCCGGCCCGGATTCGCGGGCCGGGCCTGGCGCCACTTCCGCCGCTGGCGTCGTACCCGCCCGTTCTGGGGCGGCCTGCTACTGATCGTCAGCGGCGTGGAGATCTTCATGACCACGCAGATGAGCCTCGGCGGGTTGAGCTTTCAGCTCGGCCCGACCGGGTTCCTGTCGTGGCTGATCCCCACGATCCTGGTGGCGTGCGGCGCGCTGGCCTGGGGGACCCCGGCCCAACGGATGTTCTACGCCATCGTGGGCGCGGTGACGGCGGTGTTCTCGCTGATCGGCGTCAACCTGGGCGGGTTCTTCCTGGGCCTGGTCTTCGGCATCCTGGGCGCGGGGCTGGTGTTCGCCTGGACACCGGGCGCCGGCGCGGCCGCCGCCCCGGCGGAGCCGGCGCCGCCGGACGAGCCCGACGCGGACACCGGCGAGATTGCATCGACCGGCCACCTCGTGCCCGGCCTGGACGACCCGGACCAGGAGGAGCCATCGCCCGCGGACTCGCCGACGACGGCGACGCCCGCGACAACCTGGGCGAATCGTCCGGGCGCGGAACGGTCCAGGTCCGAAGCTGAGGCGGGCGATCGGGCCGTGGCGGATCGCTCCGATTCGGCCGCGGGTTCGTTCGGTGGCTCGGCCCCCGCGGGTCGTTCGGACGCGGGCACGTCGGCGATGGCTGCAGCCGGTGCTGATTCGACGGGCGCGGGCGAGTCGGGATCGGTGGGTTCCACCGAGGAGGACGACGCGGCGGGGGACGCGCCGTTGCCGCGGCGGGACGGGCCGCGGTTCTACGCCGTGGTCGGGTTTCTGCTCGTGTTGGCGACCAGCGTCGTCGTCGGGATGCGGGTGGCTACGCCGGCCTATGCGGCGCCGTCCTGTCCCGGATCGGGCGGCGTCACCGCGCCGAAGCCGGCCGAGACCGCCAGCAAACCCGCGGCGACCCCTTCCCCCTCCGCGACCGAGCAGGAGCCGCAGGAGGAGGAGAAGGACGGCGGGATCATCGGCGGCATCATCGACGGGATCACCGGCATCTTCGGTGGCGGCGACTCCGACGAGCCCGATCCCGATCCGGAGCCTGAGCCCGCGACCGCCGCGGCCGCCGCCGGTCCGACCGCGACCCCGACGCCCGGCGCGCCCGGTAGGGCCACCCCGTCGACGCCCAAGCCGAAGCCGGGCGCCTGCGGCCCGAAACCCGGCAACCCCGGTAAGGCTGATGAAGAACAACCGGTCGTACCGCTGCTCGACCCGGACCCGAACCTCCCCAGCGTCAACGCGAAGCCGTCACTCCTGACCGGCACGAAGCTGACGATGTGGAACCTGCGCCTGGCCGGCATCCAACCCCTGGACACCGCCGACGGTCAGGTGCGGGCCCTGAAGTTCACGATGAGCCGCTCGGTGGTCGAGACGTTCGCGCTGCGTGTGCCGCAGGGCAGCCGTGACCCGCTGCTGTTCACCAGCGGCTCGCTGACCGTGAGCGGCGACGTCGCGTTCTACGCGACCCGGTTCGTCGGCCGCTTCCACGGCATCAAGCTCACCCTGACGCCGGACTCGCCGCTGCCCCCGGACGGCATCCCGCTGACCATCCCGCGGATCGACTTCGACGACCCGCAGATCCAACTCATGTACGTGTCGTGCCACGAGTTGCGCGCCCCCACGTTGGACGAGGGGTTCGTCGCCGCTTGACGGCGCGAGCGGCTGTGTCGGGCATCCCCCCGCCCGGCACAGCCGCTCGGCCAGGAACTAGATGCGGCCCAGGGCCGACTTGAGCGGGTCGAGCCCGATCGAGCCCAGGTCGAGCGCCTGGCGGTGGAACTCCTTCAGGTTGAAGTCGGCTCCCTTGCGGGCGCGGGCGTCGTCGCGGGCCTGGAGCCAGATGCGCTCGCCGACCTTGTAGGACGGCGCCTGCCCCGGCCAGCCCAGGTAGCGGTTGAGCTCGAAGCGCAGCACGTCATCTTGCACGCGGCAGTGGGCGCGCATGAACTCCCAGCCCAGCTCCGGCGTCCAGCGCTCGCCCGGGTGGAAGCCGAACGGGTTGTCGCGCGGGATCTCGAGCTCGAGGTGCATGCCGATGTCGACGATGACCCGCGCGGCCCGGAACGCCTGCGCGTCGAGCATGCCGAGGCGGTCGCCCGGGTCGGCCAGGTAGCCCAGGTCGTCCATCAGGCGCTCGGCGTAGAGCGCCCAGCCCTCACCGTGGCCGGAGACCCAGAGCAGCAGGCGCTGGTAGCGGTTGAGCAGCTCCGTGCGTACCGCCGTCTGGGCGACCTGGAGGTGGTGGCCCGGAACGCCCTCGTGGTAGACGGTCGTGACCTCCTTCCACGTCGAGAACTCGGTCTGGCCCGCGGGCACCGCCCACCACATGCGGCCCGGCCGGGTGAAGTCCTCGCTCGGGCCCGTGTAGTAGATGCCGCCGTCGCTGGTCGGCGCGATCATGCACTCGATCCGCCGGATCTGCTCGGGGATGTCGAAGTGCGTGCCGTGCAGCTCGCCGATGGCCTTGTCGGCCAAGCTCTGCATCCAGTCGCGGAACGCTTCCTTGCCCTCGATGCGGCGGGCCGGGTCGTCGTCGAGCGCGCGCACCGCGTCGTCGATCGACGCGCCGGGCCCGACGATCCGGGCGGCCACCGCGCGCATGTCACCCTCGATGCGGGCCAGTTCTTCGAAACCCCACGCGTACGTCTCGTCAAGGTCGATCTTGGCGCCGAGGAAGTATTGCGAGGCGAGCTGGTAGCGCTCGCGCCCGGCGGCCTGCTTCTCACGACCGAGCGGGGCCAGCTCGTCGCGCAGGAACAGGCCGAAGGCCTGAGTGGCGGCGGTGGACGCGGCCGCGCCGCGGTCGAGCTCGCCGCGCAGCGCGCCGTCGGCCTCGAGACGGTCGGCCAGCGCGTGGAAGAAGTTGTCGCGCGCCGGGTCGGTCCAGATGTCGCACTGCTTGGCCACCTCGATCATCTGGTGGCGGGCGCTGACGTGCCCCTGCGCGGCGGCCTCGCGGAGCGTGACCTGCAGCTGCTCGACCGCCCGCGGGAACGCGTTGAGCCGGGCCGCGATGTTGCCGACCGCCTCGGCGCCCTCGGTGGGCATCAGGTCGAACGCGCCGCGCAGCCCGTGCACGGCGCTGGAGATCACGTTGATCTCGCTGGTGACCTCACCGGCGTCGTAGCGCGCCAGCTCCAGGCCCAGCCGCTCCTGCATCGCCTCCTTGGCGACCCGCTCGGACTCGGTCTCGGGTGTGACACCGGCCAGCTCGCTCAGCGTGCGCCGGGTCAGGTCGGCGCCGGCGGCGAAGCCATCGGGTGACAGGTCCTCGAACCTGTCGTCGAAGCCTGTGATGCCGACAAAGGTCGCGCCCGCCGGGTTGAGTGGCGCCCACTCGTCGACGTAGCGGTTGGCGAGGTCGTCGATTCGTCCCACGCGTTCGACCCTACGGCACAGGTCAGCCGAATTTCGGTCCCCCGAACCGGGGCTAGGGGAGCGTCGAGGGTCCGGTCCGAAACCCGCGCGCGTTCTGTCGTACCCATCAGGCAGAGTGTCACGGGTGACGACCGCTAACACTCCTGACAAGGCCGACCCGCGCGCCTGGCTGCCAGGATTTGTGCTTCTCGGGGTGATCTGGGGCTCCAGCTTCCTGTTCATCAAGGTCGGGGTGGCCGAGCTGCACCCCCTCTACGTGACGCTCGGCCGCGTGCTGGCCGGCGTGCTGACGCTGTTGGCCGTGCTGCTCGTCACCCGCGACCGACTGCCCCGTGACCCGCGTCTCTGGCTGCACCTGTCGGTCACCGGCGTCATCGGCACGGCGATGCCGTTCACCCTCTTCGGCTACGGGGAGGAGCGCGTCTCGTCGTCCCTGGCCGGCATCTGGAACGCGACGACGGCCCTGCTGGTGCTGCCGCTCGCGGTCTACCTGTTCCGCACCGAGCGGATGACCGCACGCCGCGCGGCGGGCCTGCTGATCGGTTTCGTCGGCGTCCTGGTCGTGCTGGGCGTCTGGGAGGGTCTCGGCGGCGCCCAGTTCACCGGCCAGCTCATGTGCATCGCGGCGGCGGCCTGCTACGCGGTCGCGATCCCCTACACGAAGCGTTTCATCAGCGACCGCCGCGAGTCGGGCATCTCGCTGGCGGCCGGCCAACTGGTCACCGCGACGATCGCCCTGGCCATCGTCGCCCCGCTGGCGGTCGGCGCGCCGACCCCGCTCACCGACCTGTCGTTCAAGGCGATCGCCAGCATCCTGGCCCTCGGCGCGATCGGCACGGGCCTGGCCTTCGTACTCAACATGCGCAACATCAAACTCGTCGGCGCGACCACGGCGTCGATGGTCACCTACCTGATCCCGGTGTTCGCCGTCATCCTCGGCGTGCTGGCCCTCGACGAACACGTCACCTGGCACCAGCCGGTGGGCGCGCTGGTCGTGCTGGTCGGCGTCGCGGTCGCCCAGGGTTTGTTCACCCGACGCAAGCCAGCGAAGCCGGCGCCATCGGTCCCGGAGTCGGAGCTAGCCCCCGACCCGGCGTAACAGCCACCAGCGGCGCGGCACGAAAGGGGCGTAGGAGCGGACCTTGCGCGGGCGCGGACCTAGCTCCGGCGCGGGCGGTGCGTTTGCGCGGACCTTGCCCACGGCGAGGACGGCGCAAGGGCGCGGACCTTGCGCATGCGCGGACCTCGCCCCGGCACGGACGGAGCGTGGGCGCGGACCTTTGCGCGGGCGTGAGCCTTGCCAATTGGGGACGGCGCGTGGGCGCGGACCTTGCGCATGCGCGGGCCTCGCCCCGGTACGGGGCGGTGCGTGGGCGCGGACCTTGCGCGGGCGTGGACCCTGCGCGGGCGTGGACCTCGCCCAGTGGGGACGGCGCGTGGGGTGAACCCTCTCGCAAAAATCTACAATGATGTCCAGCTCGGCTGAGTCGGCCCGCCTCATTTCCAATTCACTCATTTCGCAGTTGCTTCCATTTCTTCCCGTTCATATACGACCACGTGGCGGTCGCCGGCAAGCACGTTTACAACGACCCTCACCGGGGTGCCGTCCGTAGTGAGACCCGTGCAGATGTGGGACGCGATCGGGGTTTCCGGGGCCAAGATCTAGACGCCTTACCTCGTCCGGCGTCGGCATACGAACGTAGATTTCATCAAGGGCGCGGACTTTGGCGGTAGCCCTGTTCGGCGAGTACCTCATTCGCACCACGAGCAATGTCGACTGGTCGCATGATCCGGTGTCCTGGAGCAGCGACAACGGGAAGTAGCTATCGTTCGTGTTGTACGGTTCGCCATCGAGGTAGCGGACGCGCCGACGGACGACTGTCAGCTCGCCGTCCTTTAGGCGCAGCCGCGAGGCCACTTCGGGTGGAGGCGACACGATTGAAACGTCGAGGGACTGCCGCGGCTCACGCCCCCTCTGCCGAGTGATCCGCCATGAAGCGATCCATCTCCGGAGTCTTCGGTTGCGGGCGGAACTCGCTCTGTGGCCGGTACTAGAGCGGCTGCCGGTGGCGCACGAAGCGGCAACGCCCGCGGTGGCGACTTGGTTGCGAAAGCCCGTGCGGCCGGAAGCTCGGCGGTCATTGCCCCGACCGGGTGCCGCTTCGGAAAGAAACAGCGGATACGAAGTCGCGGGCCGGACACCGCAATATCGGACTGCCCGACGAACTAGTCGCCTTACTCGAACGGCACCAAAAGGAGCAGGAAGCCGAATGCGAGAATGCGGCTCAGCTCCGGACGGACGGCGGATGGGTGTTCGCAACGCCGACCGGACAGCCGCTGAATCCGCGAACCGACTACACGGAATGGAAGCGCCTACTCGCGCGGGCAGGCATTCGGGACGGACGGCTACACGACGCCCGGCATGCCGCCGCAACTGTCCTGCTGATTCTCGGCGTCGCCGACCGCGCGGTGATGGGCATCATGGGCTGGTCTGACTCCGGCATGGGGCCCGCCGATACCAGCACGTCACGAAGCACGTTCAACGCGACGTAGCGAAGCGTGTGGGCGGGTCTGCTCTGGCAACCCGACGACCCGGGCGACGGCCCGGCAGGGACGCTCAGAGGGGCACCCTGACGGGCAACTGAGACCGAAACTGAGACCACAACGAGCGACGCCCGGCCGCGTGAGTCACGCTGCCGGGCGTTTGCCCTGCTACTGGCGGTGGTGGCGGGATTTGAACCCGCGGAGGGCGTAAACCCTCACACGCTTTCGAGGCGTGCTCCTTAGGCCACTCGGACACACCACCGCCGAGTAGGCTACCCGACCACCACAACGGGCGGCGCGGCGGCATCCACACCGCGCCGACCTGGCAGTATCGCCCGCATGAGTATTCACATCGGTGCGGAGCCCGGCGATATCGCGGAGCGCGTCCTCATGCCCGGCGACCCGCTCCGGGCGAAGTGGATCGCCGAGACCTACCTCGACGACGCCAAGTGCTACACCGAGGTTCGCGGCATGCTCGGCTTCACCGGCCGCTGGCAGGGCGTCGAGGTCTCGGTGCAGGGCTCCGGCATGGGCATGCCGTCCGCGTCCATCTACGCGCACGAGCTGATCAACGACTACGGCGTGAAGACGCTGATCCGCGTCGGCTCCTGCGGCGCCCTGGCCGAGGAGTTGCAGCTCCGCGACGTGATCGCGGCCAGCGGCGCGTCGACCGACTCCAACATGAACCGCGCCCGGTTCGACGGCCTCATCGACTACGCCCCGGTGGCCGACTTCCACCTGCTGCGCACCGCCGTCGACATCGCGGAGCGGCGCGGCATCCCGATGACGGTCGGCCCGATCCTCGCCGCCGACGCGTTCTATACCGACCGCCCCGACCTCTACGACGCCCTGGCCGACTACGGCGTGCTGGCCGTCGAGATGGAGTCCGCGGCGCTCTACACGATCGCGGCCCGGTTCAAGGCGCGGGCGTTGACCGTGCTGACCGTCTCCGACCACATCAAGCGCGGCGAGAAGACCACCTCGCAGGAGCGGGAGCAGACGTTCGGCCAGATGGTCGAGATCGCCCTGGACACCGCGATCGCGTAGCGATCGCCCTTGTGGCACAGATCGCTCGACAGCCGCGAAGAGACGTGCGCCACAACAATATTTACGACCGGTCGGTCAGATAGCTCGGTACCGTGACCGGGTGACGATCGACGGCCGCATCGCGCGCGGCGACCGCACCCGGGCGGCCGTGCTCGACCGCGCGGTCGCCCGGGCCACCGAGGACGGCCTCGACGGCCTGTCGCTCGGCCAGCTCGCCACCGACCTCGGCGTCAGCAAGTCGGGCCTGTTCGCGCACTGGCGCTCCAAGGAAGAGCTCCAGCTCGCCACGATCGAACGCGCCGCCGACCAGTTCCGCGAGCACGTCGTCCGGCCCGCGCTGCGGGCGGGTCGTGGCGTGCACCGGTTGTGGTCGCTGCACGATCACCGGATCGCCTTCTACGAGGCCAGCTACCTGCCCGGCGGGTGCTTCTTCGCCAAGGTGCAGTTCGAGTTCAGCGCGCGGCCGGGCGTCATCCGCGACCGGCTCGCCGCCAACTTCCAGGAATACACCGACATGGTCGACCGCCTCGGTCGGGAGGCGGTGGCCGCCGGCCATCTGGTCGCCGGCACCGACACGCGCCAACTGGCGTACGAGTTCGAGTCGTTCGCTCTCACCGCGGTGTTGAAGTCCCGCCTGCTGCTGTTTCCCGAGGTCGCCTACGGTTACGCGCGCCGTGCGGCCCACGACCGCCTGCGCGCGCTGGCCACCGATCCCGAACTGCTACCGGAGGAATAAGAAATGACGACCGTGCTGGATTACGGACACCAGGAGCGGGTCCGCATCCACTACGACGACCTAGACCAGATGGGCATAGTGCACAACGCCCGCTACGCCGTGCTGCTCGAACGCGCGCTGACCTCGTACTGGGAGGAACGCGGCTTCTCCATCGCGAACGGCCGACCGACCGCGCCGGACGTGTTCAACGCCGTCGCCGAGTTCACCATCAACTACCGGGCGCCGATCCGCGGCACGGGCGACGTCCTGATCCACTTCTGGCTCGACAAGTTCGGCCGGACCAGCGGGGTGTACGGCTTCCGGATCACCTCGGCCGACGGGAAAACGGTGCACGCGGAGGGGCACCGTGCGATCGTCCGGCTGGACCCGGCGACCATGCGACCGACCGAGTGGACCCCGGCCGCCCGTGCGGTCGCCGGCCCGCTGATGCGGCCCGCGCTAACGCAGCCGGAAGAAGCCGCGTAGCAGGTCCGCGGCCTCGGTCGCGAGCACGCCGCCGTACACCTCGGGGCGGTGGGTCAACCGGCGGTCCCGGACCACGTCCCAGAGCGAGCCCACCGCGCCCGTCTTCGGCTCCCAGGCGCCGAAGACCAGCGTGGACACCCGCGCCAGCACCAGGGCGCCGGCGCACATCGTGCACGGCTCGAGGGTGACCACGAGAGTGCAGCCCTCGAGCCGCCACGTGCCCAGCGCCGCCGCGGCGCGGCGCATCGCGACGATCTCGGCGTGCCCCGTGGGGTCGCCGGTCAGCTCGCGCTCGTTGTGCCCGACCGCGAGCTCGGTGCCGGCCGCGTCCAGGAGCACCGCGCCGACCGGCACGTCGGCGGCGTCGGTGGCCGCCGCCCCGGCCGCGACGGTCAACGCCCGCCGCATCCATTCCTCGTGGCGGTCGCGCCGGGCGGACGTCACGCCTCCCGCAACTCCTCGACCTCGTCGCCGCAGCCGATGGTCTGGCACAGCTCGGCGGTGACGTCGGCGGGCATCAGCCCGTCGTGCGCGCACAGCTCCAGCAGCCGGCGGGCCGGGATGCCGAGGTCGGCCAGCAGGTCGGCGTCACCGACCGGGTCGGCGTCGGGGTCCGCGGCGGGCTTGTCGGGGTCGGCCTGCTGCTCGACCACCTCGTCGATCTCGATGGCCGGGGCCTTGATGTCGCCGACCAGCAGCGCGCCGAGCCGGGATTCCTCGGCGAAGGCGGAGTCGGAGCCGAAGACCCGCAGGTCCTCGCCCTCGTCGAGGCGCAGGATGACCAGGTAGGTGTCGTCGGCTTCGACGAAGAGCAGGGAGATGTCGGCTTCCAGGTCGACGTCGCGGAGCCGGTCGGCGGCCTCTTCGATGTCGGCGGCGCCGTTCAGGTTGACCTCAGCGGCGGCCCAGCCGGCTGAACCGCGGACCGCGGCTGCAGCGAAGTACGACACGGCACTTGCCCCCAATGACCCCCGGCGGCGCGCGGCCACTCCTGCGAAACCAACAGACGGAACGGTAGCCGGTCAGCCCGGCGCCAGCTTCGCCAACGCCCCGAAGGAGGGACGGGTCAGCTGGCCAGTCGGCGGCGGGTCGCGATCAGCTCTCGGAGCTTGTCGCCCTGGATGCGGCGCGGTTGGCTGCGCTCGCGCACCGACTTCGCTCCCGCGAGCTCGGCGAGTAGCTGCATCCGGCGGCGGCTGCGCTCAGGGTCCAGCCGCTGCACTTTCCAAGCCATGGCGGCAGCGTCTCCGATGCTCGAGCGGTTCGTCAAGGGCGGTCGCACTGCGCAGCGAATCCCGTACGCAGAGCGGCGTTCCGGCCACGCGAGGTCGCCGGGCGATCACCTGAAGTCACCACAGTGGCCAGTCGCCGTGGTTCAGCCAGGAGACCACGACCACCACCGCCGCGACGCTCCAGCCCACCCCGGTGGCGGCCGCGACACCGACCGCCACGCCGCGGTCGCCGACGCGGGCCAGCAGCAGCGCGACCAGCCAGGCGATCCCGCCGGCCAGCAACGTCCACCAGGCGTACCCCCGGACCGTCGAATCGACCACACCGAAGGCGAGCAGCCACACCGCGCCGGCCCCGGCACCGGCGGCGACGGCACCGCCCCGCACGGGATGCGGCTCGCGGTAGACCGGCCGGGTCCGCGTCGTAGGGAACAGACCCGATGGCGGGGTACGCGGCCCGCCCGCTTGTTGCGTCACGGCAACCCCCTCTCGGATCTGTTCCAGGGCCTGTCTCGAAGTGGGGGCCGGGGCGAGGCGAGGCCCAGG
>NZ_BONE01000041.1 GCF_016862555.1 Asanoa siamensis | reverse complement strand
GGGCCTAGGTGGTCTCCTTCCTTCGATATCTGACGGACAGCACGGCAGTCAGCGGCGGCCGGGCCAGGTCTTCCATTGCGCCAGGACCGGCTCGAGCTTGTCCTCTTCGTACGCCAGGTGTTCCAGCAGGTGGTCCGAGAGTGCGCGCAGTGCCGTGACCAACCGGGCCCGCGGCGCCGGGTCCTTGGCGCCCAGCTGGCGGGCCGCCCCCTCCACCTGGTCCAGCAGGTCCGCGACCTGCTGGTGGTCGGCCTTCAGCTTCGCGACCGTCGTGCGCAGGTGTGGGGCCGCGCGGACGATCGCCGGGAACAGGGACTCGTCCTCGTTGTGGTGGTGGCGGTGCACCACCTGGCAGTAGCTCAGGCAGTTCACCCGGAGCTGGAACAGCGGCCCGTTGGTCTTCAGCTTGGCCACCCCGGCCCGGACGTCGCGGGCCGGTGCTCCCCCGGCCGCCGCGTCCGCCAGGCGGCGCACCGCGGCCAGGTCGCGCCGGAGCATCCGGTGCACCGAGCGCAGCTCGTCGAACAGGGGGTTGCCCCGCGGGGCGGTGCCTCTCATCAGCCACGCAATCCAGTCGTCGGTCTCGGCCCGTCCCAGCATGACCGTTCACCTGGGGTCGAGCCTGGGGCCGAGCCCGAACCAGTGGTCCGGGTCACGTGATGTCACAAACCGTCGCGCGGCCGGTGTCTTGAGGTCGCCACCTTGGAGACGAAGGAGAGAGGTCATGGCTGAGAACACCGAAGTGATCGTGATCGGCGGCGGGTACGCCGGCGTGCTGGCGGCCAACCGCCTGACCAAGCGCCCGGGAGTCCGGGTGACGTTGATCAATCCGCGGCCCGCGTTCGTGGAGCGGATCCGGCTGCACCAGCTCGTCGGCGGGTCGGACGACGCGGTCGTCGACTACCGGTCGATCCTGGCCGGCGGCGTCGAGCTGGTCGTCGACACCGTGACGCGGATCGACGCCGCCGAGCGCCGGGTCGCCCTGGAGACCGGCGGCGGCCTCGGCTACGACTACCTGATCTACGCGGTGGGCAGCGGCAGCGCCGAGCCGACGCTGCCCGGCGCGGCCGAGTACGCGTACCCGATCTCGACGATGGAGCAGGCCCGGCGCCTGCGGCCGGTCGTCGACGCCGCGTCCCCGGCGGCCACGTTGACGGTGGTCGGCGCCGGGTCGACCGGCATCGAGACCGCGTCCGAGCTGGCCGAGCAGGGCCGGCGGGTGACGCTGGTGTGCGGCCGGGTGCTCGGGGCCTACCTGCACCCGAAGGCGCGCCGCGCGGTGGCCACCCGACTGAAGAAGCTCGGCGTAACGTTGATCGAGGGTGATGGAGCGACCGTGACCAGCGTGACGCGTGATGCGGTCCAGCTCGCGGACGGTCGCGAGCTGCGCAGCGACGTGACCATCTGGACGGCGGGGTTCGCCGTCCCGGACCTGGCCGCTCGCAGCGGGCTGAGCACCGACGCCCTCGGGCGCCTGCTCACCGACGAGACCCTCACCAGCGTGGACGACCCCCGCATCGTCGCGGCCGGCGACGCGGGTGCGCCGTCGAACCTGCCGGTCCGGATGAGCTGCCAGTCCGCGGTCCAGCTCGGCCCGCAGGCCGCCGAGACGGTGTTGAGCCGGATCGACGGCAAGCAGCCGGCCACCTTCGACGTCGGCCTCTTCGGCCAGTGCATCAGCCTGGGCCGCCGCGCCGGAGTGGTCCAGTACGCGAAGCGGGACGACACCGTGACGGGTTTCTACCACCTGGCCGGCAAGGGCATGGCGATGCTCAAGGAGGGCGTCTGCAAGAACACCGTCTGGCAGCTCTCGCACGAGGCACGCAAGCCCGGCTCGCTCAACCTGTGGTTCAAGGACCCCCAGCGCCGGCGCGTGCTGCGGGAGCGGGCGGTGCGATGACCGACCCCGCGACCGAGGCCTTCGTCGCCCATCGGAACCTGCTCTTCACCGTCGCCTACGAGATCCTCGGATCGGCGGCCGACGCGGAGGACGTGCTGCAGGAGACGTGGTTGCGCTGGGTCAAGGTCGATCTGGATCAGGTACGCGACCAGCGCGCGTACCTGATCCGGATCACCACCCGGCAGTCGCTCAACCGGCTGCGGACCATGAAACGGCGCAAGGAGGCGTACGTCGGTCGTTGGCTGCCCGAGCCCCTGCTCACCGCGCCGGACGCGGCCGAGGACGCCGATCTCGCCGAGAGCGTGTCGATGGCGATGATGCTCGTCCTCGAGACGCTCTCCCCCAACGAGCGCGCCGTCTTCGTGCTGCGCGAGGTGTTCGAGGTCGACTACGACGAGATCGCGGAGGCCATCGGCAAGAGCCCGGCGACCGTACGCCAGATCGCGCACCGCGCCCGGCAGCACGTCGAGGCCCGCCGCCCCCGCAAGGCCGTCTCGCCGGTCGAGCGGCGGGCGGCGCTGGCGGCGTTCCAGCACGCGGTCGAGACCAACGACCTGCGCGCCCTGATGGACGTGCTCGCACCGGACGTGGTCGTGGTCAGCGACGGCGGCGGCCGCAAGCTGGCGGCGCCGCAGCCGATCGTCGGCGCGGAGAAGGCGATCCGCTTCTTCGTCGGCAGCATGCGCAAGGTCGGCGGCACGCTCAGCACCGAGGCCACGACGATCAACGGCGGCCCGGCTCTGCTGTTCCGCCTCGACGGCGTGCTCGACGGCGTGGCCGCGCTGCGGATCGAGGACTCCCGGGTCACCGGCATCTACTACGTCCGCAACCCGGAGAAGCTTTCCCGCGTCGAGTCGGAGACGCCGCTGACGCTGCGCTGAGCCGGAACACCGCATCACGGAAGTAGAGGAACCGCCTCCTTCGTGGTCACCATGGACTGCCGGGCCCGCGTGACCATGACGGAGGCAGCATGCGTCGTCCCCGAGTCCTCGTCGTCGGCGCCGGGCTGGCCGGCACGGCGACGGCGATCCGGCTCCTGCGGTTCGCGCGCCGGCCGCTCGAGGTCGTCCTGCTCGAACGCCGGCACGACTACCGGTACGCGGGCGTGGCCTACCACCGCGACGGCAATCCCTGGGACCACGTGTTCAACATCCAGGCCGGCCGCATGTCGGCGTTCCGCGAAGCTGTCAACGACTTCGTGAGCTGGGCCAACCACGAGGCCGACCGGACGGGCTGGCCCGCGCCGTGGACCGACTTCACGTTCGTCGAGCACGGGCCGGCCCCGCGCCGGATCTACCACGACTACCTGGGCGACCGCATCATGCAGGCGCGCCTGGAGGCCTATCCCGACGTCACGCTCGTCGAGGCGGAAGGCGAGGCCGTGGACCTCGACGTCCGCGCCGACCACGTCGACGCGTCGATCCGGCAGCCGTCCGGTGAGATCACGACGCTGGCGGCCGACCACGTCATCCTCGCCACCGGCCTCGAGCTCAAGCAGCCGGCCTTCGCCGCGGGCGTGCTCGGGCACGACGCGTTCATCCGGCATCCGTACTCGACCGACGGCGTGCGCCGGCTGGAAGCGACACCGGCGGACGCGACGGTCCTGATCGTCGGGACGGTGCTCAGCGCGTACGACTCGGTGGCCCTGCTCCTCCGCCAGGGGCACACCGGCACCGTCTACCTGGTCTCCAAGTCGGGTGCCACGCCCCGGACCTATCCCGACGACCACGAGCACGGCGTGGTGGACCTCCCGGCGCCGGCGACGCTGTTCGCGCCGTACCGGGACCGTCCCGAGTTCCTCGCCCGGCTCCGCGCCGAGTGGGACGCCGCCCGCGCCGCGGTCACCCGGGAGCACCCCGACATGGACCAGCGGATCGTCACGGAACGGGTCGCGAAGGCGTGGGAGCCCTACCTGCCGAGGGCCATCGAGCAGATCCCGACCGACGAGCTGCGGGCGCTGCTCAACGAGTTCAGCACCCAGGTCGCCACGCTGCGGGTCGGTGCGGTGCCCTACACGACGGCGATCGTCGAGCGGGCGATGTCCGCCGACCACGGTTCGGTCGAGGTCGTCGTCGGCCGGATCGAGCGGGTCCGGCCGGCCGGGTCGGGCCGGCTGGACGTCGTCGTCGGGTCACGGGTCATCCAGGCCGATCTGGTGGTGTGCAACTTCGGGCGGGAGACCGACTACACCGTGGTCAACTCGCCACTGTGGACCAACCTGGTGGCCAACCGGCTCGTCACCCCGCACCGTCGCACCGGGCGTGGCATCGAGATCGACCGGCACGGCACGCCGCTGCGACCCGACGGCGAGCCGGTGGAGATGCTCTCCGCCATCGGCGTGATGCGCGAGGGCGACGAGATCATCCGCAACGGTCGTACCGGTGCGTTCGCGTTCAACCTCGCCGCGATCAAGAACCATTCCATCGTGGTCGCCGCCCACGTGATCGACCGGCTCGAACCGCCCGGCTCCGCCCGCCAGGCAGCCGCGGAACACCAACGCTCGTTCACGACGCACTCCGCGTTCGAGCAGGCCGTCTCGATGGAGGTGAAGCGGCTCGCCACGCCGTCCCGGGCCGAGCGCCAACGCCTCGACGCGCGCCTCGGGTCCCACCTGCGGTCCACGCACCGCTGTCAGGCCGTGCCCGCCGACGGGCGGTGCGCGCTCATGGTCGCCGCCGTCAACCAGGCGGCGGTCCAGCGGCTGACCGACGTCTCGGTGACACCGCGCCAACTACGCCGGCAGTTGGGCATCCAGGATGCGGAGGGCACGTGATTCGTGGCGACCTGCTCATTCGAGGCACCGGATCGGTGGTGGCCGGTCCCTGCAACCGCTCCGACCGGCCGGTGGAAGGCTCGATCCTCGTCACACCGGCACTCACACCGAAGTTGTACGACGCGCTCATGGTGGCGCGCGCGGTCGTCTGCAGCGCCGGCGGCCGGACCGGGCACATGCAGTCCATCTGCCGCGCCAAGGGCATCCCGGTGCTGCGCGTCGACCCGGCCGACCTGGGCCGGGTCGCCGGCGAGGTGACGCTCGACCTCGCCCGCGAATCGGTCGTCGTCGGCGCCGTGACTGATCGCGGTGTCCTGCCGGACCCGCCGGTCGCGGCGCCTGACCTGCTCGGGTCCGCCTGCGCGGTGATCGCCGACCTCCGCGACGTCGAAAGCCTCAACGCGAGCGGTGGGCGCGTCGAGTCCTTCTTCCTCCGGGAGGAGTTCCTCTGTCTCGCCGCGGGCCTGCGCCCCATCGACGCGCTCCGGGGCGGCCATTCGGTCAAGGGGTACGGGCGTGCGGTCGCGGAACAGCTACGGGCCTACGTCGAGGCGCTCCTGCCGGGCCAGCGGCTGATCCTGCGCCTGCTCGACCTGCGCTCGGACGACGCCGCGCACATCACGGAGTGGGCGACGGTGCCGCGCGAGCCCAACCCCGACATGGGCCTGCACGGCACCCGCTGGCTGCTGCGCTCCGACACGTATCCGGCCGCGCTGCACGTCATGCTCGCGACGCTGCGGGCACGGCTCGGCCCCGACGCCGACCGGGTGCACCTGGCGGCGCCGTTCCTCACCGACGCGGAGGAGTACGCGCGGCTGCGGCCGCACCTCGGCCTGCCCGCCGGCACGCCGCTGGCCGCCTTCATCGAGACGCCGGCCGCGGTGCACGCCACGCCGGCCATCTGCGCCGCCGGTGCCGACGAGCTGTTCGTGGGCACCAAGGACCTGGCGCAGTTCTACCTGGCCGCCGACCGCAGCAACCACCTCGTGGCCGAGTCCTACCGCACCCGGCACCCGGCGGTCGTCGACGGCCTGCGCCGGGTGGTCGACGCCGCACACGAGGCCGGGACGCCCGTCCGCGTCTTCGCGCTCGGCACCGACCTCGACTACTACCTCGACCGCCTGCCGACCCCGAGCGGCTACATGATGTGCGTCTCCGAGCTCCGCCGCCTGCTGGTCCCCGACCGCCTCGCCGCGGCCTAGCCTCCGGGCGCGGCCTCGGCGGCGAGGCCGGCCAGGTGCGTGTGGATCGCGGAGATGACGACCGAGCCCTCGCCGACCGCGGAGGCCACCCGCTTCACCGAGCCGGCCCGGACGTCACCGACGGCGAACAGGCCCGGCAGCGTCGTGGCGAAGCCGTCGTGGGTGACCACGAAGCCCTTGGCGTCCAGGTCGACGCCCGCGTCGTGCAGCCACTCCGTGCAGGGGTCCGCGCCGATCATCAGGAAGAGCGCGGCCGCGTCGAGGTGCACGTCCCGGTCCTCGCGGTGGTCGCGCCAGGTCAGCGCGTCGAGCCGGTCCGCACCCGCGACCGCGCTCAGCTCCGACCGCGGGTGGACGGTGATCCGCTCGTGGTGGGTCAGGCGCTGCGCCAGGTAGTTCGACATCGTCTCGCGGAGGTCGTCGCGGCGGATCAGGACGTGCACCTGGCCCGCGTGGCGCGCCAGGAAGAGCGCGGCCTGGCCGGCCGAGTTGGCGCCGCCGACCACGACCGCGTTCCGGCCCGCCACCACCTTGGCCTCGAGCTGGCTCGCCGCGTAGTAGACGCCGCGTCCCTCCAGGTCGGCCAGGCCGGGCAGGTCGAGGCGCCGGTACCGGACCCCGCTCGCGATGATCACGGCCGTGGCGAGGACGTCGTGCTCGTCGTCGAGCCGTACCCGGAACCCGTCGGGCACCCGCGACAGCCCGGTGACGGAGCGGGGTGACACCAGCCGCGTCCCGAACTTGACCGCCTGCAGCATCCCCGCCCGCGCCAGTTCGACACCGGACACGCCACGGTACGAGCCGAGGTAGTTCTCGATCCGCGACGAGCTGCCGGCCTGGCCACCGATCGCGACGTCCTCGACGACGACCACGTCGAGCCCCTCCGAGGACCCGTAGACCGCGGCGGCCAGCCCGGCCGGCCCCGCACCCACGACCAGCAGGTCGCACCGCGCGCCGGGCGCGATGCCCCACAGGTCGATCCCGAGCGCGGTCGCCAGGTCCCGGGTCGTCGGCGCGTTCAACACCCGGCGCGCCCCGGTCACGACGGCGGTGCCGGCCTCCGGCAAGGCGCAGGTCTTCGCCAGGTCCGCCCAGGCCGACGGGTCGGAGCGCAGCACCGTCCGATAGGGAAGGTGGTTGCGCTCGGCGAAGTCCTGCAGCCGGTGCAGGTCGCGGTCGTCGTCGCCGGCGAGCACGAGACCGCCCTCGCCCAGCCTCGTCAGCAGGCCCCGGCGAGCGTCCAACGCGGCGAGCAGGACGTCGCTCAGCTCCCCCGAGATCTCGATGAGCGTGCGCAGGTCGGGCACGCGTACCCGGAGCAGCTCGGTGTTCTTCATGGCGACGCCGGGCAGGAACGCCCGCTGCCCCATCAGCATGCCGAGCTCACCGACGAAATCGCCCGCTTCGATCACGAACACGACGCGGTCGTCCCGGCGGTCGACGAGCTGCACACCACCGCTCAGGACAAGATTCAGGTGGTACGGATCGCCGGCGTCCCACAACTGCTCGCCGGGCTCGGGCCGCAGGACCTCACCGACCGACCGCAGCATCTCGAGGGCGTGCGCGCTGAACACGGGCCAGGCCGCGGAGTCGACGCCGCCGTGGAGCGCAGACGAGTAGATGGTCCGCTCGTCGGGCACCGGAACGTTGGTCATGCGTCGACTCTGCCGGATCATCCGCGTACGCGAACGCCGGACCCCGGCGGCGGTCGGTCGGACCGCCGCCGGGGTCGGGTGGCGTCAGTGGATCGCGTCGACCTTTGGCTGCTCCAACTCCGAGCGCTTGTCGCGGGCCGACTTGATCAGGCTCGCGACCGTGGCGATCAGGAGTGTGCCGATGATGATCGTCAGGGACAGCCAGATCTCGATGTGCGGCGCCCAGGCCACGTGCTCGCCGCCGTTGATGAACGGGACGTTGTTGTCCGCCAGCGCCTCCAGGACCAGTTTGACGCCGATGAAGCCCAGCACCACCGCCAGGCCCAGGTTGAGGTAGACCAGTCGGTCGAGCAGGTGGCCCAGCAGGAAGTACAACTGCCGCAGGCCCATCAGGGCGAAGACGTTCGCGGTGAAGACCAGGTACGGGCTCTTCGTCACGCCGAAGATGGCCGGGATGGAGTCCAGCGCGAAGATCAGGTCGGTGGTGCCGATGGCGATCAGGACGATCAGCATCGGGGTGAACAGCTTGCGACCCGCGTCGTCGACCGTACGCAGCTTGACGCCGTTGAAGTCCGACGAGAACGGGACCGCCCGCCGTACCCAGCGGATCGCCATGTTTTCGCTGAAGTCGCCACCGACGTGCTGGCCCTGCCGGGCGAAGCTGATCGCCGTGTAGATCAGGAACGCGCCGAAGATGTAGAAGACCCAGGCGAACTGGGAGATCAGCGCCGAGCCGGCCGCGATGAACGCGCCGCGCATGAGCAGGGCCAGGATGATGCCGATCAGCAGCACTTCCTGCTGGAGATGCCGCGGCACCGCGAACCGGCTCATGATGATCACGAAGACGAACAGGTTGTCGACGGAGAGGCTGTATTCGGTGAGCCAGCCCGCGTAGAACTGACCCGCGAACTCCGCCCCGCTGAAGATCCACACGCCGACGCCGAACAGCAGCGCGAGCCCGACGTAGAGCCCGACCCAGAGGGTCGACTCGCGGGTGGTCGGCTCGTGCGGGCGGCGGCCGACGATGAGCAGGTCGGCGAGCAGAATCGCGACGAGTACGACGAGGGTGACCGCCCAAACGGCACCCGAAACGTCCATGGTTGGCAAATGTTCCTCCGGCAGTCACGAGGCGTCGAGAAGACGCCACTGATGGTGGCTGTCGGAGGTCTCTTCCATCAGGACGGCGAACCGCCACGACCGGCGAAGCCGGGCCTTCGCCCGGCCGAGACCGGGCGGCAGCCGTGCTGACGACATCGCCGCGAAGGAATACTCCCCTCCGCGCGCAATTGTGACCCATGAGAGGCCCATCTGTCGCCTCGGTCCGCAGCGCATACCGTGGAGATCGTGAGCGACTCGCCGGTGGTCGAGCGCCCGGTCATGTTCCAGACCTGGCGCGACCTCACCTTCCTGCACTGGCGCTACCCCGCGCCGGCGGTCCAGGCGCTGCTGCCCCCGGGCCTCACGGTCGAGGAACCCAGCGGCGCCGCCTGGGTCGGGCTGGTCCCGTTCGAGATGGCCGGGATCCGCGCCCCGTTCGTCCCCGCGGTGCCCTGGTTGTCGCGCTTTCCGGAGACCAACGTGCGCACCTATGTGCGGGGGCCCGACGGTCGCGCCGGCATCTGGTTCTTCTCCCTCGACGCGGCCCGCCTCGCACCGGTCGTGGTCGGCCGTCGCGCGTACGCCCTGCCGTACGTCTGGTCCAGGATGTCGGTGGAGATCGACGGCCCGACGCACGTCTACCGGTGCCGCCGGCACCGCGACCGCGACCGGCGCTGCGACGCGACCGTCCACGTCGGACAGCCGATCAGCGCCCCGTCGGACCTGGAGCACTTCCTGACCGCCCGCCACCGCCTCTACAGCGTCTGGCGTGACGGCACGCTCGTGGCCGCCGACGCCGAACACGGGCCGTGGCCGCTGCGCCGGGCGGAGGTCGGCGCCCTCGACCAGAACCTCGTCGAGGCGGCCGGCCTCCCGACGCCCACGGGCGAGCCGCTGGCCCACGCCTCGGCCGGCGTGCTGGTGCGGGTCAGCGGCTGGAGCCGCGTGTCGAAAGGAACGGTCCGTTGTTAACGCTATGCGTTAACAACGGACCGTTCCTTTCGTCTCAGGCCCGGTTCGTGATCTGCTGTACCGCCCACGCGTTGCCGTCGGGATCGGTGAAGTTGACGAACCCCACGTTGTTGAGGTCGTCGCCCTCCTCGTGCGCCCGTGGGCCCGCCGCGCCGTACACGATGATGTCGCTGACCTCGACCCCGCGCGCGACGAGTTGCTCCCGCGCCGCGACCAGGTCGTTGACCACCAGCTGCAGGCCCTTGACCGAGCCCGGCGGCATCTGGGGCACGGCCCCGTAGCCGATCACCACGGAGCAGCCGGAGCCGGGCGGGGTCAGTTGCACGATCCGGAAGCCCGGGCCCTCCGTGTCGTGGTCGACCGCGAAGCCGAGCTTCTCCGCATAGAACGCCTTCGACCGTTCCACATCGGAAACCGGCACGATGACGACTTCCAGGGTCCAGTTCATGACGGTCAGGCTAGCCGCCAGTGATCGACCGCGGCGTCCCCCCGCACGACCGCGCCGCCCCGGGACAGGTGCTCCAGATGCGCGTACGTCTCACCGACCGCGGAGCGCCGGATCATGCCCTGCACCTGCGGCCACGGTCGGGACCACGTGAGCGCGGAGGCGATCTCCCAGGTCGTCGCGCCCGGCGCCGCCGCCACCAGCCGGGTCACCTCGGCCAGCCGGGCCGCATGATGGGCGTGCAGGGCGGCGACCCGATCGCGCAGGCCGGTGAACCGGTACTCGTGCGCCGGCAGCACCTCGTCGGCCGGCAGTTCACCCGTGCGGGTGAGCGAGGCGAGGAAGTCACCGAGCGGGTCGTCGGTCTGGCCCGGGTGAAGGGTGATGTTCGGGCTGATCCGCGGCAGCACGTGGTCGCCGGCGAGCAGCAGCCGCCGCTCCTCGTCGAAGAAGCAGAGATGGCCGGCGGTGTGACCGGGTGTCCACACCGCGCGGATGCCGTCCACCGGCTGGTCCCCGTCGTCGATCAGCCGGTCCGGTGCCGCCAGCGCGCGGAACCGCTGGGCGTCCGCGAGTGAGCCGACCGTCTCGGCCACGTCGGCGTCGCCGCCGCCGCGCGCGCGTACCCAGGCGGTGATGTTCGTGCGAAACGCCTCCGGATCGCTGCGCCCCCTCACCGCCGCCGCGTCGAGCGCGTGCATGCCGATCCACGCGCCGGACGCCTCGCGCACGGACCCCGCCAGGCCGTGGTGATCGGCGTGCCAGTGGGTGACCAGCACGGCCCGCACGTCGGTCAGCGCGTAGCCGCACGCACCGAGGCCCTCGATCAGCGCCGACCAGGCGTCGTCGGTGGGCCAGCCGGCGTCGACCAGCGCCACGCCGTCGGGCAGCGCGAGCGCGTAGACGAGCACGTAGCGCAGGGGGCTGCCGGCCATCGGCACCGGGATCGACCAGAGGCCGGGCCGCACCTGCTCGACCGGTGGCAACTCCTTGCGCTGCCAGGCGGTCCGCTGCACGGTGCCGGTGACCACGACCATGCGTCGATCAGACCCCGACCGGCCGGTATGGACAATCGCCGGTGACGAATCTCATGCCGGCCGCCGGCCCTCGAGCAGCGGACGGGTCGGGTCCCAGGCTTGCCGCGCGGTGCGGCGGTACGCGATGGCGGACAGCGCCTCCAGCACGACCCGGTTCGCGAGGAAAGCGGTGACCTCCGCGTGGTCGTACGGCGGCGAGACCTCGACCACGTCGACACCCACGACCGGCAGCTCGAGGCAGACCCGGCGGACCGCGTCGAGGAGCTCGCGCGAGGTAAGCCCGCCCGGCTCGGGCGTGCCGGTGCCCGGTGCCATGCCGGGATCGACCACATCGACGTCGACCGAGAGGAACACGCCGTCGCACTCGTCGACCGCGATGGCGAACGCTTCCGTCAGGCAGGTGTCCAGGCCGCGGGACACGATCTCGCTCATCTCGTACGCCCGCATGCCCTGCTCGGCCATCCAGTCGAGCGTCTCCGGGCCGGGCCAGTAGCCTCGCAGCCCGATCTGCAGGAACCGGTCGCCGCGGGCGGCCCCCGACTCGATCAGCCGGCGCATCGGCTGCCCGTGCCCGAGCAGCGACCCGAACTCGGAGTTGCCCGTGTCGGCGTGCGCGTCGAAGTGCACCACCGAGACGCGGCCGAAGCCGTGCGCCCGGGCGACGCCGGTGACGTCGGGCAGCGCGATCGTGTGGTCGCCACCGAGCACGACCGGGATCGCGCCGTTGCCGGCGATCGTCGCGACCGCCTGCTCGATCACCCGCACGCTCTTCTCGATGTCGCCGGAGAAGCACTCGACGTCGCCGGCGTCGTACACCGTGATGTCCTTGAGCCCGTCGGTGCGCAACGCGAGCGCGGGCCGCGAGCCGTCGTGCGGGAGATAGCAGGCCTGGCGCATAGCCGACGGGCCGAACCGGGTGCCGGGGCGGTGCGAGGTGCCGCCGTCGAACGGCGCGCCGAGGATGACGACGTCGGCGTCCGCCCAGGCCTCGGGTGTGTCGAGGTCGCAGGGTGGCACGCCGAGGAAGGTGATGTCGGGGCCGTACATCGCGCCGTACCGGGTCATGGTCAGCCACGCTAGCGGGTCCGGCGGGACTGATGGGATGCCGAGATCGCAGAGGTACGAACGGTTTCGCCCGATCCCCTTTACAGCGCGGTGTGACCGCCGTCACTATCGGTGCAGGGCCTCTATCGGGAGGTGTGCGGTGGGCGGCACACGACCTTTCGTCGATGCGATTTCCCTGCAGGTGGCGCGGCGGCACCGGGCGGCGTTGCTCCGCGAGATCCAGATGTTCGAGCACGCGATCGCGTCACCCAGTGCCGAGCCGGGTTGGCGGGAACGGTTCAGCACCCGGCTGCGGACGCTGCGCGGCGCGTTCGCCGAGCACATCGTGGTGACCGAGGGCGAGGACGGCTTGTATGCCGAGTTGCTCGAACACGCGCCGCGGCTGCACAACCAGGTGCGCAAGCTGATCCGGGAGCACGCCGCGGTCGCGGTGTCGATGGCGGCGCTGCAACGGCGCGCGGATCTGGCGGGCACGCGGGTCGCCGAACTGCGCTCCTGCGGCGAGGAGATCCTGCGGGCGCTGTCGCGGCACCGGCAACGCGGGGCCGACCTGGTCTATGACGCGTACGAGACCGACATCGGGGGAGAAACCTGACCTGATCGGGTGATCTCGCGGAACCGGCGGGTGGGGACGACCGTCGAAACGGCATGAGCTTCGTACTGGCGGGTCGTCTCGCCGCCGTCGTCGGTGGCGTCCTTGTCGTGGCGCTGTCGGCGTGTGCCTCGCCGGGCGGTGTCGGCGACGGCGGCGGGCCTTCGTCGCCCGACCATGACTACGAGGCGGTCGCCCAGTGGGCGGCCGAGGTGGCCGACGCCTGGTCGCCGGCGGGCGACGCGTGGCGCACCGGTTACGTGCCGCTGCAGGAGCCGACCGGCGTCGACGGTGAGTTGACCGAGGTGGAGAAGCGGGCCGCGGCGGCCGGTTGGTGGGAAACGGCGGTCACTCTTCCGGCCGACAAGCCGGCGGCGGGCAAGGTGCTGTTCCGCGACGGTGAGCTGACCGCGCCGTTGTTGAGCGCCGCCGAGGCGTACCGGCTGATGGATCTGGGTGATCCTCCGCCGTGTTCGTCCGTGGGGCCTTCAGTTTCTGTGGCGCCGTCCGGTGATGGCTCTGTGTCGGCGCCCGCGGGTGGCGACTGCGTCGGGTTGACGGTGTCGGGGGCGTCGCTCGCGACGATGGAGATGCGCACCAGCCGGGGTGTGGCGACCGTGCCGGCGTGGCGGTTCGAGATCTCCGGCGGGCGCGGGGTGCTGCGGGCGGCGGTGGAGGCGGTGGCGGCGAGCCCGGCCCCGGCCGCGACCCCCAACCGTGCGGCGCCGGCGGAGATGGTCGCGGCCCAGGGGGTCACCGGCGTCGACGGGCTGGAACTGCGTTACCAGCTCGGTGTCGGCGCCTGCGACCGCGACATCACCCCGGTCGTCGTCGAGCGTCCCCACGTGGTGGTCGTCGCCGGCGGCGTGCGGCGCGACTCCGGCGAGTGCACCGATCAGCTGCTGATCGAGCCGGTGAGCTGGACGCTGGCGGAGCCCCTCGGGGACCGCCCGGTTCTGGACGGCTTGAACGGCACGCTGCTGCCGCTGGGAGGGCTTTAGTTTCAGGGCAGCTCGATGGGCAGTTTCAGGCCGTCGAGGGCGTGGGCGCAGGGGCAGTCGCGGTCGAGCGGGATCGTGGCCAGGGCGTCCATCAGCACGCCGCGCATTTTCGCGGTGTTCTCGCCGAAGACGCGGAACACCTCCTCCTGGGTGACGCCGTGGTCGCCCTCGACACCGGCGTCCAGGTCGGTGACCAGCGCGATCGTCGAGTAGCAGAGGGCCAGCTCGCGGGCCAGCACCGACTCCGGGTAGCCGGTCATGTTGACCACCGCGCCGCCGATCGAGGTGAACCAGCGGGACTCGGCGCGGGTGGAGAAGCGCGGGCCCTCGATCACGACCATGACACCGCCGTCGGTCGTGCTGATCTCGTTGTGGGCGGCGGACTTCTTCAAAGTTGCTCTTCCTACGGGGCAGTAGGGGTCGGCGAAGTTCACGTGCACGGCGCCCGCGTCGTAGTAGGTCGCCTGGCGGCTGGTGGTGCGGTCGATCAGCTGGTCCGGGATCACGAAGGAGCCGGGCCCGAGCTCGGGGCGCAGCCCGCCGACGGCACACGGGGCCAGGATCTGGCGTACGCCGAGCGCGCGCAGCGCCCACATGTTGGCGCGGTAAGGGATCCGGTGGGGCGGGAACCGGTGGTCACGGCCGTGGCGCGGCAGGAACGCGACGTTCCGGTCGCCGACGGTCGCCACCGTGATCGGGTCGGACGGCTTGCCGTACGGGGTGTCGATGTCCGCGTCCGTCGCGTTGTCGAGCAAGGCGTAGAGACCCGAACCGCCGATTACCGCAAGCTCCGCACGTGCTGTCACTTTCATCCCTCTCGCTGAGGCTGTCAGCCTTAACCACGGCCGTAGGTCAGGCTAGGGTGCGATGCATGTGTTGCGCGTGTGTGTCCGCGCCTGATGTCCTGTCCCCGTGCGGCGGGGTCGGGGGGTAGGCGCGTGCACGGCGAAGGGCAGGCGATCGGGGGCCGGTCAATGGAATCCATGACCGGCCGGCTCCTCGTGGCCACGCCCGCGCTCAAAGACCCCAACTTCGACCGTACCGTCGTGCTCCTCGTGGCCCATGAGCCCGGCGGCGCGCTCGGCGTGGTGCTCAACCGGGCGACCGAGGTCGCGGTCTCCGACGTGCTGGGCGCCTGGGGCACGCTGGCACGCGACCCGGCGGTGCTGTTCGAGGGCGGGCCGGTGCAGCCCGAGTCGGCGATCTGCCTGGCCCGGATGCGGGCGCAACGACCGCGGATGCGCGGGTTCCACCCCGTCTCCGGCTCGATCGGCACGCTGGACCTGTCCATCGACCCCGACGCGATGCGGGAGAAGCTGACCTGCATACGGGTGTTCGCGGGCTACTCGGGCTGGTCCCCGGGCCAACTCGAGGAAGAGATCCAGAGCGGCTCGTGGTTCGTCTTCGACGCCCTGCCGGGTGACGCGTTCGTCGACCGCCCGGACGACCTGTGGCCGATGGTCCTCCGCCGCCAGGGCGGCATCCTCTCGGCGGTCGCCCACTTCCCGGCGGACGTGGCCCTCAACTGAGGGCACCCCTGCTGGATGACCCCGCGGTGGGGCATGTGTAATATTGCGCGAGTGCCCGGGACACCGGGTGCGAATGGGGCCGTGGCGCAGCTGGTAGCGCACCACACTGGCAGTGTGGGGGTCAGGGGTTCGAGTCCCCTCGGCTCCACCCAAACGACCGCCCTGGTCGGACCGCAAGGTCCACGGCCAGGGCTTTGTCGTTCTTGCAGCTAAGTCTCATGCCGTGCCAGATCCGTGCCAGAAACTCTAGGTCGAGCCGAAGATCATTGGCTCGCATGAGTGAAGATCGCCCTTGACCAATGATCTTTCTGGTGAGTAACTTCACCCGCGAGAAGACGACGTCGGCGCGTAAGGTGCGAATAGGCCCCGTCCTGTTACCGAGGTGGTTCCAGCATCTCGGTGCAGCGACGGGGCCGCCTTCTAGGCCATTAGATCACGGCACCGAGGCATCGGGATCGACTTCCTGAACCGTGTTGTCGCTCTCCGCCCCACCACTTCGCCACGCCCGAATTAGGCATTCCGCCCGCTTATATGGGTGTTGCCATGGGACAAAAAGAACAAGTGCTGCGAGGATCGCCAGCGCCACGATCGCCCACGTCGTCATCGACTTCCTGTCTCGCCTTCTCCAGCTACCACGCGGCCCGGCACGTCCGCCTTCAAACTCTTCCGTAGACCCCAGGCGCACACGGCAATTCGCCCCACGTAGCGCAAACGGTCACGTTCCGACTGTTGCTCAAGGAGTTCAGCCGTGAACTCATCCCGATATCTTCCCTGAAAAAGGAGCGGCATCGATTGAGCCGTAAGTCTGACGAGCGTTAAAGAGATGGATCCCGATTCTCCCGCGAGCTCGCGAAGACTTACAAACGACCTCCCCTCCACCAGATCATTAGCCCTTTCCAGCGCCCTCGACAAAATCGCTTGTAAGTACTCACACTCCGCGTCCAGGACTGAGGTGGCTCCTGGACCTTTGCTGATAGTGCGCCCGAGAGAACGATCAACTGACTCCCTCAGCTTTATAGCCTGCTTCAGGCTTGCTGGGACGAGCCTGTTCAGTTCCCAGTCGGACAGCCCCGCGAGGCATTGCCGAGTTACAACCAACTCCTCGCTTAGCGCACCAATCCGGTCGAGCGTCCGCGATAGGTCGGCTGCGTGCGCGGGGCGATAGCTCAACGGAAGTCCCGCAGCAACGCCCCGCGCACGTACCAACGCGTCGGCTACGTCTTCGTAGCCGACCTCCCCAGCTTTCAACTAAATCGATCCTCCGGCCAACTTTGGAAAACCGCGCTGAATCTGTGCCCGCCGAGCATCTGCACGAATCACCGCGTCACGCGCCTGTGCTACCCCCGAGCCGCTTAGCCTGTAATAACGCCTCCGCGGCCGCCCCTCAGTACGAGGGTCCACGTCTTCCCAACGACTTACGAGCCACCCCATTCCTTCGAGTCGAGCCAAGATCGGGTGAATGGTCCCACTCGCCAACCCCGCCTCCGCGCAGATCTCAGTTCCGTACATTTCACGGGAGGGGTCATCCAACAGGGCGCGCAGGACCGACAGCGTTGGCATGGTCATCTTCGGTCCACTCGCGTTTACCATGCTGGAACTCTAGCAAGGGGCTCGCTGGAACTCAACCTAGGGTCTGCGTTCGGTGATCAAGGCATCCAGGGCGTCCGCGATCGCTTGGTCCCGGTCGCGGGTCGCATGCTGGTAGATCATCGCTGCGCGTGGCGACGAGTGCCCGATTCGCGCCATCACCTCCTTGAGGGTCGCGCCGCTCTGAGCGGACCACGTGCTGCCGGTGTGCCGGAGATCATGAAGATGAAGATCGGCTCCGGCCGGTACGCCTGCGTCGCACATGGCCCGCTTCCAGACACGGTTGAAGTTCCGGCGGCGCGGGATGCCGCCCTGCGGGCCGATGAAGAGCCGAGCGTCGTCACTGGCGCCCACGTAATTGTGGAGATGAGCCTCGATGTCGACGCGGAGTGCGCGCGGGAGGGTGATCGGCCGCTTGCCCGCCTCCGACTTCGGGTCGTCGTCGAGCTGGGTTCCGTCCTCCATCTCCGCAGTCGCCCGCTGAACGCGAAGTTCCATCCGAGCAAGATCGATGTTGCGCCGGCGCAAGGCGACGAGCTCGCCGAACCGCAACTGTGCGAACGCGGCCAAGAGCACGAGGAGCCGATAGCGAGGTTGGATCGCGTCGGCGAGCGCGAGGACCTGGTCGAGAGTGGCGGTCGGTCGTTCGTCTGACTTGTCAGAGCCGGCGCCTTTCAGCCGACAGGGGTTACGGCGGATGAGCGGAGGCTCGTCGTCGGCAGCGGTCCCGAACACCGCGTGCAAGATCCGGTACGCCTTCGCGACCGTCGACCGTCCGACGCCTGCGGCCAACCGGTCCGACCGCCACGTCCGGATCACCGCCGACGTGACCTCGTTCAGCGGGCGCTTGCCGAGTTGCGGGCGGATGTGCAGGCGGGCGATCCGCTCGTACTCCTCACGAGTGCGTGCCTTGAGGTCGCGTTCCTTGATCCACTGGTCAAGATAGTCGCCGAGAGGGATCTTGCCCGCGTCCGGATCGAGCCATTCGCCGCGAAGGATCTCGGCCTCGGTCTCGACCAGCCAGCGTTCGGCGCCCCGCTTCGTCGCGAACAAGTCCGGGGCCTTGCGGGGCTCTCCGTTCGGGTCTGTGTAGCGCGCCTGCCACTTGCTGGAAGGCAGTTGCCGAACGCTTCCGAACCGGCGGCGCGATCCCTTGTCGTTCCCGCCCACTACGCGGCCCTCCACCCATATCCAGCGCGGCGCGGCGCCACGGTGCACGAGTCGATGTAGGCGTTCAGCACGCTCTCGGCGATGCGGACATGCCGCCCGAAGCGCTTGAACTCGATCCGGCGTTCCTCGATGAGCCGTCGCGGGAACCGCTCTGTCGTTCCCAGGCGGTCCGCCACCTCGGCGACCGACAAGTAGCGCTCAGCCATCAGTCATCACCGCCCGCCCCGATTCCGGCGGGTCCGAGGTGCGTCGCCGAGCCTCGTCGAGTTGTTGTCTTCGTTGGATCCGTTGGGAGACGGCGCGTAGGAGCCGGTGCTCGGCGGGTGGCACGTCCGGGTCGTCTGGTCTTGCCAGCTCCCACGCCACAGGAGTCGGTTCCCCGGCCACGGCGTCGACCGGTTCGGCGGTTGCCGAGTCGGTGGTGATGCCGAGGAGCGCTTTGACCCAGGCGTGCGCGTCGGCACGGTGGTCGGCGAGGGTCTTGCCGGACCAGTCGCGGGACACGAGGATGCGCCGGCCACCGATGCCCAATGTGGACCGTTGGTGAACCTTTCCCTTGCAGTTCCCGGGTCGGAGCTTGTCGTGCGCCTTGTTCGGCTGGACGCCGTAGAGGAGCCAGTTGGCGCACCGGTCCGAGCACGGGGTGACGCGGAGCTGTCGCCAGAGCCGGTCGGCGTGAGCGCGTTGGGCGTGGGTGGTTTCGAGGTGGCAGTCGGCGGCGCTCTTGGTGATGTACTTCGTGATGTAGCCGATGGTCTTCTCGGCGTCGCGGGTCCCGCTCTCGACGCCTTTGGCCTTGACCTGGTCGCCGAAGCCGATGACGTGCGCCGGCCGGGAGTTGGCGTCGTCGTCGAGGGCGTCGAGCGCTTGTGCCCAGGTCAGTAGCGGCGTGTTGGTGTCTGGGTCGACCCATGCTGTCCCGTTCCAGCGTGGCGGGTTGTCGGGGTGGTAGACGAGCGTTTCCGCTGGTGGCCACCAAACCTGGTGGTAGGTCGCGGAGGCGACCTTGAGCAGCATGGCGCGGCTGATGGTGCCGCGGATCGCGAAGTGCGCGTGTGGGGCGAGTCGGCGTTGCGGCTCTACGCATCCGGCGTACTGGACGTTCCATCCTTCCGCGCGGCGTAGGTTTTGCCAGAACCGGTCGAGGAGGCGGGGGAAGTGCACGGCGTCCCAGGCGGCGCGGTGGTAGTCGTAGCCGGCCGGGTCGACCGGGGTGCCGATGACCGGGTCGTCGTCGGCGTGCATGCGCTTGCACGCGCACGGGATCGGTTTGCCGCCGGCCGAGCGCCGGACGCCGTGGACCGGGCCGTATGAGTCCAGGGTCAGCGTCAGCCACATCGAGGGCTGGTAGGTGGCGCCGTCGGGGGCGGTGTAGACACGGCCGACGGTGCGCGGCTCGACGCGTCGGCGCGGTAGGTCGGGGACGTCCTGGCGGCGCCTGGTCGACCGGATCCGCCGCGCTCGGCCTTCAAGCTCGTCGCCCTGGTCGTGGTTGGTGTGGGGCGGCGCGATCCGCCCGCGCAGGCCCTCAGCGGAGATGACCTCTTCCACCTCGGCGATCGCGTCGTCCAGGTCGGCGACCTGGTCCCATTGGCAGGCGAGTTCGGCTTGGGCGCGGCCGAGTTCGTAGTGCGCGCGCAGTTGGATGAGCGCGCGTTGCGCGTCGGTGGCGTCGTCGGGCGGCGGAGTGGGTTCGTCGGCGCGGTGCCAGCCTTCCCGGATCTGGACCTGCCGCAGCCGCTTCGCGCGTTTCGCGCAGGCCGGACATTTGTCGTCGCGGGTGGCGCCGCAGGGCAGGTCGATGACCTCGGTCTGCCCGGTGCTGAGGTCGGTTCGCCGGAGCAGCACAGGTCGGGCGCAGACGCCGTACTCGTTGGCGAGTTGCTTGAGTGCGTCGATCGCTCGGGGCAGAGCCATCCGGGCGGCCCGTGAGCCGGGCCGGGCCTCGATGACTGTCGCGGGTGATGTCATCGGCTCACCAGCCGGTCGTCGTTGGCGCGGGTGAACGCGTCCGGGCGCAGTGGCACCAACGCGGTGGGCCGCGCGTGCGTCTCGCCCTGGTCGTCGTCGACCGCGACGGGTGGTGCCGCCACCGTCTGGGCGGGTTGCGGTGGGTTGGTGGTCAGGACGAGTTTGGTCAGCGCGAGGAACGCCAAAGCGGGGACGGCGGAGAGCAGCCAGCCGGACGGGCCGGATTTGGCTACGGCGAGTTGTGCGGCCAGGGACAGCGCCACGGCACCTGCGAGGACGGCTGCTGGGTAGGCGATGGGTTGGCCGGTGCGTCGGCGTCGGCGGATGTCGAGGGCTGCTGCGGTGGGGAGGAGTTCGCTGATGACGGCGTTGGCCCAGCCGAACCATTCGCCGGTCCCGGGCAGTGAGTTGGCCAGGGTCCAGTCTTTGACGTGGGTGAAGGACGCGGCGCCGGCGAAGGTGGCGACGACGAGGAGGATGGCGACCAGGGCTGCCCCTTCCAGACGGGCGGTGTGGGTGGTCATGCGGCACTCCCTTCGGTGAGGCGCAGGCGGCCGTATTCCGTTGCCATGGCTCGGATGTCGGCGTCGGAGAGGTAGGAGAACCGGACCCGCATCGGGGTGGGGTCGCCGTCGAGGAGCAGGTAGGCGACGCCGGGCAGGCTCTTGGGGATCTGGTCGCAGAGTGCACCGCGGTCGCGGCTGCCGTCGTTGAGGACGAGGTCTACTTCCTTGTCCTCAGCCAGGCGCAGCGCGATGCGGGTCGGGAACAGGTTGCGGAACGGCAGGACCTCTTTGCGCGGGTCTTGCAGGCAGGCGAGGACGTGGACGCCGACGGCGCGGCCTTGGGAGAGGAGCACGCCGAGCGCGTTCTTGATCCGTTCCTTGAGTTGGCGGTCGGTCAGGTAGGCGGTCAGCGCGGCCAGCTCGTCGACGATGATGAGGATCAGCGGCTCGTCGACGGTGGGGATGTGCTGGCGGGTGAGTCCGCGAAGCCGGCCGGTGCGTCGGCGCATGGTGGCTACGGCCTCTTCGAGCATGTCGGCCATGGCCGTGTAGTCGTCGCACGCGAACCGGGCGAACAGCGGCCGGCCGATCGCGAGCTCCATGCCGCCTTTGGGGTCGAAGGCCCACACCTCGACCAGCCCGGCCCGGATCCCACCGGCGACCGCGCGGACGGTCGACCAGATGACCGAGCCTTTCCCGGCGTCGGTGGCACCGGCGACGAGGATCTGTGTCCCGAACAGCCTGAGCGTCAACGGGCGCCCGTCTTCACGCCGGCCGAGTGGCAGCGCCGTGAAGTCGGGGACGAACGGCACCGGCAGCGGCTCGACCAGCGTCGCGAGCGGGTCACCGCGTAGCAGCGTGAGGGTGATGGTGTCCGGTCGCCGGCCGGGTGTGACCTTGACCTGGCGGACGCCGAAGGTGTGCGCGAGTCGTTCCGAGGCGAGCGCGAAGTCGTCGGGGGTCTGCCCGGACACGATCCGCACGGTGACTTCGTCGATGCCAGCCCCGCACCGGACCTTCTTGAGGATGGGTAGGACGGTGTGGGTGTCCCAGGTGACCGCGAGCCGGGCGGTGGCCATGGCCGGATGCCAGACCCGCCGGTACTGCCACAGCCGGATCCGCGCCTTGACCGGCCACCACCCGAGCCGCAGCCACGACGGGCGGTGCGAGAGCGCCCACACCGTCGCGACCAGGGCCACGGCGACGACGACGGTGGCGAGGGTGAACGCACCGTGCTCGAGGTAGAGCCAGCCGAGTCCGGTCAGCGGCAGGGTGAGCCACCAGTGGCGGATGTAGCCGCGTACGAGCCGGCCGAGTCCGCGTAGGCACCACCAGGCCACGGCCATCCAGATCGGTATCCGCACGACGGGTGTGCGGACGTTCAGCGGCGCTTCCGGGATCTCCTGGCCCCGGATGACGTTGATGAACGGCACCGTCACGCACCCCCGTCGTAGTAGGGGCGGGCGATCTGGCTCCACCATTCGGCGACGTGCGCCCACCGCGGATCCTGCGGTGGCGGGTTGAGGGCGTGGACCTCGGCGATGAGCATCGCGAGCATGGCCCGGTTGAGGTCCAGCGACCCGGGGTGGCCGGGCACGTGCCAGCCGTCCGCGTGCCGCTCGGCGCGCAGGTCGCAGCCGGGAGAGTCGGAGACGATCCGGGTAGCGGTGAGGTGCAGCGCCACGGCTACCGCCCCCCATCAGCGGTGAACAGCGCTCCCTGACCCGGTGCGCTGGTGCGCCGGGACGCCCGACGGCGCACCGAACGCGAGGCGAGCACCGTCGCGACGAGCCCGGACAGGTCGCCCGGCCCGGCCGGCGGTCGCGGGACGTGGCGGACCATGGTCGGCAGCCACCGGCCACGGCCGAGGACCGCGCGCAGGTCGGCTCGGTCGGCGACGTGCGGTGCGATCAGGTCGGGGTCGAGGTGGCGGAGCTTGACGACGGTACGGGCGAGCGCGGCGGCAGCGGCCGAGATCTCGACCAGCGCGGCCACCCGAACCGCGTCGCCCGGAGTCGTGAGGTAGACCTCGCGGGCGGCGCTAATGCCCGGTCCCGCCAGGGTGGCAACGGTGCGTCGATGGGTGCGGGTCATGACGGCCGCGCCTCCCGCCCGAGGGTGGCCTTGCAGTGCGCGCAGGCGTTGGCGTGGGTGTCGAACCGGCGGGGCTTGCGCCAGTGGTGGCAGCGCGGGCAACGGATCTCGACGACCGTCGCGGACGGCGGACCGAGCACGAGACCGGTCGAGGCGGCGACGGCGCGGCAGAGCGTGACGACGCGCATCACGACCACCCCGCGCACGCCGGGCATAGGGACTCGGCCGGGGTGGCGGGGAACAGCCGGCCGCAGCCGGAGCACTCCCGCCACACCATCCGGATGATGCGGGCAGCGTGAACTAACGTGGGCATGGCAGCCCTCCCCTTCGTGGGTGTGGTTGAAGGCGTCGGGGGCGGGGGTTCTGCTTGGCGGTTGAACCCCGTCCCCGACGTGACAGTCGCTGTTCAGGCAGCGGCGCTGCGACGCGGTGACGGCTTCGGCGCCGACAGCCCGCTCGCCCTGATCGACCAGGCCAGCCGCGCCCGGCAGCGGTGCGCTCCCTTGTCGGAGCCCTTGCACCGCTGCGAGTCCACATAGGGCGTCAGCACCAGGTCGCTGAACTCGACCCGAGGCGGATAGCCCGGGACCGGCGACTCGGGCAGCACCGGCTGCACCGGCGCCGCAATCTTGACCTTGACCTCGGTCGACCGGCCGAACGAGCCCGCCTCGGGGTCGAGGTCCATCACGACGACCTGCCATAGCCGCTCACCGGTCGCCTTGTCGCGCGCCTGGTCGTCGCCCTGGCCGCGCTTGTCGAAGTCCGTGACCGCCTCGACCCGCAGACCGAGAACGCCGTGCGCGAACACATAGTCCATCGGAACTGGGACCTGTAGCGCGTTCGGAACCGACATCTTCGTGGTCTCCCTCCACTTGACTACTTGACTGGTCATGTCAGCCAAGTATGTCGATGGCCAACATGGCTAGTCAAGTGAGGGATTCAAGATTGTTTATGGAAGACGGTGCCCGAACTCCACAATGGTGCGATCCGCCGGCTGCACCGCGTCGACCGCCACCAAGGGCCGTCCGTCGGTGTCGAGGACGACGACGGTGGACGCGATCAGGCACCGACCTCGGTGCACGCCGAGCAGGGATGCCTCACGAGCCGTCGCGGGCCGGGCCATCAGCCGCTCGGTCACGCGCCGCGGACCGAGCCCGGTGCGGGTCAGCCGTGAGAGCAGGTCTTCGCGGATCGGCGCGTTCATGACCAGCACCGCCCGCCGGGCGATGTCGTCGGGAAGGTGAACGACCGCGAAGGCGGGCGGCATGACGCCCGTGTCGGCGAGCATCCGCCGTCTGGCGACGACGCGGGCCGGGGTGCTCAGGCCGAGGATGTCAGCGACCCGGTCGGTGGCTGGGACCGGCGCCGCGCGCACGAGGGTGACGGTGGTCGAGTCCTCGCCGTCGAAGAGCCGCAGTACCCGGGCCGGCGCCGAGGCCCGCTCGGCGTGAGGGCGGCCGAGCACGATGCGGCCCTTGCCCTGCTGGGCTTGCAGCCACCCCTCCAGCCGCAGGAACTCCAGAGCGCGCACAACGGTGGCGCGTGCGGTCCCGAACTCGCGCACGAGATCCGCCTCGCTCGGAAGCAGGGAGCCAGCCGGGTAGCGGCCGGAGATGATCCGGTCCTGCATGGCACCCGCGATGACCGCGTACTTCGGTGGCGTCGACTCGACCGGCATCAGACCACACCCCGCACGGCCGCCGACGCGGCGAAGACGCCGACGTGTACGAGCACCTGGACGCGGCCGAGCGCGGCGCCCTGGTCGACAAGCACGATGCCTTCGAGCCAGACCCAGTCACCGCCGTACCAGAGCGAGATGTCCTCGCGCACACACGTGACCCGAAGCCAGAACGGGCCACCGTGGTACCGGGCCATACTCGCCGGGACGTGGACGGCGCAGCCGACGAGGTCGGCAGCCGGCGCGGGTAGGCGGGCAGGCGTCGACACCGGGTCGCGTCTCACGCCCACACCTGCCGCCAGCGCTGGTCGGTCATCCGCCACGGCGTGCCGTGCGGACGGGTGAACGCCGACGCAAGCCCGAGATCGGCGAGCTGCCGCGCCACACACGGGTAGTAGCTGTACGGACGACAGGCCAGGCACCAGCCGTCCACACCGGGCTGATGCTCCGCAAAAAGCCGCCGCGACACCTGCCACATCAGCCGGTTGACGCACCCGACCGGCGGGTCGATCGGCGGGTCGTTCCGGTCGAAGGGCAGAATCTCCGCCGGTCGCACCATGCACCTCCACCGCACGTGGAAGGCACCGGAGCGGACGGAGCAGTCTCAACGCCCACCCCGGTGCCGACAACGGCCCGCCGCGCACCCGCGCCAAGCGCCAACCCGGATGCAGACACGCGACGGACCTGCCTTGGTGAGTCAAGCTCAACTCACTTGACTAGCTTGGCTAGCCAAATTGACGGTAAAGATGGGCTACCGAGACACAAGACGACCAGCGCAACTATTCCTAACTTGGCTAGTCAGGTTCTAATCTGTGGCCGTGAACCTCACCGCGGCCGACCTCGACGACCTGGAGCCCGACGACCAACGCCCGTCGTCCCAGCAGATCGCCGGAGTGCTCCGCGCGGTCATCCTGACTAAGCGGATCGGGCCAGGCGAGCGGCTACCGTCGCAGCTCGACCTCGCCGAGAGGTACGGCGTCGCCCGCGAGACCATCAAGACCGCGTTGCGCATCCTGCGCGACGAGCGGCTGATCGTCACCCGCCAGGGAACCGGCGCGTTCGTCCGCACCAGCACAGAGAAACCGATCGGACTGCGGCCACACATCGAAGCGGCGTTCGAACGACCACACGTCTCCATCGACTTCGCCGGGTTCTCCGGCGAGACGTTGCACGGCGCTATGACTGAACCGCTCGACAAAATCCGCGCCGGCCGCCTCTCGCCCGAGACCATCACAGTTCGCCTGCTGCTGCCGGACCTGAGCAACCCGGCGTCAGTGCCTGCCGCCGCCAACGACGACGGAGATGACGTCGCGGTGCGACGGCGGGCCGAAGGCATCATGCGACGGCACACCGAGTCGATCGTCGCCGAGGTACACGAACTCGCCGACCTCGGACTCGTCCGCAACGCCACCGCCGACATCCGACGCCACCGCACCGCCACCCTGTTCAAGCTCTACATTCTCAACAACGAACAAGCCTTCTTCGGCTTCTACCCCGTCGTGAAGCACTCCGTCACCATCGACAAGAAACCCACACCGATCTACGACGTCATGGGCAAAGACGTACCGCTCTTCCCATACGCGACGAGCGACGAGGAAGACACCGGCACCCAGTACGTCGAAGCCGCCCGCGGCTGGTTCGACAGCGTCTGGAATACAATCGCTGAGGAGCGCCCGTGAATGCGAGCGCTAACCAGCTCGCACAACTGATCCGTGACCGGTCGCTCCTCCTTCTCGACTTCGACGGACCAGTCTGTTCTGTCTTCGCGGGATACCCGGCGCGTTCGATAGCCTCGGAACTGCGCCAGATGACGGGAGTCAACACAACAGACTTCAATGACGAGAACGACCCACTGCGACTCCTTATGCGTTTGTCGCGAGTGGCGCGGCCAGAGGTGACGCAGATGGTCGCAAACGCTCTCAGGGAAAAGGAAATCTTAGCGATCGAGACCGCCATGCCAACGCCTGGCAGCGCCGAACTAATTCGCGCAGCCCGGGCGAGCGGTAGACAAATAGCGATTGTGAGCAACAACTCAATTGGCGCAATACATGCGTACCTCGCGTCCCACGGGCTTGCCAGCTCCATCGACCACGTTAGTGCCCGATACGACGGAATGAATCCTGCACGTCTTAAGCCAGATGCCGAACTCCTCCGAAGGGCTTTAGCCGCGACTGGCGTGGCGCCCGACCGTGCGATCTTTATCGGCGATTCCCTCTCCGATGTGGCGGCAGGGACGGCCAGCAACATTCACACCATCGGGTATGCGAACCGCCGATCAAAGAAAGACGCACTGCGTGCGGCCGGCGCGGTGAACGTGGTGGAAGATCTTATGCAGATTGTCGTTGCACTTTAAGTTGTGTCCCCGTCCGCTTCAAGAAATAAGAATGCCTGGCTTACGTCAAATTGGAATAGAGTGCCCCTTACTACGTTCGATCACAGCTAGCGAAAGCCCCAGACCGCTCAGCATGAGACCGACCGTGGATGCAACGGCAGAACCGAGCAGGACTACGAGCACGAATGGATTCCCGTCGGGCTTCGTATCGGTGGCCAGGGCCAGCGAAGCGGTGACTAGTAGTACCAGGAGAAAGGCGCCGGTTGCGAGGAGCGACACAATAATGTGTCCACGCGCCCGCGCGAACCTTCGCTCAGCGCCCTGCATCGCGTGACTTGTTCCCGCTCGTGGTCCGAAGGCCGCAAGGATCGCGACGGCTGCCATGACGAATCCCAGCAAGGAACTTGATGATCCTGTGATCGTTGAGTAGACCTGTTGGCGAGCTTGCGGCGTAAGGTCCGCGACGAGTATCGGCTCGGTTGAGCGCGAAGACCAAACGAACAGGATGATCACAGACAGGAGAAATGAACATACGGAGGCCGACCAGTGGTTACGATCTAACCATCTCAGAATCGACACGGATGTCTCCTAATCGCCTTGCATTACCTGAGTCCGAAGTGCTCGCCTGAACAGCTCCTCATCCGTGTAGCGACGGTGGGCACTGTCCAATGCGGAGAAGGTTGCATCTGCGTTAGGAAGTGCTGGTGCATCTTCATCCCGGGGGAGGTCGACTTCAACCTTTAGTCGTTGCTTTAACAGGTTGATAGTCTCGACTTTGCCGACCAGCGGGTCGAAGCCACTAATTATTAGCGCGTCCACAATATCGTGCGCATTCTCGGCGGCTTCGAAGGCAGCGTCTTCAAGCGGGCGCTCTAGGTAAGTGTCGCGCGGGCCATACTTTCCAATGCCAACGCGTACCCGCAGTGATGGCGCTTTTGGCCCGAACGCTCTAGGCATAAATGTCTCAAGCACACCAGCATCTTCTCGGGTTGCGTATTCTGGTTTGGTTATGCCGATCTCCACGCTTCTCAGGCCGCCACGCATCCTAAGCAGCTTCTCGAACATATCCGGGTCATACAACGGATCGAAGGACACGTACTCTCGCAACTTGTTGCGCAAAAAGAACGACAGGCGTCCCGGCCGAGGCGCGTTCTTGTGCAAGTCTTGACCGGCTATGCCGTCCGGCCACAACGTGACATGAGATACGTCGGCAGGATAGTGGCCCTTGAGAACCGGTAACAAGTTCAATTTTCCGCCTGGTTGCCACTGCGCGGGATGCTGATCTTCAGTACGCAGGGCAAGCAACTGCAACCGTGTAGGTCTGTTTTTACCTCCTGGGTCGATCACGTTGACCGCCGTCGTGACCTCCTTGCCCTTGAGGACCAAGAAGTCGGGATCGTTGACGGCCTCTGCGGCAAGATGAGTCGCGGTTTCCGCCGGGCTGAACGCTTCCCGCAGGGGTTCAGAGCGCCACTGGTAGAAGACGAGCGATCGGGCAACCATGCATCTAACGGTATGCGCGCTTTTGCGCAGCGATGTCAGCCCAACGCGTGAATGTTGTGACTGAAGGACGACAGACAGAGCGCTTCGGCTAGGACGTTGGCCATGCGCGCCAGGAGCTCGCACTGAGATGATCCCTTGACTGGTAGCCACAGATAGAACACTAGTTCGAGGGTACGACAATCTCGCACTAAGGCGTTAGTCGATCAAGTACTAGTCGTCGGCAAGATCCATGATGGAGCGACCAGCGAGGCATCTATGCGATGTCGTGGTTGCGCGACGCTGCCCCTGGGTGGGTGGTCCCGCTCATGAAGCGACCCCGGCAGTTCCCGCCTGCCGAATTTGGCTCTCCAGAATCAAGGCGCCGCGCGAGCGCGGCGCGACCGCGCCGGTTCGGCGTCGCGCTCTGGGCCTTCGGCCCGCCGCGCACGCCGGCCGGCCGCACCTAACTCTGGCCGCACGACGCAGGACAATCCGGCGTGCAAATCGATCAGCCTGCCCTGCCAGAGAACGAGCCTGCTCTGGCGGGCTGCAGAGCCTCCGCGTATCCCTCGCCCTCAGTCTGGCCAGTCGGCCGGGACTTCCTCTTCGGTCGAGTAAGTCTCTGGCGCCGGGTGCCCAACGCCCATATGCCACTGGTGTCGTTGGGCTGCGTACTCCGCGCCCGAGGGTATACCCCAGCCCCTGCGAGAATGGGCGCCGCACGAGCAGCGCCACCGCCAGGAAATCCGTGCCTTGGTGCTGACGCCATCAGGCGCGGTGCCGCTGAGCGCTCGCAGAATCTTCCCGAACATGGCTGGCCTCCCGTTGCCCGCGGAGAGTCTATGTCCCGCACGGGTGCCTCCGGCGGGGGCGCTCAGGAGGTCCAGGATGGGCGCCATCCCGTCCGCCGTCGACCCAGGCAAGCCGAGCAGACCGTCGGCGAGGCCGCCAAGCGTCGTCGCGACCGTTGCGGGTTTATCGGGTGTAGGCGGCCCCGCCGACGGCCCGCTCCCCGGAGGGTGGGTCGACGGCGGACGGGATGGCTGTTGGGGGAGGGCACGGTTAGACCGCGTGCCAGTTCCGTGCCAGATACAGAGGGGAACAGCGGGGAATCACGGCGGAGAGGAGCGCGAGTGCGGCGCGCAGCTCGTCGTAGGCGTGACCTCGGCGGCGCAGTTCAGCCGAGACCGCCTCTGGCAGTGTGGGGGTCAGGGGTTCGAGTCCCCTCGGCTCCACAAATGGCCGGTGGATGTTGTTCGCAGGATCGCGAACAAGATCCACCGGCCATTTGTGTCGCATATTCCTATTCCGGGGGCGACCCCCGGACCCCACGGTGTGGTGGCTACTCTCCGCGGTCAAGCCAAGTTTGACGCCGAGCCCCACATCAAACCGACCTGCTGCCAAGAGGCGTGAGCCGAGCTGACGTCGAGGCCCTCGGGCCGGACGTCCGACCCCCAGCGAAGCATCTACAAGGGCAGGTCGAGATGGCGCCGCCCACGAGCCGGTGCCTGCTGCCGGTTCAGAACGCGAGCTCTGAGTCGCCGACTCGCGGTCCGTGGATTGTCGACCCGGCAAGATGCTGAGCGGCTGCCGTCCGGCACTGCGTAAGGCCGCCTCGAATGGACTTTGGCCAAGCCGGTCGCGGTCTCCCGGGCCAACCTGTTCACCCGCACGGTCCAGGACCACCTCGCCGACACTCGACAGGGTTAGCCTCCAGCGAAATCTCGACCTATGGCCGGCGAGCACGTGCAGAGATGGACAGAGTGCTGGCGAATCGCATCGGCGTATGGACCCGCTGCCCTCGGCCGCGGCGGGAAGGCCTTCGGACCACTAGACCGCCCATCAAGGACAGCCATGGGCGGCGCGCAACGGAAGAGACGGCCGCAAGTGGCCCTAACTTCACCCCGAAGGTCGCGACACCGCCGGCAGGCGCAAACCGACTCGGAGACGCGCGGCGCCTCCGACCCGCTTCACAACTCGATATAAAATCCGAACTCGCATACGGACCTCGACCGAGGCGGTTGCTAGGAAGCAGCACCTCGCACTTCATCAATAAGGCGAGACCAGCCGTTTAGCACGGTTACACCGTCGATCACACCCGTCAAGCCCTTTCGCAGTTGCCGCATAGGGGTCTTGACTACCCGCGCCAGGGACTGGACATTATCGATATTCTGAATCAAGTCTCGCAGAGACACTACCGCAGCAGTCCCGGTTTCAGAGACCTCCTCTATTTGGCGATAGAATTGTTCGACTTGCTCGCGTTCCTCGTCACTTTCTGCCTCCCCGTGGATCATCCGTATGATCGCCTGGATGCCGGGGTCGGCCTCAATCGCGGAACGACTGAAAGCTAGCCCGTTTTCTAGGACGCGTTCCGAGATTCCCGATAGAGCATTGGCAAACTCATTCATGACGACCAGCCGACCGCGCATGCCGCCGCCACGCCTGTCGCTCTCCTTCAGTTTCGCCAGATGGTCCCTCGCGATGTTCGCGAGATCAGGGAGATCCTTTCCTAGGTCAGCCATAATTTCGGCCCAGCGAAAGATGTTGTGCTCCGCAATGGCCATTTGATCCAACGAGCCCGGAGAGTCATCTCCGGCCTCATCGATCAATGGCTCGACGGGTCGTTCCGCAACCTCCGCTGCTATAGCAACAAGGCGGTTTGCAACTTTATTCACAGCAGACCGATACTCGGGCGAGGACTCCTCCGCCAACCGAAGCTTTCGCCAGTCTTCCCACTGAATCTGTTGCACGATCCTCGCTACTTCGTCTTGCGTGTCCGGATCAGTTACGGCTGGCGTCTCGGCATAAATGATAGGTAACACGAGTTCGCGCGCGTTGGCGCTGGACGCTCGACCGACAAACTCGACGAACTCTCGCCTGCACTGTTCACTACGTAAGTAAAGAGGGGTAATCAGCGGGACAAAGAAGGCAGTCTGGAGAAGCGCACTGTCTATGACACCGCGCCACTCATTTCCCCATTCGATATTCTCGTTATCAACAAACAGGTTGAGCCGGTCACCCGTTAGCAATTCATATTCGTTCTGGATTGCTTTGGCCAGTCGCCTGATCCGACCGCCTTCCAGTTCATCGTCGCGGTGCACGTAGCTCCAGAAGCCAATTGAATCACTATTCGACATGCGCGAACGGTACGGCGTGTTCGGCCACGGGAAATACCCCGAACGAGTGAAAGTCCGAAAATAAGGACTAGCGGCTGATATTAGAATGACTGGTCGGCGCAACCTTCGACACCGGCAGTACGGTCGTTTGCGCGATCGTGCTATCCCGGAATCTTTGTATGTACTCGGGCATAGCCGTTTCGTGGAGGAGGCCGAGGAAGCTGTATCTGCAAAAGACGTGCCCTGCGGACGGTGAACGATCGGCGTGACATCAATGCGGACCGTCCCCGCCAGCCGCCGCATTTCGACCCTCGTCTCGCTCGTCAGCTAGAAGCCGGACCAGCTGGAGGCCAAGGCTGAGTCCGAGCCTTCCCGTCCGGCCGTCTAGATCGTGGCCGTAAGGGCCGACGTGTCGAGGAGTTGCGAGAGCGGCGTCAAGGCGGCGGGGATCACCCAGTAGTAGACCCAGGTGCCGCGGCGTTCGCAGTCGATTAAGCCCGCCTCGCGGAGGACGCGTAGGTGGTGCGAGATCGTGGGGCCCTTTACCTCGAAGGCGTCTGTCAGGTCGCAGACGCAGACCTCTCCCCCCGCGCGGGCCGCGATCATCGACAAGAGGCGTAGGCGGATCGGGTCGCCTAGGGCCTTGAAGCTTCTGGCCAAGCCCGCCGCCGACTCTTCCGTGAGTGCCTCGTCGACCAGCGGCTTGCAGCAGGTGGCCGATCTCAGGTCGGTGATCTTCAGTTCCGTGCCCACCGCACCATCTTGACAAGTGTCGAAACAGCGTGCAAGCGTTTGTCTTGATGGTTGTCGAATCAGGGAGGGTCGAGATGGCTACGGGGTTCGAGTCGCCGGTGTCCCGGGAGGACGTGCGGGAGCGGTATGCGGCGGCGGCGCTGAAAGTGCTGGGCAAGCAGGGTGGAGGCGGCTGCTGCGGGCCGTCGGCGGCCGATGGCTGTTGCGGATCGTCGGCGGCGCAGGTCGACGGGCCTATCGGTGAGCTCTACTCGGACGCTGAGCGGGCCGAGGTGCCCAGCGCCGCGCTGGAGGCCAGCTTGGGCTGCGGCAACCCGTTGATGGTCGCCGAGCTCGGTGAGGGTGAGACCGTGCTCGACCTTGGTTCGGGTGGCGGCATCGACGTGCTGCTCTCCGCCCGCCGGGTCGGTCCCAGCGGCAAGGCCTACGGCCTCGACATGACCGACGAGATGCTCGACCTCGCCCGGCGCAACGCGGCCGAGGCCGGTGCCGGCAACGTCGAGTTCCTGCGGGGGCACATAGAGGACATCCCGCTGCCGGCCGGCAGCGTCGACGTGGTGATCTCCAATTGTGTGATCAACCTGTCGACCGACAAGCCGGCCGTGTTCGCGTCGATGTTCGGCGTGCTCAAGCCGGGCGGGCGGATCGGAGTGTCCGATGTCGTCGCGGACGACGGGCTCAGCCCGCGCGAGCGCGCCGAGCGCGGCGACTGGGTCGGGTGCATCGCCGGCGCTCTGTCGTTCAGCGAGTACGCGCGGGGGCTGACCGCCGCCGGGTTCGTCGATGTGGAGATCACCCCGACGCATGAGGCCGCGCCGGGGATGCACTCGGCGATCGTCCGTGCCCGCAAGCCGCGGGGCTAGTCACCCGGTCGAGTGCGGTGCCGGCCACGGGCCGAGGGGGCGGCCGGCACCTCCGGGAGGACGCACCGAGCCCACCCCGCCGCGCCCCAGGCGATCGCGCGCCGAGCCTTCAGCCCGTGATCGGGACGCCTAGTTCCGCCGTGTCGACGCGCGCCGGGTCCGGGACCGACCAGTGCAGCGCCGTGGGTGTGGCGAGCCGCTCGTGTGCCTGGTCGCACACCGAGATCACCAGATCACCAGGGCGGACCACCTCGTCGACGTGGACAGGCCGACCCAGGCGCAACCCGTGCCGGCGACCCACCCGCACCGCCCGCGGGTGCACCCGCGGCGCGGGGGACGAGCCGCAGATAGCTGCGCCGCCGGTCGCCCTCCGACCTGGTCCTGACGATCAGACCCGCGGTCTCGAGCACGCCGAGATGGTGCGCCATCAGGTTGGTCGGCAGGCGCAGTGACTGGGCGAGCTCGCCGAGTGACGCGTCGCTGACCGACAGGCCGGTCGACGATCGCCAGGCGTTCCGGGTCGCCGAGCGCCCCGTGGACCTGCTCACGGATCTGCGCACACGGGAAGATCAACGGCTGGACGGGCTGGGCCCGTCATCGATGGCATTGGCTGGCAATTTCCCGGCACCGCGCGAGGGTCAACGGATTCGACACGCTCGGCTCCACTCGATGTTCGTGCAAGTCAGAGACGGAATAAATCGACAATATGTTAATGGGTTCTGATCTTTGATCACATAATGCTCACACGCGCCCCGCACTCACCTCGCCGACGCCACGGAAACCCATCTTGGGGATCCGTTGTGACGCAACGGCTTCGGCCTCATGCAAAGTGCCTTCAGATTCCACCAGGGGGTGGGGCACAACCCGGGTCGACCGAGCGGCGCGAGGCCGCGCCTCTTCGCCAGGTCCCTCTCCTATGCAACCGGTCACCGAGCCGCACCGGGCCAGGTGGCGACACGCACTCACGATCTCGGGCTGGGGATTCGACGAGGGTGGCCGTGGTACCGCCGTATCCACGTCGGAGTTGCCAGGAGAAAAGTGTGCCGAAGCGCAACGGCGGCACCCTGCTCGTTTGTCCTTCCGTTGTGACTGTGGAGCGATGCTGATGGGCGGCTACGAGGAAGAGGTGCGCCAGGTTTACCTGGTGTCTTTCCGGCGGTTGGTCGGCCAGCTGTACGGGGTGACCGGAGACCTGGCTGAGGCTGAGGACGTTGTGCAGGAGGCGTTCGTCCGAGCGGTGGCCAGGCCGCGGCAATTCTCTGAGGTGGCCGACCACGAGGCGTGGCTGCGCACGGTCGCGCTGAACCTGGCGCGTAATCGATTCCGGCGGCGACGAGTGTTTGATCAACTTTTCCGCGCCGGTCGGCTCGCGCCGACGCCGGAGGCTGCGCCGGAAATGACGCTCGACCGCCTCGATCTGGTGGCCGCGCTGCGCGGATTGCCGTACCAGGTACGAGCGGCGCTGGTTCTCTACCACCTGGTCGACCTGTCCATCGACGAGGTCGCAATGACCCTCGGGGCGCGGCCAAACACGGTCAAATCGTGGCTCGCGCGTGGCCGGGCCGCATTGGCGAAGGAGCTAAGTGAATCGGAGGCGATCCCCCATGCTTGAACAGTTTTTCCGTGACATGGCCGACACGGCGCAGGACGCTGCGCGGCAACCGGAGTTTGCGGTCGTGCGCCGCCGCGGCGGCCGTCGTCGGGTTCGTCGCCGCGTCGGCGCGGCCGCTCTCGCGTTCGTGGCCTTCTCCGGCCTCGCGTCTGTCGCTGTGTGGGGCACGGGCAGCGCTACGGACAGCTTCACGACCAGCGCGTCGCCATCCCAGCCACCCCTGATCGACGGCGCCCGAATCCTAAATCTTGAATCGGCGGACGGTCAGCACATCTACATGTCGGTGGAGCGGTGCGTCACGTGCGGGAAGGATCTCGTCGCCACCGATGACGGCGGGAAGACCTGGCGTTCTCTTGGTGACGTCGACGCAACCCGGACCGACGTCACGGTCGTCGGTCCCGAGGTGCTCCTCGCGTACAGCCGCACGCGCGCCCTTGCGGACACGGTCAAAAAACCCGACCAAATCGTCGAGGGAGGCGGCACCCCCGTGGTCAGCCCCCTAGTTAGCGTCGACGGGGGCCGGAACTGGAAGGACGTCACGGTAGACGGCGACTCGGTTGCGAAGGTATCGGCCGGCATGCGGGCGATCGACTGCGACAGCCTCCCGTCGAAGAACTCGTGCGGCATCTATGCCGTCGATCCGGCGACCGGCACGGTGCGGCAAACCCCCAGCCAACCGCCACTCGACCGGGTCGACCTCATCGAGACCCCGGCCACCGCCGGCATCTGGGTACGCGGTGTCGATCCCCACACTGACCGGCCTGCCACTGCGGTGAGCCACGACGGCGGCGCCACCTGGAACGTAGGTCACTTCGACGCCGAGCCGACCAACGCGAAGGGCGTGCAGCCCGACGTGGCGACCACGGACGGCATGCTGGCCTTCGCGATGTTCATCGATGACGGCGCGGTGCGCGTCTACCGCAGCACCGACAGTGGCGAGACGTGGACACGCACCAACAACGGAACCAATATGCCGGATCCACTGTCGGGTCCCTCCTCATTCGTCACGTTCGACGGAACACACGTCGTGACAGCCATCGACGGCGAAAATTTCACGTATTTGGCGAGCGCGGATGGTCGCGAATACGCCCCACTCAACATTCCAGCCCTGCCCGCCCTCGGCCACTCACCGGAGGCCGTCACCAAGACCACCTTCCTGTTCAACGGACTTGACGTCATCTACACGTCCCCCGACGGACGCGTCTGGACGCCTCGCCCCCTCCGCTAGCTCCGGACCTTTGACGCCGGGCGGTTGACCTCTGAATCCCGCCCGGCGTCACCTGCGTCCTCAACGTCATGGCCGCGGCGAGACCGCTCATTCCAGCCCTGCGCTTCACCGTCGTGAACTGCTGGCCGATTCGGCAATCCGTGGTCGGGCGGAAAAAGGCGCCCTTCCTCCACGTCCCAGGGTGGCGGCGGCGCGGTACTCCACCAGGGCTTCGTCGACCAGCGCAGCCAGTGACTCCTCTGCGGGCATGGACGAAGCATGTCAGGACAAGGGCCGCGACGTGGTCAACGCCCTGTCCGCACGCGGTAGCGGAGGTGCAGCAGTCCGGGCGCTTCCGCGGCCTGTGTCCTGTCCAGCTCGATGATCTCTCGGCCGGGAGGTTGTCGAACGGGCGCCGACCCTGTTCGCGCAGGAACGGCACCAGCTGTAGCTGGATCTCGTCGAGCAAGCCGGCGCGCAGCAGCGCTCGCCCGGTCGCGGCCCCGTGCACGAGGGCGTCGCGGTCGCCGGCCGCCGATCGCGCCTGGGCGCCGGGCCCCCAGGATTGCCAGGATCGAGCCCGCGCTGCGGTGGGCGGCAGAGGCACGAACCTACGCCACTCCGGCGACATAACGTGCACTGGCCGGGTCTGCCTAGCCGCTGGTCGGAGGGCCGAACAGCGGCATCCGCGATCGCCCGTTGCGCTGGCGCTTGTCGCGAGGCAGGAGCCGCGCGGGGCTCTCGTGTCGCCGTGCTGCTCGCATGGCGGCCCCACGCAGCCACGATCCCCTCCTAGATTTTGGCTGATTTCGCCTCGTGCACCCGAGTTCGCCGAACAACGCGCCTCTCGAACCGGGGACACCCGCACTCGCGATCTTGATCGTCGGAGAGGGCAGACGTCCACCGTAGGCGGTGATCTGGTCTTCGATGCCGACGACCTGGTCCGCCATGCCCGGGCCTCGGTGTCAGATTCAGGTCCTCCGGCCCCAGCTCATGAAACCGCCGTTGAGCCATCCGCTGGGGACGGCGCGCCTGCTGCGCCCACTGCCGAGCTGAACAACGGTATAGCTCCGCCGAGGCAAGATCATCAGGCTGGTAACCCACCAGTGCCGCCGTAGTCCCGCTGGGTGGGCTGGCAGTCGACCAGGAACAGGCGAGGAGCAGATACGTACGAGAAGATGCATCAGGCGCAGCGCTTCGACGGATGGTGCTGCCTTCTTCGGCCTCTGCGCTGCGGTAACTGGGCGCCGGCTCGGGTGAGCCGGCGCCCCAGTCGTCTATTTGTTGACCAGGTAGGCCCGGGTGACCGTCTGCAGCAGTTTGTTGCCGTCTGTGTCGCGGGCCTTGGTGCGCAGGGAGACCGCCGCACCGGCCGGGTTGTCCACTGTGGCGACCCAGCGGAGCCCGTCGCGGGTTACCGAAGCGGGCCGCCAGCTGTGCCCGTCGTCGTGGGAGACCTCGACCGCGAGGTCGGCGATGACCGGCGCACCAGGTGCGCCGGGCTGCCGATAGATTTGCAGCGGGATCCGGAAGCCGCTGCCCGGGCGGGCGTGATTGCGGTCGTCCAACTCCGGTGTGTAACGCACACCGAGCAACGGCAGGGCCACCTCCTCGGTGCCGTCCACGTGTCCGGACCGGAACGTCCAGGCAGTGTTCACCTCGGTCGACGTCCATACGTCGGGCATGGTGGTGGCCATCTCCAGCCGATACGTTGCCGGCCGGGCCGGCAGAGTGGTACGCAGCGGACCAGCCTGCGGCGACTCGGTGATCAGAGCACCATCCTGGAAGAGCCGGACACTGCCGGGCATCCCCTTGGCGCCCATCCCGATGTGGCCAGGAACGGCATCCACAAACTGGTCGATCGCGGCAGTGAAGACGTCGCCTCTGCGAACGGCGCCGTTCCCGGCAATAGACCCTCCAATCCTACGCTCTCCGAGTTGTGGGCCGAACACTGCCTGATTCCAGACCCTTTGGTAGCTGCGTCCCGCCTGATAGCCGCTGGGCTGACCCTCGTGCAAATGGAAATCGGCTCCCCCGGACCCCCGGTAGCCCGTTGTCACTCCGGTGGTCCACGTCAGGTTCTTGGCAAGGAGGTACTCGGTGCGCCGGAACGGCAGCGGACCATAGAGGACATCGAAGCCACCGGGGAAGGCGACCAGCTCCGGCCGGCCAGTGGTTGGCTGAGCATAATGCCCGGTCTTGAACTCCCTCCCGTCGGCATACGCGACGAACCGCGAGTCGACTGTGGCGAAGTCTTGCTGGCGCGGCTGCAGCTTCAGGCCGGTAAACAGCCGGCCGTGCACGGCTTCGGCGACCCCGTACTCGTACGGGCTGGCGAAGAAGTCCCCGGCCGGGCCTGGCTCGGCGAAACGGGCGTGCACGAAGCTGACCACATCAGCCTGTTCTGCCGGTTCGCCGCCCAGGTCGGCTGTGAACGCTGGTGTTGTTTTGTCGCCCGACGCCGTGTAGAACAGCACTTCCCCTGGTCGGTCCATGTCGCGGCTGGCCACAATGTCCCACGCCTTCAACCGGGCCGATGCGCGCGGCACACCCAGCTCCACCGGCTTGGCACGACGCGCGTCCAACATCAGCGTCTTGTCGCCGGTGACCTCCAGCACGAACTGCATCTGCATGTTCATGTCGGTGGTACCCGTGGTGGTCGTGAAGTCCCCAAGGGTGTAGCGCCCCGGTGGCAGCCGTAGTTTGCTCTTCGACTCTTGGCCGAAGACGACACCACCGCAGGACGGATCGTCACCGCAGTCACCGAGCCGGTCCAACCACGTGACGTAGGAGCCGGGTGCGCCACCGTCCCGGCCGATGTGGGTGAGCTCGACGTCGTAGTGTTCGCTCTCCTTCTCCACAGCGACCGGCGTGGTCACCGTCTCGCCGCCGCCGGTCGCGACCAGCCGGCCCAGGTAACGTCCGGTCGGAACCACGGCAGAGCCGGTGTGCGCGGTGACCGTCACAGTCGCGGTGCCGCCGGCCGGCACGCTCACCTGGGTGCGTTCCACCGTGAACAGCTGGTTCGGCGCCGGCTCGCCACCAGGGCCCGACGCGGTCAGCGCGAGGTCGAGCGCGACATCGGCGGATCCGGTGTTGCGGTAGGTCACCGTCTTGGACAGGTTCTCGCCGGGTTGGTGTGGCCAGCGTTTGACGCCCAAACTGACGCTGGCCGGCGCCGCGGTGACAGACTGGGTGATCGCCGCGGCGACGTCCACTCGGCCCGCGCCCTGATCTAGGACGCCAGCGCCGCGGGTGGTCCGGGCCGAGGCCATCAGGGCCGTCTTCAGCTGCTCGCTGCTCCACTCCGGATGCTGTTGGACCAGCAATGCGGCCGATCCAGCGACGTGGGGCGTGGCCATCGAGGTGCCGGACGCCGCGACGTACCAGTCGTCGACGACCTCACCCATTTCCGTCCCGGATGCTCGGGCCGCGACGATGCCCACACCGGGTGCGGTGAGGTCGGGCTTGAGTCCGGCGTCTCCGACGCGTGGGCCGCGGCTGGAGAACTCGGCGACCTCATCCTCGCGGCTCACCGCGCCGACGGTGAGTGCCGCCTCGGCGCTGCCGGGCGACTCCACGGTGGCCTCGAATGGGCCGGTGTTGCCGGCCGCGACGACGAACAGCGTCCCGTACTGCGCGGATAAGGTGTTCACCGCCTGTTCGATCGGGTCGATGCCGGGGGTGTCCTGACCGCCGAGGCTGATATTGGCGACGTGGGCCTTTTGGGTGACCGAGGCCCACTCCAGTCCGGCGAGGATGGCGTCCTCTGGGCACCCTTCCTGCTGGCACACTTTCGCGTCGAGTAGCCGCGCATCCGGTGCGATGCCCCGGTAACGTCCGCCGGACGCGGCGCCGGTGCCCGCGACGGTCGACGCCACGTGGGTGCCGTGTCCGATTTGGTCGCCGGCCGGGTCGGTGGTGAAGTTCACCGCCGCGTCGACCTTTCCGCTCAGGTCCGGATGCATGGCGTCGATACCGCTGTCAATGACCGCGACCCGGACCTGGCGACCGGTCAACCCGGCCTGCCACGCCGCAGGCGCGCCAATCTGCGCGGCGCTACGGTCCAGAGACAACTGCCGATGACCGTTCAGCCAGACCTTGGCTAGGCCGGCGTGGAGGGCATGACCTCGGACCGCCGTTCTCCACCATTCCGGTGCGTTCTTCTTCGCCACGGACACAGCCGCGCCCTCGATGCTGGAAAGCGGTCGAATCGTGGTGGCCGAGGCGATGGCAGTGCGCGCGGCGCCTTCCTGATACTGCACGATCAGCGGCAGGTCTGCCCGCCGTGCATCGTCGTAGCCCTGTGCCAACAGGCCGGTCACGTCGAACAGCCGCCCATCCAGCCGGCCCGCGGCGATCAGTGCCGCGGCATCGCCCGGCACCACCCGCAACCCGTCTTTCGTGCGGCTGATCCGGAACGGCATCGAGGCCCGGCCCTCGCCCCGGGCGATCCGGGGCGTGCCGTCAAGGGCCAGCTCGACCCTGTCACCCGTGATCAGGGTGACCGAATCGCTCTGCGCGTCGGCCACCGGACGTGGTGTCCCCGCCCGCGCCGAGCCGGGAAGGCTCACCGCCATCCCAATGCCGACTGACAACACCAGCGTTACCCCGGCGGTCGACAGCTTCCTTCTCACGTTTGTCGCCCTTCCGGTCAGTTGGTTGCGTCGACGCGCGGCGGGTTGTCATTGGTGTATGTCTCGGCCATCACCATCTGGTAGGAGGCGAGCTCGCCGGGTGCGATCCAGGAGTTCGGTCCCAGTGGGCGCACCGCGCGCCGCTCCTGACCCAGCGCCCGCCCGTCGTCGGGGTCGATGATCAGCCGCACCTCGAAGCTGCCGATCACCGGACTGTCCTGGATGAAGGCGACCGCCTGGCCCGCCCGCCCCCGTACGTCCCGCACCGCGCCAAGGCCTCGAACCCCGGGCAGGTCGGCGAGCAGGCGGAAGGCGGCGGCGCGGACCGCGTTGGTGGTCGGCATATCGACCAGCAGGGACGCGGTGACGCCGAGAAGCCACTGGCCCCGGTCGGTGGGCATGTCACCGCCTCCGCCGTCGAAGCGGGCCAGCAACGCTTCGCGCAGCGCGGTAGGGTCGGTCGGCAGCTTGCCGACTTCGGCAACTGTCATGCTCTGGTTGCCGATGCCGAAGAGCTGCTGCGGGTCCACCGGGTTGCCGAACGTCTTGCCCGGTGCGATCGACAGTCTGGCCGGCTTCGGACGGGACACCTCGACCACGTTCGGGGCGCCGGCCCGCCGCCAGGCGTCCTCGTCCGCCGCTGTGGCCGGCTTGGCGCCGAGCGACTGAACCATCACCCAGCTGCGGCCCGCACCGGGGCTCGCCAGCCAGTACTGGCTGAGCGTCCGCTCCACCACGGTGTACCCGCCACCGGCGCCGGTGGCCGGTGCGGCCCGGCCAAACTCAGTCTGCAGGTGGAGGTAGCGTCCGCTGACCGCAGGCGCCACCGCGTTGCGCTCGGCCGCCGCGAGGAGCAGCCGGTTCGCGTCGCCATACGCGGCCTGCGGGCCGGTGGTGGCGGCCGTCCGGGGTCCGTCGTGCGGGGCGACGGCGACACCGACCACCGCTACCGCAGCGGCTGCCGCGGTAGCGCCGACCGTGGTGAGCATCGCGCGCCGGGTCCGTCGTTGGCGGGCAGCAGTGTCACTGATGGTGGCCGTCCGGTCCATGATGGCCGCCACCGCCTCGTCGAGCCGTTCGGTGTGGTCGGATGACGGGTCCAGCTGGCCCGGCCGGGACCTGGCCAGCAGGTCCATGATGTCTCTGGTGGGGTTCATCGCTTCGACTCCTTTAACCTCAATGGGCTGCCGCTGGTGCGGGACAAGGTCGGTTCGGTGACGGCAGCTATCCCCGCAGTCAGGCGCTTGCGGGCACGGTGCAGACGAACGAAGTACGTGGCGGTGGAACAGCCGAGGACCCGGGCTGCCTGGCCTGGCGAGAGGCCGTTCCAGGCGATCAGGGTCAGTAGCTCACGGTCCTCTTCGGACAGCCGGGTGAGGGCGGTGAGCACCGCGGCCCGCTCGGCCACCCCATCTGCCACGTCGGCGACGATCTCGTCCGTGGTCTCGAGCCATGCCTGCATCTCAGCGGTGACCGCGTGCCGTCGTACCTCTTCCCGGAAACGCTCGCGTATTACGTTGCGTGCCACAGCGAGCAGCCACGGCAACGGCGCGGCCCGCGGGATCGCCGCGAACCGCCGCCACGCCACCAGGAACACGTCCGCGACCACGTCGTCGGCGAGCTGGCGACCGGCACGCGTCACGGCGTAGGCGTACACCTGCCGGTAGTGCGTTTGATACAGAGTGGTGAACCTGTCGACTTGTTCGGGTTCGGGCACTGGCTATGAGCCTTCCTGTCGGAATCCTCTGTCACCAGGTAATGAGTCGGGCTCACGGTTTCTTACAGGTCGCCGGCTTATGGATGGCTTCGGGACGTGACCAGGATTCGGGCTGACGCGTAACCTACGCACAGCCGTCGGTGGATCCGGGTTCGCGGCCAGCCTCGCCCGCTGCGACGCCGACCACGGGGCGGCGAGCGGGTAGAAGCCGCGCACGGCCGCCACGCCGATCGCCAGCCCGACGATCTGGGCGACCACGAAGCCCGGCACCGAGCCGGGCGCGATGCTGGCGAAGGTGTCCGTGAACACCCGATCGACCGTTTACTGCCGGGTTGGCGAACGACGTCGAGTACGTGAACCAGTACGCCGCACCGACGTAGGCGCGACGGCCGCCGGTGGCGACGACCTCGCCCAGCCGCAGCTGCGTACCACCGCGCTCTGTTGTGGAGAGTGCGACGGCCGGCACATCGAACATCAGGTTTGCCAGCACGCGCCCTGCCACGGCACCGGCCAGCTGTGCCGCGACGTAGACCCCGCGATCGGGCACCGCGAAGGGGGACCGCCGGCCGAGCCACCAGTCCGCGAGCGAGACGACCGGTTGAAGCGCGCGCGCCGGAGATTGGCCCGAAGATAAGGATGAGCATCGCCAGCGCGAACGCGGTCGCGATCGAGTTCGCAAGCAGTTGCAGGCCGACATCGGTGGGCGACCGCCGGCGGCCATGATGCCCGAGCCGACGACCGCAACGCGACCAGGAGGCTCGTGCCGGGCGACTCGGCAAACGCGCGCGCAGCAACAGCCCGAGACCGGGAGGCGCAGTTCCGCCAACAGGGCCCGTACCCGTCGCTCGATCTTGTCGGGTACAGGGTGCCTCGGCGACGCCCTTGCCGGCCGGGTCATCGAGCTCCCAATCCACGTGGCGCTTGCCCGGGAAGACCGGGCAGGTTTCGCCGCAGCCCATGCTGACCACGGCCGGGTTGACCTCGGCGGCGGGTTCCGAGCGACCGGACCACGCGATCGCGCCGTCGCCCGTGACGTCGTCATGAATCAAGGACAGTCCATCGAACACGTCGCGGAACGGACCCATCGGTATGGGTAACATCCGACCGACGGTCACCGACCGGGCGGTTAACTAGCGGAACAGGTGACTCAGTAGGCGGCGCCGGTGTAGACCCCGATCGCCGCCGGCGCGTACCGGGTGCGCTCGGTCCGGACGAGCGCGAAAATAAGCAGGGTCAGCGCACCGGTCGCCACTAGCCGCCGATCAGGACGGTGGTTGCATCGCGCATGGGTGGTCGGCCAGGAGACTGCGTCCAAGTCGAACGTGAAGTCGGCCAGAATCGCAGCGCTGATCGGCCCCTGCGCCTGGCGACGACGTTCCCGGCGCCCCGGTCCCCAACGGGCCAACAGTCGACCAGGATCGGTCTGCAGGGCCGTCTCGTGTTCGTGATCGCCTTCACCCGGCGAACAGCAGATCCCGCACCCGCCATCGCGTGTTGAGACTCGCGGTCCGCGTCGCGTCGAGCGTGATCCGGTTTCGCTTCGCGGTGCGCGCCGCACGCGAGTTGACGCGAGCGGCCGGCTCAGTAGCCGCCGACGCCGCAGGAATCGCGCTGCGCCTGGCCCACAGGGCCAGGCGCCAGCTGGGAGCGGGCGGAGCTGCGGGTGCAGACGAAACCAGCCGGCGCGGCGCGGCGATGCAGGGGAGCGGCGATGCAGGGGAGCGGCCAGCGCGGCGACTGACATCGGGCGTAGACGCACGAAGCTTCGACGCCGGCCGCCTTCGGACCGGGACCGCGCGATGACTCCGGCCTGAGCGAACGCGCCGAGATGATGCGCCGCGAGGTGGCTCGCCACAACCCTCCGTCATTGAGTCAGTGACCGCTGAGTCAACTGCATGGCCTCAACGGCGCCTCAGCCCAGTGCGTCTGAGTGGCCGGCCTCGATGCGGGGCCAGTGGACGATCGGGCGGCCGTTCGAGCGCCAGACCTCCGGGTTTCGGGCGTCGCCCCACGGCTGCGGCCAACCGTCCGGCGAGTCCTCCCAGGCCTCCTGGCGGCCGTAGACCGTCATGTCCCACAAGCCCAGAGTCGGCGCCATGATCTCGACGCCGCGGCCGCCCGTGTAGTAGGTCTCGAACACCCGGGAACCGTCGCGGACGTAGAAGACCAGGTGGTGGCGTTGCCAGTCGCGGCCCTCCAGGAGTTGGGGCGCCGACTCCAAAGCCGAGTACCAGGGCATGTCCAAGCCCAGGAAGTCCCTGTAGCGGATGCTCTCCTCGAACGGGCCCTTGCAGAACGTCGCGTACGTGATGTCGCGCGAGTGCACATAGGACAGCTCACGGACCTGGCTGTTGAAGAACGTGCAGCCCTCGCACTGCTCCGCGGCGGACTTGCCCGGCCACCACGCGTGGAAGTAGGCGATGAGCTGTTTGCGGCCCTCGAAGACGTCGAGGATCGTGACCGGGCCGTCGGGGCCGACGATCTCGATGCTCGCGTCGACCTCGACCATCGGCAGCCGGCGGCGGGCCGCCGCGATCGCGTCTCCCTCGCGCGTGTGCGCCTTCTCCCGCGCGAGCAATGCCGAGCGCGCCGCCATCCAGGTCTCGCGGTCGACCACGGGCGGGAGCGCCGGGGCAGGAGTCTGGTCGTTCATGGCGAAACCTCCAGTGCAACTCGTTGGTTGCTATAAACGTATAGCAACCAGATGGTTGCGTCAACCGTGACCGGCAGAATGACCGGTGTGACCAAGTCCGACATCAAGCGCGACCGCAAGGATCTCTACGCGCCGCGGGCCGGCGCCTTCCATCTCGTCGACGTGCCGGAGTTGGCGTTCCTGATGGTGGACGGCACAGGTGATCCCAACACCAGCGACGCCTATGCCGAAGCCGTGGCCGCGCTGTACGCCGTGAGCTATGCCGTCAAGTTCGCCAGCAAGAGGCTGCTCGACCGCGACTACGTGGTCGCTCCCCTGGAAGGGCTGTGGACCGCCGACGATCCCGCGAAGTTCGTCAGCCGGGTCAAGGACGACTGGGAGTGGACCATGATGATCCACCAGCCCGACTGGATCACCCAGGACATGGTGGACGTGGCCGTCGAGTCGAAGAACCCGACCCGACGACCACGGCTCGAGCGGTACCCGGAAGGCCTGTCGGTCCAGGCCCTGCACGTCGGCTCGTACGACGACGAAGGTCCCCTGCTCCATCGCCTCCATCACGAGTTCATGCCGGGCAACGGCCTCGCCTTCAACGGTCCGCACCACGAGGTCTACCTGAGCGATCCGCGCAAGACGGAGCCGGCGAAGCTGCGGACCGTTCTGCGGCAGCCCGTCGCGCGAAAGACCTAGCGCAGCGAGCGGAACGCCGCCCGCAGCTCCGACGCGAACAGTTCGGGCTCCTCCCACGCCGCGAAGTGGCCGCCGCGGTCGACCTCGTTGAAGTACGACATCGTCGGGTAGACCGCCTCGACCCAGCTGCGCGGGCACGCCCAGATCTCGCCCGGGAACGTCGTGAAGCCCACCGGCACCTGGACGGGTGGCGGAGGCCCCTGGTGGGCCGCCAGGAACCGGCCGAACTCCCAGTACCACCGGGCGGCCGAGGCGCCCGTGCCGGTCAGCCAGTAGAGCGTGATGTTGTCGAGGATGCTGTCGCGGGTGAGCCCGCCCGCCGTCTCGCCGGAGACGAACGCGCGGGACATCTTGTAGTAGCTGTCCGTGTCGTGGTCGAGCATCCACGACGCGAGCCCGATCGGTGAGTCCAAAAGGGAGTAACCGATCGTCTGCGGCCGGGTCGACATCTCCAGGAAGTAGCCGAAGCCGTCCGTCATGAACAGGCCGAGCGCCTCGTGCGCCGCCTTCTCCTGGTCGGTGTCGGCCGGCAGCATGTCCTTGATGCCGATCGCCAGGGCGAGCAGGTTGACGTGGATGCCGAGCAGCCCGTCGGGTCCCTGGCGCCCCATGGCATCCGTGACCGCCGCGCCCACGTCGCCGCCCTGGGCGACGTAACGGGTGTAGCCCAGGCGGCGCATCAGCTCCGCCCACGCCTGCGCGATCGGGCCGTTCTCCCAACCCAGCGCGGTGGGCTCGCCCGAGAACCCGTAGCCGGGCAGCGACGGCAGCACGAGATGGAAGGCGTCCGAGGCCTCTCCCCCGTACGCGGTCGGGTCGGTCAGCGGGCCGATGGAGCCGAGCAGCTCGGCGACCGAGCCCGGCCAGCCGTGCGTCATGATCAGCGGCAGGGCGTCCTCGTGCGGCGACCGTACGTGGATGAAATGGATCTCGACGCCGTCGATCGTCGTCACGAACTGCGGTAGGTCGTTGAGCCGCGCCTCGAACGCGTGCCAGTCGTAGTCGGTCGTCCAGTAGCGGGCGAGTGCCTGCGCCGTCGCCAGCTGCACGCCCTGGGAGCGGTCGTCGACCAGCTCCCGACTGGGCCAGCGCGTGGCCGCGACCCTGTCGTGCAGGTCGGCCAGGGCTTCCTTCGTCGTGTCGAGCCGGAACGGGTAGATTTCGTTGTCGTCAGACAAGGCATTCACCTGCCAGGAGTCGACCGGCGCCGGAGCACCGGCGGGTGGTCGGTCGTCAGCGCGAAACCAGCTGACCGACTGGCAAGAGCCCATTTTCGCACCGACCCGATCGCCGGCGGGCGCAAACGCGAATCACCTACGCTGGTTTGGTGGAAAATGCGCCGGTTACCGTCGCGATCGTCGGCAGCCGCATCGAGGCCGAACTGGCCGTGGGCCTGCTGCGCAGCCACGGCCTGCGGGCCAACTACATCGCGGACGACGCCGGCGGCCTGGAACCGCAACTGCAGCAGGACGGCGTACGGGTGACGGTCGCTCCTGACGACGAAGCCGAGGCGCGGCGGATCCTCGCGGACATCGGCGACGACTGACCCCTGACACCGGCGGGCGGCCGTGTCAGCGGCGTGTCAGGCGGGTGGCGGGGGCGCCACCGATCGTTGTCCGCATGACGAGCTCAGCGATCGAAGCCTCCGGGCTGCGGAAGGCGTACGGCGACAAGGTCGTTCTCGACGGCATCGACCTCGAGGTCGCCGCCGGAACCATCTTCTCCCTCCTGGGCCCCAACGGGGCCGGCAAGACCACCACGGTCAACGTGCTGACCACCCTGATGAAAGCGGACGCGGGCACGGTACGCGTCGCGGGCCACGACGTGGTCACGGAGACCAAGGCGGTCCGCGCGGCCATCGGCGTCACCGGCCAGTTCGCGGCCGTGGACGACCTGCTGACCGGTCGCGAGAACCTGCAGCTGATGGCCGACCTCAAGCGGATGCCCGGTGCGCAGGGCAAGCGGGTCGTCGAGGAGCTGCTGGAGCGGTTCGACCTGACGGAGTCGGCGCAGAAGATGGCGTCCACCTACTCCGGTGGCATGCGCCGGAAGCTTGACCTGGCGATGACCCTGGTCGGCAAGCCGCGGATCATCTTCCTCGACGAGCCGACGACCGGCCTGGACCCGCGCAGCCGGCGGATCATGTGGGACACCATCCGCCAGCTCGTGGGCGAGGGCGTCACCATCTTCCTGACCACGCAGTACCTGGAGGAGGCCGACCGGCTCGCCGGCCGGATCGCGGTCCTCGACCAGGGCCGGCTGGTCGCCCAGGGCACCCCGGCCGAGCTCAAGCGGCAGATCCCCGGCAGCCACGTGCGGCTGCGGTTCGCGGGTGACGCCGAGATCGCCGCCGCGCTGCGGGTGCTGACCGACGCCACCCGCGACGCCGAGGACGACCTCGTGCTGCGGGTGCCCTCCGACGGCGGGGCGCAGTCGGTGCGCACCCTGCTCACCCACCTCGACACCCACGCGGTCGACGTCGAGGAGTTCTCCGTCCACACCCCCGACCTCGACGACGTCTTCCTGGCCCTGACCGGCCGTACCAGCGAAAAGGTGAGCAACTGATGAGCGACGCGACGACCATGCTGAACCGCAACGTCAAGCACACGCTGCGGAACCCGGTGTCCGTGTTCAACGGCGCGATCTTCCCGATCGTCCTGATGCTGATGTTCGTCTACGTGATCGGCGGCGCGTTCGACATAGCCGGCAACTACGTCGACTACATCACGCCCGGCATGATCATCCTGACGATCTGCTACGGCCTGTCCGGGACCGCCCTGTCCGTCAACTCCGACATGACCAGGGGCATCATCAACCGGTTCAAGGTCATGGACATCTCGCGCAGTGCCGTGCTGACCGCGCACGTCGCCGCGAGCATGCTCCGGTCGCTGATCGCCATCGCCGTCCTCGTCGGCGTGGCCCTGATCATGGGGTTCCGGCCGGCGGCGAGCTTCCCGGAGTGGCTCGGCGCGATCGGCCTGCTCGTCCTGGCCACCTTCGCGCTGAGCTGGATCACCGTCGCCCTGGGGCTCGCGGCCAAGGACCCCGAGTCGGCCGGCATGATCTCGGTGCCGCTGGTCATCCTCCCGTTCCTGAGCAGCGCGATCGTCCCGGCCGACACGATGGCGACCGGCGTGAAGCAGTTCGCCGACTACCAGCCGTTCACGCCGATCATCGAAGCCCTCCGGGGCCTGCTGACCGGTGCACCGGCCGGCGGGGACACGATCGCCGCGGTCGCCTGGTGCCTCGGGATCGCCCTGGTCGGGTACGTGTGGTCCCTGTCGACCTTCAAGAAGCGCGCCTGATGTCAGACGGCGAACGTGGCCTCGACCAGCTCGGCCACGTTCGCCCGCGTACCCTCCCGCGTCACCTCGGCGAAGCGCTCTTCGCCGAGGTGACGTCGCGTTTCCCGCTCGATCCGGACGGCGTCGGGGTTGGCCCGGTCGGGCAGCCCGCGCACGCCGACGCTGGCCGCGAGCAGCCGGGCCGCCTGCTCCTGCTGGTCCTGCCGCAGGGCGAGGTCCGCGATCCCGACGAGCACCTGGGCGGTGAGCTGCGGGTGGCCGCCCTCGGTCGTCGCCTGCCAGGCGGCCAGCCGGTGGGACCGGGACTCGCGCAGGTCCGTGGGCAGGTAGCCGAGGACGTCCTGGATGGCGGCCCGGATGTGCGCCGCCTCGGCCACGTCCCCGAGCAGGGTGATGGCGATGCCGAGCTGCCGGCGGGCCTCCGCGGGCTCGTCGACGCGACGCGCGAGGTCCGCCCGGGCCAGCGCCAGCTCGAGCAGCGCGTCGGGCCAGGTGACGCCCTCTGCGCAGCGCTCCGCCTCGGCGAGGGCGGCCGCGCTGGCCTCCCGGTCGCCGTCCTGCCAGTAGAGCAGGGCCTGTTTGGTACGCAGCCCGATGACGTCCTCGATCGCGCCGATCTCGGTGACGGCCGTGGCCGCCTCCTCCAGGTGCGCGCACGCGGCGGCGAACTCACCCCGCTGGGCCAGCTGGCCCGCCAGCTCGCTCAGGGCGATGGAGATCCCGAAGCGCTCGCCGAGGGCCCGGAACTCGGCGAGGGCCAGCTCCAGGTTGGCCTCCGCCTCCGGGCCGCCCTGGCCGTGGATGATCCGCATCTTGCCCATCTGCCAGCGCGCCAGGGCGCGTACCCACGGATCTTCGTTGTCCAGCAACGAGTCGAACGCGGTCATCCCCTCGCCCGGCGCGCGCAGCATGCGTTCCAGCGGGTCGACCAGCCCGAGCAGCGGGTTGCGGTGCGCGCTGCGCTGGTTGAACCGGTGGACCTCGTGGATCCACTCGGCGCCCAGGGTCTCGTCACCGCGGCCGGAGGTCACGAAGAGCACGACCATCGCGTACGCCATGGCGCGGACCTCCTCGGTCACCTCGCCGGGGACGTTGGTGGCCGCGATGAGCTGCTCGATGCCCTCGGCCCGGCGGCCGCCCAGCCACCAGTACCAGCCGGCGGCGCCCGCGAGCCGCATCGCCGCCTGCGCGTCGCCGGCCGCGATCGCGCCCCGCAGCGCCGCGCTGATGTTGTCGTGGTCGGCTGCGAGCGTGGCCAGCCAGGTCACCTGGTCGGCGCGGCGCAGGCGCGGCTCCGCGGTCTCGGTGAGCCGGGTGAAGTAGTCGAGGTGCGCGCGGCGGGCCAGGTCGGACTCCCCCGCCTCGGCGAGCCGGTCCGCCGCGTACTCCTTGATCGTGCTGATCATGCGATAGCGCGGCGCGGCACCGGCCTCGGCGACGAGCAGCGACTTCTCGGCGAGCGAGGTGAGCAGCTCCAGCACCGCGTAGGACTCGACGCCGTCGCCGGCGCAGACGGACTCGGCCGCGTCCAGGCTCGCGCCGCCGGCGAAGACCGACAGTCGGCGCAACACCGTCCGCTCCTCGGCGGTGAGCAGCTCCCAGCTCCAGTCGACCACCGCGCGCAACGTCTTGTGCCGGGGCAACGCGGTGCGGCTGCCGCTGGTCAGCAGGCGGAACCGGTCGTCGAGCCGGCTGGCGAGCTGGTCGACGGTCATCGTGCGCAGCCGGGCGGCGGCCAGCTCGATGGCGAGCGGCATGCCGTCCAGGGCCCGGCAGATCCGGACCATCGTGGCCAGGGTACGGGCGTCGTCACCGAGATCCTGGCGGACGGCGCCCGCCCGGTCCCGCAGCAGCCGCACGGCCGGCGCGGTCTCGACGTCGCCGACGGCCAGTGGCTCGACCTGCCGGAGCGCCTCGCCGGTGATGCCGAGCGGCTCCCGGCTCGTGGCGAGGATCCGCAGCCGCCGGCACTCCCCCAGCACCCGGTCGGCGAACCGGGCCGCGGCCTCGATCACGTGCTCGCAGTTGTCCAGGATCAGCAGCGCCTCGCGCTCGCGGATCGCGGCGATCAGCCCGTCCACCGGGTCGGCGCTCGGCGACGCGCCGAGCAGCGCGTCCCGCAGGCCGAGGGCGGTCAGGGTCGCCTGCGCGACGTCGCCCTCGGTGCTGACGGGGGCCAACTCGACGAGCCAGGCGCCGTCGGGCAGGTCACCGACCAGCGTACGGGCGGTCTCGGTGGCCAGCCGCGTCTTGCCGGAGCCGCCGGGCCCGATCAGCGTGGTCAGGCGGTGCCCGGCGACGAGCCCCCGCACCGCCGCCACGTCGGCCTCGCGCCCGACGAAGCTCGTCAACTCGGCCCGCACGTTGGTCTTCCGGTTCTCCTCGCGGCGCCCGAGCTCGCCGCGGAGCAGCGCGACGTGCAGGGCCGACAGCTCCGGCGAGGGGTCGACACCGAGGGCGTCGGAGAGCGCCTCCCGGGTGCGCTCGTAGGTGAGCACGGCGTCGGCATCGCGGCCGGCCGCGACCAGGGCCCGCATCAGCGCGGCGACGAGCGGTTCGCGCAACGGGTTGGCGGCCACGGCATCGGTCAGCTCCGCGACGACCTCGGCGCCGTGGCCGAGGCTGACCTCCGCCTCGAAGCGGTCCTCCAGCGCGCCGAGCCGCAGCCCGTCGAGCCGGACCACGGCGGCGTCGAACGCCTCGCTGTCGGTGAGGCCGACGTCCTCCATGGCGCCGCCACGCCACAGGCCCAGCGCGTCGCGCAGCAGCCGCAGCCGCGGCAGGCCCTCCTCCTGCCGGGCCTGGGCGAGCAGCCGCTCGAACCGCAGGGCGTCGACGACATCGGGTTCGACGGCGAGGCGGTAGCCGCCGGTGAGCCCTTCGACGGCACCGCCCGGCAACGCCTTCCGCAGCCGGGAGGCAAGGCGTTGAAGGGCGTTGGCGGCGTCGGCGGGCGGGTTCTCACCCCAGATCCAGTCGACGAGAGCGCCTTTGGACACGACGCGGCCGGGTTCGAGGGCGAGCGCGATCAGCAGGGCCCGCAGCCGCGCACCGGGCACGTCAGCCAGGGTGCCATCATCCAGCTCGACCTCGAACGACCCCAACACCCGGACCAACACGCCGCCGATTCTCACACGGCGATCTGTGGTGGCCCCACCTGAGGGCAGGTCAGCGCCGGAAGGACCACCGCCTTCGTCGCAGCGGCACGATCTCGGGCGCCTTGTTGCTCATCCAGCCGCCGGGCGCCGCGTACCACCGGTTGTTGGACGAGTCGATGAACTCCACGCGGGGTTCGCGGCGACCCCGCAGTTCGCGGGCATCGCGTTCCCAGCTCAACTCGCAGGTGCCGCCCGGCGGCACGTCCTGCCCACGGTCGAGGCGATGCGCCGTGCCGAACCCCGCGTCATGCGCCTTGACATGGTAAATCGCCGCCTGGCTGTGGTTGTGTACCCGAACCGTGGCGACGGCCGGCAGCTCCAACTCGTTGCGCGGCCTGTTGAGCCACTCGACGACGACCAACCTGGCCTGGGCGCGTCGCGCGTCTTCCTTTTCCTCGCGCCGTGCCCGGGTCTCGTGCCGCAGGAGCGCGCCGGTGATCACGATGGCGATCGTCGACGTGATCGCGGCGGCGATGCTGCCCCACGCCTGCATCCAGTCGGCCAGATTCGGTGCGTCCGCGACCAACACCTTTGTCAGGGTAGGCGAGGCGGGCGAGCCACCGAGAGACGTCTATCCGACTCCCGGAGTGTTACGGCGTTGGCGTCGTACCGTGCGCCGCGTAATTCTCGCCCTGATCGCCTGCCGTGGCCAGCAGACGGCTCAACACGCTGTCGAGCACCGAGTCACCCGGGCGGAACACTGCTTCGAGCGAGACGCGGCTCAGGTTGGCGACTGCCGGCTCGTGGGCTGCCGTGCCGGAGAGGCTCTCGGAGTGCTCCATATTCATGCCCTTCAAATGGGGCCTGCCACCGACGACGAGCCGCACGGCAGAGAATCCTACCCACTAGATGAGCGTCGCTGAGTTGTCAACGCCAGAGTTATTTTGGCTCCACTTTCCGCGCAATCGAGCCAACAATTCGTCGGCCTCCGCGTCGACGGACGGAGGAACAGGCTCGGCAAGGAAACGGGTAAGGGTGCCGCGAAGCTCGGCCACGAAATCGCGCCCCAGCGGGGTCAGCTCTGTCGACTTTTCCAGCGCGACGAGGCCGGCCTCGGTCTGCCGGCGCACGTTCGCGAACTCCCGCGTCGCCCGCTCCTCGAGGCCGGGTGCCACCCGCAGCGCACGCCACGTGTCGCAGACGCCGAGGAACGCGTAGACGCCCTGGATGAGTCCGGTCGTCGGGCGAGCGTCTTCACGCCACGGAGCGAAGTGTCGTTCCAGGCCACCGGGTGTGTAGAGAGCCGTCAGGTCGAGCAGCGCGCTGAGCTTCGAATGCTGGAACTCGTGGACGAGCGTGACCGCGAAATCCCAGGCGGACCCCGGTCGGGTGAGTCCTGTCGCACCGAACGCGTCCCGGGCCGTGCCACTGCGGGCCTCGCCGTCGCTCTGGGTGATCAACGGCACCAACGAGCGCATCCCGACCGCAAGCTCGGCGGCACGCTCGGGAGCGTACCGGCCGAGCAGGTCCCAGGCCTCCGTCAGCAGCTCCTGCCACTGGTGAACCTCGTATTGGGTCAGCCGATCGGCCGGCGGGGCGTGGTAGCAGTCGCGGAACGCGTTGCCGTCCTCCAGGACCAGGGCGACCTCAGCCTGGCCAGCCTCCGCGGCGAGCCGCCACAGCGGCCACCAGCGCTCGTCGTCGTCGGTGGCGACCGACCGTCCACCGCACGACATTGTGGCGTGACCGCCGGCAACGGTCACGAGCGCGGGTCCGTCCACACCGAGATCCGCGGTGCCAAGGGTCGGCAGTGTCAGACGGCCGGACCGCGTGTGGGTCCGGAGCTCCTCGTCCGCACCGGTCCGTAGCGCCGCCGCCGCGGCCAAGGCGCCGAGTTGCGCCAGGTCATGGCGAAGGGGCACCGGCGACTCGACCTGGCCGAGAACGCGCCGCACGGTCCGGGCGGCCCAGGCGCCGACCAGCGGATCGCCGACGAGGTCGGAAACGGCCTTCGGATCCCGCTTGTCGGCACGGATGAGCACGTCGATCGCGTGCCGGGCATCGTCGCCCTGCCACTCCTCACCGAGGTATCGCAGCAGGAGCAGGCGTTTGCTGCGCTGCGCTGCCGCGAGGTCCGAGATCGCCGCGGTGCCGCCCAACCCGGATCCAAGTCCCTTGAACCGACCGGCCTCCAGACGGTGGAAATCGATCATGCGGAGCTCCTCAGCCGGGCTGACACATCTCGGTGGACCCGATCGATCACGTGCTGGATCAAGGCGAACATGTCGGCGCAGTAGACCGACGGGTTGCGGAAGCCGTCGCCGGCCCGGAACCGGTGGGCGTAATGCCCCCCGCCACAGACCGGGTGGAGCGCGCAGCGACGACAGGTGTCGGCCAGCGCGCGCAGGCCGATCTGCCGTGCGACCACCCCGGGGTGGGAGAGCGCCGCATCGAAGTCATGGGTCAGAACGGACAGACCGGTGGCACAGGCGTCGGGGTAGGTCGACTTGAGAGAGTCGACCAACTCGATGACGCCGTCGCTCTCCACGACCACGACGGCCACCGGGCTGAGGCCGACCTGCTCGGAGCGGCCGCGACCGCCGAGGGACAACGCGATGATGTCCTCGAACAGGCGGACGCTGGTCTCCTGGCGTGGGGCGTCGTACCAGCGGTCGAAGATGGCGATCAACCAGTCAGCGACCGGCTGCTGACCGGATGCGCCGGCCCAGTGCGGAGGTTCTGACCAGTTGGCGTGCGGCAGCAGGAAGTCGATCAGCGGCGGCTGATAGCGCAACAGGGCGGCGTAACAGGCTAACGGGTCCGTGGTCGGGTCGACCGTGCAGAGCAGCCCGGCGAACGCGGATGGATAGGTGCTGCTCAACAGCTGGAGAGCTCGATCCACGGCGGCGAAGCTCCCGCGGCCGTCGGGGAAGCGGCGGTGTCGATCGGTCTCCGCCGGTGCTCCGTCCAGACTGATCCCGACCGAAACACCCTGCTCGACGAATCGGTCGAGCGTCGGCGCGTCGAGCAGGACCCCGTTGCTCTGGATCCGTACGTCCAGCGCGCACGTGTCACGCAGGACCGCGCGGAAGTCCGCGACCAGGGCGGCGAGTGTCTCGCGACCGGCGAGCAGCGGTTCACCACCATGGAGGATGAGCCGCATCCTCGGCAGTTGATGCGCCTCGGCGTGCTCCGCCATGCGCTCGGCGGCCGCACGCCAGACGGCGCGCGCCATCGTCCGGGGGCGGTCGCGCCAGGTCTGGTCCGCCATCGTGTAGACGTAGCAGTAGTCGCAGGCCAGGTTGCAGCGCTGGTGGACCTTGAGCACGACGTCACGGAACGGCGTGGGCCGCCAGCCCGAGGCCCGCAACGCCGGCACGTCCAGCGACTCGTTCGGCCACAGGGCATTGTTGGTGTTGGCCGGCATCCCGATCATCCGCGGTTCTGCCACGGGTCAACACCTCATCGCCGACGGAGTGACAAATCGGCCAATCATGGGCTAAGTCTCCCTACGCGTTCTGGACGCTAAACCGGTGGGGGCTCGATTTCGCATTCCACCGGCCGACCCGCCATGGCGGCCTCCACCACCGGGTGACGCGCGCCCAAGGACCGCCGCAGCCCGTCGATGCTCGCTTCGAGCAGGGCCGGCTGGTCCGAGGGCAACAGCAGGCCGAGGTTGACCCCGCAGGCCAAGGTGTCCGGGTGCCGGTCGCCGCACATACGTTTGGCGTCCTCCAACGTCCGGGCGAGCAGACGACGGGCGATCTCGTGCTCACCGGCCAGCGTCAGGTCGTTGCCGACACCCGTGGCCGCGAGGATCGCGTAGGGATGGTCGGGCCCGAGCACCTGTCGCAGGGCACTCAGGCTCGCCTCGCCCACTCGACGGGCCAGGCGGCGCTCACCCACCGCGCGCAACACGATGGCCTGGTTGGTCGCCGCGGCCAACGTCAGGGGATTGTGCTCGCCGTAGGTGCGGCGATAGCGATCGACGGCGTCGGCGGCGTGGTTCGAAGCCAGGTAGACATCGCCGGCCGCGCGGAGGGTGTTGGCGTAGGTCATCATCGTCGCCAACGTCAACTCGTGGTCCGCCCCCAGGTGCGTCTGGGCGACGACGAAGAGCCGCTGGCCCTCCTCGATCGCCGGACCGTACTGGCCGGTTTTCCGCAGACCCTGCACGATGGTCCGCCAAGCGGCGAGCACCAGCGGGTGCCGGTCTCCGAGCCGAGAACGATACGCCGAACAGGTGGAGCGCTGAAGATCCAGGGCAGCCGCGTAATCACCGATGCCATACAGGTCGCGGGCGAGGTTCGAGACGGATAGCAGCGTCTGCTGGTGGTCCGACGAGAGCAGCTCACGCCGAGTCTTGACGAGCACCTCGTCGATCTCCTGCGCGGCCCGGAAGTCGCCCACCGCGCGGAGGCTGGCCGCCAGGTTGTTGCGGGCAGCAAGGGTTTCCGGGTGGTTGTCGCCACGAGTGCGCCGGTAACCCTCGACGATCTCCCTGTCGCGGCTCAGCGCCTCGGAGTATCTGCCGAACACCCGCTGCAGGACGGCCAGCACATCGGACAACTCGAGTGTGGCTGGATGATCGCGACCGTAGTCCGGATGGTCGATTAGCCGCATCCTGGCCTCCTCGGCCCGGCGGTACGCCTCGCCGTGGCGGCCCAGCGCGAACAGCGCGGCGACCAGCCGACGCAGGCAGGTGACCACCTGGACGTCGTCGGCAGCCCCCGGTGCCCACGCCTCGAGCGCCTCCTCGCTGAGCCGACGGCTGCCCTCGAAGTCGCCGATCTCGGAAAGGTAGGTGGCGTGATCGATGAGTACCTGCCGTGCGTCCCGCTCGATCGCTTCGACCATGCGCGCGGCGCGCAGATGCGGGCCGATCCGTGCGTACATGTCCCAGGTCAACGGCTCCCGGGGGCGACCAGGGTTGGCCGCGGCCAGGAGGAGCCGTGCGTTGGCGTAGGCGCCGGCACGCTCCTCGACGGACATCGCCTCGCGGACGATGGCCTGGATGAGGCGGTGCACCTGGAGTGTCTGCCCGTTGTCGACGACTCTGACCAGGCCGTACCGGCGGAGTTGCCAGATCGTCTCGTCCAGCAGGTCCGGTTGGTCGAGCAGCCGCCCCAGCGGTGGGGGCACCCGGTGGGCACCACTGCGTAACAGGGTGCGCGAGATGGGTTCGGCTCCCACGCACGACAGCAGGCTGAGCAGGGCGGCGGCGGTCGGCGACTCCTCGTTGAGCCGCTCCACCGCCACCACGAAGGCCGTGCCGATGGCGGTGCGGTAGTCGCCGAGGGGCATCGACTCGAGAAACTGCAACGCACGATCGTCCAACTGGCGGAAGTATTCCTCGACCGGCGTGCGGGTGGCCGACTGCATGGCCGCCACCTGCTCGAGTGCGAGCGGCAGGTCGCCCAGGCGTTCTGCGAGCTGGTCGGCCTCGGCGAAGCCGATGTCATGGCCGCGGGCACAGAGCAGCTCGACGCTTTCCGGCCGGGTGAACACGTCGACCTCGACCGGACGGCCGATCGCCAGCCAGGCGGGGTCCCGCGTCGTGATCAGCAGGTGGCCGCCGCCCTGCGGCGCGAGCGAGCGGATCTCGTCCGGCGCACCGGCGTTGTCGTAGACGATCAACCAGCGCGGAACGCCGGTCTCCAGCCGGGCAAGCACGCTCCGGACGGTCTGTGCCATGTCGAAGCTGGACTGCCAGTCGAGCCGTTCGCCCAATGTCGCCAACGCGGGCGTGACCTGGGACGGGTCCTCCGCGGTGATCCACCAGACGAACTCGTAGTCGCGTGCGTACCGGTGCAGAAACTCCAGCGCGAGCTGGCTCTTGCCCACGCCACCCAGGCCGTGCAGGACCAGCGGCTTCCAGGGCTGTTCCCCGAGCTTGGATCTCACCTGTTCGAGCAGTTCGCGACGACCGGTGAAGCCACGGTTCCGCTGCGGTGCCATGCCGATCGATCGCCCACCGTTCGCCCCGACGACGGACTGAGCGGTGGTCGGTGACGGGAAGTCGGAAGTCGCTCTCGCACGCCCCGCGTCGATCACCGACGCCGCGATCGGATCGAACTGTCGTGGCGGCATCGGATCAGCGGTCTGGGAATCGAACTCCGCCGTCCAGAGCACGTGGAACCGACGCACCTCGTCGTCCGGATCCGGGCGGTGGACCGCCATCGCGGCCAGTTGGCGCACCACGCACTCGACCTTGGACCAGCGAACGAGGGCCTCACCACGCAGAATGGAGCCCACCGTTTCGTGGCTCACGGTGTCAGGCATGTGGTTCTGACGACGAATTTCGTTGCTGATGCGACGATAGGAAGGCCGGCCGGCAGCACGGTGAAGTAGGTCAAGTTCGGCCAGGAGATCATGCTGCGGCACCCGCCCACTCTCCTGATCCACACTCGACGGCTCGACCGGGCGGCCTAGCCCACTGCCAACTGACGTCAATTTCTGTCAGGTCAACGATTCTACATTCGCGCACAACCGGGTAACCATCCGCAATCATTGACCGGAGGCCGACAGAATTGATCTACGTTTCTCCACTGTCGCCTTAAAGTGGATCTTTCCCAGCCCATTACGCATAGCTAACTTGCCGTGACGCAAGGCTTGGGGAAGCGACGGATGTCGACGTATCGTGGTCGCAGAGCATGGCGGCGCAGCGGTGCGGGTGCACCGCGGCCGCTCATTGCGTCTCAGCGATGGTTGCGTCGCATCCGGGCCCGCCGCGGCGGATGGCTGCCTTCTGGCGGACCACGTCGCGTGAACCGAATAACCCGCCAGCGCACCGGATGGAGGCATCAGATGCACGAGGCCATGCGACGCAGTCCTGATCAAGACGGGGAGCCGCACCTACCGAACGTCGACGCGCTGCCGTTGGAGTCGGTGCTCACCAGCGACGACTCGGCACTGAACACCGCGCTTCGGCGGCTCGTCCACGAGATGACCGAGCCGGGCGACTACTACGCCGCCCACAGCAGCTCGTCCTGACCAGGACTCCCCGCGCCGGCTAGGTCGGCGGAGGCTCGATGTCGCACTCGATCCGATGCTGCTCCCGGGCGCCTACAACCTCCGGATGCTCCTCACCGAGCACCTCGGCAAGTGCCGCCGTAGCCTGGTCCAGCATGGCGTGACCGGCCGTATCCTCACCAACGGTGATGAGGTCGAGCGCCGCGTTGACGGCACACGCCAACGTGTAGTGGTGCTCCGGACCACGGGTCCCCCGGGAGGTGGCCAGCACCGCTTCCGACAGCCGGCGGGCTTCGGCGCTCTCCCCGGCAGCGGCGAGGTCGTTCGCGAGGCCGCTGGTCGCGCACAGGGTGTAGCCATGGGTCTGACCCAACCTGTCGATCATTTGAGCCTGGCTGCGTTCGTCGAGCTTTCGCGCCCGGTCGTTCTCGTCCAGTGCACGCAGGACGATCGCGAAGTTGACCATCGCCGCCAGGGTCAGGGGATGATCGGCTCCGAAGACGCGGAGGTACCTACTCGTCGCGTTGTCCGCGAAGTCCTTCGCACGTACGAGATCGTCGTTGACCCGCAGGGTGTTGGCCAGGGTCATCGCCGCGGCCAGCGAGTGCTCGTGGTCTTCGCCGTACCTGTTGATGGTGCCGCGGTAATGCTCCTCGGCAACGGCCAAGGCGTCGCTGTAGCGGCCCACCTTCCGGAGGGTGATGGCCAAGGTGCGGGCGGCGAGCAGGACGTTCGGGTGGTGCGAGCCGAGCTGTTCGCGGAAGGGCGGGAAGACGTTGCGCTGCAGTGCGAGCGCTTCCCCGTACCGGCCCATGCCGTAAAGGTCGCGTGCCAGGTTGGTCTGCGCGAACAACAACCGGATGTCATTTTCGCTGACGGTCTGCTGCCAGGTCTGGACCGCTTCGGCGTCGATCTTGTGGGCGCCGGCGAAGTTGTTGAGCATGCGCTCGTTGACGGCGAGGTTGCCCAGCGCCATCAACGTGTCCGGGTCTTCGTCACCGAAGAGTCGGCGTGTGCGGGCAACCGTGTCCTTGTCGAGCTCGAGCGCTTCGCGGAAAAGGCCGGCGACGCGCAGGTTCGGACCCACCTCGGTCGCCGCGTTCAGGGTGTGCTCATGATCCGGGCCGAAGGCGGCACTCGAGCGCAACCGCGCGAAGACCTCGTCAGCCAGGGTGCGGGCGCGCTCGTTGAAACCTGAGAGGCGCAGCGACACGGCCAGTTGGGAGCCGGCGAGCAGCGTGAGCTCACCTTCGGGCCCCAGCAGCGGGGCACCCTCGACCTTGGACCATGACTGGTAGGCCGACTCCGCGAGCTTGCGGGACCCGTCCAGGTCTCCGATGAGCTGCAGGTATCGCACCTGGTCCAGGACGACGCGGCGAGCGTCGAGCAGTTCGGAGTCGACCAGCCCGGCCGGCTCGATGTGCGGGCCGATCTCGGCATGTGTCTGCCAGGTCTCCGCGTTCTTGGCGTAGCCCGGGTTCGCGGAGGCCAGCACCCGGTGGACGTTCGTCCGGCTGCGCTCGGCCGCCTCCTCACCGAGTTGGTCGCGCAACACGAACTGGAAGAGCCGGTGCACCTGAATCTTGCTGTTGGCGTCGGGCTTGGACAGGCCGTAGCGATTCAGTTTCCGGATCGCGCGGTCGAGGCGGGTCTCGTCGCGGAGCGCGCTCTTGAGCGCCGCCGAGACGTCGGCATCGCGCCCTCGGCGCAACAGACCTCCGGAGATCGGCTCGGCGCCCAGAAACGCGAAAAGCTCCAGCAGCTCCGCGGTGGGTGGCGCATCGGCCCGGAGACGTTCGAGAGACAGGCGAACCAGCGCCGCGATCGTGCTCAAGCTCTCGGACTGCTGGTCATGCGCGGTCAACGCGCGCATGTGCTCGTCGAGCTGAGCGAGGTATTCGGGCACCGGAATGCCCGTCTCGGCCTGGCACGAGGCTGCCTGGTCCAAGGCGAGCGGCAGGTCACCGAGCCGTTCGGCCAGTCGTTCCGCGTCTTCCAACGTGACGTCGACGCTGCGCTTGCGAACGAGTTCGATGCTCTCCGGGCGGTCGAAGACGTCGACCTCGATCGGATCCCAGACGTCGGACCAGGTCTGGTTGCGGGACGTGAGGATGACGTGGCCGCCACCGGACGGAATGAGCTTGACCAGATCATCCAGATTGCTGGCATTGTCGTAGATCAATAACCAACGCTGCGTGGACCTGGTCAGTTCATCGAGCACGAGACTGGCGGCCTGCTGCAGGTTGGCGGTTTCCGGAGTGCCGAGGCGTCGGCCCAGCTCACGCAGAGACTGGAGCACGACCGTCTGGTGTTCGGCGGGAATCCACCACACCACGTCATAGCGTTCCGCGAAACGGTAGGCGAACTCCACCGCGAGCTGGGTCTTGCCGACGCCGCCCATGCCATGAAGCGCGTGCGGAAGAACCGACGCCTTGGATTTGCGGTCCAGCGCCTGCCGCAGGGTGAGCAGGAGCATCTCACGACCGGTGAAGGCGGGGTTACGCAGCGGGACGCCCTCCCAGATGCGTAGGGCCTCCTCTTGCCCCGCCGTCCCTCGGCCTGCCGCCAGCGTCGTCGCTGCGCGCGGGTCAGTCACGGCGATCCCCGTCCTTGTCCGTCGTCGGCTGAGGGCATTCCCGCTGCTCAGCCGGGCCGCCTCCCGATGGGTGGTATTGCCGTCCCACCCTGTGAGGCGTATCGTATCACTTGATCCGGTTTGCTACGTAGGACATGGTTTGCGGCGCTGTGACCGGCAGGACGAACGGCGCCCTCCGCGCCGGGCGGCCCGCCGGCGCGTCCATCAGGCCCCGGCGGAAGCCCGGCAATCGTCACGCCCAGGGCATTGCCGTGACGCGGGTGCGATCGAAGACCGCTCAGCCATGCCGTCACGCCGACCTCCCAACAGCGAAATCCACCGTGCCTTGTGGATCACCCACAGGTGGGAACAAGGGCGGTGGCTCCGGGCGCACGAATGCCTTGGCTGAACCATTACCCACGGATTATTTCGGGCTCGGGTGGAAGCGCCAACAGCAGAAAGGTTGAACTGCTGACAGATATCGTCAAGAGCTGGCAAGTTGTCAGAAAGTCTGCTCTGGCTCATCGGAATCTGTGCCCCGGTCAGTGCAGGGCGGCCTTGAGGGCGACCACGACCAGGCCGAGGATGCCGGAGAAGGATGTTGCCGCCCAGCGGGTCCAGCCCGTCAGGCCCGCTCGGCGGGCGGCCAGCCAGCCGAGCACGACCAGCAGGAAGACGGTGTACGCCAGCGCCGCGTCGAGGGCTGCCGCGTGGCTGGCGCCGGCCAGCCGGGCGAAGAACAGGACCAGCAGTGGGGTGACCGACGCCTGGATCATGGCCCAGCCCGAGGTGAGGGCGGCCAGCACCTCGCGGCGGCCGATCGGGCCCTGGCCCGCCAGGCCCAGCAGCTCCGAGTACCGCTCGGCGAGCCAGTAGACCAGCAGCGTGACCAGGACGATCAGCGCGACGCGGCCGGCCGGATAGTTGCCCGCCGCCGCGAGGGTCGAGGCGCAGATGACCGTGCCGTAGATCCCTGCCGGCACCCAGGGCGCCGCGGCCCACTCGAGCGGCGTCGGTCGACCACGGTTCATCGGCACCGATTATCACCCGCGGGGCGCACCATATGCGCAAAGTTTGCGGATCATCCGTTCTGCTGATTCGCTCCCGCCGGGTTTCATCTTAGGCTCGCCTAACTTGGAGGTGATGACGTGGGATTCGCGATGAGACTTCGGGAGCAGACCCGGGCTGATCACGCGTCGGCGCAGGGCACCGCCTACTTCGACGCCCTGCTCGCCGGTCGCCTGGACCGGGCCGGATACGCGGCGCTGGCCGCGCAGCTCTTCTTCGTCTACGAGACGCTCGAGGCGGCCGCCGAGGCGATGCGCGACGACCCGGTCGCCGGCGCGTTCGTCTTCGACGAGTTGCACCGGGTGCCCGCGTTGCGCGCCGACCTGGCCCACCTGCTGGGCGCCGACTGGGAGGCGCGGATCGCGCCGGGTGAGTCCACATCGGAATATCGGGACCGGCTCCGCGAGGCGGCGTTCACCTGGCCGGCGGGTTTCGTCGCCCACCACTACACGCGCTACCTCGGCGACCTGTCCGGCGGGCAGATCATGCGACAGTCGCTGCAGCAGGCGTACGGGCTGACCGACGCCGGCACGAGCTTCTACTCCTTCGCGGGCGTGCGGCCCGGCGCCTTCAAGAAGCACTACCGCGAGTTGCTGGACGAGGCGCCCTGGGACGCCGTCGAGCAGGACCGGTTCGTCGACGAGATCTCGCTGGCCTACCGGCTCAACGTGGCGCTGGTCGACGAGGTCGGCCGGGCCGTCCTGCCGCCGGAATCGGGCGAGGAGGCCGCGTGAACCCCTTCACCCCCGACGTGGTCACGGCCATCATGCGGCACATGAACGGCGACCACGCCGACGACTGCCGGGTGATCTGCCAGGGGCTGGGCCGCCAGCCCGGCGCGACCGCGGCCGCGATGACCGGCATGGACGCGGCCGGCATGGAGTTCGAGGCCACTGTGGATGGTGCGCCCGTGCCGGTCCGGGTCCCGTTCCGGGCCACCCTCACCGAACGCCGGCAGGTCCGCGCCGAGGCGGCCTGGATGTACCGCGAGTCCTGCGCGCTCCTCGGCGTCACCCCGCGGCCCGACGCGAGCTAGGGCTTTCGCGCCAGAATGCGCTCGACGGTGCCGGCCTTGAGTCGCTCGGTCTCCTCCACCACGAGGCCCGCCGCCTCGACGAGGTGGATCTGGCGCCGGGTGAAGTGCTCGCCGGCCAGCGGGATGGTCACGCGCTCGAAGAGCCATTGGGCGCCCCGCAGCGGGTCCACGCTGCTGCCGATGTGGTCGACCAGCAGCAGGATCCCGCCGGGCACGAGGACGCGGGCCATCTCCGCGATCGCCGCGCGCGGGTCGGGGATGCTGCACAGGGCGTACGCGCAGACGACCGTGTCGAACGATCCGTCGCCGAACGGCAGGTGCTCGGCGTCGCCCTCGCGCAGATCGGCCGCGCGGCCGAGGTCGGCGGCGCGGCGGCGGGCGATCGCCAGCATCTCCGGGCTGAGCTCGATGCCGGTGATCGTGACGTCGGGCGCGTAGTGGGCCAGGTTGAGCCCGGTGCCGAGCGCCACCTCGAGCACGCGGCCCCGGGCGCGCCGGCCGAGCCAGGAGCGCCCGTCGCCGAACCAGACCCGCTCGACGAGCGCGATCTGCCGGTCGTAGCTGGACGCGCTCTTGTCCCAGACCCGCCGCTGCTTGGCGGTCGCACCAGTCATGACGCCCCCTGAGTCACTTCGAGTGTACGGACGGGTTGCATTCCGTACCTGGGTACGGGTTTAGCGTTGATGGTGTCGGATCACCCGTCGATCGGAGCGCCGTCATGTCGTTTGTCGCACCAGATGCCTGCACGCTGCCGACCGCCGAGCAGCCGTTGCGCGTTGCGGAGTTCGAGTCCCTGTTCGCGGGCCGCGTCGAGTCCGTCTCCCGAGCCGACAGCCGTCACGCGCGGATCGTCCTGCACGGCAGCCCGGGTCTCGCCGACCGGGTCCGCGACCTGACCGCGCGGGAGAACGAGTGCTGCGCCTTCTTCGGCTTCACGATCACCGCCGATGCCGCGGCGCCGACCGGGTCGGTGACGCTGGCGATCGAGGTGCCGGCGGCGTACGCGGATGTCCTCGACGGTCTGGCGCGGCTGGCCGAGACCGGTCGGGCGGGCTGACCGCCATGGCCGCCGACGGCCTGCGGACCGGCGAGGTCGCCGGCCGTGCAGGGGTCAACGTCGAGACGCTGCGCTACTACGAGCGCCGGGGGCTGCTGACCGCGCCGGCGCGGAGCCTGGGCGGGCACCGCAGCTATCCCCCGGAGACGGTGACGCTGCTGGCGGTGATCAAGGCGGCGCAGCGGCTGGGCTTCACCCTCGACGAGGTCGCCGAACTCCTCGACACGGGGCGCCGGCGGCACCCGACCCCGGACCTGCGGGCCCGCGCACGAGCGAAGCTCGCGGAGATCGACCACAAGATCAACGACCTGCGGGCGATCCGCGGCCAACTCGAAGAGGTCGTCGCGGCCCGATGCGACAGCCTGACCAACTGCACGTGCCCGGCCTGCCCGATGCCCTTCGCGGACCTCGCCGCCCTGGCCGACGACGGTGACCGCGCCGACCCGCCCGACCACTGACCGCGCCGGTAGCTGGGCCGGTGCGAGTGCTGAACGTAGGCTTGGCCGGCAACTCTGTGGGTCCTGGAGGCATGGGTGTCGCTGCCCGCGACGATGGAGCGGCATCAGGTTGCCGGATATCTCGGTGCGATCGCCGCCGGTGTCCTGGTCGGCTGGGCCGCGCCGGGGGTCGGGTCCGGGCTCGAACACGCGATCAACCCCGTCCTGGGCGCGCTGCTGTACGTGACTTTTCTGCAGGTGCCGGCCCGTGATCTGGTGCGGTCGTGGCGGGACGGGCGGTTCCTCGCGGCCGCGCTGGTGGTCAACTTCCTCGTCGTGCCCCTGGTCGTCGCCGCGATGTTCGGGTTTCTTCCCGCCGACCAGGCCGTTCGGCTGGGCGTACTCCTGGTGTTGTTGACGCCCTGTGTCGACTACGTGATCGTGTTCAGCGGCCTGGCGGGCGGCAGCAGCCGGCGACTGCTGGCCGCGACGCCGCTCCTGCTGATCGCGCAGATGCTGCTGCTGCCGCCGTTCCTGCTGCTGTTCCTCGGCTCCGGCCTCGGCGAGACGGTCGACGCGGGCCCGTTCCTCCGGGCGTTCCTCTTCCTGATCGTGATCCCGCTGGCCCTCGCCTGGCTCACGCAGGCCTGGGCGGCGCGCGGCCGGACCGGTGCGGCGGTCGCGGCCGGCGCCGGAACGGCCATGGTGCCGCTGCTGGCCGCGACGCTGTTCGTGGTGGTCGCGTCGCAGGTGCCGAAGCTGACCGGCCAGGTGACCACAGTCCTGCGCGTCGTGCCGTTCTACGTGATCTTCCTGGCCGTGCTGGCCGTCGCCGGGTGGGGCGTGGCCCGCCTGTTCCGCCTGGACACTGGCGCGGCCCGGGCGGTGGTGTTCACCGGTGCGACCCGCAACTCGCTGGTGGTGCTGCCGCTGGCGCTGGCCCTGTCGGACCGGCTCAGCCTCGCGGCGGCCGTCGTCGTCACGCAGACGCTGGTGGAGGTGCTGGGCATGGTCGCGTACGTCCGGCTGGTGCCCCGTCTGGTCCGGTAGCTATTCGAGGCCCTCGCGGGAGATCGGCGGACCCACCCGGAAACCGCGGAACCTGGCCGTCAGACCGGCGCGCTCGGGCGAGCAGCACATGACACCGACGCCGACGGTGGCGGGCAGGTCGAGGTGGCCGAGCCGGAGCAGTTGCCACGCACCGTCGCCGACGCGGCTGTGCACCGCGAGCGCGTCGTCGAACCGGGTCACCCGCAACGAGACGGTCTCCCCCGGCGCGGCCTCGAGGGGCACGACGGAGAGGTCGGAGAACTCGCGCGTGTAGACGGTGCTGACCTGCACCTTGCCCGACGTGACCTCCAGCCCGGTCTTGAGCCAGTTGCGCTCGTCGGCGCGTACCATCAGGCCCGCCTGGTCGAACAGGGTGGTGTGGTCGGCGTACACCTGCGCCTCGGCGGAGAAGTCGCCGGTCGCGGGCCGGTGGAAGAAGTGCCCGTTGTCGGTGGCCCAGCCGTAGAACGTCGTACGCCAGAAATCCGTCTTGTGTGACGTGACCGCGCGGATCTCGTCGCCGTCGACCGACCAGTCTCCGGGCTCGTTCAGCCACACCATGTCGTCCAGCACATCGACGATGTTAACGCATCCACAATGGATCGATAACGGGTAGCGCGAAAGGCGTTCATGTAGCACTGTTGGCCCCGCGCCGGATGACGGACGGGGATGGTGTGCGTGGCTCAACCAGTGATTCAGGTCGACGAGTTGGCTCGGACGTTCCGCTCCCGAAAGGGGCTGTTCCGCCGCACCGGCAAGGAGGTCGAGGCGGTCAAGGGCGTCAGCTTCGCGGTCGAGCGCGGCGAGCTCTTCGGGCTGCTCGGGCCCAACGGCGCCGGCAAGACGACAACCATCAAGATGCTGATCACGCTGCTGATGCCGACCGGTGGGCAGGCACGGGTCCTCGGCCACGACGTCGTCGACGACGCGCGCGACGTACGCCGGAAGGTCGGTTATGTCTTCGGTGGCGACCGCGGTCTCTACGAGCGCCTTTCCGGCCTCGACAACCTGCGTTACTTCGCCGAGCTGTACGGCGTGCCCCCGCGCGAGTCGAAGCAGCGGATCGCCGAGTTGCTGGAGCTCGTCGGGCTCGACGGGCGCGAGAAGGAACGCGTCGAGGGCTACTCGCGCGGCATGCGCCAGCGGCTGCACATCGCCCGCGGGCTGCTGCACCGGCCCGAGGTGCTCTTCCTCGACGAGCCCAGCATCGGCATCGACCCGGTCGGCGCGCGAGAGCTACGGGCGACGGTCAAGAACCTGGTCGACACGGGTACGACCGTGCTGCTCACGACGCACTACATGTTCGAGGCCGACGAGCTGTGCGACCGGATCGCGGTGATCGCCCAAGGCCGGATCGTCGCGCTGGACACCCCGGCCGGGCTCAAGCAGCAGGTGGCCACCGGCAGCGTGCTGGAGGTCGACGTCTTCGGCCTGCCCGACGGGGTGGTCGAGAAGGTCCGCGCCGAGCCCGACGTGCTCGCGGTCGCGGTCGAGGTGCAGGGCCAGGCCGAGGTGCTGACGGTGCACGCGCGGCCGGGCACCGACGTGACGCCGTGATGGGGCACCTGGAGGGCAGCCGCTTCGGCCGCGTGATCACCCGGCAGCCGACGCTCGAGGACGCGTACATCGAGTTGGTGAACGCCGCGTGAGGTCGGTCCGCCTCGTCGCCGTCGCGTGGTCGCTCCAGCTCAAGATGCGCAGCCGGTCGGCCTTCGACGGGCTGCTGTCGCTGCTCTGGCCAGCGTTCTTCGCCACGACGATCTTCATGATGTTCCGCCAGGGCGGCGCTTCCGGGCCGGCCCTGCTGTCGGCCGCCGTCGGGTCCAGCGCGATGGGCATCTGGTCGGCGGTGAGCACGACGGCCGCGTTCGCGCTGCAGATGGAGCGGCGGCAGGGCACGTTGGAGTTGTTCGTGCTGGCGCCGCAGCCGTTCGCGCTGCTGCTGGTGCCGTTGACGCTGTCGATGGCGACGATCGGCGCGTACAGCATGGTCGCGACGTTGTTGTGGGGTCGCTTCGCCTTCGGCATCCACATCTCCATCGCCGACCCGCTCGGGTTCGTCGTCGCGGTCGTGGTCACCGTGTTCGCGATCGGGATGCTGGGCATGCTGATCGCGATCTCCTCGATCCGCTACCGGTCGGCCTGGGCGCTGGGCTCGGCGATCGAGATGCCGGTCTGGCTGATCTGCGGGTTCCTGGTGGCGATCGACGACCTGCCGGCCTGGGTGCGACCGCTGTCGGCGGTGCTGGCGCCGACCTGGGGCGTGTCCGCGATGCGGGCTGCCGCCGCCGGGCACAGCCCGTGGGCCGACCTGGGCCGGTGCGTGCTGGCGGCGGCCGCGTACGGCGCGATCGCGACGGTGGTCTCGCGCTGGATGGTCCGTTCCGCCCGCGCCCACGCGACGTTGGCGCTGAGCTGATGAACAGTCTGCGGATCTTCTTCGTCGGCGGGCTCACCAGCTACCGCGCGCTGTTCAACTGGTTGACGCCCTGGATCCTGGTGCCGACGTTCCTTCTGACGCCCCTGTTCCAGATCTTCCTGTTCGTCTACATCGGACGCACGGCGGGCGTCAGCGACGACCGGTTCTTCCTCATCGGCAACGCGGTGGTCAACGCGGCCGTGCCGTGCCTGTTCGCGATGGGCAACACCATCGGCGGCGAGCGCAACTTCGGCACGCTGCCGCTGCTGATCGCGTCGCCGGCCAGGCGGGTCCCACTGTTCCTCGGGCGCGCACTGCCGGTCATCCTCAACGGCTTCCTGGTGGCGGTGTTCGCGCTCCTGGTCGGGGCGCTCGTGTTGCGGGTCGACATCCCGCCGGCGACCTGGGGCGGCATCGCTGTCGCGATCGCCGTGTGCTCGGTCTCGTGTACGGGACTGGGGCTGCTCGGAGCGGCGATCGCGCTGCGGGTCCGGGAGACCGCCGTCCTGTCGAACATCGCACTGGGCATCCTGATCGTCTTCGCCGGCGTGAACGTGCCCGTCGACGCGATGCCGGGATGGATGCAGGCCGTGTCGGGGTGGCTGCCGATGACGCACGGGATCGAGGCGATCCACGCGCTCGCCTCCGGCCGGTCGGTCGGCTCGGTCGGCGGGGCGCTGCTGACCGAGGTGGGGTTGGGCGCGTGTTACGCGCTGCTGGGGCTGGCGGTGTTGCGCTGGCTCGAATGGGAGAGCCGGGTGCGGGCGACGCTGGACACGGCCTGACGTCTCTCCGGGGGTCGGCCGCCGAAAGTTTCCGGAACACATTGACGCGTGACGTTGGGTCGGTCGATCCTGGGTGCCTGTCGTCGGCATCCGTGGTTGTCGATCCGTTGGGTGTCGGCCCCGTTCCGGAAGGAGAGCGCCGGTGCGCACCCGTTGGCTTGTCGTCGTCCTGGCCGCGCTGCTCGCGGCCATCGGTGCGGTGGTCGCGCTGGGCGCCTCACCCGCCGCCGCGGCCGTGGAGGACGAGGGTGCCGGGTGCCCGGTGCCCGGCTCGGTCTCGCTCACCGCCACCTCGCGACTTCCGGATCCCTTCCGGACGGTGGACGGCGCCCGCATCACGTCGAAGTCCGACTGGCGGTGCCGACGGGCGGAGATCAAGGAGTTGGCGGAGCGTTACGTGTACGGCGACAAGCCCAGCAAGCCGGCGAGCGTGACGGGCACGGTGTCGAGCAGCGGGATCACGGTCAACGTGACGCACAACGGTCGTACCGCCTCGTTCTCGGCGGGTGTGCAGTTGCCGACCACCGGCGGGACCGGGCCGTTCCCGGCCGTGATCGTGGTGGGTGGTTTCGGTGCCGACACCGCCACCATCCGGGCCGCCGGTGCGGCGGTGATCAGCTATGACCCGCTGGCCGTGGGCCGGGAGGGGACGCCGCGCAACAACAAGCAGGGCGCGTTCTACACCGTTTACGGTGCGACGAGCAGCACGGGCCTGCTGGCCGCGTGGGCGTGGGGCGCGAGCCGGATCATCGACGTGATCGAGCAGTCGGGCGGGTCGGTCTTGCGGGCGGACGCGCTGGGTGTGACGGGATGTTCCCGGTACGGGAAGGGGGCGTTCGCGGTCGGTGCGTTCGACCAGCGGATCGCGCTGACGATGCCGATCGAGTCGGGCAGCGCCGGGGTGCCGATCCTGCGCGGCATTCCGGGCGAGTCGGGGGCACAGCCGTTGAGCAGCGCGTACGGCGAGCAGCCGTGGCTGGGCGACGCGTTCAGCGCCTTCACCGGGAACCCGAACACGTTGCCGATTGACATGCACTCGGTGGTGGGGATGGTGGCACCGCGCGGTTTGTTCATCATGGAGAACCCGGCGGTGGACTGGCTGGCGGCGCGGTCGGGCAGCGTCGCGGCGCTGGGTGGGGCGGAGGTCTACAAGGCGTTGGGCGCGGGGGCGAACATCTCGTACTGGTCGGACGTCCGGGACGGGACGCATTGCGCGTCACGGGCGGAATGGCGTACGCCGTTGCAGCAGCACATCCAGAAGTTCCTGCTGAAAACCGGAAACGCGGCGGGCGTGTTCCGGATCTCGAGCCGCAAGGCGGGAAATCTGGCGGATTGGCGTGATTGGCAGACGCCGACTTTGACGGACGGGCCGCCGACGACCGACCCGACGGGTGGGCCGACGGGTGGGCCGACGACTCCGCCGCCGGCGGGTGGGGGTTGCACGGCGACGGTGTCGGTCAACCAGTGGACGGGCGGGTTCGTGGCGACGGTCCGGGTGACGGCGGGTGCGGCGCCGATCAACGGGTGGACGGTCGGGGTGACGCTCGGAGCGGGCGCGACGATCACGAGCGCCTGGAACGTCAACCGCAGCGGCAACACGGGCGCGGTCCAACTCACCAACGTGGCGTACAACGGATCTGTCGCGGCTGGACAGTCGACGGAGGTCGGCTTCCAGGGCACGGGGACGGGGACTGGGCTCTCACCGACCTGCACGGCTAGATAGCCCGCGCTATGCCCGCTGGCCCGCCCATTGCCTTGGGCGGGCCAGCCGTAGGTTATCCACAGGCATCAGCGCCGGCTGACACTCAAACTCTAAAATTTGTCTATGTCCAAGGGGCGTCGCGGATCGCTGATCCGCGCCGCCCTCAAATTGCTACGCATGCAACGACGACGGCTGCGCGGTCGCACGTCCGAACCAGGGCTGCACAGTCGACGTAGACCCAAGGGTCCGCTTCCCGGGCCTCGGTTGTCGCCGATGAATCGGCGTACCGCGCGCTCGGTTGGCGAGCGATACGGGGTCGACCTCGCCGATGTCCGGATCCGTGTCCGCATGAAGGAGGCTGGTTACTTCGGCTTCACCAACGACCGACAGCACGTCGTTCTCGCCCGAGACGCGTTCGCCAACGAAGAAGAGATGGCCCGTACGCTCTTCCACGAGCGCCACCACGTCGGGCAGTTGCGAGCCGGGACACCATACCCCCGCTCGGACCTCGAGGCTGCGGCTATGGAGCGGGAGACCTATGCCGCGGAACGGCGTTGGTGGGACAGCCACCCGTTGAATCCAGCCAACAGAGCGTCCGGGGGACCGTCATGAGGGACGAACAGTCGGGCACGTTCCGGCAGTGGGTCGAGGCCTACACGGCGCTCTACACGGCCCTGCCCGGTTCAGCCGACGTCGCCTGCCCCCACTGCGGGCAGCATCGGCTACGACTGGTCTTCACCGGGTGGGATCGGGTCGGCTTCGCATCACTCTGGTGCGACGCCTGCCATTGGGGCATCTGGCTGTCGCGGGCGCGCATCCCCGAGGGCGCGACCGTCCTGGACCCCGAACTGTCGGAGACAGAGCGCCGCGCGATCGTGCCCAACTACCGGATCATCCCGCCCGACGAGGACTGGGACGCGGACGACGAGGAAGACGACGAAGAGGAGGACGAGGAACGACCCTGACCAAACTCACGCGGACGACTCCCGGTCGAGGCGGCGGAGGCGGGGCCAGCGGGCCGCGAGGATTGCCGCGCTCAGGACGAAGAGCGCGCCCGACACCGCGAGCCAGCGGGCCGCGTAGGACACGCGGGGTTGGCCCGTGGCCGCCTCGTAGGTGGCCTTGCCCAGGTCGAGGATGCCCGGCAGGAAGACCAGGAACAGCAGCGCCGCCCCCAGCGCCGGCACGCGGACGTGGTTCAGCACCGCCCTGCCAAGGGCGGACCGCGCGCCCGTGGCGCGCCGCAGGAGGCGGTCCGCCGCCGCGTACAAAGGGAACAGGATGAGGTCGTGGGCGATGGCCGCACCGACGAACCAGAGGACCATTCGCCACACCGTGGCCTCGCCGGCGACCAGGAAGACCGCCCAGCCCGCGAGGGTGAAGCAGAGCAACAGCACCAGCGCGTGCGGGGCGCCCGCTCCGTAGGCCGCGCGGAGGCGGGCGAACCGCTCAATCATCGGTGCGGAAGTCGATGCTCGCCACCCACTTCGTGCAGTGCACGCCGGGCAGCGCCGGGACGATGATCCGGGCCGGGTAGCCGTGGTCGGCCGACAGGTCCGCGCCGTTCACCCGCAGCGCCAGCAGTGCGTCCCGGTCGGCTACCTGGTTGGCCTGCAGGGTCGCCTGCCGGAACAACCCCGTGCGTTCCAGCGACACGACGTGCGCCGAGGCCGGTGCCGGCACCCCGGCCAGGGCCGCGAGGTCCGCCAGCCGGACGCCCGTCCAGGTCTGCTGCGTCGACCAACCCTCGACACAGGCGATCGGCAGGCGGGCCGTGTGTTGCGGCATCGCCAGCAGTGCGGCGCGATCGAAACGCACCGTCCGGCCGCCGCCGGTCAACGTCAACCGCCACGCCGGCCCCGTCAACGCCGGCTGGATGCCGGCCGCGGCGAAGCTGCGGTTCACCTGGAAGCCGTTCGGCCCCTCCCCCGGGTTGCGGCCCCTCGGCAGCAGCAGCGCGGTCCGGCGCAGCGGACCGTCCAGGCTCTGCCCAACGGTCAACAGGGCCAGCAGCAGCGAACCGCCACCCACCAGCGCCAGCACTCCCCGGCGGCTCAGCGTGACCGGACCCGGCCGGAGCGGCGCGAGGTCCGGGTCAGGAAGGGACCGGCGCAGCGCCGCCACCGCCCGGGGCAGCTTGATCACCACGTGGGCCACGAACGCGCCGATGAAGACCCAGGCGCCGAAGTAGTGCGCGGTGTAGAAGTCGAAACCGAAGAGGTACGCGTACTGGATGTTGAGCACCCCGGTGGCGATCTCGAACAGGATCCCGCCGACGAGCAGGAGCAGCGAGACGCGCTCCAGCACCTGCGCCACCGACCGGGCCGGCGGCCAGGTGAACAGCTTCGGGATCACCGACCAGAGCTTGGCCAGCACCACCGGGATCAGCACGATCCCGAGCCCGACGTGCAGGCCCTGGGTCAGCCGGAACAGCCAGGACGGCCGCGTCGGCCAGTCGAACGGCGGCAGTCGCAACCAGGCCACGTCCAGCGGGAACGCCTGGCGGAACTGCGGGCCGTAGGCCGCGTAGTCGAGCAGCCCGGTGACGATCACCAGCGGCAGTGTGCCGAGCAGCACGAGGCCGAGTACGGACGTGAGCCGGACGCCGCGCACCGGGCTGCGCCAGCCGCGCCGGACGGCGCCCTCCCCCGGCGGCGGATGTTCCGCCAGCTTGCGCCAGAGCGTGCGCGGCGCGCCGTACTCCGGCGCGTTCGTACCCATGTCCGCAGGCTATGCGCGGTCGGGCCGCTCCGACCGGAATTGCGGCATTACCGAACCCTTACCGGGGGTACGCCTTGTGAAGTCCTTACAGGTTGCCCGATCCCGCCTGCCGCGGCGACCACCTTCCCTACGCTGAACGGAATGCGGGTACTGGTCACCGGCGCGGCCGGGTTCGTCGGGTCCCAGATCGCGGATCTGCTCGTCGGCGACGGGCACGAGGTGGTCGCGCTGGACGCGCTGCTGCCGCAGGCGCACGGCGCCGAACCCCCGACCGCTGACCTGGTACGCGGCGACGTGCGCGACGGGAATCTGCTGGACCGGCTGCTGCCCGGCGTCGACGCGGTCTGCCACCAGGCGGCGATGGTCGGGCACGGCCTCGACCCGCAGGACGCCCCGGACTACGCCGCGCACAACGACCTCGGCACGGCGGTGCTGCTCGCCGCGATGCACCGCGCCGGGGTGCGCCGCCTCGTGCTGGCGAGTTCCATGGTGGTCTACGGCGAAGGCCGCTACCGGTGCGTGACGCACGGCCTGACCCGGCCCGCACCACGCGCGGAGGCCGATCTGGCCGCCGGCCGCTTCGACCCGGCCTGCGCCCGCTGCGGCGGGACCCTCACCCCTGAACTCGTCCCCGAGGACGCGCCGCTCGAACCGCGCAGCACCTACGCGGCCACCAAGCTGGCGCAGGAACACCTCGCCGCGGCCTGGGCCCGGCAGACCGGCGGCGGCGTGTGGGCCCTGCGCTACCACAACGTGTACGGCCCGCGGATGCCGCGCGACACCCCGTACGCCGGTGTCGCCGCGATCTTCCGGTCCGCCCTCGCCGCGGGCACCGCACCGCGGGTGTTCGAGGACGGCGACCAGCGCCGGGACTTCGTCCACGTCACCGACGTCGCCCGAGCCAACCTGCTGGCGCTGGGGGCCTCGCCCGCCGAGCCCTTCGTCCCGGTCAACGTCTGCTCCGGCGAGCCCCACACGGTCGGCGACCTGGCCCGCACGCTCGCGGCCGCGATGGCCGGCCCCGAACCGGTCGTGGTGGGCGGCGCCCGGGCAGCCGACGTGCGCCACGTCGTCGCCGACCCGCGGCGGGCGACGGAACTGCTCGGCTTCACCGCCCGGGTCGGCTTCGCGGCGGGTGTCGCGGCGTTCGCCACCGACCCACTGCGCGCCCCGGCAACGCTGGCTCAGGTCAGGACACCGTCCAGAGGAGATGGTTGACCGCCAGCGCGGTGAGCGCCTGAGCGGCCAGCCACCACCGGCGGCTGTGCGGCGGCAGCAGCGCGGTGGCGGCCAGCAGCCAGACCGCGAACGGCAGCCAGATCCGCTCGACCTCGGCCTTGCTCATGCCCGAGAGGTCCGCGAACACGACCGCCACCGCGGCGGCCACCGGGAGCACGACGTGCGGCGCCCGGCGGACGGGCGACAGTGCCCGCCGCAGGGCCGGGCCGACCGCCGGGCCCGCCGAGACCAGCAACGCGGCCAGGTTCGCCCAGACCCAGTACGCGTAGGGACGCTCCGCCGCCCAGCCCTGGTAGTAGCGGTCGACGACCCGGTCGTACCCTTCCCACCAGGCGAAGCCGGCCAGCGTGAACGCGGCCACGACGGCGATGACGCCGGCCAGCGCCGCGAGCAGGGCCGCGCCTCGCCGGGCGGGCCGCAGCGCGATCGCCGCGAGGGCGAGCGGACCGACTAGGACGAACCCGTAGGACAGGTAGAGCGCGCCCCCGAGCAGCAGGCCCCCGAGAGTCGCGAGCGCCGGACCCCGGGCGACCAGCAGCGCGACACCGGCGGCGACCACGGCCGCGAAGATGCCGTCCGCGGAGGCACCGACCCAGACCGCGCCGGGCACCAGCACCAGGAACGGCACGACCGCGCGGGCGGCGTCCGGCGCCCCGAGCGCGCGCAGCGTCAGCGCCACGGACACCGCCACCGTGGCACCGACGAGGACGCAGACCAGCCCGGCGGCCGCGCCGCCGCCCAGGCCGACCCGGTCGAGCAGCACGAAGATCAACAGCGCGCCCGGCGGGTGTCCGGCGGTGTGGGTCGACCACGACCCGGGCTGGAAGTCGAGGATCCGGTCGCTGAAGCCGGCCAGCAGCGCGCCGATGTCCGTCACCCCGGGCACTTCGGTGAGGTACTCCGCCTGCGGGGTGAGCCGTTCCGCGAGACCGGCCGACCAGCCATCCACCATGGACAGCGCGAGTGTCCAGGACACCGCCGTGAGCCAGGCGGCAACGAGCAGCGGTCCCCAGCGGGCGGTGCGCGCCCACGGCACACCCCAGCCGATGACCGCGGCCGCGACGAGCACGGCGGCCGGGGTGCCCCAACCGACGTGCGGCTGCCAGGTGGCGAACAGCGGCGCGGCGTCGGCGTGCAGGCCCACGCCACGCCGGTTGAGCACGAGCCCGACGAGCACTGCGGCACCGAACAGCACGACCTCGACACCGAGCACGACGAGGTCGGCGCGGGACGCCCGGCGGGCCCGGGTGCGGTCCGGGGCGGCTTCGATGACGGCTCGCATGTCTATCGGACGGTACGGCCGGGTCCGGCTCGGCGGGCCGAAACCGGGATCACGTCACCGATCGGTAAGAACCACGGCCCGCGGTAAGGGTTCGGTAATCGGCTTTCGCCGTCGGCCCCGCGCGGTGCGCCCTAGCGTCGGAGGCATGGCTGATCTGTCCAACGCCGACGGTGCCGCGGTCGACGTCGTGCTGCCCTGTCTCGACGAGGCGGCCGCGCTGCCGGGTGTGCTGCGCGCGCTGCCGCCCGGCTACCGGGCGATCGTGGTGGACAACGGTTCCCGCGACGGTTCACCGGCGGTCGCCGCGCGGCACGGGGCGCGGGTGGTGCACGAACCCCGGCGTGGCTACGGCGCGGCGGTGCACGCCGGCCTCGCCGCCGCGACGGCGGAGGTCGTGTGCGTGCTGGACGCCGACGGCTCGTTCGATCCGGGCGAGTTGCCCGCGCTGGTCGCCGCGGTGGCGGCCGGCACGGCGGACCTCGCGGTCGGCCGGCGGCGACCGGTGGGCCGCGGGGTCTGGCCGTGGCACGCGCGGGCCGGGACCGCGTTCGTGGCCGCCCTGCTGCGGCGCCGGGGCGTACCCCTGCACGACCTGAGCCCGATCCGGGCCGGGCGCCGGGAGGCGTTGCTCGCGCTGGGCGTCCGCGACCGCGCCTTCGGTTATCCCCTCGAACTGCTGATCCGGGCGGCCGCGGCCGGCTGGCGGATCCACGAGATCGACGTGACGTACGCGCCGCGCGCCGCCGGGACCCGGTCGAAGGTGTCGGGCTCGGTCCGGGGGACGCTGCGCGCGACCCGCGACTTCGCGGCCGTCCTGCGTACCGTCGGTGTGCCGCGATGACCGTCCTGCTGGTCATGGCCAAGGCTCCCGTGCCGGGCGCGGTCAAGACGCGGCTGTGCCCACCTGCCACCCCGCCCGAGGCGGCCCGGGTCGCCGCGGCCGCGCTGCTTGACACCCTGGAGACGGTGCGCGCCGTGCCGGGCGTGATCCCGGTGCTCGCCTGCGCCGGCACCTGGCGGAGCGACGCGCTCGCCGGCTGGACGGTGCTGCCGCAGCGCGGTGCCGGGCTGGGCGAGCGGCTCGCCAACGCGCACCGGGACGCGGCGCAGGCGTATCCCGGCCGGCCGGTGCTGCAGATCGGCATGGACACACCACAGGTCGGCCCGGATCGGCTGGCGGCCGCGGCCGCACGGCTCGACGGCGCCGACGCGGTGCTCGGCCGCGCCGCGGACGGTGGCTGGTGGGCCCTCGGCCTGCACGACGCCCGGCACGCCGCCGTGCTGCGCGCCGTGCCGATGTCCACACCCGACACCGGTCGGCTCACCCTGGCCGCGCTGGCCGGACGCGGGCTCCGGGTGGCGCCGCTGCCGGTGCTGCGCGACGTCGACGAGTGGCCGGACGCGCTGGCGGTGGCGGCCGAGGTGCCGGGCAGCCGGTTCGAGCGGGCCGTCGGACTCGTGCCCAGCGGCCGCGGATGACGGCAGCCACGGGATTCGCCGCCGCCCTGCGCGGCGCTGACGCCGGCGAACACTGGCTCGTGCACGGCGACGGCCGGCGCAGCCGCCTGGCGGTGCGCCGCTGGCACGGGCCGCCCGAGGCGGCGACCGCCGAGGTCGTCCGCCGATGTGCCGGCCCGACCCTCGACCTCGGCTGCGGCCCGGGGCGGCTGACGGTCGCGCTGGGCCGCGCCGGGGTCCCGGCCGCCGGGGTCGACGTGTCCGCCGAGGCCGTCGCCACCGCCCGGGCCCGCGGCGCGATCGCGTTGCACCGCGACCTGTTCGACCCCCTGCCCGCCGAGGGTCGGTGGGCCCACGCGGTGCTCCTGGACGGCAACATCGGCATCGGCGGCGACCCGGCCGCGCTGCTGCGCCGCTGCCGCGCGTTGCTCGACCCTGCCGGGACGGTCCTGCTCGAGCTGGAGCCACCGGGACCGGGACTCTGGCGGGGATCCGCCCGGGTGGCGTCCGGGCCGCGATTCGGGCCGGCGTTCCCGTGGGCGCGGCTCGACGTCGGCGCCGCCCCGGGTGTCGCGGCCGCCGCCGGCCTGGTCGTGCGGGATCTCGTGCGGCGCGGTGGCCGCTGGTTCGGCGAGCTGGGCCGCCGTCCGTAAGAAGCTGGCAAGGAGTCGCTCGCCCTCACGTGGTTACGCTGGCCAGGACCGCGAGGACGGGAGGCCGGGTGTGGCACAGCGGATTCTCGTCGTCGACGACGACCGGACCGTCAGCGACGTGATCTGCCGATACCTCGAACACGCAGGGTACGCGGTCGGTCACGTCGGTGACGGCGGCGCGGCGCTCGACGCCGTCCGCCGCGATCTACCCGACCTCGTCGTGCTCGACCTCATGCTGCCCACCCTCAGCGGTCTCGAGGTCTGCCGGGCGCTGCGGACCGAGCCCGCCGGGGTGCCGATCGTGATGCTGACCGCCCGCGGCGACGAGGCCGACCGGGTGCTCGGACTCGAACTCGGGGCGGACGACTACCTGACCAAGCCGTTCTCGCCCCGCGAACTCGTGCTGCGGGTCGGTTCCGTGCTCCGCCGCGCCGGCGCCGGCCCGGTGCCCGCCGCGAGCCAGGAGCTGCGGGACGGCGGCCTCGAGGTGCTGACCGGGCCCCGGCTGGCCCGGCTGGACGGGGCCGAGCTGACCCTGACGCTGCGCGAGTTCGACCTGCTGGCCCACCTGATGCGCCACCCGGCCCGGGCGTTCACCCGTGCCGAGCTGCTCGAACAGGTCTGGGGCTGGACGTTCGGCGACCAGTCGACGGTCACCGTGCACGTACGCCGGCTGCGCGAGAAGATCGAGAAGGACCCGGCCGAGCCACGGCGGATCGTGACCGTGTGGGGCGTCGGCTACCGCTACGAGCGCGCCGATGGGTGACCTCGCCCTGATCTTCGTGATCGCGCTCGCGGCGGCGCTCGTCGTGGGTGTCGCCGGCGCGCTGGTGCTGCGCCTGCTCGGCCGGCGCTCGATCCAGGTGCACCTGGCCGTCCTGCTCTGCGCCGCGGTGCTGGCGGTGGTGGGCGGCGTGGTCGCGGTCGCCGAGGCGATGTTCCTGTCGGCCCACGACCTCGAGGTCGTGCTGATCACCGTCGCCGCCGCGGCCGCCGTCAGCCTCGGGGTGGGCGGCTGGTTCGGGCGCCGGCTGGCCCGCGCCGCGGTCTGGGCTGACCAGGCCCGGGCCCGGGAGCGGCTGCTGGAGAAGGGCCGGCGGGACCTGGTGGCCTGGGTCTCGCACGACCTGCGTACGCCGCTGGCCGGTCTGCGGGCGATGGCCGAGGCGCTGGAGGACCGGGTGGTCGACGACCCCGCCACCGTCGCCGAGTACCACCGCCGCATCCGGGTCGAGACCGATCGGATGTCCCGGCTGGTCGACGACCTGTTCGAGCTGTCCCGGATCAACGCCGGGGCGCTGCGCCTGTCACCCACCGCGGTGCGGCTCGGCGAGGTCGTGTCCGACGCGCTGGCGACGGCGGCACCGGTCGCCACCGCCCGCCGGATCAAGCTGATCGCGCCGGAGTCGGGCTGGCCGACGGTGACGGCGAGCGAACCGGAGCTGACCAGGGTGGTGGGCAACCTGCTGCGCAACGCGGTGCGCTACACCCCGGACGACGGGACGGTCCGGATCGAGGCCGGGCGCGAGGCGGACGCCGCCTGGCTGGCCGTGGCCGACACCTGCGGCGGGATCGCGCCCGCCGACCTGCCCCGCGTCTTCGACGTGGCCTTCCGCGGCGAGTCGGCCCGCACCCCGGACCAGCCCGGCGACGGACCGTCGGGCGGCCTGGGCCTCGCGATCGTGCACGGCCTCGTCCAGGCGCACGGCGGCTCGGTCGACGTGCACAACACCACCGACGGCTGCCGCTTCGTGGTCCGCCTGCCCGCCTAGGTCC
>NZ_BONE01000040.1 GCF_016862555.1 Asanoa siamensis | reverse complement strand
AAGACCCGACGGTATGCCTGCTTAGCGTTGCAAGCACCGTCTAGTACTACTTATCATTTTCGTGCGTCCTGCCGTACGCGGCCGGAAACCATGCCGTGGCTTGAACAAGGAAGCGTTGATAGCTTTCACTATCCCCAATTCTCTTACGAAGGGTTTCTTCTTGCACCCCTAGGCCGGCAAGAAGAAGCGTTACAAGCAGCCACTTTAAGGACAGCCATAGAACTACTTGCTCGTCCAATGTGGGTCGACGATCCTCATCGGTCAGCTGATGGGCATAGCTGTTGCGTACATTCTTGACGTAGCGAGCCCATGTGGCTGGTTGCGTTCCCGTCACTTCGGGGAGTAGCATCCGCGCTTCGTCGCTAAGGCGCATCAATCGTTGAGCAAACGTAGGGTCCGAGATGTGAGTTGTATTCTGTTTGATAACTTCCCGGATATGTGCCGGCAGATCGCGGATAGCCACCTTAAGGGTTGTCCGCGCTAGTTGCACTTCGGTTGAGTTCAATCGCGGCGTGTCGTCGTAGAGCCTTCTGTGGATCCCTTCTGCCGCCGCAGCCAACTGGAGCAGTTGGGTTTCAATCGTAGCTTTTGGGCCGGCAAAGATATCACCCACAATGTGTACCAAGGCGCCAAGTTGGTCCGCCCGCTCGAACCAGGTTGCTACACCTCGCGTGCCAAGCGCTGGGAATGTGACTAACATTCTTGGCTGCGTCGGTCGAGAGTCAGAATCGGGTGAGGTGTAGGTTGAGTGGACGCGAAGCCAACGTTCGTCCGGTCCAACCCGTACCATAACTTCGCTGATCTCGACGGCAGTTCTGGTGCAGATTCTCATTAGCGAGCGCAATGGCCCCGCAAAATCCCGTCCCAACTCGTCAATTGTGACACCGTCCAGATCCGTCAACCAGAAGTAGATCCGTCGTCCGACCCGTACCCCTGATACGTTGTTATCCGTTATGGTTAGACTTTCGTCCACATGGATGTTTCCTTGACGATGCGTTAATGATGCTGACTCAGGGCGGGCTCTAGATACCGTTGCTAGAACTTCGCCGACTTCTCGATCAATTCTCCAGACAACACCGGGTAGAGCGAACCATTCCTCTGCTCCGGGAAATCGGACTCGCAATTCATTAAATTTGTGTTCCGGCCCAGAAATATGGCTGCCAAGGACGGCGTACCGTGCGCTCATCTCCTGTGAGCCGTAGCCGGGGCCGACATGTGGAGGCCCGAAGCCCAGAGTCTGCCTTACGGTGAAGGCATCAATTAAGGTGACTTCTCCGGATTTTTCTACATCACCATAGATTAGCTCGTTGTGCTCTTCGGACTCGTCCCTCAATTCACTGACGGTAATCACCGAACCGTCTGGAGTCTCTTCATGCTTTGTCGCCCACGGGCTGGTTAAGGACCCTCCAAGTCTGACTCTTGGACGGTCACCGCTAAGATCCAACTCACCCGGAACCTGAATATCCGGGTTGTTAGCCAGCCAGAACACTCCACGATGCAACTCCACGTTACTTATCATGCCTCAGAAGCGTTCCCCCTTGTGGATCACGTTGCTCAAGGTAGACCGTCCCGAGCTGCAACGTCCGGTGGCTGTCACGTGCGCCATCTTCTAGACTTACGCGACCAATCGCTGGACGAGCGAAGTCTAGATAGGAGGCTCCAGCGGCCGACCGACAACGCGTCCCCTGGTTTGTGATCGCCTTCTCGTTGCTCGCTCTGCTCTCGCTTTGGCAGACGTCGCTACCGTGATTGATCCGGACGGCGTGTGGTGGGTGCCGCTGACCTTGGTGCTTGCACGTTGGTAGCCGCAGGAAATGCCGTCGCATGGTTGCGCGCGGGTCGGCGAAGTACAGCGCAGAAGGTCACTGGTTCAAACCCAGTACCGCCCACCAGATAGCACAGCAGGTCAGAGCCGGTCTCCTCAGAACGAGGGACCGGCTCTTTCAGAATGGCCGACAAGCACACCCATCCTGAGCCGACGCCGTCTGCAACCTCGGAAACGCCGGCAGGACACCCTTCTTCGCGTGCACGAGATGCTGACCAGCCTCGAACCGTCGTCCTGATGGTTCGACTGTGCGGTTGGGTGCGGCAGCAGCCGAACTGCAGGGAGACAGCGGATGCTGCGGCCAGCGAGGCTCGTCCTTAGGCGGTCACCCCGACCTTCGTGCCCCAGCTTCAGCTGTCATTCCTGGATGGGTTGGTCGATCCCCATCGCCGCTGATGGTCTGCGAACCAATTGGCGGCCAGCCGGGCCAGTTCGCTGGACGTTTGGGGTTCCGGCTGGCACATTGATGCCGTCTGGGCCGGTGGTGTCGATGTCAGCGGCCTCCGCGCGCACCTCACCGTCCCAGTTGAGGTTGGCCGGGCTCCAGCCGCCCCGGATGCCGGCGTCGTCGAAGTCCAGGCGCAGCGTGTCGTGCATCGCGTTGCCAACAACGAAGTCGTGTGACACCAGCAGCCACGGAGTCCTGTCGTCGTCCTGCCGTAGCCAGTAGTCCAAGGAAGGAATCAAGCCGTCCAGGGTCGTGGCGAACTCCGTCTCCGATGGTTGGCCGCCGTCCGTCGCCGCCCCATTCGAAACCGGGTCGCTGACTCATGCGTTACCCGAGCGGGTCAGGGAGACGAAGTGGTGTCGGCGTGCCCCATGGCGCGTCCTGGCTCAGGGGTGGATCGGTCCGGGGCTGGGCGTCGCAACAGCGCGAGGAGCGCCGCGATGCCGACCAGCAGCGTTCCGAGGCTCGTCAGCCAGCCCTGTGTCGCCCCCTCGCCTGCGGTCGGGGCCGCTGGGGGCTGGATGACGACGATCTCCACCCGGCCGAGGACGGGCGGTGTGGCCGTCGGGGACGCGGTCGGAGCGCTGGTCGTTGGTGGCGCCGTCGCGGAGGGTGGGCCCGCGTCACTGTCGCCCGGCGGGGGCTCGAGGAACGTGGTGAGGATGGCGATCGCGATGCCGAGGACCGCGGCGATCAACCCGACCAGCGTCCAGGCGGACATCCTCGCTGGACGGTTCCGGACCGAAGGCATAGACACCCGTGGAGCGTACGCGGTGGCGGCCCGGTCAGGTCGACGCGTGGCGCAGCATCCGCACGTAGGACGCCTGTAGGCGGGGCGACGGGTCGCAGCCCGTCTCGTCGCGCAGCGTGCGGCGGTGCCGGTGGTAGGCCGCGACCGCCTCCGCCGGCTCGCCGTCGGTGTAGAGGGCCGACATCAACAGATGCACCGGGCGCTCGCGCAGCGGGTTGCGGGAGGCCAGCAACTGGAGGTCGGCGACCGCGGCCGCCGGGTCGCCCAGGGCCACCAGTGCCTCGGCCAGGTCTTCGCGCGCCCGTGTGCGGCGGTCTTCCAGATCGGCCACGCACGCCCGTACCGCTGATGTGTCCGGTAGGTCCTCCCCCGCCGGACCCGTCCAGATCGACAGCGCCCGCCGCAACCTGGTCACCGCGCCGGACGGGTCGCCCGCGGTCAGCCGGGACCGTCCTTCGTCGGCCAGGGCACGGAACACCGCCGCGTCGAACTCGTCGTCGGCGACCGCCAGGCGGTAGGCGCCGCCGGCGCCGCGGCGGGTCTCCAGGCGGGCGCTCAGGCCCGGCGCGGCGTCGTCCAGGGACCGGCGCACGAACGCGGCATAGGTGCGGATGTTGGCATCCGCCGACGACGGCGGCACCGTCCAGATGAATTCGGCCAGGCGCGCCTTGGAGACGAACCGGTTGGCATGGAACAGCAGCCCGCCGAGCAGCGCGCGTTCGCTCGGCCGGCCCGGTTGACTATTGGTGGCGTCGGGCCCGACCCTGAGTGGACCGAGGACACGGAACAACGCCAAGGTGACCTCCCCGTTTGATCAACCATGCGGCGTATCGATGGTATTGGCTTCGCATCCGGCCGAACAAGGCCGTTTACATGCCGACATATGCGCGGCGTATGCATTGACCGTCGACCATGGCATCGGGACCGGTGCGGCGAAACCCGGCGCATCCGGCCCCGCGCGTCCTCACGTCCACGCCTAGGGAGGTCAGATGGGGACCAGAGCACGGCTGAGGTCGACTGCCGCGGCGCTGCTGCTGTTGCTGGCGACAGCGGTGGTGGCGATCGCGCCGTCGACCGCGGCACAGGCGGGGTGCCGCGGCACCCGGGTGCAGTTCACCTACACCAACGCCCAGAACAGGGTCCAGGCGAGGGAAGACACCCGCACCGGTACGAACGCCACCTGCGACGGGCTCAGCGACAACTACGGCCGGTTGATGGACGCGCTCGACGGTGACGGCAAGTGCGCCAACGCGGTCTGGCGGGACCCGTCCCAGTCGTTGGTCGGGCAGGACTGCTCGGCCGGCACCTGGGCCAACTACACGTCGTTCGACCAGCAGGGCAACTCCAACGCCGGTTTCGCGCTATGTCTGTCGTGGAACTGCGCCGAAGGCCCCCTGTTCTACAGCGTCTGGAACTTCTGACACTGACGTCGGTGGTCGCGGACGACCCTGCCCGCGACCACCCCCCGTCCCCCCGGGAAGGCTCATGAGGCTCGTCACGGCCGGCCTGGCCATCGTCACGGTCCTGTTCGTCGGCGCCTGCTCGTCCGGGCCGCCGTCCGACGCGACGCCGTCGATCGGCCCCTCGCTACGCGACAGCCTCGTCGGCACGCCGCCGTCCGACCCGGGCGCCCAGCAGTCCCGGCGCGACACCTACTACGCCGACCGCGACAAGATCATGGCGGACTGTCTCGGCAAGGCGGGCTTCGACTACCGCCCTTACCGCCCGCCGGCGCAGCCGCAGGAGGCCCTCGGGCTCTCCGACGACGACTTCGCGCGCCGCTACGGGCTGGGCATCTCGACCCTGATCGACTACCCGCGGCCGGCGCAGTCCGAAGATCCCAACCAGGCCGTCCGGTCCGCGCTGTCCGCGGCCGCGCAGCGCACCTACGACGACATGGTGCTCGCCTGCGAGGAACGCGTCATCACTGACCTCGGCTTCCCGCCCGGCGGTGGGCAGGTCGTGCTGCCACCGGCGCTGGCCGACGTGCTCGAGAAGGCCGACGAGGCGATGGTCAACGATCCGCGGATCGTGGCCGCCCGTGACGAGGCCCGCCGCTGCATGGCCGGCGAGGGGTTCGCCACCAGCGCCGACGAGTTGGGCGGCGAGATCTCGCAGAAGGCGATGCCCCTGGTGCAGAAGTTCGAGGCGGCCCGCGACGCCCTGGCCAAACGGGGTCGGGACGCGGCGGGCGTCAAGGTCACCGAGGTGCTCGACAAGGCCGACCAGCGCACGCTCGGCGCTCTGCAACGCCAGGAGATCGCGCTCGCGTTGGCCATTCGCCGGTGCAACGGCGAATACCTTGATCTCCAGGGCTCCGTCTCGCGTGAATACACCCGCAAGATCCTCGATGGACAGACCTGAGATCAGGCACGGCGAGACGACACGCATCGGCCTTTCGATGGACTACGGCCTATCCCAGCCATCGTTCTTCGGTAATACTCGCTCTGCGAAAACGACGGGCTGATGGGCAGAGATGAGTGACGGGTCCTTGGTGCGGGGTCGACCGCGGTTCACCGTGCTGGGCGGTCGCCAGCGCGTGGTCGCGGTCGTGGTCGCGGTCGCCGTCGGCGCCGCCGGTCTCGGCTGGTGGTTCGGGCGGTCCATCGAGTCGCCCGACGACGTCGCGCGCCGAGCCGCCGCGCCCGCCGCGGCACCGATCCTCGTGCCCGTCGAGCGGCGCACGCTCGAGTCGACGGTCGTCTCGCGCGGCGACGTCTCCTTCGCCCAGGCGGTGGAGGTGGCGATCGACAGCGACCTCGGCGACGGCTCGCTCGGCTCGCTGGTCGTGACCGGCCGGGTCCCGGCCAGCGGTGCCCAGGTCGACGAGGGCGACGTGCTCCTCGAGGCGTCGGGTCGCCCGGTGATCCTGCTGCAGGGCGCCCTGCCGATGTACCGGGCACTCGGCCCGGGCAGCCGCGGCAACGACGTGCGCCAACTCGAGGCGGCACTGCGCCGCCTGCGGGTGTTCGCCGGCACGGTCGACACCGTCTACGACGGACAGACGGCCGCGGCGGTCAGCCGCCTCTACACGGACCTCGGCTACGAGGCGGTCGCGCCGAGCGCCGAGGACCGCGCGGGTGTGGCCGAGGCCCAGGCGGCGTTGCGGGCCGCGGAGACGGCGGTCAGCGCGGCGACCGTCGCGCTGGCCGAAGCGGCCAGGCCGCCCGCCCGCTCGGAGGTGCTGGCCGCGGAGGGCGCCGTCGAGAACGCGCGGTCCGACAGGGACGCCGCCCGGGCCGCCCTCGACGCGGCCGCCGGCGGCGACGACGCCACGCTGGCCCAGCTACGGGCGGCGCTGGTCGCGGCCGACAACGCGCTCGCCGTCGCGTCCGCCCAGCTCGCGGAGCTGCGCGCACCCCGCGACACGACGGCCGCCGCCCAGGCGCTGGCCCAGGCCCGGGCCGAGGCGGCGTCGGCGCGCACGACCCTCGCCGAGGCACGGGGCGCCGCCGGCATCCGGCTGCCGCGCGGTGAGATCGCCTTTGTACCGAGCCTTCCGCGCCGGGTCGACAAGGTCAACGTCAAGGTCGGCGCGGTCGCGGCCGGTCCGGCGGTGAGCCTGTCCGGCGCCGACCTGCAGGTCGTGTCCGGGCTGTCCCGCGAGGAGTCCCGCCTGCTCCGGGTCGGCGCGGCGGCCCGGCTCGACGACGAGGTCAGCGGCGTCGACCTGACCGGCACGGTGACCGCCGTCGCGGAGAGCCCGGGCACCGAGGGCGTCGACGCCGGGCGGTACGCCGTCCGGATCACCCCTGAGGGCGGCGACCCGGCCGCGCTCGCCGGTGCCAACCTGCGGGTCACGATCCCGATCGAGTCCACGGCCGGCGCCGTCCTCGCCGTACCCTTGGCGGCTCTGGTCACCGACGCGTCCGGCACCGCGCGGGTCCGGGTCTCCGCGGACGACGCCACCCGCGACGTGGTGGTCACGGTCGGTCTGGCCGCCGACGGCTTCGCCGAGGTGACCGCGCCCGACCTGGCCGAGGGCGATCTGGTCGTGGTCGGCGAGCGATGAGCACCGTGGTCGAGTTCGTCGGCGTCGGCCGCACGTACCCGGGCAGCCCGCCGGTCACCGCCCTGCGCCCCACGGACATGATCGTCCACACCGGAGAGTCTGTCGCGATCACGGGTCGTTCCGGTTCGGGCAAGTCGACGATCCTCCACCTGCTCGGGCTGCTCGACGACCCGTCAGAGGGCAGCTACCTGCTCGACGGCGTCGACACCCGCGGCCTCGCCGACCGTGACCGCACCCGGTTACGCGCCACCCGGATCGGCTTCGTCTTCCAGGCGTTCCACCTGCTCGGGCACCGCACGGCCCTGGAGAACGTGGTCATCGCCCTGCTCTACCACGGGGTTCCCCGGCGCGACCGCGCGCCACGGGCGGCCGAAGCCCTCGACCGCGTCGGTCTCGCCCACCGGGCCCACGCGCTGCCGACGACCATGAGCGGCGGCGAGCGCCAGCGGGTCGCGATCGCCCGCGCGCTGGTCACGCAGCCGGCGGTGCTGCTCGCCGACGAGCCGACCGGCAACCTCGACTCGACGACCGCCGACGGTGTGCTCGCCCTCTTCGACGAGCTGCACGGGCAGGGCCAGACGATCATCCTCGTGACCCACGACCAAGCGGTCGCGGCGCGGGCCCACCGCCGGCTGCGCATCCACGACGGCGTCGTGACCGAGGAGCTGACCCGTGCTCCGTGACCTGCTCGGGGAGGCCATCTCGGCGAGCCTGGCCCGGCCGCAGCGGATGGCGTTGACGGCCCTCGGCACCATGCTCGGCATCGGCGCGCTGGTCGCGACCGTGGGACTCGCCGACACCGCCGGCGCGCAGATCGTCAGCCGCTTCGACGAGCTCGCCGCGACCGAGGTGATCGTGCGGCCGGCGGCCCGCGCGGCCACCCAAGGTGAGCTGGTCAGCGCGATCCCGTGGGACGCCGAGACCCGGCTGGCGCGGCTCAACGGGGTCGTGGCCGCCGGCACGATGAGCAAGCTCGACCTGCCGGACCTGACCGTGCGTACGACGTCGGTCGTGGACCCGCTGGCGCCCGACGACCGTGCCGCCGACGTCGTGGCCGGCTCCCCCGGCCTGCTCGGCGCGGTGCGCGGCACGATCGGCAGCGGGCGGTGGTTCGACGCGGGGCATTCCCGGCGCGCCGACCCGGTGGTGGTGCTCGGCGCGACCCTCGCCGCGACCCTGCACGTCGCCGACGTCGGCCGGCACCCGGCGGTCTTCCTCGGCGACCGCGCGTACACCGTGGTCGGCATCCTGGACGGCGTAGCCCGCGAGCCGGCGCTGCTCAACGCGGTGATCATCCCGGACGGCACGGCGGCGGCCGCGTTCGGCCTGACGGCGCCGCAGTCGGTGCGCGTCGACACCCGCGTCGGCGCGGCCCGCCTGATCTCGAGCCAGGCCCCGACGGCGCTGGCGCCGCAGTCACCCGACGCGCTGGAAGCGGCTCAGGCCCCAGAACCGGCGGCGGTACGAGCGAAGGTGGCGCGCGACGTACAGTCGCTGTTCCTGGTGCTGGGCCTGGTGTCGCTCGTCATCGGCGCGGTCGGGATCGCGAACACGACGCTGGTGTCGGTGCTGGAGCGGACGAGCGAGATCGGCCTACGCCGCAGCCTCGGCGCGACCCGCGGCCAGGTCGCAGGCCAGTTCCTGTTGGAGTCGGCGGGCGTCGGCCTGTTCGGCGGCATCCTGGGCGCATCCACGGGCATCGTCGTGGTGACGGCGGTGTCCTATGTGAAGGAATGGACGCCGGTCCTGGCGCCGTGGTTACCGGCCGCGGCCGTCGCGGCGGGGACGGTTGTGGGGCTGCTCGCGGGGGCGTACCCGGCCCACCGGGCGTCGGGGATCGAGCCGATCGCGGCACTGCGCGCCGAGGGCTGATGAACGCCCATTTGGCATGGAGCATCCGGCGACCGCGTCGAGGCTTCGTATCAACCCTCTCCGCGGTGCGCGTCGCTGCCCGCGCCGGAGTTCTCGATGCGGAAGGTCACCTCGGACCCGTCCGGCACCCCGGCGAGAGTCGTGGCTATGCCGCCGTAGATGCGCATCGCTTTCACCTCGGCGACCGCGACCAGATTGGCGACCTCGAATTCTCCACCGACGGTGAAGGGCTGACGGGGAACGAGCCGCGTGCCGGGTGCCAGTGGACCGTGAAGACGCTGCCATTCGTGTGCGAGTGGGTAACCCGTGAGGACGTCGTAGTCATCGAGAATACGGGTCGCCCACTCGTCGATCGAGCCGGCGAAATGTTCGAGCTCGCCTACCTCAGGATTGAGCGACACGATCGCGTCGGACGTGATGCCGAACTGCCCACCGAAAAGGTCCTCGGCGAAGAACGTGACATCACCGAAAGACCGGCCATGGTACGTCGTCTTCCAGGTGTCGGCAGCGTTCCAGGTCGTGAGACCGAGGGCCGCGGTCCGTAACGAACTGCCCAACGGACGCAGCAACAGCGCCGACTCGAAGGCGAAGAAACCGTTTCGTTCACCCAGCGTCCGAGCGAGTTGGTCGCCCAGCGGACCGGGCGGCAGGGCCGCCCGGTCGACGCTGTCGTCGGCGAGATCACGAGAGGCAGCGCCCAGCAGTTTCGCTAGATCTGCGCTCATCTGCGTCACTATACGACTCCGATATCTTCCAGATTGATGATCCTCAGGATGAATGTACCTCCGTCCGGCACGTCCTTCACCTGAGCCTTGATCACCGATCCGGCACCGCGATTGTCTCTCGGGTTGATGTGCTTGACGTGCGCGCCCGCGCCGCCCTCTTCGACCATCGCGGGCGGTAGTTCGTCTCTGTCGAATCCGCTTCTCGTGCGGACACCGCGCAGCGACTCCTTGCGGCGCCCGTCGGCACCCGGCCGGTCCACCTTCCACTTGGCCCCGTCCAGACCCTGCTCGTGCGCGTGGATGGCGAAGTCCGGATGCTCGACGGCGTCCACCTCGGCCTCGATCGGTCGGGGGCTCGGGCAGGTGCACGCGTCGCCGTTCGCGTCCAGGCCGCCGCCACAGTTGTGCACGAGGATCGGCTCGTTCTGGGCCGCCACGTAGTAGGTGTGGATGTCCTCGACGGTCAGGTTGTGCACCTTCGCCTGCTGGGTCCACCGGTCCACGGCCTTGACCTCGACGGTCTCGCCCGACGGCGTCAGCAGCGTCTGGCCCGGCTCGAGGTCGGTGGCGTCGACCCACTTCGCCAGGCTCGGCACCCAGAATGGGTGCTGGTCGGTGGCGACGACGAGACCCGTGGCGCCGGCCACGTCGACGGTGATCTCGACCAGGTCCTTGCTGCCCTCACCGACGATGGTCGCGACGACCTTCTTGGGCCGCTGGTCCCCGCTTCTCGGATCGGTCGCCAGGACCATGTCACCGACGGCTATCTCGTCGATCGGTTTCAGGGTCCCGTCTGCCAACAGCACAGGGGTGCCCGGGACGAAGCTGTTCTTGATCGGACAGCTTCCACCGTCCATTTCGAGTTGCTTGGCCTTCTTGCTGTGCTTGAACCAGTCCATCGCGCCGCCGACGAGGTCGTCGAGCGCGTTCCACACCTTCTTGCCGACCTCGGCCGCCTTCCCCCATTTCCACGGCGGCGCGTACTTACGTGCGATCTTGGCGGCCAGGCCGCCCACGAACGTCGTGGCGACGTCGATCGCCACCTCCGCGCACGAGCCCATGTCGCCGGTGGTGAAGCAGTCCAGGGCGGCCGTGACACCGAGTTCGTCCATTGCGATCTTGGTCAGCATCTTCGCGGCCTCGATGAGGCGCTGCTTCGCCCGCTCCGCCGCCTCGCGCGCCGCGATCAGATCGGGATCGGGTACGTAGACGTTGGCCGGAGGCGGCGCACCGCCGCCACCACCGCCACCGCCACCGCCGCCACCCCCACCGCCACCGCCGCCGCCCCCACCGCCACCGCCGCTCAACAAGGCGAGGTCCTCCGGCGGGAGCCGTAGGCCACTCGGGTCGGCCCAGGTGGTCGGGTTGTTACGGCCGTACTGGTAGGCGTTGTGTTGGCTCGGGTCTCCCGGTGTGAAGACCGGGTCGACCGAGATGAACCGCCCGATCCGCGGGTCGTACATCCGCGCGCCCAGCAACGTCAGGCCCGTGGTCGTGTCCTTGGTGCCGCCGACGAAGCCCTTGTCACCCGGCCAACTGGCCGGTGCGACGCCACGCTCCACACCGAACGGTGTCATGCGCCGGCGGGTGATGTCGCCGGAGGCGGAGTCGATGACCGCGCCCTGGGTGCCCTGGTGGTCGCTGGCGAGGAACTTCACGCCCTGGATGTCACGGACCGCGACGGTCTGACCGCCGAAGTTGTAGAAGCGGGTGCCGTCCACCGCCCGACTGGCGTGGTTGAGCTTGAGCTCCATGCCGGGCAGGTAGAGCGTCGTGGCGTTCGGCTCCTTGCGGATCATCCGGGCGCCGTCGATGTCGTACAGGAACGAGGCCTTGGTCTGGCCGCCCTCGACGACCGACTCGAGCTTGCCCTCCTTGTCCCAGTTGAGGGTCTGCTCGGCGCCGACCTGGTCGCGCTTGGTCATGTTGCCGGACGCGTCGTACTCGTACTCGTAGAGCCGGTCACCGCCCGCGGTGTGCTCGACGACGCTGCTGAGCGCGTGCGCCTTCGGCTGTCCTTGGGCCGGGTAGCGGTAGTCCCGGGTCACCGTGCTCGCCCCGTTGACACCGTGGACGGTCTCGGTGTCCCGGTTGCCGGTGTCGTCGTAGGTGTAGCTGTGGTGGTAGGCCGCGGGGCCGCCCACGCCGGTGGCCGCGGGGCCGCCGGCACACGGGTCCTCGGCGGTGCTGGCGCTGGTCCACGCACTCGTCATCCGGTTCAGCCCGTCGTGCGTGAAGCACTGCGCGTCCCGTACGCCGCCCGCCGGGTTGTCGTCGATCCGCAGCACCTTGCCGGCGTCGTCGTACGTGTACTTGGCGTGGATGTCGACGACGGGTGCCCCCTGGCGGTCCAGCCTGCTGCTGGTCAGCCGCCTGGTGCCCTTCTCGTACTCGTACGTCAGCGATGCCCACTTGCCGCCGGCGCTGAGCTTGAGCTGCATGAGCTCACCGGTCTGGGCGTACTTGACGCCGTTGACGTAACCGCCGTCGGTGCCGGTCATCGAGATCGGCCGGCGGATCGAGTCGTAGCCGTAGACGACACCCTCGGCCGGGAGGCCGCCGCCGGCGGGCCAGGTCTGGCCCTGGACGGTCCCGTCCCGGTTGTAGGTGACCGCGAACTGGTAGGTGCCGGTCAGCTCTTCCATCCCGGCGACCGACGGCACGTGGTACCGGGTGGCCGTCGGGCGATAGAGGTAGTCGCGCGTCGGATACGTGACCGCGTAGGTGGCCCCGTTCACGATCCGCCCGGACAGGTACAGCTGGCCGCGGTAGATGGAGTCCCAGGTCCAGGTGCCGACCTTCGTCCCCGTCGCGACGGTGCCGTGGTACATGGCCGTCTTCCGGCCGATCTTGTCGTAGACGTTCGTCGTCAGGTTGCCGCGCGCGTCGGTGGACGTGATCTGGCGGTCGAGGTCGTCGAAGGTCGAGGTCGAGGTGCCCGCGTCCGGGTCGGTCGTCGAGATCTGGCGACCACGCTGGTCATGGGTCCAGGACCAGGTGTTGTTCCCCGGGTCCGTCAGGGTCGCGAGCTGACCCGCGGCGGTGTAGGTGTACTTGGTCTCCTTGTGCGCCCCCGTCGGCGACGGGCCGGTGTACTGGAGCAGCGACGTCGTCTGCCCGCGGGCGTCGGTGATCGTCGTGGCCGGCACGCCGCCGGTCGGTGGGTCGACGCTGGTGCGGTCGCCGCCGTAGATCGTGGTGGTGCGCCACTTCTCGTCGCCCGAGACGCGGAAGACGTCGGCCGTCTTGCGGTCCGCGCCGTCGTACTCGTAGAGCGTCTGGCCGTTCGCGTCGCCGTTCGTCGAGATGAGCAGGACGTCCGACGGTGCGCCCGCCATGTGGTAGACGTCGTTCGTCCGGGCGATCTGGCCGGTCGGCGTGTAGAAGGTGTCCGTGACGAGGCGGCCGCCCTCCGGACCCGGTGTCTGCTTCTGCCTCGGCCGCAGGAAGCCGTCGTACAGCTCGAAGTCGCTGACGTACGAACCGTCGATCTCGACGCGCTCCGTCTTGACCACGGTCGGCTTGTCCGCCCGCTGCAGGTACGTGTACTTCATGCTCGGGCTGGTGTTGTTCGCCTTCGAGCGGTCCGGCAGCCAGACGTTGACCAGCCGCCCGAGCTGGTCGTACTCCATGTCACCGCGCTTGCCGTTGAGGTCGGTCTGCCCGAGCGGCAGGCCCCAGTGCGGCGCGAACTCGGTGGTGTTCTTCCAGGCCGACCCCATCGGGCCGACCTCTTCCTTCTTGGTCGTGAGACCGTCGGTCTCGGTGTAGGTCGTCGTGGTGACCGAACCCGCCACGTCCGCGACCGTGCGCGGGCGGCCCCACTGGTCGAAGGTCGACGTCGCCTGGGTCACGTACGTCGCCGTCGTGCCGTTGTGGGTCGCCAGCTTTTCCGTCCTGGTCGGGTCGCCCTTCGTCGGGGCGGCGCCGTACGAGCCGTTGTCGAACCACGTGCGGACGTCGCTGATCACCTGCGTCGCGCGGTTCGGGTTCGTGGCGCACTTCACCGCGACCGTCTCGATGCGGGACGCCAGCGACCAGAGCCACTTCCCCTCGTTGTCCGCGTACGTCGTGCGGGTGCAGCGGTCGTCCGCGTCCTTGCCCGACGCCACGTCGCCGAAGTCGTCCGTCTGCGTCACCCGGCCGTGCGTCGTGTCGTACGTGCTGACGTTCTTCGTCTCGCGCCAGCCGCCCGCCGCCAGGGCCGTGAACGAGCGGACCGTGCCCGTTCGGACGAAGGTCGAGCGGACGTCGCCCCAGCTGTTGTCCTGCTTGCCCGTCTCGTGCAGCCACGGGATCGTGATCACCTTGGCGACCTGGGCGCTGCCGTTGTAGGTGATCGTCTCCAGCTCGTGGCCCGCGAACTCGTCCGTGTCGGTGTGCGCCGCACCGGTCGAGTCCGTGACCGACGCCGACTGTGTCGTGCCGTTGGGCAGCTTGTTGCCGTGCATGCCGCGCAGGAACGTGTGGTCGCTGCGCGTCGTCATGGTCTGGCCGTCGCCGCGGCGGACCCGGACGGTCTCGTAGCCGCGCCACTGGTTCCAGGTGAGGTCCTCGGCCTTCGTGAAGCCGTCGGGGTCGCCCTTGCGCCAGGCGGCGCCACCGACATATTCGTACGCCGTGACCATGTCCGGCGCGCCGCCGGTGCGGTCGGTCTCGGTCACCTTGTCGACGACGTACTTGTGGAACCAGTCGATGACCGGGTCGCCGAGGTTCGGCGTCCACTTCACCGGGTAGCAGCGCCGGGTCGACGAGCCGGGGGTCGGCACGTTGCCGACCGAGCAGTCGCGCGGCTTGTAGGCGATGTCGATCTGCGAGCCCGAGTCGGTGTAGATGGTGTTGACCCGGAACCGCATCAGCGCCGCGATCGCGTCGTTCGGCGGGTCGACGCGGTTCTCGTACTGCGCGCCGATCAGCTCGATCGCCGGGAGTGTGACGGTGCCGTCGCCGACGTGGCCGGTGTGGGTGATCTTGTTGAGCCAGAGCGTCTTCGAGCCGTCGGAGTTGTCCGTGAACCAGTGGTCCAGGCCCCAGGTGTCCACGGTGTCCCAGCCGGTGCCCTTGCGGATCTCGGTGGTGATCGTGGTCAGCCGCTTGCGGGTGAAGAACGACGGCGCCGCCTGCTCGAGCTTGCACTTCGTGTCAGGGGCACAGATCCGGTCGGCGGGTACGTCCGGCCAGTGCGTCGCGTTCGCCTCGGTGAGCTTGTTCTCGGCACAGTCGAACGTGGACGTGACGAGGCACCGCTCGGCGACGGAGAAGCGGACGCGAGCCGGCGCGGTCGTCGAGTAGACCGCGTTGTGCCGCTGGCCGTACTCGATGCGGTCGAGCCAGCCGCCGCGGTGGTAGACGGTGCCGTTGACGTCGGTCTTGGCGTTGCGGGCGTAGTAGTTGCTCTCCCGCTCGTAGTAGAACGCCTGCACGTTGTCGTGCAGGTCGCGCGTGTAGTCGAGGTTCCACCGCCAGGCCTGCTGGCACGAGGCGTTCGCGAACGTCGAGTTGTAGCAGGGCTCGCCACTGTCGTCGCCGAAGACCGGCACCGTCCACGTCGACCTGGTCTCCGGCTTGCCCGACGTCCAGCCGGGCAGGCGGTTCAACCCGAAGTAGTGCTCGGTGCCGTCCGGCGTCGTTACCCGCCAGTGCTCGCCGTTGTCGTCGCCGTTGGTCGCGCCGGTGAGCGGCTCGATCTTCCAGTCGGCGTCGCTGGTCAGCCGCCAGCGGCCCGCCGCGTCCTTGAGGAGGTCGCCGGACTGTCCACCGAGGACGATCGTGGCGTTGTTGTGCGACCAGCACTGGTCGGCGCTGGTGTCGTGGCCGTCGTCGTTGCACGACTTGTAGCGCCGCTCGATGTAGCCGGTCTCGTATCCGAAGCCCTCGCCGATCCAGGATCCCTGGTTGTTGGTGGCCGAGGTGCGCCCGTCGACGCTCTGCGACGAGTAGTTGAACGCCACCTCCGGCGCCGAGCCGCCCGGCGTCGGCGGGACGCGCAACGGATAGCTCCAGTTGAACGCGCCCGACGAGGGATCCACCGTCCACTTCGACGAGGGCGCCAGCTTCGTCGCGGCGTAGTTGCCCTGCGACGAGCTGTCGCCCGCGACGAGAGCGAAGACCGCGGCGCCCGCCGCGAGATCCACGTCCGCGGTCACCACGCCCGCCGCGGAGTCGTTCACGGCCGGCACGGGTACGGGCGCCCCACAGCCGGCCGGGCGCGCGGCGGCGACGGCGCACTCGGGCAACCGGACCAGCCGCAGCCGGGCCCCGAAGTCGCCGCCGAAGGCCTGCGCGAAGCTCGCGTAGCCCAGCGAGACCGTCAGCCGGGAGGCGGACCGCGCGGTGTCGGTGCGCCGCAGGGTGACGACCGGGCCGCTGACCCCGGCCGCGGTCGACGTGGCGCGCGGTGCGACCTCGACGCGGACCTTCGCGGGTACGGCCTCCGCCGCCCGCTGGTCGGTGGCCTGCGGGGCGCGCACGCCGACCGCCAGCCCGCCGACCTTCGCGGGCGCGACGGCCGCGGCCCGGGCCTGGGCGGTGCCGGTGGTCGACGCCGCCGCGGCGACCGGGAGGTCGACCGCGCCCGCCGCCGGCCAGGCGACCGACGCGGGCGTCGTGACCCGCGCCTTGGCCGCCGGGTTGTCCTTGCGCGGCGTGACCGGCTGCGGCTTGCCGTCGACGGTCTGGCCGAACTCGCGCACGGCCGGCGGGTTCTGGATGCCCTGGGCCGCGGCGGGCGCAGGAAGCCCCGCCAGGACGCCGGCGCCGACGACGGCCGTCAGCAGCCAGGCCACCGGGCGGACGACCCGCCGGCGGTAGCGGTTGCCGAGGAAGAATCTGGAGGACATCGTCGCTCCGGCTCTGCGATTGCCGGCGAGGTTCACAGCGTCTCCTTCTCGATCGGCAGGTTCAGCTGCTGGATCGTGGTGGCGTCGAGCGCGCCCGAGTAGGCGCGGACCTCGTCGACCGCGCCGTCGAAGTACTCCTGCCAGGAGCCGTCCACGAAGGCGCGCCCGACCTGGAGCCCGCCGGTCGCGTTCCAGGCGGCGGTGTGGGTGGCCCGGGCGGTCGCCGCGAGCTGCCCGTCGACGTAGAGCCGGACCTCGTTGGTGAAGGCGTTGTAGGTCAACGCCAGGAGCTGTCCGAAGAGGTCGTTGCTGATGTCGATCTGCGAGTCGTAGGCGGTGACCTCCTGGGCGCCGGCCGTGTCGGCCGTCGTCATCGCGAGGCTCCACCGGTTGTCCGCGTTGCGCCGCACGACGAACGCGCTCTGCTGCGTGCCGGGTTGGGAGAGGACGGCGGCGGCCGGCTGGCCACCGTCGGGCGAGGCGACCCGCACCCGCGCGACGACCGAGAAGCTGTGGTCGGTGGGTGCCGGCGCGGTGGCCGTCGCCGCGTAGTCGTCGACGCCATCGAGCCGCAGCTCACCGAGGCCCAGCATCGGGAAGACCGGCGGGTCGCCGATCGGGTCGTCCAGCGCGATCTGGGCACCGCCGCCGAGCGTCAGCGCCTGGCCGCCGCCGGTCGCGGGGCTGCTGCCACCGGTCGCGGCGTTCACCGGCCAGTAGCCGACCCGGGTCGCCTTGACCTCGGAGATCGGACCGCCCTCGACCGGCACGACGAGCCGGTTGAAGATGGAGACGTCGGCGATGTCGCCCTTGAAGTAGCCGCTGTAGCGACCCTGCTCGAGCCGGCGGCCGATCTGCACGGGGCCGTGCGAGTTCCACCGCGACCGGCGCTCGGCCTGGGTGCGTACCCCGTTGACGCTCAACGCCACCGTGCCGGCCGACGCGTCGAAGACGGCGACCAGGTGGGTCCAGACGCCGGCCTGCGGCGTGCCGCCGTGCACCGTCCAGTCGCCAAGCGACTCGACGTCGGTCGTGGGGAGCTTCAGCTCCCACTTGTTGTTGCCCGCGTCGTAGCCGAGCGCGAACCCGGGCTCGCCGGCGCCGTCCTGGGAGAGGACGGTCTGGTCCCGGCCGAGCTCGTCGAGCTTGGCCCAGGCCGAGATCGCGAAGTTCTTCGTCGTGTCGACGACGCCGCCGGCCGTGGTGGCGAGGTAGGCACCGTCCTGGCCGCCGAGGCGCACGGCGCGGTCGGAGGGACCGCCCGGCCCCGGCACGCCGAACGTGACGTTCTCGGCGCCGTGCCTGGTGGCCGGAGCGCCGCCCCGCTCGTCGGCCGCCTCGGTCGCGTCGTCCTCGTCGGCGAGGTGCCACTCGGCGACCGGGACAGCGCCCGGGGAGACCCGGAACGAGCAGTTGGCGATCGCGCTGGACTTGTTGGCCCGGTCCCGCGCCTCGACGGTGATGAACGTGACGCCCTCTTCCTGGGCGACGAACCGCATGGTCACCGGCCCGCCGTCGACCGCCGGCCGCAGGACGTTCGTCGGTGACGGGTTGGTGTTGATGCCGTAGCGGTACTCGACGACGTCGGACGCCGCGGAGTCGAACGTGAACGTGCTCTGGACGCCGACCCCGTCCCGCCAGGTCGCGTCGGAGTAGGTCGCGCAGTTGATCAGATGGGGTTCGAGGAACTCCGCCGAGCTCACCAGCGGTGGTGTCGGTGTCGTCGCGTCGTACATGAACTCACAGAGCTTGCCGCCGCTCTCACTGCTCCACGGCCCCCACGCGGTGCCGTCGGAGGCGCGGACGTCCCACTGGACCACCACGTTCTGCGGGATCGTGCCCGGCACGGTGTAGTCCAGCCGCGACCCGCTGGCCTTGTAGCCCGACGTCCAGGTGACGGTCTGCGGGGTCCCGCCGGTCGGGGTCCAGCGCACCCGGAACTCGCCGCGCACGTTCTCGGCGGCGCCGCCCGAGAGGTGGTCGGGGTCGCGGAGCACGGCCGACAGGCGGGGCAGGGTGTCGACGTACGGGCGACCGGTGCCGTTGACGCACGCGCCACCGGGCGACGAGGTGAGGTCGCCGGCCGCGGGCTTCGCGGGCGCCCGGTTCCAGTTGACCCGCAGCAGGGCGTTGTTGCAGAACCGCTTGAAGTGCTGGTTGTTGTTCTCGGTCTCCATCCGGATGCCGAACGTCGTGGTGGCACGGCTGTTCTCGCCGGTGCCGTTGAAGACGCTGGTCACGTCGAAGACGGAGTTTCGCGTCGACGAGCCGCAGCCCTGCTCGGCGCCGAGGCTCCGCGTCGTGATGTGCGTCGCCCAGCTCGGCATGTTGTTCCAGGTCGTCGACGAGCTGATGCCGCCGCCCATCATGTAGAGCCGGACGTTGCGGGCGGTGTTGTTCCAGCCGCGCACCAGCGAGACCTGGAACTCGGCCTTGATGATCGTCTTGCCGCTGTAGTTGGACGGCAGCGCGTACATCAGGCGCTTGATGTCGGAGTTGTTGCAGTTCGGGTCGGGCTGGCACCAGCCGGCGCGCTCGTCGCTCTTGTTGTCGAACTTGGGGTAGTTCTCGTTCGGGTAGCCCGAGTCGACCATCGCCCAGTAGGAGTTCGTGGTGCTGCTCCAGATCGGGTCGATGTAGACCGGGTAGCGGGTCTTCGGGTCGGCGAGCAGCGCGGCGTCCGGCGTGAGGTGCAGCGTGTCGTCCGTCACCCGCACCTTGAGCGCCGCTTTCCGGGCCGTGATCGGCGCGGCCCGGGAGGGCTCGGCGCCCTTCGCGGGCGTCCGCACGCGGCTGGTCCCGCCGAGGGCCCGGGCAGCCGCGCCGGCCTGTGTGAGGTCCTCCTCGGTGGTGCCGTCGCCGGCGTCCCACATGTGCGGCTCGGCGGCCTCGAAGATCCGGCCACCGCCGGCCGCGACGGCCACGAGCCGACCGCCGCCGGCGTCGTCGACCGAGAGTCCGTTGGTGCGCAGGCCCAGTGCGAGGTTCGCGACGCTCGCCCGGCGGGCGGCCGCGGCGTCCTTGACGACCAGCACGTGCGAGAAGCTCTCGGTGCCGGCGTGCACGACCAGGTCGAGGCCCGGCTCGATCTCGGCGTAGGTGGCGGTGTCGCCGTCGAGCACCGGCGCGGGCAGCGGACCGTCGGGCCAGGTGAAGCTCATCGACTTCCCGGCCCGCTCCGCCGTGAGGAACGGCCCGCTGCCGCCGCCGGAGAGGCGCAGCCCGTAGGTGGCCGCGCGCGGTGTCACGGTGCCGTCCGGGTGGCGTTCGAGCGAGGCGTCCGGCGCGACCCACCGCTTGTTCTTGACCACGCGTACGGCCTGCTGATGGGTGTATTCCGTGAACGAGCCGTTCGGCTCGGCCCACACGTCCCGGCGCTCACCCCGGTAGGCGCCGACCTCGACGGCCCGCCCACCCGACTTCGCGGCCTCCACCGCGTCGGCCTCGGTCTGCTTGAGCGTGTCCGACTCGGTCACGAGCACCGCCGGCGGCTGTGCCTGCGCCGGCGGCACGGTCGACCCGGCCTGCTGGCTCGCCAGGCCGACGCCGGTCGCGAGCACCACCACCGCGGTCAGTTGGGCCGCCAGTTTCCGTCCTCCGCGCACACCCATCCCCGTGCCTCTCCCCGATGTCTCGTGCCGAGCAGCGCTGTCGTCCTGGTGGTGGGTCATCGGATCACCGCGCCGAGGCGGACCCCGTCGGTCGGCAGGCCGGAGGTGCCCGGCTGCCAGCTGTGGCTGGGTGTGGCGGAGCCGGCGGCCAACGCCGACCACGGGATCGCCCACACCGTGCCGTCGCCGTACGGTGCGCCGACGTAGAGCCGCTGTGAGGTGCCGCCGAGCGCCGTGCCGAGCAGTTCCTTCGCGACCCGTGGACCGGGCAGCGAACCCTCCCGCTCGACGATCACCTCCTGGATCTGCCCGGCGCCGACGCCGGCCGGGAAGACCCGGATCGAGCCGTGGTCCTCGGCCTGGTCGGGCCCGAACTCCTCGGCGGGGATGCCGACCGCCACCAGGAGCGTCTCCGTGGTGACCTCGGCCGCCGGGGCGGTGTTGACGACGTGGACCTTCTCGCCGAAGTAGTCGCCCTCCTCGTGCGCGGAGGTGATGCCGGCGGTGGCCTGGTCGATCCAGGGCAGCTCCGTGACGCCGGTGTTGGTCACCCGGAACTGCTGGATCAGGCCCGTGTCCTGGATGTTCGTCGCGGTCTGGTTCTCCCCCGGGACACCGACGACGAGGATCGAGTCGATCTGACCGGCCGGTGCGCCGGGCGCCCGGTAGGGGGCCATCGCGATCGACTTGCCGAAGTTGTCGTTGCTGTCGGGGTCGTCCGTGACGGTCGTGTCGGCCTGCGACGGGCAGGTGATTGAGGTCGGCACGCCGCCGGTCAGGGTGTGGGTCAGCACGCAGACCGCGCCGGCGAACGGCTGCCCGTTACGGTTCTCACCCGGAGAAGCGACACCCCAGTGGTACGGCGTAGCCGCGAGCGCGTACCCCGTGCGGTCGTCGCGGTTGGCCCCGGCCGGTGACGTCCCGGTGAGCCACACGTTGACGCCCGGCCGTCGATAGTGGACGGCGCCCGCGTCGGTCTGGCCCGAGATGTCGTCACCGGGCGCACCGACGACGAGGAAGCCCTCGCCCGTGGGCATCCGGCCGGCGGCCAGTGCGAAGCCGAACCAGTCGTGGCCCTCCGGGGTGTCGGGCGTCCCGTCGGTGCCCTGCTGCATCGAGATGGTGGCGGGGCCGGTGCCGAGCCCGGCCGGCGCGCCGAACACGATCCGCACCGAGCCGGCCTGGACCGCGCCCGCCACGGTCTCGTACGGCACCCCGACGGCGAGGTCGGCACAGCCGTCGCGGTTGGCGTCGTAGGTCGCGAGCGCGTGGCCGAACCGGTCACCCTCGCCGGGGTCGCCCGGGATCGCGGCCAGCGACTCGTCGAGCGTCCGCGTGCCCCTGCCCGCACCGTCCACCATGTAGACCGCGCCCGCGTCCCGGACGCCGCCGACCGTCGCCCGCGGGTCGGCGATCACCACGTCGGTGACCCCGTCGCCGTTGTAGTCGTTCTCCGCGCCCGCCACGCATCCCACCGCCGGCGGGGCGAACTCGTAGAGCGCGAACGTGCAGAACGGTGAGTAGGTCGTGTAGGTCGCGTCGGCGACCAGCGCCCGCCAGCGGTAGGTGCCCGCGAGCGGGACGCCGCCCGCCGGGATCGCGGCCTGCGCGACGGCGCCCGACGCGACGGTGACCGGTGCGGTCGTGCCGAGCGCCGAGGTGCCGGTCTGCGTCCACCACTCGAAGCGCACCGTCAGGTTGCCGCCGTCGGGGTCCGCCGCGGTCACCTTGAGCGTCGGCGTCATCGTCCCCAGCGAGGTGACCGTGCCCGTGCAGGTCGACGTCGGCGTCGTCGCCAGCGACGCCGCGGTCGGGAGCCGGTTGTAGACCACCCGCGAGTACGCGGTCTGTGTGCCGCCCGAGTTGTCGCTGCGGAACTGCTTGAAGCCGCCGACGACCGTCTCGTCCGCGGCCCGGATGCCCATGTAGCCGTTGGCCTGGCCCTCCCGGGCGACCCGGCTGAAGAAGTTCGTGGACGTGACCGACACCCACGCGTCGTCGCAGTTGGCGTCGTAGCCGCGGGTCGCGGTGGAGGTGCCGGCCGGCTGGTCGCCCGCCGTGTTGGGGTCGTTGTCGAGCCAGGTCGGCTGGTTCGCCCACCGGGTGGTGGCGTCGAAGGCGCTGGTGTTCCACACCTGCCAGGCCGCCGCCACACAGCCCGGCGAGTACGAGTACCAGTTGTAGAAGTAGCTCGTCGCGGACGTGACCTGGGTGTTCACGAACGCCGAGCTGTGCCACCGCACCAGCGTGCGGGTGACCGGGCCGGTCGAGCCCTCCCGGCCGACCCGCAGGTCCTCCGCGGTCGACTGGTCGGCGGTCGTGCCGGCCCGGATCCAGGTGTCGAAGGTGTCCTGGACCGGGTTGATCTCCGGGTCGATCGTGATCGGGAAGGCCCGCTCCGGCGCGCTCAGCCACTTCTCGTCCGGCGTCAGGGCGAGGGCGACGCCCTCGGCCGTGCGCTCCATCGTGGACGCCACGCGGACGGTCGGCGGCTCCTGCGGTGCGAGGCGCGTCGTCTTCGCGTCCCACATCTCCAGCGCCGGGACCGTGGCGACGGTCCGGCCGGCCGCGTCCACGAGCGCGGTGGCGCCGCCCGCGTCGACCCGGTGGCCGGCGACCCCACCGCCGGTGATCGCCAAGCTGAGGCGGCGCACGTGCGGCAGCGCCGCACGGTCCTTGACCACGAACAGCGTCTCCAGGCCGGTCCGGCGGACGTCGACGACCAGGTCGACACCCGGCAGGGCATCCACATAGGTCGCCCGGTTGCCGGTGAGCGTGGGTGCGGGGAGGGCGCCCGCCCAGCCGAGCGACACCCGGCCGGCCTTGCCGGCCAGCGAGGCCAACTCGCCGCCCGCGCCGCGCTCACCGGAGACCCGCACGTCGAACGGGTCGGCCTTGGCGGTGACCGCGCCGTCGGCGCCGGGCGCGAGCGTCAGGTCGACCGGCACCCAGGCGTCGCCGCGGCGCACCCGCACGATGCCCGCGTGCACGGTGGCCTCGAGCTGCCCGTCAGCGCGCGCGACCACCTCGGTCGTCCCGGTGGTCAGTCCGGTGACGGCGACCTCCGTGCCGCAGCGCCGGGCCTCGGCGACCGCCTGGCTCTCGGAGCCCTTGGCCGGTGCGCACGGGAGCGCCGCCACGGCCGGCGGCACGACCGTCGAGGCCGGCATCGTCAGCCCGGCGGCCAGCAGCAGGAGGACCATGCCCGCCCGGAGCGTACGAGGTGACGATCTCGTGGTGGCCAGGCCCGTCCCGAAGCCAGGCACGGCAAAGCGCGTCCATCCGGACAAGGCGACTCCCCCGCAGTCGGCGGTGCGGGATGATCTCCCGGCACCAGTTGGCGGGAGCATATAGCCGGATGCAGATCGTTGGATGCTTTGCGCACTGCGCAACAGGGCCGGAAGGCGGTTCGGTAACCGGACCGGCGCGCTGCCCTGGCTCGGCTTATCACGGAACGCGACAACCGGCGGTCACCGTGCGCTACGAAACTTCGTCCGAACGTATGATCATGCACCTGGCCGCACGTCGCGCGGCGGATGGCCGTTCCGGCTAGCGGCGGGTCAGGTCGATTCGAGCAGCTTCGCCAGGTAATCGGTGGTGTCCGAAGGGGACAGTGCGGCGACCGTGAGGCGTTCCATCGCCTGGCGGTAGCGCTCCACGTGTTCCGGCTTGTCCAGGTAGAGCGCGCTCACCAGCTGCTCCACGTAGACGATGTCGGGGATGTCCGGGTCGGCGAACCGCAGCATGCTGAACGCGCCGCCGTCGGCCGTGTGCGTGCCGCGGGCGAGCGGCATCACCTGCATCGTGATGTTCGGGCGTTCGGAGATCTCGAGCAGGTGCGCGAGCTGCTGGCGCATGACCGGGCGGCCGCCGACCGGGCGGCGCAGGGCCGCCTCGTCCATCACCACCCAGTAGGTGGCCGGCGGGACGCGGTCGAGGATGCGCTGCCGCTCGAGGCGCAGCTTGACCCGCTTGTCGACCTCGGCCGCCGGCGTCTCCGGGAGGCCCGAGACCACCACACCGCGGGTGTAGTCGGCGACCTGGAGCAGGCCGGGCACGAACTGCACCTCGTACGCGCGGATCGTGCTCGCGGCCTCCTCCAGGCCGACGTAGGTGCCGAACCAGCTCTCCAGGACGTCGTCGTAGCGGTGCCACCAGCCATCGGTGCGCGAGTCGCGGGCCAGCGCCAGCAACGCCTCGCGCCGGGACTCATCGGCCACGCCGTACAACGTCAGGAGGTCGGCGACGTCGCGTTCCTTGAAGCCGACCCGCCCGAGCTCCATGCGGGAGATCTTCGAGGCGGAGCCGCGGACGTGGTAGCCGGCGTCCTCTCTGGACACCCCGGCGGCTTCGCGGAGCCGGCGCAGCTGCGCGCCGACGGCGATGCGCCGGGCCGTGGGGCCGACGGCGTCCGGGGCGGTCATCTGGTTCCTCGGGTTGGCGATCGTTGATCGACCCGTAGCGTACGTGACGCCGCGGTTACCGGTCCATGTCCACTGTCCAGGACAGGCCCTAGTCGATCAGGTGGTCGAACTCGCCGTCGCGCACGCCGGCGAACATCGCCGTGATCTCGGCGGGAGTGAACACCAGCGCCGGGCCCCGCGGGTCGCGCGAGTTGCGGACCGCGACCGCGCCGCCGGTCAGCCGGGCCAGCTCGACGCAGTTGCCCTGCGCGCCGCTGTAGCGGCTCTTCACCCAGGTCACGTCGCCCAGGTCGGGAGCCGCGACACCATTGTGGATCTTCATGATCACCTTCCGGAGTACGGGTGCGGCGGGTCACGCCCGCCGGCCGAGAGCCTAATGCACGTGCATTCTCACGGGAAGATGCACGTTCGCGCGACTGTCCTGGGTGGAATGTCTACATTCGCAGCTGGTGCCTAGCTGGCCATCGCGGTGAACCGGCTGCGACCAAGCGCATTTGCACGTGCATTTGCTCTTGCGGGTTCCGCGTGCACGCGAGGAAGATGCTCTATATGTGCCGCGTGGAACGCGCTCTCCGCGCCTCCGCCGTCGCCGCCCTACCGGTGTTGGGGCTGGTGACGACGCTCGGCAGCGGCGCGCCGTCGCCCCTGTCCGCGGTGCTGATCGCGATCCCCTACGCGGCCTGCGCGGCCCTCTGCCTGCGGCGGTCCCGCGGTGGCCGGCCCCGGCGGGCGGCCTGGGCCGTCGCCGGGCTCGCGATGACCACGGCCGGCCTCGGTGAGGTGTGGGCCACGGGCGAGCCGGCGCACAGCCCGGTGACCGACATCCTCTCGGTGCTCAGCTTCGTGCTGCTCTATCTCTTCGTCGGCCTGCTGCTGCGCTCCGACCGGCCGGTCTTCAACGACGGCATCTGGCTCGACGGCGTCGTCGCCGGGCTCGGCATCGCGGCGCTGGCCAGCCTCGGCACCCCGGGCCAGCGCGGCCTCGGCGTCCACCTCGCCGGCCTGCTGGTCTTCCTGGTCCTGATCCTCCTCGTGGTCATCGGCGGCACGCTCGGCGGGCGCCGCCTCGACCGCACCCTTCTGCTGGTGGTGGCCGGGTTCGCCGCCGCCGGCAGCGCAGACGGGCTGTCGATGCCCGGTCACTCCGGCGGCGCGCTCGCGGAGCCTGGCTTCCCGCTGGTGCTCTCCCTCGCGCTACCGACCCTGCTGGCGTTCGCCCCCGCGGCGGCTCCGCAGCGCCGCCGGTCCGATAAGCGCTCCGCTCCGTCCATCGTGGGCTGGGCGATGCTGTCCGTGCCGGCGTTCTTCGCCGTCAGCAGCGTGCTCCTGCTGGCCATCGGCCAGTCGGGCCGGCTGCCGGCCTGGAGCGGTGTGCTCGCCGCGGCCTGCGTGCTCGCGGCGTTCGGCCGCGCCAGCCTGACCTTCCGGGAGTTGCGCGACCTGCGCGACGTCCACCAGCAGGCGCGCACCGACGACCTGACCGGGCTGCCCAACCGGCGGGCGCTCTACGAGCACCTCGACGCGCTGGCCGGGCCCGCCTCCCTGCTGCTGCTCGACCTCGACGGGTTCAAGGAGGTCAACGACAGCATCGGGCACGCCGCCGGCGACCAGGTGCTCGCGCAGACCGCCGACCGCATCAAGGTCGTGCTGACGCCGCAGCAGGTGCTGGCCCGGCTGGGCGGCGACGAGTTCGCCATCCTGCTGCCCGGCGCCTCCCTGGCCGAGGCGGCCGACCTGGCCTGGCGGATCCACGTCGCGGTCACCTGCCCGTCGCACCTCGGCGAGACCCAGATCCGGTTGGGCGTCAGCATCGGCGTGACCGGCACGCACCTGTCCCACAACGGCTCCGGCGAGTTGCTGCGCACCGCCGACATCGCGATGTACGTGGCCAAGCGCCGCGGTGGCGGCGTCGCCGCGTACGAGCCGCCGGCACAGCGGCCCGCGGCCGCACCGCCGCGCGAGATCGAACTGAGCCCACTTCCGTAACCGAATTGTCATCTGACAACCCGCACGCCCGTACGGGCTGGCGTGGGAGCCCTTCCATGTGCACCCCACCGAACATTCGGAAACGCTCAAGACTTACTCAAGATCGTTGCGATGGACCATGAGGACAGTCAGGCTGACGGGCACCGATGTCTTGTTTCGAGACAGGTTCCCCCAACCTGGAGGTCCAGTTGAAACATCGGCGGTCGCTAGTCGTCGGACTTTCCGCCTTGCTCGCTGCCACGCTTTCCCCCGTCGTGACGTCCACCTCGGCGTTCGCGGCTGAAGCAAACCAGGTCACCGACCTTTCCGTCACCCAGGCCGACGGTTTCGCCACCGTCGCCTGGACCCCTGTCGACGGAGCCACCGACTACCAGATCGAGCGCACGGCGGTCGACGCCGCCGGCACGCCGACCGACACCGCGCGCGTCGTCGGCGTATGGCGGCCCAACCGCCAGGTCAACAACGAGTCCCCCACCTTCGCGGACGCCGGGTTCAACCCGGGCGACCGGTTCCAGTGGCGGGTCCGGGCCCGGATCGGTACGACCGAGCAGCCGTACTCGACGCCCGTCACCGGCACGACCAAGGCGCCGTGGGGTGACCCGGCCGTCGCCGGCCAGAACCTGCGGACGCAGTGGGAGACCACGCAGGCCGCGCAGTACACGAGCGATGTCGAGGAGTACGCCTACACGGCGGCCGTCGACCAGCTCAGCGAGCGGGTCCGGGTGGTCGAGATCGGCCGTACCGTCCAGAACCGCCCGATCAACATGTTCGTCATCGGCTACCCGACCCCGCCGGCGACCCCGGCCGCGGTGGCCGCGACGTCGCCGCTGGCGGTCAACTGCAACGTGCACGGCAACGAGCCGGGCGACCGCGAGGCCTGCCTGATCATGGCTCGCCAGCTCGCGTTCAGCAACGACGCCCGTACGCTCGACCTGCTCCGGAAGACCACCGTCCTGATCGTCCCGACGATCAACGGTGACGGCCGCGCGGCCAACACCCGGGGCAACACCACCGGGCAGGACCTCAACCGCGACTACTCGCTGATCCGCCAGCCGGAGACCGCGGCGTACGTGCGGATGCTGCGCGACTACCGGCCCGTGGCGGGCTACGACGGCCACGAGTACGGCAACAGCCAGGCGGGTGACCTGCCGATGCTGCCGCCGCGCCACCAGAACGTGGCCCAGCAGATCTTCGACGAGTCGCTCGACATGATCGAGAACCACATGTACGTCGAGGGCGCCAAGGACGGTTGGTGGGCCTGCCCGTACGGCTGCGCGAACGGCAGCGGTGTCGGCCTGTCCGAGGAGACCATCCTGCGCAACACCCTCGGCCTGAAGAACACGGTCAACTCGCTCCTGGAGCTGCGCAGCTCCGGCGGCGCGACCCGGCCGGACGAGGGCAACACCGCGAACAACCGCCGCCGCAAGACCTTCTCGGCGCTGTGGACGTTCAACCAGTTCATGGACTACCACCACGCCCAGGTCGGCGAGATCAAGACGGCCCGCGGCGAGGCGATCGAGTTCCAGGCCGGCAACAACGGCCGCCTGGTCTTCCGGGGCTCGCGGGTGATCCCGCTGCACCCGGCGCCGCACCCGGGTGAGGCCGGCCCGCGCGAGGACCTGCCGACGCCGGACATGATCCTCGACAACGCGCCGTGCGCCTACAAGCTCACGGAGGCGCAGTACAACGGTGCCCGTACCGACGGTCCCAACGACGTCGGCGCCACGGTCGCCGAGCGGATCGCGGCCCACGGCTGGAAGGTCGTCAAGGTCGCGGACGGTTACATCGTGCCGCTGGCCCAGCCGGAGCGGGGCCTGATCCCGCTGCTGCTGGACGAGCAGGCCGAGGAGGAGTGGGTCAGCGGCGAGCGGGTCTACCCGACGTTCACCGGTCGTCACAACGGCCCGCTGACCGTCTCGGGCTTCGCCTGCCTGTCGGGCGCCACCGTCAACGGCCCGGTCAACCTCCGCGCCGGTGCGACGCTGGTCGCCACCAACACCACGATCAGCGGCCCGGTCAACGCGGCCTCCGCCGCCGGTGTGTTCTTCGGTGACAGCACGGTGCGCGGCCCGCTGCAGGTCGCCAACACCAACGGCCCGGTCTCGGTCATCGGCACCAACGTGTCGGGCCCGGTCAACCTGGTCAACAACAAGGGCGGTGCGGCGCCGTACGTCGCCGGCAACAGTGTCAGCGGCCCGCTGAACTGCTCCGGCAACGCCCCGGCCCCGACCAACCTCGAGGTCGCCAACAAGGTCAACGGCCCGCGCGGCGGCCAGTGCGCCACCCTTTGATCCACTGATCCAACGATGTGACACTGTCGTGCCAGCGGGCCGGACCGGGAAGCCCGGCCCGCTGGCACGCACCCTTTCCGGGAGGTCCCTCATGCGCACCCGCCTGCTCGCCGCCGCCGCCCTGGCCGCCGCACTGCTGACGACCGGCTGCACGGGCGCGGCCGCCGACGAGCCCTCCCGCGGGACGGCCGCCGCCGGAGCGGGTGGCGGCGTGTCGGGGCCGCTCTGCGCCGAGCTGCCGACCGGCGACGCCCCCGGCAACCCCAACGCCCTGGCCAGTCAGCCGCTGGGTGAGGCGCTGAAGTGGATCACGGTGCTGACCACGTTCGAGGGCGCGCTGCGCGCGTCGGACCTGCTGCCGGAGCTCGCGGGCAAGCCGGCCATCACGGTGCTGGCGCCGACGGACGACGCGTTCGGCACGAAGTTCTCGCAGGACAACCTCGACCAGCTGATGATCAAAGACAAGGAAACGCTGCGTACGCTGCTGCGCGCGCACATCATCGACGGCTCGCTGAGCCTGGCGGACCTACGCGACGCGGACACACTCCGCACCCTCGACGGCACGGCGGTCACGATCAAGCCGTCGGACGCGATGGCGAGCATCGGAGAAGCGGTGACGGTCTGCGCGGACTACCGCATGGCCAACGGCCGGATCCACGTCATCAACCACGTCCTGGGCAACCTCCCCACCACCGCGGGCCAGGGCGACTCCGGCCACTGAGCAGGCGGCTCAGCGGCCCGAGATGACCGCGACCGTGATGGCCTTCTTCACCTCGGCGACGAACGCGCGGCCCCAGTCGTCGTCGAGCATGCCGAGCGAGTAGTCGCCCGCGTCGCCGTTGACGAAGAAGTAGCGAGGTTGAGCTGGGTCTTCGTCAGGGACGCCAACCGCCACGCCACCGCCTGCGGCGCCGGGGCGACGAAGACCAGCCGTCGATCGGTGATCGCGAGCACGCTGTTCGGCGGCCCGTCGTGAACCGGCGACGCGCTCGAAACCGCCTCCACCACCTCGCCCGCGGCGAGATGCTCGTTGAGCAGCGCGAGCGCGGCCGCTCCCGTCCCGTCGAGCTGTTGACGGATCCTCGGCGGAACCGACTCGATGGCCTTTGCGATGTCCGTACGAAGCATGGCCTCTCCCGATGATTCCCCGTGTCGCTGACATTCCTCTTCCTTCCTGACGGACAGGGGCGGACCAGGACCGCGTGGTCGGTGTCCGACGAGAACGAACAGCGGCTGGCCAACGCCCTCCCGACCAGGCATCCCCGGACAGGACGCGCGGAGTCGCACCGCGAAAGCGACACGAGGACGTCGACACGCCGTTCAGCAGGTGTCCGCGCCGAACTCGAGGCGGAGGTGCCAGGTCTGTCCGTTCGAGGTGATGTCGAGCGGTAGGCAGAGCGGCTCGCGGATCGCGAAGCCGCCCGCGAAGTCCGAGTCGCCGTCCGGAGATTGCGGGCAGGCGGCGAAGCGCACGGTGTGGTCGCTGCCGTTCGCGTAGGTGAGCTTCGCCCGGTCGCGGTAAGGCCCCGGAATCGTGAGCGTCGCCGCCGTGCCCGCGCGGAGCAGGAGGGCGATCTTGAACCGGCGGTAGCCGTCGGGGTCGGGGTCGCGGGCCGGCGGCGACAGCGGAGAGCCGAAGCGGTAGTCCAGCGGCACGAGTGCGACCGGCCCCGCCCGCACGAGCCCCACCGGAGCCGCGCCGATCTTGACCGAGCTCTCGCAGTCGCGGAGCGCATCGGGCGACGGCGCGGCGGAAAACGACGAAGGCGGCGGGGAAGGCGGCGACGGAGCGCTGGTGCAGCCGGCGACCAGCAGCAACGGCACGAGCCGGGCCAGCCGCATCCCGATCACTCTTCCGGCGGGAACGTGCTCTCGCGCCGCACCAGTTCCGCCGGGACGCGTTCGACGCGGGGGCTCGGGGACGGGGCCGACAGGGCCAGCGACATCGCGAGCGCGCCCATGTCGGCCAGGGGTAGGCGGATCGTGGTCAGGGCCGGTGTGACGTCGCGGGCGATCGGCATGTCGTCGAAGCCGATCACGCTGACGCGGCGACCAACGGCGCGGAGGTGGGCCAGCGCGCCCACCGCCATCGAGTCGTTCAGCGCCGCGATCGCCGTCACGCGCGGGTGGGCGGCGAGCAGGTCCGCGGTCGCGGCCGCGCCGCTGTCGCGGTCGAAGTCGGCGTAGACCACCTTCGGTGGTGGGCGGCGGTGCGCCCGGGCCGCACGCCGGATGCCCGTCAGCCGGTCGGTCGTCGTCGTCAGGTTGCGCGGGCCCGCGATGACGCCGATGTCGCGGTGGCCCAGCGCGTAGAGATGCTCCCCCGCCAGGAAGCCGCCCGACTCGTTGTCGGGCACCACCGCGTCGCCCGTGCGGTCGTGGCGGCCGATCACCGCCACCCGGCCGCCCGACAGCTCGTAGGCCCGTAGCTTGCCGCGCAGCGCCCGGGCGAAGCCCGGGTCGTGGTAGCCCGAACCCGCCAGCACCATCGCCGCCACCTGGTGCGCGCGGAGCAACTCGACGTAGTCGAGCTCGCGGGCCGGGTCGCGGTAGGTGTTGCAGATGATGACCAGCCGGCCGTCGGTGGTCGCGACCCGCTGCAGGCCGCGGGTGATCTCGGCGAAGTACGGGTCGGAGACGTCGTGCACGACCACCCCGACGGCGGTGCGCTCGGAGCGGGCGAGCTGGCGGGCGTGCGCGTTCGGCACGTAGTGGAGGTCGGCCACGGCGGCCTCCACCCGGTCGCGCAGCTGGGCGCTGACGGGCTTGCTGCTGCCGTTGATGATGCGCGATGCGGTCGCCGTCGAGACGCCCGCCCGGCGCGCGACGTCGTCCAGCGTGGCCACGTCGAGATCATACGGGCAAGCCCTTGCCTACAACCATCCTGCTCGATACCTTTCCCAGGAAAGCGCTTACCTTGCTGCCAGTGGCGCCTGGACCGACGGTCGGCACAAAACCGGGAGGGCAAGTCGTGGATCGCAGAACCATGGGAATCATCCTCAACGGCGTCACGGGGCGGATGGGCTACCGCCAGCATCTGGTCCGCTCGCTCCTGGCGATCCGCGAAGCCGGCGGCCTCACCCTCGGCGACGGCACGACGCTCTGGCCCGAGCCGATCCTGGTCGGCCGCGACGACGCCAAGCTGGCGGCGATCGCCCAGCGGCACGGCCTCACCGAGTGGACCACCGACCTCAACGAGGCCCTGGCGCGACCGGACGTCGAGATCTACTTCGACGCCCAGGTGACCAACGCCCGCGAGAAGGCGATCCGCGCGGCCGTCGCCGCCGGCAAGCACGTCTACACCGAGAAGCCCACGGCCGGCGACCTGGCCGGCGCCGTCGAGCTGGCCAAGCTGGCCGACGCGGCCGGCGTCAAGCACGGCGTCGTGCAGGACAAGCTCTTCCTGCCCGGCCTGCGCAAGCTCGACCGCCTCGTCAAGGGCGGCTTCTTCGGCCGCGTGCTCAGCGTCCGCGGCGAGTTCGGCTACTGGGTCTTCGAGGGTGACTGGCAGCCGGCCCAGCGTCCATCGTGGAACTACCGCACCGCCGACGGCGGCGGCATCACCGTCGACATGTTCCCGCACTGGCACTACGTGCTGGAGCAGATCTTCGGGCCGGTCGAGGCGGTCACCGCGCACGTCACGACCCACATCCCCCAGCGCTGGGACGAGAAAGGCCACGCCTACGAAGCGACCGCCGACGACGCCGCGTACGGCATCTTCGAGCTCGCCGGCGGTGTCGTCGCGCAGATCAACTCGTCCTGGGCGGTCCGCGTCTACCGCGACGAGCTCGTCGAGTTCCAGGTCGACGGCACCGAGGGCAGCGCGGTCGCGGGGCTACGCGAGTGCCGCGTCCAGCACCGGTCGACGACGCCCAAGCCCGTCTGGAACCCCGACCTGCCGGCCACCGAGCGCTTCCGCGACCAGTGGCAGCTCGTGCCCGACAACGAGGAGTTCCGCAACGGCTTCCAGGAGCAGTGGGAACTGTTCCTGCGGCACGTGGCGCAGGACGCCCCGTACACGTGGGATCTCTGGGCCGGCGCCCGCGGCGTGCAACTCGCCGAGCTGGGCGCCCGATCCGCGCGCGAAGGCCGGCGTATGGAGATCCCGGAGCTGGCGCCGTGACCACCGTCAACCTCCCCGACGGGCCGTTCACGTTCAGCGGAGCGGGCCGCGCTTTCGCCACGCCCGGCACGGCGAGATTCACGAGCCGCATCGCGTACGCGGCCGCGCACGTCGTCGCCGACCCGGCCGCCGACAACACCCCCGGCCGGCCGGCCACGCTCGACTGGGACGCCACCCTCGCCTTCCGGCACCACCTGTGGTCGCACGGCTTCGGCGTCGCGGAGGCGATGGACACCGCCCAGCGCGGCATGGGCCTCGACTACACGGCCACGAAGGAGCTGATCCGGCGCAGCGCGACCGAGGCCACGGGTCCGATCGTCGCGGGCGTCGCCACCGACCACCTGCCGCCGGGCCCGGCGAGCCTCGACGACGTCCGCGCCGCGTACGCGGAACAGCTCGGCGACGTCCAGGCGACGGGTGCTACGCCGGTGCTGATGTGCAGCCGCCACCTGGCCGCGAGCGCGAAGACGGCCGACGACTACCTCGAGGTCTACGGAGACCTGTTGCGCCAGGCCGACGGCTCGGTCGTGTTGCACTGGCTCGGCGAGATGTTCGACCCGGCGCTCGCCGGCTACTGGGGCGACGACGCGGTCGGCACCGTGCTAACCCTGATCGGGGAGCACACCGCCAAGGTCGACGGCATCAAGGTCTCGCTGCTCGACGAGGCGTTCGAGGTCGACCTGCGCCGCCGGCTCCCCGCGGGCGTGAAGCTCTACACGGGCGACGACTTCCACTATCCGCGACTCGTGAAGGGCGACGCCGAGGGCTTTTCCCACGCGCTGCTGGGCATCTTCGCCGCGATCGCCCCGCCGGCGGCCGCCGCGCTGCGGGCGCTGGACGCCGGCGACACCGCGAGCTATGACGAGATCTTCGCGCCGACCGTCCCGCTGGCGCGGCACGTCTTCGGCACGCCCACCTTCTACTACAAGACCGGCATCGTCTTCCTGGCCTGGCTGGCCGGCCACCAGAGCCATTTCACGATGGTCGGCGGCCTGCAGAGCGGGCGCTCCCCCGCCCACCTCGGCACGCTGGTCCGGCTGGCCGACGCGGCGGGCGTCCTGCCCGACGCCGACCTCGCCGCGGCCCGCGCCCGGGCGTTCTTCGCGACGGCGGGGGTGGCCCAGTGACCCGGTTCGCGCTCAACTCGGCCACCACCAAGCACTGGCCGCTGCCCGACCTCGTCGCTGGTTGCGTCCGCGCGGGCGTGAAGAACGTCGGCCTGTGGCGCGAGGAGACCGCCGCGTTCGGCCTCGACAAGACCGCCACGCTGGTACGCGACGCGGGCCTCGCGGTCACCTCGCTGTGCCGCGGTGGTTTCTTCAACGACCCCGACTGGTACGACGACAACCGGCGCGCCATCGAGGAGGCGGCGACGCTCGGCGCACCGGTCCTGGTGCTCGTCTCCGGCGGTCTGCCGCCGGGCAGCCGCGACATCGACGCCGCCCGCGCGCACGTGGGCGAGGCGATCGGCCGCCTCGTCCCGGACGCCCTCGCGGCGGGCGTGAAGCTGGCGATCGAGCCCCTGCACCCGATGTTCGCCGCCGACCGCTGCGTGGTCTCGACCCTGGGCCAGGCACTCGACCTGGCCGCGGCGCACCCGGTCGACGCGGTCGGCGTCGTGGTCGACACCTACCACCTGTGGTGGGACGACCAGGTCTGGGCCCAGATCGACCGGGCGGGCCGCCAGCGCCGGATCGCCTGCTTCCAGGTCGCCGACTGGGTCACCCCGCTGCCGGCAGGCGTGCTGCTCGGCCGGGGCCTGCCAGGCGACGGCTGCGTCGACAACCGCCGCTTCCGCCGCGCGGTCGACGCCGCCGGCTTCGCCGGCCCGGTCGAGGTCGAGGTGTTCTCGGCGGAGGTCTGGGCCCGGCCGGGTGACGAGGTGCTCGATGCGGCGCTGCGCGGCTACCGCGAGACGGTGGAGGGGTGACCCAGCTCGCCGTCGACGGGGTGACGGTCGCGTCCTATGTGGTCACCCCTGCCGTCGACGCGATCCAGGGCGTGCGGCCCTACCTGCACCCGGTGCGCACCCTGCACGGCACCGCGGTCACCGACTGCGCGCCCGACGACCACGTCTGGCACCTGGGCGTCTCGGTCGCGATGCAGGACGTCGCGGGCACCAACCTGTGGGGCGGGCGCACCTACGTCCGCGACGAGGGCTACACCTGGCGCGACGACCACGGCGCGATCGTGCACACCGGCTGGCTCCCGGCGATCGAGGGGCTGCGGCACCGGATGGAGTGGCGCGACAGGGACGGCGGCGTGCTGCTGACGGAGGAACGGCACCTGCGGGCGGCTCGGGCCCGACGGGGTTGGGAGCTGTCGGTCGACTTCACGTTGACCGCCCGGCGGGAGATCCCGCTGGGCAGCCCGGCCACCAACGGCCGCCCGGACGGCGCGGGCTACGGCGGCTTCTTCTGGCGGGCCGCGCCGGGCGAGACCCAGGTGTTCACCGCCGACGCAGAGGGCGAGGACCAGGTCAACGGCAGCGCGGCGCCGTGGCTGGCGCTGACCCGCGGGGAGACGCCGTACACACTGGTGTTCCGGGGCCTCGCGGACGACGACCGGTGGTTCGTGCGAACCGGCATCTACCCGGGTGTGTGCGCCGCGCTGGCCTTCGACCGCCCGCTGGTGGTGACGCCGGAGGCGCCGGTCACCCGACGCCTCCGCGTGCTGGTCGCCGACGGCCTGCTCACCCGGGAGCAGATCGCCTAGAGCCGGCCGGCCCCCGCACCCGCGGTCACCCGCGCGGGGACGACCGCGGCACTGTCCATGGTGTACGCGTACCAGACGCGCGGCTCGGCCACCGATCCCGCCACCTCGCACGGGCCCGAGCCGACGAACAGGTTATCGCGCTGGACGAGGCGGCCCGGGCCGCTGTCCGCGTATCCGCTCGCCGAGAAGCACGGGAACGGCACACCCGAGAAGTAGTTGCCCTCGACGAGCACGCCGCCGTTCATCGTCGACGCCACGCCGTAGAGCGCGTTGTCGAGGAAGTAGTTGTTGTAGACGTGCACCGGCTCGCCGAACCGCACCCGCGGGTGGCGCTGGCGCGACCGGTCGAAGAAGTTGTGGTGGATGGTCACCTTGAGGTGCCCGACGTCGGTCGACGCGGCCCCGTCCGAGTGGCTGATCAACATGCTCTTGTCGGTGGTGGCGAAGTGGTTCCACGACACGGTGACGTAGTCGGCGCCGCGCACGACGTCGATCGACCCGTCGACGGGCGAGACGAACGTGTTGTGGTCGATCCACACGTGGTGCGACTCGCGACCGACGTTGATGGCGTCGTCCTCCGCGTCGACGAACGTGAGGTTCCGGACGATCACGTTGTACGAGCGGTAGAGGTCGAAGCCACCGCCCGCGATGGTCGGCGCCGCGCCGACGCCGACGATCGTCTTGTGCGGCCGGACGCCCTGCTTGCTGCTGATCGTGATCCGCCCCGACACCTGGATGGTCATGGGTCCGATGGTGTCGATCGTCTCGAGCAGCTCGTCGCTCGTGTCGACCACCACGGTCGGCCCGCCGGCCCCGCCGGTCGTCCCGGACAGACCGAGGGCGGCCACGGAGGCGAACCCGTCGGCGGCAGCGGCGAAGCCGTCGCTCGGCTGGGCGGCCGAACCAGCGGAACTTGCCACCAGGACCATGGCCATGACGGACGCCGGCAACGCCGTCCACAACGGATCGAGTCGCATCACAGCCTCCCCACTCCCGCGCCGGCGGTCACTGCCGAGGGGACGGACGTGGCCGGGCTCAGGGCGTACGCGTAGAAGTCCGACGGTTCCCGGACCGCTCCTCCGGCCTCGCACAGGCCCGAGTTGACGAACGCGTTGCCCCGCTGGACCAGGCGGCCCGGACCGCTCTCCGCGTAGCCGCCGACCGAGTGGCACGGGAACGCCACGTTCTCGAAGTAGTTGTTCTCCACCACCAGGCCGGCGTTCTCGGTCGACGCGACGCCGTACAGGCCGATGTTTCGGTAGTAGTTGTTGTAGACGTGCACCGGCTCGCCGAAGCGCGCCCGCGGATGCCGTTGGTTCGAGCCGTCGAACAGGTTGTGGTGGTAGGTCACCTTGAGATATCCCACGTCCGCCGGGTACGAGTCGGAGTGGCCGAGCAGCATCGACTTGTCGGTGCCCGAGAACCGGTTCCACGACACCGTCACGAACGTCGACTGCCGCTTGACGTCGACCGAGCCGTCGAAGCCCGGCAGGAACTCGTTGTGGTCGATCCACACGTGGTGCGCGCCGTTCGTGACGCTGATCGAGTCGTCGGACGCGTCGCTGAACCGGATGTTCCGGATGATCACGTTGTTGCCCGGCCGGGTCGTGGTGCCGAGTTGCAGCCCACCGCCGGTGATCTCGGCCGTCGAGCCCACACCGATGATGCTCTTGTCGGCCACCACGGTGACCATGTCGGACACCGCGATCCGGCCCGAGACCAGGATCGTGTACGGCGTCGGCGCCCCCGCGTACTGCGCCAGCGCCGCGGCCGTGGTGACCGTGACGGTGGGCCCGCCAGCGCCGCCGGTGGTGCCGGACAACCCGAGCCCCGCGACGCTCGCGAAACCGTCCGGCTGACCGGGCAGGGGCGGCGGCCCAGGCGTGGCGGTGGGAGTCGCGGTCGGACTGGGCGTCGGATCCGGCCCGCCGCCGGTGAACACCGACACGTCGTCGAACACCGCGCTCGCGTAGGAGGCGACCAGTCCGACCCGGCCCCGCGCGAACGCTCCGTCGGTCGCCGTCACCAGCGGCTGGCCGCCGACCGCCCCGCGCAGCGACGATCCCGCCACCGTGAGCGTCAGCTCGTGCCAGGCGCCCGGCGTCACCGTGACCGGCGCCGACGCGAGCACCGTGGTGGACCGGCGCAGTTCCACCCGGCCGGCCCCGACGAGCACCAGCGCGTAGAACGACGTCGTGTTCTGGGCCCGGGCGACGATGCCGGCCGACCGCGCGGACGAGCCGAACGCGACCGGCTTGACCCGGGCCCGCACCGCGTAGTCGGTCCACGCCGTCGAGCCGGCCTGTGCCTTGGCGTCCGCGGCGGTGCTCGACTGCCGGTAGGCCGGCGTGCCGTCGGTGGCCACCGCCCACGAGCCGCCGGAGGTCGACCAGCCGGACGCGTTGCCGTCGGCGAAGTCGTCGCTGAACAGGGTGGCCGCGGCCGCCGGAGCGGTCAACGCGACGGTCGCGACCAGGGCGACGGCGGCGGCCGTCGCCACGAGCGGAAGGGTGCGCATGCGTCCTCCAGACGGTGCGCGGGGCGACCGGTCCGGCCGCCCCGCGCACGCGCTAGGTCAGGGGTTGATCCGGCCGGCGCCGGCACCCGAGGTGACGATCGACTTCACGTTGTTCGCGTTGTCGAGCTGGTACGAGTACGGGATCCCGGCCGTGGAGCCGCTGCTCTGCGGTGAGCCGGAGCCGACGAAGACGTTGTTGCGCTGCACGAGGGTGCCCGGGTCCGAGTCCGCGTAGCCGACCAGCGTCGGCTCGTCCACGCCCTCGAAGTAGTTGCCCTCGACCAGCACGCCGGCGTTCATCGTGGACGCCACGCCGTACTCGTTGTTGTAGTAGTAGTTGTTGTAGACGTGCACCGGGTTGCCGAAGCGCACCCGCGGGTGCCGGGTGCCCGAGCCGTCGAACCAGTTGTGGTGGTACGAGACCCGCAGGTGCCCGACGTCCTGCGACGCGTTGTCGTCGGAGTGACCGAGCAACATGGACTTGTCGTGGCCGAAGACCCGGTTCCACGAGACCGTGACGAAGTCGGAGCCGCGCTTGATGTCGACCGCGCCGTCGTACCCGTCGGTGAAGCTGTTGTGGTCGACCCAGATGTTGGTCGCCGACTGCTCGACGTTGATGGCGTCGTCGTCCCAGGCGCGGAACGTCAGGTTGCGGATGATGACGTTGCGGTCGCCGTTGACGGTGAAGCCGCAGCCCGAGATCGTCGCGCCGGAGTTGCCGAGGATGGTCTTGTTGGACCGTACCCGGATCATCCCGGAGCAGGAGATCGTGCCGCTGACCCGGATCACCGCGGCGCCGCTCGCCCCGACCGCGCTGGTCAGCGCGGAGGCGCTGGTGACCGTCGTGGCCGACGCGCTGCCGCCGCCGCTGGTGCCGCCGTTCTGGGTGGCCCAGCCGACCAGGCCGGTCTGCGGCGGGGTGGTCGGGCCGCCGGTCGGCGGCGGCGTGGTCGGGTTCCCCGTCGGCGGGTCGGTCGGGTTGGTGGAGCCGTCGCTGCTGACCACCACGTCGTCGAAGCGGGCCGAGGCGAACACGGTCACCAGGCCGACGCGGCCGGCGCTGTGCGCGCTGTTGCTGCCCGAGCCGATCCGGGTGCCGTTGACGAAGCCGGAGATGGTGCTGCCGTTGGCGTCGATCCGCAGCGTGTACCAGGTGCCGGTCGACACCGTCAGGGACGCCGAGCCGATCACCGTGACCGACGAGCCGTCGACCGCCTGGAGCTCGGCGCGGTTCGCGTTGGTCAGTGCCAGGCGGTACATCTTGGTCGCCGACGAGGACCGTGCCGCCAGGGCCACGAGCCGGTTGCTGCCGCTGAACGCGAGCGGCTTGACCCGGGCCTGCACCGAGTACGCGGTCCAGCTCGTCTGCCCGGCGAACTGGCGGGCCAGCTCACTGTCCGCTTTGGACTGGGTGAACGTCGGCGAGCCGTCGGTCGCCACCGCCCAGTCGCCGCCGGACTTGGACCAGCCGCTGGCGTTGCCGTCGTTGAAGTCGTCGGAGAAGATCGTCGCGGCCTGGGCCGTGCCGGCGAGTCCGAACGCGACGACGATCGCGGCCAGGGCGGCCGCGACGACCGCGACGAGCCCCCGGCGTGCCGTGCTTGTCATGTGATTCCTCCTCAGATCCGGCCCGCGCCGGCCTGCGCGCTGACGGTCGACTGCACCTGGGCACAGGGCAGCAGGGTGTACGCGTACGGGACGGCGGAGACGCTGCCGCCCGCCTCGCCCGTACCCGAGTTGGTGAAGCAGTTGCTCCGGGCGACGATGCGGCCCGGACCCGACGAGGCCTCGCCCAAGTGGAACGGGTCGTCGACGTTGACGAAGGCGTTGCCCTCGACGATCACGCCGGCGTTCTCCGTGGACGCGACGCCGTAGTTGCCGGTGTCGTTGTAGTAGTTGTTGTAGACGTGCACCTGGTCGCCGAACCGGACGCGCGGGTTGCGCTGGTTCGTGCTGTCGAACCAGTTGTGGTGGTAGCTCACCTTGAGCCGCCCGGTGTCCTGCGCGCCGTTCTCGTCGTCGTGGCCGAGCAGCATGTTCTTGTCGGTGCCGTCGGCGTGGTTGTAGGAGATCGTCACGTACGACGAGCCCCGCTTGACGTCGACGCCGCCGTCGGACCCGGTCGTCCAGGTGTTGTGGTCGATCCAGACGTGGTGACTGAACATCTGCACGTTGATGGCGTCGTCGGGCCAACCGCGGAAGTTCAGGTTCCGGATGATCACGTTGTGTACGGCGTTCGACGGCGGCGCCGTGATGTCGTCGTCGATCGGCAGGCCGATGTTGAGCCCGCCGCCGGTGAGACCGGAGCCGGAGCCGAGCCCGACGATCGTCTTGTCGGACGTCACGTCGTGCATCGGGCCGGGCAATGTGAGCATGCCCTGCACCTGGATGACCCGCGGGCCGGCCGTGGCGATCGCCGACAGGAACGCCGACGCGCTGGTGACCGTCACGGTCGGGCCGCCGGCGCCGCCGCTGGTGCCGTTCTGGCCCCAGGCGTTCACGGAGGCCCAGCCGTCCGCAACGTTGGGCTGCGGCGGGTTCGTCGGGCCGGTGGTCGGCTCCGTTGTGGGAGTCGGCGTCGGGTCCGGGCCGCCGCCGCTCGTGGTCACCGCGACGTCGTCGAAGCTCGCCGTCGTGTAGAACGTGGCCACGCCGACCCGCCCGCCGCTGAACCGGCTGTCGCTGGCTTCGGTGAGCAGGGTGCCGTTGACGTAGCCGCGCAGGGTCGAGCCGCTGACGTCGAGCCGCAGCGTGTGCCAGGAGCCCGCGCTCACGCCGACGGAGGCGGTGTCCAGTGTGGTCGACGAGCCGCCGACCAGACGCTTGAGCTCGACGGTGTTGTTGGAGCGCAGCGCCAGGTAGTAGTAGCTGGTGCTGCTCTGCACCCGGGCGAGCACGGCGACGAACCGGTTGCTGCCGTTGAAGGCCAACGGCTTCACCCGGGCCTGCACCGAGTAGTCGGTCCAGGTCGTGCTGCCGGCCAGGGCGCGGGCGTCGCTGCTGGTGCCGCTCTGGCGGAGCACGCGGGAGCCGTCACTGCTCACCGACCAGGTGCCGCCGTTGGTGGTCCACCCGGACGAGTTGCCGTCCTCGAAGTCGTCGGCGAACAGCGTGGCCGCGCTGGCTCCGGTGGTGGTCATGCCGAGGACCAGCGCCGCGGCGGCTACGCCGGCCCCGAGGGCCAGCAGCAGGCCGCGGCGACGTGATCGCCAGGCTGGGTTGGATTGCACGGATCCTCCTTTGATCGATGTTTGTCGATCTTTTAAGGCACAGGAGACCCGGGCTGGAAACGCCTCCTGTGCCCCCGCGGTGCCGGCAGGCCGCCACGACCTGCCGGCACCCCGCCGGGGATCAGACCTTGCCGACCCCGGCGCCGGCGGTCACGAGCGCTTTGACCGCCGAAGCGTTGTCGAGGGTGTACGCGTAGTACGCGCTGGGCTCCTGCACGCTGCCGGAGCACTCGGCCGCGCCGGACTCGCCGCCAAAGAAGTTGGACCGCGCGACGCACCGCCCGCGTGGGCCGGCGTACGCGTTGGTGACCGGCTCCTCGACGTTCTCGTAGTAGTTGCCCTCCACCACACAGCCGGCGTCGGCCTGGCACGCCACTCCGGTGTCGGTGTTGTAGAAGAAGTAGTTGTTGTAGACGTGCACCGGCTCGCCGAACCGCACCCGCGGGTTGCGCTGCGGCGTCGCGTCGAACCAGTTGTGGTGGTAGCTCACCTTCAGCCGGCCGACGTCCTGCGCGCCGTTGGCGTCGTCGTGGCCCAGCAGCATGTTCTTGGTGTGGTGGTGGGTGTGGTTCCACGAGACGGTCACATAGGACGATCCGCGCTTGACGTCGATCAGCCCGTCGTAGCCCTGCGCCAGGTCGCTGTGGTCGATCCAGACGTGGTGGGCGAACATCTGCACGTTGATCGAGTCATCGCTGGCGTTGCGGAACGACAGGTTCTGGATGATCACGTTGTGCACCGCGTCGGCCGGCGGCGAGGTGGCGTCGGAGACCGGGCCACCGATGTTGAACCCGCCGCCGGTGATGCCGGCCGTGCCGCCGACGCCGACGATCGACTTGTCGCTGGTCACGTTGTGCATCCCCGCGGGCACCGCGATCGTGCCGTGCACGCAGACCGTCAGTGGACCGCTGGTTCCGATGGCGGCGAGCAGCTCGGCGGCCGTGTCGACGGCAACCGTCGCCCCGCCGGCGCCGCCGGTGGTGGTCGCCTGGCCCCAGGCGTTCACCGCCGCGAAGCCGCTGGGCGACCCGCTGACCCGGCAGGTGCCGGTCGGCGGCGGGGTCGTCGGCGGCGTGGTCGGGTCCGGGCCGGGACCGGCGGCGGTGTCGACGGTGACGTCGTCGAAGCCGGCGCTCGCATAGGAAGCCACCAGACCGACGCGGCCGGCAACGAACGCGGAGTCCGTGGCCTGGACCAGGGTCGCGCCGTTGACGGCGCCGGAAAGTAGGCCGCCCACCACCCGCAGGCTCACGGTGTAGGTCGTACCCGTCGTCACGCCGAGGGCGGCGGACCCGAGCGAGGTGGCGCTGCCGCCCGAGATCCGCTGCAGCTGCACGGACCCGCCGCCGGTGAGCACCAGGGCGTAGTAGTTGCTGGAGCTCTGCACCCGGGCCGCCACGCCGACCGTCCGGGCGGTCGAGCCGAACGCGATCGGCGTGACCCGCGCGCTCACCGTGTAGTCGGTCCAGGAGGTGGTGCCGGCCAGTGCCCGCGCGTTGGCCCCGGTGCTCGACTGCCGGAACGCGCCGCTCACCACGGACCAGCTTCCGCCGGACCGGGACCAGCCGTTGGCGTTGCCGTCGTCGAACGTGTCGCCGAACAGGGCCTCGGCGAAGGCCAGGTTCACCCCGGCTACGCTCAGCGGTAGAGCCAGGGCGACCGCGGCGGCCGCGATGGCGAGACGTCGTCGCATCATCTCCTCCTAGATGGCGAGCCGGCGGGCCCCCGCGCACAGCTCGACGAGCAGCGCGGCGGCCGGCGCGGGCAGTACGGGACCGGCGCGCAGGCTGGGCGTCCAGCCGGCGTCCGGGGCGAGGTCGGGGTCGTGCGTCGCGTTGTAGGCGGCGAGCAGGCTGGCCGGCCTGGGCAGCGACCGGCCCTGCCGGACCCACGTGCCCTTCTCGGTCAGCACCGTGCCGCCCCAGTCGAAGACGAAGGCCTCCGGCGCGACGGCGGCGCCGAGGGCGACGTAGTTGTTCTCGGCGTAGATCGCGGACTGCACGCCGACGCCCCAGCTGTACTCGTAGGGCTCGGCGACCGGCACCCGGTAGAGGTTGTTGTAGACGTCGACCTGGCCGAACCGCACCCGCGGCGCCCGCTGCACGCTGCCGTCGTACTCGTTGTGGTGCAGCGTCACCTTGAGCGCGCCCACGTCGGCGCCGGGCGTGTTCGTCGAGCCGATCAGCATCGTCTTGTCGTGGTTGGTGAACCGGTTCCAGGACACCGTCACGTAGTTGCTGCCGTTGGTGATGTCGACCTGCCCGTCGTGCACCTGGAACGGCCGTCCGAAGTGGATCGGCTGCGCCGAGTCCGGGTTGTCGGCGTCGGTGAACGTGTTGTGGTCGACCCAGACGTGGTGCGAGTTCCGGATCCAGATGTTGTCGTACGCCGCGTTCCAGTTGCCGGTCTCGCCATCGGTCGGGGACCAGACCGGGAAGCAGTCGCGACTGTCCTCGTGGGTGAGGTTGCGGATGATCACGTTGGAACTGCCGTCGAGGCGCAGGAAGACGCCGTTCAGGCGGGCGTCGCCGAGGCCGATGATGGTCTTGTTGGAGCCGACGTTGACCCGCACCCGGGCGCTCTGGTTGGCGGCCGAGCGCACCCGGGCCTCTTCCAGCGGTCCGCTGGGCGCCACCCGACCCCAGACCGCCGGGTCATAGGCCGCGAGAAAGGCGTCCAGCGAGTACGCAGGGTCGGCGAACTGGTCGCACGACAACGGCGCCCCGGCGGCGTCGGCATTTCCGTGGACGGTGCCGCGGACGAATATGATCGCGGGGTCGGCGCCGGCGACGGCGGCGGCCAGTTGATCGCGGTTGGTCACGTGGAACACGTTTTCCGGCGTGGCCGCGGAACCGCCGGTGGTGCCGGCGCCCTCCGCCGCCCAACCGTCGCCGGCCGGCAATACCTGACGGCCGACCCACTCGCTGACCGGCACCGATGCCGCCGCGGCGGGTGCCGTGAGGGCGACGACAAGCACGCCGACCGCGCCGGCGGCGATACCTCGAAATCGCATTGAGACACTCCGATCGCAACCTGGAAACCTATTCTGAAACATAGGTATCGGTCATTGTGAGTGTCAATACTGTCAATATGCAGGAATGTTGCAGCGAAACGCGGAAATGACGAATGGCCCGACCGTCGTAACGGTCGGGTAGGCGGCTGATTGCCCTAATTTCCGGCGGTGCTGGTCCCGGTTGTTTGCAGCCGGTTTTCCGTGTGCGGTGGGTGTGCCCAGGCCACCCCGATCTCCGACGGCAGCGCGTGCTCCCCGGCGGCCCGGCGGAGCACCGCGTTGATGCCGCGGATGCGGCGGATGCGCCCGGGCCCGGCGCCGATGTCGTCGACGACGCCGTCGCCGAGGGCCACCGGCACGGGTGCGTGTCCGAGCGCCTCGACCACCGCGGTGAAGCCCGCGGTCGCCGCCAGGCCTGCCCGCAGCGGCACGCCGGCCCGGTCGGCGCGATGCGCGAGCAGGTTGTCGAGCAGATCGACCCGGCCGGGCACCTCGCGCAACCCGGGATCACCGGGCAGCTTGAGACGATCGGTCGGGTATTCCAGCGTCGCGGTCCCCCGCGTCCCGGCAACGGTGATCTCGCCGGGAATGAACTCCTCGCCGGCCAGCGTGACAGCGACGACCAGCGGTGGCCGCCCCCGGCCGGTCAGCCGCAGCACAGCGGTGTCATCGCTCTCGATCGGCCGGGTCCGGTAACGCTCCACTTCGAGCCGCCCGAACAGGCCCTTCACCGGGCTTTGCTCTGCACCCATATCCGCACCGCAGGTCAGCGGGGGTGGTGCGGATATGGGTGCAGAGCAAAGGCGGTCAGAGAGGGCGAGGGTCTGCATCACGGCGTGACCGAGTGGGTTGATCAGGGCGCCGTCCACCGCGCGCCGGCCGGCCCAGGGCGAGCGGGCGTAGTAGGCGTCGTCGCGTTGCCAGGAGGCGACCGCCGAGATGCCGGTGACCGTGCCGAGCGCGCCACCCAGCGCGGCCGCGCACAACTCGTCGAAGGCGGCCGACGCCAGCGCCTGGAAGCCCACCTGGCACGACCGGCCGGCCTCGGCCAGCGCCCCGACCAGACGGGCGTGGTCGGCCAGGGACAGCAGCGGGGGCTTCTCCAGCAGCAGGTCACAGCCGGCCGCCAGGGCGTCGAGCGCGATCGGCAGGTGGGTCCCGGGCGGCGTACAGATGATCGCGACGTCGGGCCTGGTCTCGGCGAGCAGCGCGTGGTGGTCGGGGAAGATCCGCGTCTCGGGCGGCACCGGCGGGTCCGGGTCGAGCGGGTTCGGCTCGGCGATGCCGACGAAGGCGATCGCGCCGGACCCGTGCCGGGGCCCCAGCCGCCGCCGGTGCCAGCGGCCGTGGCCGTTGGCACCGATCAGCGCGACCCGGACGGTCATCCGATGCCGGCCAGGGTGGCCTCGACGCCGTGCTTGTCGAAGTCGGTCAGCCAGTCGACGACCAGGTCCCGGACCGTCTCGTCGGCCGCCATCTCCGCGGGGAAGATCGCGGTCAGGCCGAACAGCGCGCCCGCGAGACCCTCCGGGGTGGGCGGCGCGGCCGCGACGGCGGCCCGGATCTCCGCGGCCAGCGGGTCGTCCAGGTCGAGCGCCCGGCCGTCGTCGGCGACCCCGCGGGCGTACCGCATCCAGGCCGCCACCACCAGCGCCGCCCAGCGGGGTGCGGCGCCGGCCGCCCGCCGGTCCCGGATCGTCTCCAGCACCCGCTGCGGCAGCTTCTGCGAACCGTCCATCGCGACCTGGATCGTGCGGTGGGCGATAGCCGGGTTCGCGAACCGCTCCAGCGTCGAATCGCCGTAGTCCACGACGGAGACACCGTCCGGCGGCGTGAAGCTCGGCGCGATGTCCTCGGCGACGAACCGGCGCATGGCGTCGGCCACCCCCGGCATCCGGTACGCGTCGGCGATCGTCGCCCGGCCGGTCAGCACGCCGACGTAGGCCATGCCCGAGTGGACCCCGTTGAGGGCGCGCAGCTTCAGCCGCTCCCACGGCCCGGCGTCGTCGGTGAGCACCGCGCCCGCCGCTTCCCAGGCCGGCCGCCCGGCGGGGTAGTCGTCCTCGATCACCCACTGCCGGTACGGCTCGCCGTAGACAGCGGCCTCGTCCCGCACACCCAGCACGGCGGCCGCCGCGGCCCGGCTGGCGTCGGTCGAGGCCGGGACGATCCGGTCGACCATCGTGCCGGGGCAGCGCACGTTGGCGCGCAGCCAGGCGTCGTCCTGCCCGGCGCGGGCGAACGCCGCCTCGAGCATGCCGCTGGTGCGGCGCCCGTTCGCTGAGAAGTTGTCGCAGCTCACGACCGCGATCGGGCCGGCGTCGGCCCGGGACCGGGCGACCAGGCCCCGGAACAGCATCCCCGGCACCGTGGTCGGCGGCCGGTCGCCGCGCAGGTCCGCGTCCAGCGCGGGGTCGTCGAGCAGCCGGCCGGTCGCCGGGTCGAGCCGGTAGCCCTTCTCCGTGACGCACAGCGTCACCACCCGGATCGCCGGGTCGGCCAGCAGGGCCACGACGGCGTCCGGGTCGGCGGAGGCGGCCCGCGCGCCGGCGAACGCCCCGATCACCCGGGCGGTGGTGCCCGCCGCCGACACGTCGCTGACGCTGAACAGCAGGTCCTGCGCCTGGAGCGCGGCGACCACCGCGGTCGACCGGGGCGCGACGCCGACGATCCCCCAGTCGCCGCCGGCGGCCGCGACCGCCTCCTCGGTGTAGACCGCCTGGTGCGCGCGGTGGAACGCGCCGAGTCCGATGTGCACGATGCCGGCGGGCACCGTGCCGGGCCGCACCAGCGGGCGGCTCTCGGTGGGCACCCGGCGCAGCGAGCCGAGGCCGAGCAGCGGGTTCATCGCCACACCGGCCCGTCCGGGAAGGAGAACTCCGCGACCGATCCGGGCTTCATCGAGGCGCTGTAGCCCGGTGCGGTCGGCAGGAGGTAGCGCCCCTCGCGCGTGCGCACCGGGTCGACGAAGTGCTCGTGCAGGTGATCCACGTACTCCACCATCCGTCCGTCCAGCGAGGTGCCGACCCGCAGGTAGTCGAAGAAGGCCAGGTGCTGCACGAGCTCGCAGAGGCCGACGCCGCCGGCGTGCGGGCAGACCGGCACCCCGAACTTCGCGGCCAGCAGCAGCTCGGCGAGCACCTCGTTGACGCCGCCGACCCGGCACGCGTCGATCTGCATGACGCCGATCGCCTCGGCCTGCAGGAGCTGCTTGAAGATCACCCGGTTGGCCGCGACCTCGCCGGTGGCCACCCGGACCGGCGCGACCTCGCGCTGGATGCGGGCGTGGCCGAGCACGTCGTCGGCGTGCGTCGGCTCCTCGATCCAGTAAGGGTCGACCTCGGCCAGCCGGGCCATCGCCGCGATCGCCTGGTCGACGTCCCACACCTGGTTGGCGTCCATCATCAGCAGCGCGTCCGGGCCGATCTCCGCGCGGATGATCCTTGCCCGCCGGACGTCGTCGTCGAGGTCGCCGCCGACCTTCATCTTCATCGCGCGCCAACCCTGCGCGTACGCGGCGCGGGTCAGCGCCCGGACCTTCTCGTCCGGATAACCCAACCAGCCCACCGAGGTCGTGTACGACGGGAAGCCGTCCCGTTCGACGACGGCCAGCCGCTGCGCGTACCCCTGCCGTCCCTTGTCGAGGATGGCCGCCGCGTCGCCGGGGGTGAGCGCGTCGGTGATGTGGTGGAAGTCGACGTTGGCGACGAGCTCCTCGGTCGGCATCTCAGCGAGCAGCCGCCAGAGCGGTTGGCCGGCGGCCTTGGCCCGCAGATCCCAGACCGCGTTGACCAGCGCACCGGTCGCCATGTGGATGACGCCCTTCTCCGGGCCGAGCCAGCGCAGCTGCGGGTCGGCGGTCAGCGACCGCCAGAAGGCGACGGGCTCGGCCGCGATCTCCGCCAGCGACCGGCCGACCACGTGGTGCGCGAGGGCGCGGACCGCGGCGCAGGTGATCTCGTTGCCGCGGCCGTTGGTGAAGGTGAAGCCGGCGCCCGCGAGGGCGGCGTCGTCGGTGCGCAGCTCCACATAGGTCGCCGAGTAGTCGCCCCGGTTGATGGCGTCGGAGCCGTCGCCCGCGGCGGCGGTCGGGAACCGCACGTCGTGCACGTCGGCGGCCACGATCGTCGTCATGCGGCACCGTCCAGGCGGAAGACGCGCTTCGGCAGCCGGTACGCGAGGTCCACGATGGTCTCGGCGGCCTCGTCGAACGACAGCCGGTGCTCGGCGACCAGCCGGGCGAGGAAGCCGGCGTCGACCCGGCGGGCCACGTCGTGCCGCACCGGGATCGAGCAGAACGCCCGGGTGTCGTCGACGAAGCCGGCGGTGTTGTAGAAGCCCGCGCTCTCGGTGACCGCCTCGCGGAACCGGCGCAGCACCTCGGGCGAGTCCAGGAACCACCAGGGCGCGCCGAGGTAGATCGCGGCGTAGCCACCGGCGATCGGGGCGAGCTCCCGGGTGAACGTGTACTCGTCGAGGGTGTAGACGACCACCCGCAGCCGCGGGTCGTTGCCGTACGCGTCGAGCAGTGGCGTCAGCGCGTGCAGGTATTCGGTCGCCTGCGGGATGTCGCCGCCCACGTCCCGGCCGTGCGTCGCGTGCAGCCACCGGTTGTGGTTGCGCACGGCGCCGGGGTGCAGCTGCATCACGAGACCGTCCTCGATGGACATCCGGGCGAACTCGACCAGCATGTGGGCCCGGAACGCCTCGGCGTCGGCCGCGTCGGCCTCGCCGCGCAGCCCGCGGGCGAACAGCGACGCCGCCTCGGCGGGGGTCAGGCGCAGGGTGCGGGCGGTCGGGTGGCCGTGGTCGCTGGACGTCGCGCCGGCCGCGATGAACGCCTCGCGGCGGGACCGCAGCGCGGCCAGGTAGCCGCGGTAGGTGCCGGTGTCCTCCCCGGCCAGCTCACCGAGCCGGCCGACCCGGTCGGCCCAGCCCTCGAACTCCATGTCGACCACGTCGTCGGGGCGGAACGTGGTGATCACCCGGCCGCCCCAGCCGTCGGCTCCGAGCTTCGCGTGCGCGTGCAGCTCGTCGAGCGGCGACTCGGTGGTGGCCAGCACCTCGATGTTGAAGCGCTCGAACAGGGCGCGGGGCCGGAACGTCGGGTCGTCGAGCTTGGCCGCGATCGCGTCGTACACCTCGTCGGCCGTCTCCGGCGCCAGCCGGGTGGTGACGCCGAAGACGGTCTCGAACGTGCGCTCCAGCCAGAGCCGCGACGGCGTGCCCCGGAACAGGTGCCAGTGCGCGGCGAACAGACGCCAGATGGCCCGGCCGTCGGTCTCGCCGGGCTCGCCGGCGCGGCCCGGGACCCCCAGGCGGGCCGGCGGGATGCCCTGGCTGAGCAGCATCCGGGTCAGGTAGTGGTCCGGCACGATGATCAGCCGGGCGGGGTCGGGGAACGGCTCGTCGTCCGCCAGCACGGCGGGGTCGACATGGCCGTGCGGCGAGATCAGCGGCAGGTCGCGGGCGAGCCCGTAGAGCTCGCGCGCGATCGCCCGTTGACCCGGCTCGGCCGGAAACAGCAGGTCGGACATGCACTTCCTCGCGGTCAGGTCGGATCGAGCAGGTCGGTGGCGGTGACCGGCGCGCCGGTCGCCATCGAACGGTTGGCGGCCAGGCCGGTGAGCAGCGCCAGGGCGCCGTCGCGGGCCGTGGCGGAGCGGTCCATCGGGTCGGTCGCGCCGCCGAACAGGACGGCGGTCATCCGGGCGTCGGCGCCGCCGTGGCCGCCGCGGGCGTAACCGGGCACCGGGATCTCGCGGGGCGGCGCCCAGAACGGGTGGACGGTCAGCCGGGCCCGGCCCCGCTCGGCCGCGGCGACCTCGCCGTGCACGGCGGCTCCCTTGACCTCGCTCGCGCCGGCCGGGCTCACGTGGTCGCTCTCCACGACCTCGAGCTCGAGCCGGCCGCGGCTGCCGTTGACCATGACCCGGTAACCCTCCCACGGCGCGTACGCGGTGAGGTGGTAGGTCATCGTCGCGCCCGTGTCGTAGCGGACCAGCACGGCCATGTCGTCGTCGATGGTGACCCCTGGCGCGAACACGTTCTGGTCGCGCAGGTAGCCGTCCTCCTCCTCGGCGTCGAGGTAGAGGGCGCGCAGCTGCGGGTTGTCGGCGAGTTGGAGGGCGAACGGGTCGTCCTTGGCCTCGGGGGCACCGTGGCCGCGCGCGTAGTCGCGGGCGTAGCCGTGCCTGCGCCCGTCGGGGCCGTAGAAGAACCGCCGGCCCTGCGCGAAGACGGTCTCGGGAGTCGCGTCGAGCCACCAGTTGACCAGGTCGAAGTGGTGACCGGACTTGTGCACGAGCAGGCCGCCGGAGTTGGCCGCGTCGCGGTGCCAGCGGCGGAAGTAGTCGGCGCCGTGCCGCACGTCGAGCAACCACTCGAAGTGGACGGAGCCGATCTCGCCGATCTCGCCGCCGGCGAGCAGGTCACGGAAGGCCTCGTGCAACGGGTTGTAGCGGTAGTTGAACGCGACCTGGACCCGGTGCCCGGTCTCCTCGACGGCGGCCAGGATCCGCCGGCAGCCCGCCGCGTCGGTCGTCATCGGCTTCTCGGTGACCACGTCGCAGCCGGCCCGCAGCGCCGCCACGATGTAGTCGGCGTGGGTGGCGTCGACGCTGGTGACCAGCACCTCGTCGACCCGTTCGACAGTGAGCATCGTGGTGAAGTCGGCGGCGGCCCAGGTCTTCGCCTCCGGTGCGCCGAGGTCGCGCAGCCAGCGGTTGTGCGCCGCCATCCGGGCGTGGTTGACGTCGGCCAGCGCCACGACCTCCGCGCGGTCGGCGTGGTCGACGGCGAGCGCGCGCAGGAACATCCCGGCCCGCGCTCCGGCACCGACCAACGCGTAGCGACGTCGCATCGATCAACCCCTTCGCGCTGTGCAAACGTTTGCACGAAACTATCCATACGACCACGGGACTCGTCAATGTCCTGACCGTTATAACCGCTTATGCCGGCTGGATTGACCCTACGGGAGCGCGCCCGCAACCGAGTCGCAACAACGGACCGTTGACAGTGGCGCAACCGTTTGCATTAATTGGCGCACTTGAGTGACGGCCACCACAGCCGACAGGCCCGTGAGCGGAAGGGACGAGCGCGTGCCAGCCACCATCCGCGACGTCGCGCGTGAGTCCGGAGTGCACATCTCCACGGTCTCGCGCACGTTCTCGGCGCCGCACCTGGTCAACGCCGAGACCCGCAGCCGCGTGCTGGCCTGCGCCGAGCACCTGGGCTACCGGCCCAACCGCGCGGCCCGGGCGCTGATCACCGGGCGTACGCACAACATCGGCCTGATCGTGGCCGACATCGCCAACCCGTTCTTCCCCCCGCTGATCAAGGCCGCCGAGAGCCAGGCCCGCCAGCGGGACTACCACATCTTCGTCACCGACACCAACGAGGACGCGAGCGTCGAGGAGGATCTCGTCCGCGCGCTGGCCAAGCAGGTCGACGGCGTCCTGCTGTGCAGCCCGCGGATGAGCAACAGCCTGATCGAGCAGCTCAGCCGCGAGGTGCCGCTGGTCGTGGTCAACCGTCAGCTCACCGGCCTGCCGACCGTCGTGATGGACGTCGCCCAGGGCGCCCGGCTGGCGATCGACCACCTCAACGGGCTCGGGCACCGCCGGATCGCCCTGGTCGCCGGCCCGCGCGGGTCGTGGACCAGCCGGGAGATCCGCCGCTCGGCCATGTCGGCGGCGCGGGCCGGCGACGCCGACCTCACCGTCATCGGGCCCAACCAGCCCACCGAGGACGGCGGCATGGCCGTCGCCGAACAGATCGTCCGGGCCGGCGTCACCGCCGTGCTCGCCTACAACGACCTCATGGCCATCGGTCTGATCGAGGGCCTCACCGCACAGGGCCAGCGGGTCCCGGAGGACGTCAGTGTCGTCGGCATCGACGACATCGCGCTGAGCCGCCTCACCCGCCCCAAGCTGACGACGGTGGCGACCCCAACCGCCGCCGCCGGACGGGCGGCCGTCGACATGCTCCTCGCACACGGCGACGACCGCCGCACCACCGCACAGATAACCCTGCAGACCGAGTTGGTCATCCGCGACTCGACGGGGCCGGGCCCGGGTCCGCACAGCCATGCGGACCCGGGCGGCGTGGTCGCCACCGCCCTCGGAGATGTCGCCTCCTACGCCAAGGAGTGAGCGCACATGCACCCCGCACCATCCCCGCGTGCGGTCGAGCCGACCACGCGCCACCACCGTACCGCCTTTCCGGCGTCTGGCCTGCGACGACGCCTGCTGGCCGCCCTGGTCGCCGTGCCCCTCGCGCTGGCCGCCGCGGCCTGCGGTGACGACGGCGGCGGCGGTGCCGCGGCCGACCCGAACAAGCCGGTCGAACTGTCCATCTTCTGGTGGGGCGCCGAGGGTCGCGCGAAGCTGACCGAGGAAGCGCTGGCCCTCTACACCAAGAAGCACCCGAACGTGACGTTCAAGAAGACCTGGCAGGCCAACCAGGGCTACTTCGACAAGCTGGCGACGCTGACCGCCGGCGGCGACGCGCCCGACATCTTCCAGATCGACGACAACTACCTCACCGAGTACGCGTCGCGCAACGTGACCCTCGATCTCATGTCCTACAAGGACAGTGGCAAGCTCGACGTCTCGAAGTTCCCCGAGAGCCTGTGGAACTACGGCGTGGTCGACGGCAAGCTGGCCGGTGTCGCGTTCGGCGAGAACACCCAGGGCCTGGTGTTCAACAAGACGCTGCTCGACAAGTTCAAGCTGCCCGTGCCGACCACCGGGCAGAGCTGGGACGAGCACATCGCCTGGGCGGCCAACGTGTCCAAGACCGCCAAGGTGCCCGGCACCCAGGACCCGAGCGCCGACTACAAGGCCTTCTGGGTCTGGCTGCGGCAGCAGGGCAAGGACCTCTACAAGGACAAGGCGCTCGGCTTCACCGAGCAGGACGTGGCCGGCTGGTTCACGCTGTGGCAGGGCGCCCGCACCGCCGGCGCGACCCCGACCCCCGACGTGATCCACGAGGGCAACGTCACCGACATCAGCAAGCAGCTCGTGGTGACCGGCAAGGCCGGCACGTCGTGGGTGTGGGCCAACCAGATGCCGGAGCTCAAGAAGAACACCAAGGACGAGCTGGGCGTCGTCGCGTACCCGGGTGACCCGAGCGCGCAGTGGGCGCGGGCGTCGATGTACTTCTCGGTGTTCCGGGGCACCGAGCACAAGGACATCGCGGTCGACGTCATCAACTTCCTGTCGAACGACCCCGAGGCCGCCAAGGTCCTCGGCACCGACCGCGGCCTGCCGTCCAACCTGGACATCCGCAAGGCGGTCTCCGAGACGGTGTCCGACGCCAACATGAAGCAGTCCATCGCGGTGCAGACCGAGCTGGGGGCCAAGTTCGGCGCCTCGCCGCAGGTGCCGCTCAAGGGGCACAGCAAGGTGCGCTCCGAGCTGATCAAGGCAGCCGAAGAGGTGCAGTTCGGCCGCCAGAGCCCGGCCGAGGCCGCCAAGGCGTACTTCGCCGCCTGCCAGGCCGCGATCGGGGCCTGACCGTTGGCCATCAGCACCGCGCCGCCGGCCGCCCTGCCGACCGGCCCCGCCTCCCCCGGTCCCGCCAGTCGGCGGGGCCGGGGTGGCCCGCGCCGCCGGGAGAACCTCGCCGGCTACGTGTTCCTCTCACCGTGGTTGCTGGGTCTCATGGGGATCACCGCTATCCCTATGCTGCTGTCGCTCTACCTGAGCTTCACCAACTACGACGCGCTCAGCCCGTTCTCCGAGGTCGAGTGGATCGGGCTCGACAACTACCGCACGATGTTCACCTCCGACCCGTCGTTCTGGCACGCGGTCGAGGTGACGGTGACGTTCGCGCTGATCGCGGTGCCGCTCAAGCTGGCCGCCGCGCTCGGCGTCGCGCTGCTGCTCAACCGGGCGTTCCGGGGCGTCGGCCTGTTCCGCGGCCTGTTCTATCTCCCGTCGCTGCTCGGCGGGAGCGTGGCGCTGGCGATCGTCTGGGTCAACATGTTCAATCGGGACGGCGCGTTCAACTCGCTGCTCGGCCTGTTCGGGGTCGAGGGGGCGCCGTGGGTCAACGACCCGCGGTGGTCGCTGGAGACGTTGATGGCGCTGGCGATCTGGCAGTTCGGCGCCCCGATGGTGATCTTCCTGGCGGGGCTGAAGCAGATCCCGGTCGAGCTCTACGAGGCGGCGTCCGTCGACGGCGCCAACGCCTGGCGCCAGTTCCGGGCGGTGACGCTGCCGATGCTCTCGCCGGTCATCTTCTTCAACCTGGTGCTGGAGACGATCAACGGCTTCCAGGGCTTCACGGCCGCGTTCGTGCTGAGCAACGGCACCGGCGGGCCGGTCGACTCGACCCTCATGTACACGCTCAACCTCTACATCAAGGGCTTCACCGAGCTGCAGATGGGGTACGCGTCCGCGCTGGCGTGGGTGTTCCTGGTGGCGATCGCGCTGATCACGGTGGTGCTGTTCAGCACGGGCCGGTTCTGGGTCCACTACGCGGACGGGGAGGACCGGTGACGCGTTCATCTCGTACCCGTGCCGTGGTCCGGCTGGTGGTTCTCGTCCTGATCCTGGCCGTGGTGCTCTACCCGCTACTGTGGATGATCGGCACGTCGCTGAAGTCGCGCGAGGAGATCGCCACCAACATCGGCCTGTGGCCCGACGTGTTCACGCCCGGGAACTTCCGGGCGGGGTGGCAGAACTTCGACGTGAGCTTCGGGCGGTTCTTCGCCAACAGCGCGATGGTGGCCCTGCTGACCGTGGTGGGCAACGCGATCTCCTGCCTGCTGGCCGCGTACGCGTTCGCCCGCCTGCGGTTCCGGCTGCGGAAGATCTGGTTCGCCATCATGATCGGCACGCTGCTGCTGCCGGGGCACGTGCTGATCATCCCGCAGTACGTGCTGTTCAAGCAGCTCGGCTGGGTGGGTGAGCCGTGGCCGTACCTGCCGCTGCTGGTGCCCCAGTTCCTCGCCACGGAGGCGTTCTTCGTCTTCCTGATGGTCCAGTTCATGCGCGGCATCCCGTACGAGCTGGACGAGGCCGCGAAGATCGACGGGGCGTCGCCGTACACGGTGTTCCGCCATGTGATCGTGCCCCTGAGCCGGCCCGCGTTGGTGACCACGGCGATCTTCTCGTTCATCTGGACGTGGAACGACTTCTTCCGCCAACTGGTCTTCCTGTCCGACCTGCAGGACTACACGGTCCCGGTGGCGTTGACGCTGTTCATCGACTCCACGAGCGAGAGCGCGGTGGGCCCGATGTTCGCGATGTCGCTGCTGTCGCTGGTGCCGGTGTTCCTGTTCTTCGTGGCCTTCCAACGCCTGCTGGTGGAGGGCATCAACACGAGCGGCCTCAAGGGATGAGACCCGACTGGCGCGACACGGTACGCGTCGCCACCGACGTCGCGCTCCTCGGCCTGCTCATGGTGGCGGCGTCGCTGCCGGTCCTCACGACCGGCGCGACGTTCGCCACGGCCAGCTTCGCGGTCGACCATTTCCTGACCCACGACCGCTGGCCGCGCCCCCGCGCGCTGTGGCCGGTCTTCCGCCGCGCTCTGCTGCCCGGCGCGGTGGCGACCGTGGTCGCGGTGGCGGTGATCTGGCTGCTCGTCCTCGACCTGCGCGCAGTGGCGAGCGGCACGGTCCCCGGCGGTGCCGTGCTGCTGGGCGTGACGGCGGTGATCGCCGCCGCGGCGGCGGGCTACGCGGCGCTGGCGCTGGTCACCCTCGGCACCCTCGCCGCCCGCACGGCCGAGCCCGGCGGGTCCGGCTGGTGGCGGGCGGCGGCCAGGGGTGCCGCCGGTGCCCGGCCCGGTGCCGTCGCGGCCGCGACCGGCGTGGTCGGCCTGGCCGGCCTGCTGGCCGTGCTGGTGCATCCGATCCTGGCCGCCTGCCTGGTCGGCTACGCGCTCTACGCGCTGCACGTGGTCGGCCGCCGGCTCGCGCCCGCCCCGGCCACCCGTTCCGCCTGACGGGCCGGGCGGTACCGTCGACCGCGTGTACGGGTTCGCGCGCCGGGAGTTCACCCTCACGCTGCTGCGCCGCATGGCCGACTACCAGCCGGATCTGGTCAAGGCCGCGTACACCCGCCTGGGCGCCACGAAGGCCGACTATCTCAAGGCCTTCAACCGCTGGCAGACCATGCAGCACTCGCGCCGCGCGCCGGGCGGGCTCGACCTCCTGGTCGCGGTGCTCGGCCCCGAGGACCATCGCGAGAGCGTCCGCATCGGCGACGTGACCGCCGGCGTCGCACACTGGCGCCTCCCCCTCTGGCCGGACCTGCGCTGGCAGGCGATCATCGGCGCCGCCAACGCGGTGATCGACACGACCCTGGTCCGCGCCCCCGGCGCGCCCAGGCCCCGGCTGCCCGAGAACCCGGAACCCTGGTCCTGCGTCGTGGCCGACACCCGGGAGCGCTGGCCCGACGCCCGCCAGATCGACCCCGACGTGCCGACCCGCTGGCTCGTCGAGACCGACCGGCACCGACTCTGGTTCACCCACGGCCTGCTGCAGCTCACCGAGGACACCTCGTCACCCGCGTGACCTCCGGCGCCGCGTCTCCGCGATCGTCCAGCCGTTCGGCCATGGGTTCACGGTGCCGTGCGGTGGGACCATCGGCACGTGGAGCTGTGGGAGCGGGCCGCGCCCCTGGGTGTGCTCGACGACCTGCTGCGGGTCAGTGCGACCGGCGGCCGGGTCGCGCTGGTCGCCGGTGAGGCCGGTGTCGGCAAGTCCGCGCTCGTGACCGAGTTCGCCCGGCGGGCCGGCGCGCGGGCCCGGTTCCACTGGGGATGGTGCGACCCGCTGGTCACCCCGCGCGCGCTCGGGCCCGTGCACGACATCGCCCGGCGCAGCGGCGGGCCGCTCGCCGACCACCTCGTGAACGGCGCGCCACCCGACCAGATCCTCGCCGCGCTGCTCGACCAGCTCGATCACCCCCGCACGCGGCCGGTGCTCGTCGTCGAGGACGCCCACTGGGCCGACGAGGCCACACTCGACCTGCTCGTGCTGCTCGGCCGGCGGATCAACCAGCGTCCGGCGTTGCTCGTCGTCACCTACCGCGACGACGAGATCGGCGCCGACCACCCCCTGCACCGCGTGCTGGCCGCCCTGCGCGGCACCCGGATCGCCCTCACGCCACTGTCCCCCGACCGCGTCGCCCACGAGGCCACCCGGGCCGGCCGTGACGCGGCGTCCGTGCTCGCGCTGACCGGCGGCAACCCGCTGCTGCTCACCGAACTGCTCGACGCGAAGGACGACCGGGCCCCGGCGGGCGTACGCGGCCTGATCCTCGACCGGATCCGCGCCCTCCCGGACCGGGCCCGCGAGCTGGCCCACCTCGTCGCCGTCATGCCGACCCGCGCTGACAAGGCGCTGCTCGCCGGCCGCGACGACCAGGTCGACGCCTGCGTGGCCGGCGGCGTCCTCGTCGCCACCGCGGACGGTGTCGCCTACCGGCACGAGCTGCTGCGCACCGCCGTCGAGGACGCGCTGGAACCGCGCCGGCGGGCGGCCCTGCACGCCACCGCGCTGGCGACGCTGGCCGCCGTCGACGCCGACCCCGGCCGGCTCGTGCACCACGCGCGCGGCGCCGGCGACCCCGACGCGGTGCTGCACTGGGGCCGGGTCGCCGCGGCCGCCGCCGCCCGGCAGAGGGCCCGGCGCGAGGCCGCCGAGCACTACCGGGCCGCCGCCGCCCACGCCGACCGCCTGCCGCGGCGGGAGCGGGCGGAGCTGCTCGAGCGCTACGGCGTCGCCGCCTACCTGGCCGGTGTCGCCGCCGACGGCCTGGCGCCGCTGCGCGCGGCGATCGGGATCCGGCAGGAGGTGGGCGACCCGGTGCCGACCGGCTCCGCCTGGCGCTGGCTCTCCCGGGTCGCCTGGTGGTCGGGCGACGGGACCCTGGCCCGCACCGCGGGCGACCGCGCGGTGGAGATCCTCGGCACCCAGCCACCGGGCCGCGAGCTGGCGATGGCCTACAGCAACCAGGCGGGCCTGCGGATGTTCGACTACGCGTTCGCCGAGTCCATCGAGCTGGGCGAGCGGGCCCGCACCCTGGCCGAGGAGTTCGGCGACCCCGAGACCGCCGTGCACGCCGCGATCAGCGTCGGCACGTCCGCGATGCAACTCGGCCGCCCCGGCGCGCGGGCGGCGCTGGAGGCCGCCCAGGCGGCGGCGGCCGCAGCGGGCTACGCCGACCAGGCGACCCGGGCACTGCTCAACATCGCGGGCGTCCTCGCCGAGCGGGCGGAGTTCACCGAGTCGACGCCGGCCCTCGACCGGGCCGTGGCCTACGCCCGCGAGCAGGACCTCGCCGGCTACCTCCAGTGCCTGCTCGGCACCCGGGCGACGGTCAGGTTCCAGGCCGGCGACTGGGCCGGCGCGGTCGCCGACGCCGAGGAGTCGCTGCGGCTGCCCGCGCAGGGCGGCATCGGGCGGGTGCCGGCGCTGGTGGTGCTCGGCCGCGTCCACGGTGCCCGCGGCGAGCGCGCGGTCGCCCGGGCGCACCTCGACGAGGCCGACCGGCACGCCGGCCCGTCACGCGAGCTGCAGTGGGTCGGCCCGGCCAAGAGCGCCAGGGCCGAGCACTTCCGCTGGTACGGCGACCCGCAGCGCGCGGCGCGGGAGGTGCCGCACGCGCTGGACCGGGCCACCCGTGAGCACGCGCCGCCGCACTCGGGCGAGCTCGCGTTCCGGCTCTGGCAGGCGGGCGGCGGTGCCCATGCTCCTGTCGACGCGCTCGCCCCGTATCGCTGGATGATCGACGGTGACTGGCGCGCGGCCGCCGACGAGTGGCAGCGTCGCGGCGGGCACTTCCTGCGGCTCGAAGCGCTGGCCCTGGGTGACCGGGCGGCGGCGACCGAGGCCCTGCGCGGGCTGGACGCGCTCGGCGCGACCCAGGCCGCGACCGCGCTCCGGGCCGACCTACGCCGGCGCGGCATCGGCGGCGTCCCGCGCGGCCCCCGCCGGACCACCGCCACCCACCCGGCCGGCCTGACGCGGCGCCAGGCGGAGGTGTTGAGCCTGCTCGCCGACGGACTGTCCAACGCGGACATCGCGACGCGGCTGCGGCTGGCGCCGAAGACCGTCGACCACCACGTGTCGGCGGTGCTCGCCCGGCTCGGCGTGACCAGCCGCGGCCAGGCGGCAGCCCGGGCACACAAGTTAGGGATTTCTCCCCATTCCTCGAACGGTCCGGCTACCTAGCGTGTAAGCCAGGATCACAACCCGAGGGGGGACACATCATGCCCGGAAAAGCAGTGGTCAGCCTGACCACGGGGCTCGAGGACCCGGAGAAGGTCACCGTCGCGTTCCTGGTCGCCGTGGGCGCGGCCGAGCAGGGCCGACCGACGCTCATGTTCCTGACGAAGGAGGCCGTGCGGCTGGCCACGGACGGCGTCGCGACTGGGACGGCCTGCGAGGGCTGCCCGCCGCTGACCGACCTGACCCGGCGGTACGCGGCGGCCGGCGGCAAGCTGCTCGTCTGCCCGATCTGCTTCGACGCCCGCAAGCTCGACAAGGGCGACCTGGTCGACAACGCGGAACTCGGCGGCACGGTGCCGATGTGGCAGTGGATCGGCGACGAGGGCGCGACGACCTTCAGCTACTGAACCGGCGAGGGCGCCCGCCCGTACCCATGGATGGTCGCTTCTCTCCGCAGAAGCCGAGCGACCATCTGGCCGCCGCCCCTCCCCCAGGGGGCGGCGGCTATCCGTTCGGGGTGAGCAGGCCGCGGTGGAACGCCTCGGCGACCGCCGCCGCCCGGTCGCCCACGCCCAGCTTCGAATAGATGTTGAGCAGGTGTGTCTTGACCGTGGCCTCGCTGATGAACAGCGCCGCGGCCGCCTCCCGGTTGTTCTTTCCGGATGCCACCAGCTCCAGCACCGCGAGCTCCCGCTGGCTCAGCGGCCCCGCGCCGGGCGTGCGGACCCGGTTCATCAACCGGCCGGCCACCGCGGGCGCGAGCACCGACTCGCCCCGGGCCGCCGCCCGCACCGCCCGCAGCAACTCGTCGCGCGGCGCGTCCTTGAGCAGGTAGCCGGTCGCGCCGGCCTCGATCGCCGGCACGACGTAGCTGTCGGTGTCGTAGGTCGTCAGCACCAGCACGTGGCTCGGCACCCCGAGCTTGACGAGCTCGCCGATCGCGGTCACCCCGTCGGTGCCGGGCATCCGCAGGTCCATCAGGATCACGTCGGGCCGCAGCGCGCGGGCGAGCCGCACGGCCTCGGCGCCGTCGCCGGCCTCGCCGACCACCTCGAAGTCGGGGTCACTGGCGAACATCCCCGTCAGTCCGTTGCGGACGACCGGATGGTCGTCGACCACCAGCAGGCTGATCATGCGGGCACCGCCGCCGAGATCGCCGTGCCGGTGTGCGGCTCGGACTCGACCTGCAGCGTCCCCGAGACACCCTCGATCCGCTGCCGCATCGCGAACAGGCCGTAACCGCCGCCCTTCGCGGACTCCGGCGGTGCCGCCGGATCGAAGCCGCACCCGTCGTCCCGCACGTCCAACGCCACCTCACCGTCTAGATAGGACAATGTCAGGCCGACCCGCCCGGCGCCGGCGTGCGCCGCGACGTTGGCCAGCGCCTCCTGGGCCGTGCGGAGCAGAGCCAGCTCCACGTCCGGCGACATCGGCCGCTCGGTGCCGGTCGTGGTCACCTCGACCGGGATGCCGTGCCGGGCCGACCACCGCTGGGCGACGCCGGCCAGCGCCTCGGCCAACCGGGCGTCGCGCAAGGGCTCCGGGCGCAGGGCGTGCACCGAGCGCCGGGCCTCCCGCAGGCTCTCGCGGGCCAGGTCGGTGGCGGCGGACAGGTGCCGCCGCCACCGGTCGGACTCTCCGGAAGCCTGCTCGGCCGCCTGGAGCTGGGTGATGATCCCGGTCAGCCCCTGCGCCAGCGTGTCGTGGATCTCGCCGGCCATCCGCTGCCGCTCGTCGTGCACCCCGGCCTCGCGGGCCTGGGTCACCAGCCGCTCGTGCAGGGCGGCGTTCTCGGCGAGCGTGGCCTCCAGCCGCCGGTTGGCCTCGCTCAGCTCGGCCAGGGCCCGGTCGCGCTCCACGGCCTGCAGGTCGGTGTGCCAGTCGATCCAGGCGAACGCGCACATCGGCGCGGCGTTGACCAGGATGATCGCGGCGTACCAGCCGATCGCCTGCCCGGAGTCGAACGAGATGCCCGAGGCCTGGGCGATGCCGGCCGCGACCGCGACCGCGGCGACGCCCGGGATCCGCCACGGCCACCGCAGCACACCGAAGGCGAAGAAGTAGCCGGCCGGCGTGAGGAACCCGAACCAGGGCGCTTCCAGGATCAGCAGGAGCAGGAGCACGTAGAACCCGACGAAGAACACCGCCATCAATGCCGGCCGTACGCGCCACGCGGGTCGCAGGGAGTAGAGGCCGAACACCCAGACCGCGGCGAGCAGGCACAGCCCGAGGATCGTCCACGTCTCGTCGGTCGACTCGGTCAGCAGCGGGCTGACCGCGGCCAGGATCACCAGCAGCGCGTACGGCGCGAGGTTGGCGTACCGCATCCAGCGCAGAGTGCCCTCGTCGGCGAGCTCCCACGGCATCGCGTTCGGCATGGTTGGAACCTACTCCCACCGGAAGAGCCGGATACCGGCCAGCGCGGTGACCACCACATAGCCCGCGAGCAGCGGCAGCCGCCACGCCGAGGGCCAGTCGCCCGCCGTCGCCTCGCTCAGCGCCTGGACCGCCGCGCCCAGCGGTGTGGCCTCGCTCACGTGCCGCAGCACCGGTGGCATCGCCTCGATCGGCAGCCACAGACCGGCGAAGAACATCATCACGTAGAAGAGCACGGAGCCGATCGCGTTGGCCGCCCTCGCGGTCGGCGTGACCGCGGCCACCACCACCGCGATGCCGATCAGCGCGAGCGCGGCGAGCAGCGCGCTCAATGCGAACGCGAAGGGCTGCCGGGGCAGTGGCACGTCGAACGCGAGCCGGGCGACCGCGAGCAGCAGGACGACCGAGACCAGCGCCGTGGCGAGACAGATCGCGAACTGGGCGCCGAGCACCTGGGCCGGGCCGATCGGGGTGGTCCGCAGCCGGCGCAGCACGCCCTGCTCCCGGTAGCTCGCCAGGGTGGGCGGGAGCGTGTTGATCGCCAGCATGGCGAGCACGAAACCCACCAGGATCGGCGTGTACGTGTAGAGCAAGGGCTGCCCGTCGACGCCGTTGGCCGGGTCGGTGAAGAAGTCGATGTTGCCGAACACGCAGAGCAGCGCGGTCGGGAAGAACAGCCCGAAGATCGGGCCGACCTTGTCGCGCAGGAACAGGGTGAACTCGGTGGCGGTCAGCCGCAGCAGTGCTTCAGACATCGGTGCTCTCCCCGGTCAGCGCCACGTAGGCGTCCTCCAGCGTGGCCCGCTCGACGCCGAGCTGCGCCGCGGCCCGCTTGGTCAGTGCGGCGGGGGTGTCGATCGCGACCACCCGGCCCCGGTCGAACACCGCGACGCGGTCACAGAGCCGCTCCGCCTCGTCCATGAAGTGGGTGACCAGCAGGATGGTGACCCCGCCGGCCCGGACCTCCTCGATCAGCCGCCAGGTCTCCCGCCGGGCGCGCGGGTCGAGCCCCGTCGTCAACTCGTCGAGCACGGCCACCCGGGGGTTGCCGATCAGCGCCAACGCGATCGAGACCCGCTGCCGCTGGCCGCCGGAGAGCTTGCCGAACCGGGTCGAGCGGATGTCCTCGAGCCCGAGCGCCGCGACCAGCGCCGCCGGGTCCGCCGGCCGCCGGTAGAACGACGCGTAGAGGGAGAGCGCCTCGCCGACCCGCAGCTTCTCGGGGAGCTGGGCCTCCTGGAGCTGGGCGCCGACCCGCTGGGTCAGCTCCGCGTGGTCGCGCACGGGGTCGAGCCCGAGCACCCGGATGCTGCCGCGATCGGCTCGGCGCAACCCTTCGACGCACTCGACCGTGGTGGTCTTGCCCGCGCCGTTCGACCCGAGGATCCCGAAGATCTCCCCCTCGTCCACCTGGAACGAGATGCCGTCGACGGCGACCTTCGGCCCGTACCGCTTGTGTAGATCCTGAACCTCGATGACCGTTGTCATGCTCAAACGGTCGCAACCGCGGCGCCCGTGGGGCACCGACCAGCCGGCGACGGCCGGCCCGGCCGCGGTGGATTCCGCCGGTCAACCGATCGGTGGATCGACCCTCCGCCGCCGCCGCACGCCGAGGTCGGCGTACCCGACGATCTGCACGGCCAGGGCGAGCACGACCGCGCACTCGACGGCCGAGACGGCGAGGAACGCGGCGGTCCACGGGCCGTTGACCCAGTAGACGACGATCGCGCTCAGCGCCGGCGCGCAGAACGTGCCGAGGTCGACCGCGAGCTGCATGAGCTTGCGGCTGCGGCGGCGCCGGTCGGCCCGGTGCGCGACCTCCCACCCGAACACGTCCTCGGCGCCCTTCGCCAGGCGCGGCCGCAGCACGTCGTCGACGTAGCGCCCGATCGCCGAGACCTTCTCGTCGTTGACGAGGTAGGTCCACCCGAGCACGGTGCTCACGGGCGGCAGCAGGAGCAGCAGGTTGGCGTGGCCCTTGGCGGACAGCGTCGCGGCGATCACGCCGGCCATCGCCGCCAGCGTGGCGTAGACCAGGTTGTCGCGGAACCCGATCCGGGTCTTCTGCTCGTCCTTGAGCCGTTCGTACTCGACGAGCCAGAGCTGCTCTCTGCTGACCTCGGAGTCCGCCACGCCGTCCATCATCGACAGCGGTGGTACGGACGGGCAAAGGTTGTTCCCCCGTTGACGGAAAACAGACACGGAGATCGGGCATCCCACCCGATCTGTGGCACGGTGTGACCGTGGCAAGGGCGGACGTGGTGATCGTGACCGCGCTGGCGGAGGAGCAGGACGCGGTGCTCGCCGTGCTCGGCGACGTGCCGTCCGGCACCGCCGTCGTCGACGGCCTGCGCGTCGCGGTCGAGTCACTGCACGGCATGGGCAACCCGGGCGCGGCCGGCAGCGGCGGGACCGTGCTGGCCCGGTGGGGCGCGCGGCGGCTCCTGCTCGTCGGGATCGCGGGCGGGATCGGCGCCGCCGGGGTGGGTTTCGGTGACGTGCTCGTGCCCGACCAGATCGTCGGATACGAGAGCGGCAAGGTCCGCGACGACGGCGTGCTGCGCCGGCCCGAGGTCTACCGGCCGGACTTCACGCTGTTGACCGCCGCGCGGGCGGTGCGACCGGCCGACTGGGCGCCGGCGCGGCCGGTGCACGTCGGCACGGTGCTCAGCGGCGAGAAGGTGATCGCCTCCCGCGAGGTGCTCGACGAGCTGCGGGCGGGCTGGCCGCGGGCGGTCGGCGTCGAGATGGAGAGTCTGGGGACCGCGCTCGCCGCTTATCGCGCCGGTGGCGGCTTCCTGATGGTGAAGGGCGTCAGCGATCTGGCCGACGCCGGCAAGGACGACCGGTGGCGCGGGCACGCGGCCGACGCCGCCGCCCGGTTCACGCTCGCGCTGCTGCGCCGGCTGGCGGCGGCCGCGGGCGACCTCGAGGTGCCCGGTTCGGTGCGGCTGCTGGTCTGCCAGCGCCTGGTCGGCGACTGGCAGCGGCTGGCGATCTACTTCGACATCCCGGCGTACGAGCGGGCGGCGTTCGCCCGAGGCCCGGGCCCGGACGGGGTGTGGGACTGGCTCGTCGCCCGGCAGCGGTTGCGGGAGCTGCCGGACGCGCTGGACTTCATCGGCCGGGCCGACCTGACCGCGGAGCTGCGCGATGCACGCTGAAGCCGCGCTCTACCCCGGGCCGGTCCGGGTGGTGATCTGCCAGAAGCTGGCGCTGGTCGCCTGGAGACAACTGCCCGCCTACTTCGAGATCCCCCGGCACGAGTACGAATGGGCGCCCACGCTCGACGCGATCAACCTCGTCTGGGACTGGTTGGCGGCCCGGGGTCGCCTGTCCGAGCTGCGCGGCGCCATCGTCGCGCTGGGCTGGCTGGAGATCGTCACCGAGCTGGACGGCGGTGCCCGCAACGGGGTGCCGCGCGACCACGGCACCTTCAACAGCGTCAACTTCGACCTCGAACCACTGCGCAGGCCCTTGAAGGCGGCCCGGTACGAGCGCTCGGCGCTGCTGCTGTTCGCGATACCGCACCATGACGCGAGCGTCGGCGACAAGCTGGTCGACTGGCTGGAGGAGTGGTACCACCCCATCAGCCGCAAGCAGAAGCTGAGCGTGGGCGCGCTGGTGTCCACAGCGGACTCCGTGGTCGGCGCCGTGCTGCGGCACAGGCAGGAACTGTCGAGACAGGACGTCGCGCGGCACATCGACGCCACCCGGGCGCCGGTCGAGGCGCTCACGACTCTCGCGGACCGGCTCGGCACCGAGCTCGGCGACCACGCCCATCGCCTCGTCCTGCTCGTCACCGTCCGGCCCGGCGTCGCGACCCCGCCGGGGATGCGCCTCCTGCCGCGGCCCCGGATGGCCCGCGACGACATCGAGAACTGGGCGCTGGACGTGCTGACGCTGGCCAACCGCGACGTCGGCGTCCCCGACGCCTGGCGGGTCTGGGCGGAGCTGATCTGTGCGCACGCCGCCGAGGAGGACGACGCCCTCGACCCGCGGCGGGTGTTCGAGTCCATGGACAGCCACATCCAGGACCTGCGGTCAGATTTCGACTTCTTCGCGGCAACTCTCCGGGAGGCGAGCGGGTATGCGTAGCCGGCACCGCATCGACACCAGCGTGCGCTTCGACCGCGCCGCGGACCTGCCCGGGACGCGGGTGATCGACGCGGGCGTGCTGGCCGGGGAGTCCGTTCCGGTGGAGGTGCCGCGGGAGCCCTACCGCGCATCGCGCGGCTCGCGGACGCGGTCAACCTGGCGCTGGCACTCGGGCGGCCGTTGCTGCTGCAGGGCGATCCCGGTGCGGGCAAGACGCGGCTCGCGCACGCCGTCGCGTACGCCCTGGGTCGGCCCCTCGAACTGGCCGTCATCCGGTCGACGAGCCAGGGCCGGGACCTGCTCTACACGTTCGACGCGGTCCGCCGGCTCTACGACGTGCAGGCGCCCTCGGACGGCGGGCGGCGGCCGACCGCGCGCGACTACGTGACCCTCGGGCCGCTGGGCCGGGCGATCGCGCGGGCGTCGTCCGGGCGCCCGTCGGTGGTGCTGATCGACGAGATCGACAAGGCGGACCTGGACTTCCCGAACGACCTGTTGTACGAGCTGGAAGAGCTGGCGTTCGACGTCGCCGAGGTGCCGGGGATGGGGTTCCGGGTGCCGACGGAGCACCTGCACCTGCGGCCACTCGTGGTCGTGACGAACAACGAGGAGAAGACGCTGCCGGACGCGTTCCTGCGGCGGTGCGTCTTCCACTACGTCGAGTTCCCCGCCGATCCCGACGAGCTGGGCCGGATCGTCGCGCTGCACGGCGTCGACCGTCCGGACCTGACGGCCGCGGCGGTCACGGTGCTGCTCTCGCTGCGCGAGCTGGACCTGGCCAAGCGCCCCGGCCTGAGCGAGCTGCTCGACTGGATCGGCTATCTCGCCGCGACCTCGGCCCGGGTCGAGGACCTGGCCGCCGTGCCGCACGCCGGTGCGCTCGTGAAGCAGCGCGGCGACCAGGAACGGGTGGAGCGCTGGCTCCGGACCCCATGACGCTGCCGTCGTTCGTACCCCCACTGGTCCAGGCCCTGCGCCGGCGGGGCCTGCCGCTCGGCGTCGACGACCTGCAGGACCTGCGGGTGGCGCTGCTGGCCGGCTTCGGGCTGAGCTCGACCGAGGCGTTCCAGGAGCTGTGCGTCAGCCTGTGGGCGAAGTCGCCCGAAGAGGCGGCGACGGTACGCGCGGTCTTCGCCCGCACCCGGATTCCGGTGTGGACAGCCCGCCTGTCGACGGGGGTCTTACCGGTCGATCCCGCGCCGGGTGACCCGGTGGTGCCAGCCGGTCCGCCGCCCCTCGACCCGGAACCGCCGCCGCCACCGCTTCTGCGGCCGGTGACCGGCACCGCCGCCGGCGCGCCACCGCGCAGCGGCTCGCGGGATCCGGCGCTGCTGCTGGTCCCGCAGTACCCGGTCAGCGAACGGGCCGTCGCCCAGGTCTGGCGCCGCCTGCGCCGCCGGGTCCGCTCGGGTCCGGCCACGGTGCTGGACGTGACGGCCACGGTCGACCGCCGGGCCCGCACCGGCGTGGCGGTCGCCCCGGTCCTGGTGCCGCCGCGCCGCAACGCGGCCCGCCTGCTCCTGCTCGTGGACCGCGACGGCTCGATGGCGCCCTACCACGGCTACGTGGACCACGTGACCCGGGCGATCCGCCACGCGGCCCGCCTCGACGTGCTGACGGTGGTCTACTTCCACGACGTGCCCGGCCACGGCGACCGCGCGGTGCTGGCCGACACGGCCCCCGACACCGCCCATCTGGACGCGGTGCTCCCCCGCGTCGAGCCGCTGGTCGGCGGCACGGTCTACGCGGACCCGGCGCTGGCCGAGCCGGTCGACCTGGCCGCGTTGCTGGAACGGGTCACGCCGACGACCGCGGTCGCGGTGGTCAGCGACGCCGGGGCGGCCCGCGGCTCGCTGGACACGACCCGCCTGCTCGACGTGGTGGCCCTGGCCAAGGCGGTGACCCAGCGCCGCGCGACGTTGGCCTGGCTGAACCCGGTGCCCCGGGCGCGCTGGCGCCGCACGACGGCGGCCCTGATAGCCCGCCACGTGCCGATGCACGCGTTGGACCTGCCCGGCATGTACCGCGCGGTCGACGCCCTCCGCGGCCGCCACCCGGTGGTGGAGCGTCCACTGTGACCAGTGCGGCGGCGACGAACCGCCTGGACAGCGTCTGGCGTACGCTCCCGGACCGGGCGGTGGAGCTGGCCTACCACGCGGCCCTCCCGGTGGCGATCGACGTCGACCTGCTGCACCTGCTGCGCGTCAACTTCCTGGACGACCTGCCGTACGAGATCGAGGCCCGGCTCCTGCTGTCGCCGCTGTTCCGCGAGCTGGGCGAGGGCCTGTACGAGATCGAGCCGGAGCTGCGGACGATCCTGCTGACGGGCTTGAACACCCGCTTCGGCCCCGACCGCGTGCGGCAGGTGGCCCTGCTCCTGGAGAGCTACACGGAACACAGCCTGGCCTGGGACGACCACCCGGAACTGGCCTACGCCCAACGCCTGACGGCCCTGCACGTCATCGACCGAGCGCGGGCCGAGGCCTGGCTGGCTTCGGCGGCCACGGGCACCGAGGCGGACCTGGGCGGCTCGTGGCACGTCGCGATGCGCGGCCACCTCGACACCCAACCGGACGCGGGGGCGACCCTGGACGACGCGCTCACCGCGGCGATCGGCCGCCTCTCGGCCGCGCCGGCGGGCGGCCGGACGGCGGCGGTGCGGGCGGTCGGCGCCATCGGCGCCCTGCCGGGCACCGACCCGGCTCCGGCGGTCGAGGCACTCCGCGCCGTCGTCGCGACCGGCTCGGCCCAGGAGCGCGGCCAGGCGACCGCCGCGTTACGGCGCCTACCCGCGCGGGAACAGCCGGAGCCCCGGCCGGAGGTGGCGGACGACGGGCTCGCGGCGCTCATCGACCTGTTCCCCATGCCCGATGACGAAACGATCCGGTACGGGTTGCGCGAGACGCTGACCTGGCTGCTGACGTCGAACGGGGCGGTGCTGGGTCTGGTCGGCCCGGCGGGCTCGGGCAAGACCTTCATCCTGCGCCTGCTCGAACAGGAGCTTCCGGCGTTCCTCGCCCTGCTCCCGGTCGGCCATCCGATGCGCGGAGCCGGCGTGCTGTCCGTGCGCCAGGAGAGTCGGCGCGGCGGTCGCCTCGTCGTGTTGATCGACGAGTTCGAGGAGGTCGGCGAGCGCTACATCCCGGCCGGTAGCCGCTTCATCAACGCCGCCGCCGTGCTGCCGGGATACGCCGGCCCGGTCGTCGAACTCGGGAGGCTCGACGACGATCGCCTGCGGGACGCGATGAGCGCCGACCTCCCGGGCATCACCCGCGACGACGTGCGCCGGTTGAAGACCCTCATCAGCTCGTTCGACGTCGGGCTGGTCGGCTACGTCCGGGATCCGTGGCGCTCGACCTCCGCCGCGCGGAGCGCGCCGGACGAGTTCGCCGACCGGACCGCGCACCTCGCGGTCGACGCGCTGGCCGCCTTCGTCAACGGCTTCCGCCGAGGGTTCGCGGTCGGCCGCGATCCTGGCCAGACCGTCAACCTGTCGCTCGTCATGGCCCTGTTGCTGGGCCCGGATCACATCAGCACGGTCGCGCGGGCCATCGAGGAGATCGACCTCGACGCGCCGCTGCCGTCGCCGGCCGCCGGCCTGCTCGGTTCGCTGAGCGACCGCCGCTCTCACCAGATCGAGGAGTTCTTCCTGGACCTGGCCGACGCGCTGGAGGACCTCGGGGAGACCGGGGCCGCGGCCGACTACCAGCGCCGCGGCGGCCTGGTCGCCGCGTACCGGGTGCCGCCGCCGGCGGTCTGGGACAACGTTCCGTCCCGCAACCCGGACTTCGTCGGGCACGAGGCCACCCTGGCCGAGATCAACGACCGCCTGGGCACAGCTCCCGTGATCGCCCTGCACGGCTCTTCCGGCATCGGCAAGACACAGGTCGCCACGGAGTTCGCGCACCGGTTCGGCGACGAGTTCGACGGCGTGTGGTGGCTGGACGCGGAGGGCGAGGCGCTCGACACCGTGCTCGCCGGCCGCGCCGATGCCATCCAGCAGTCAGACGGAATGGCACGGCCGCTGATCATCGTTGACGACGCCCGACCGAGCGACGTGACGGGTCGTTCGACCTGGCTGTTGACCTCCACCAACGCGCGACAAAGGGTCCACCCGATCGAGATCGAGTTCTATCCCGCGGACTTCGCCCACCTGCTCCCGGCCGAGGTTGCCAGGGGGTGCGAGACACCGCAGGTAGTCGATCTTGTCGCCGGGTTGATGCGGTCGAGAAGCGAGACGCTCGGCGGGCTCGGCACCTTCCTCGCGGAGGAGACCACCTGGCTGGCACTGGAAAGCCTGGCCGAACCGGCCCACCGCCTGATGAGTCTGATCGGGTTGCAGCGCCGGCGACGGTTTCCGATCGACGTGCTCGGATCCCGCGCCGCGGAGGTCAGAGACCTGGTCGACCGTGGGCTCGTCCGTCTCGACGATCCACGAGCCGAGTTGTCGATCACCCAGGCGGTGCAGGATGCGATGCTGTCCACGCTGGCCCGTGGCGATGTCCTGGTCGCGGTGGCGCGCGGCGTGGAGGCGGACGCGGCCGCCGATGTCCTGCCGCCGACGGTGTTCCACATCGACGACGACCGACTCAACCTGTTCACGGCGGTCGGCGACCGCATCGTCGTCGTGACCAAACCGGATGACGCGCCGCTCGGCGACCCGCGTATCACCATCGGGTCCACGATCGCGCGGCTCAAGCCCCGACATATTCTCTTTGTGGGTACAGCGGTCGCGCCGCCCGGCTCTCCGGCCCGGCTGGGCGATGTCGTCGTGTCCCGCGCGACCGACGTCCTCACCCCCGACCCGGTCACCTACCAGCCGGACCCGGAGCTTCTTGCCATCGCTGAGAGCGTCCAGCCTGACGAATGGTTGCCGGACATCCGAACCCGCCTACCCGCGACGGGACACTGGCCGACAGCCCGAATCGGGGGGACCATCGCCACCGATCCGAACGCACCTCTCCGTTGGACCGGCTTCGAGTGGCCCGGCGCACTGGCGATGGCGCCGATGGACGGAACCGAGATCCGCGTCGCGGCCCACTCGGGCGTAGGCTTCCTCGTCGTCCGGGGCATCGCCGGATTGCCGAACGAATCCACCCTTGAGAACTGGGGACCGTATGCGGCGGAGGCGGCCGCGCGGTTCGCGTTGGCCGTGCTCCGCCGCCTTTCCTAGTGCAGGGCGCAGCAGGGGATCTCTTCCGGCATCTCGAACGGGGCGATCCGTCCGCCCCCGTGTGGGAGGGTGACCAGCGTCAGCCGGCCGTCCATCCACAGCGGACGGACATGGTCCCGGGTCTCGACGATCGTGTCCGGTGTGGCCGGCGCGCCGCCCATCACCGTCACCCGGTCGACGGCGCTCACCGACAGCAGGTCCGCGACGCTCAGCTCACCCACCAGAGCGTCCCGCCCCGGGTAGGCGAAGGCCCGGCCGCCCTGGCCCGAGAGGTGTTCCTCCCGGGCCAGGGAAGCCGCTTCCGCGAGTTCCGCGGGGGTTGGCGGCAGATCCACCGACAACCCCGACGGCAGCGCGACGCTGAACGCCACGTGCGGGCTCGGTACGCGCAACAGATGGGTGCAGGCGACGACGCGGTCCCGTTGGTCGCCCAACAGCTCGGCGAACCAGTGCTCCGCCGCCCGCACGTCACTGTCACCGCGGTCGAATCCGACGTGGACGGTCATCGGATCAGCGCGCCTCGACGAAGATGGGGTTCGTGTAGAACCACAGGTCCGTCCACGGGTCGGTGGCGCCCTGCACGTCGATCGACGGGCCGTGCGGGTCCGCCGAGGCGCCGAGGTAGCCTGGCGACTGGCGGTTGCCGTCGGTGCCGCGCACCCGCACGTAGTACGAGTGGTCGACCCGGCCCAGGTTGTAGGTGAACGTGGCCTTCTTCTGGCCCGTGCCCACCTCGAACGACTTCTCCACCCGGGTGTTCGGGGCGGTGAAGGCGTCCTTGTCGGCCGGCTTGCCGGTCACCTTGCCGCGGATCACGTCGACCCGGGCCAGGCGCGGGATGAACGACGCCCAGTTGGGCAGCGTCGCCAGGTCCACGGAGACGACCAGCTCCAGCGCGGTGCCCTTCTTGACGCTCAGGGTGCCGCCGAGCGGGGTGCCGCCGTCGCGGTCGCCGGCCTTGCGGACGCGCATGTCGAGGCCGGCGATCAGGCCGCCGTGATCGACGAAGACGCGGCCGAGGCGCAGGCCGTCCATCACCGCGAGGTACGAGTCGGTCTTGGCGCCGACGTGGGTCCGGCTGTAGTAGCCCGGGAAGAAGTCCACGTAGGACGACGTGACCTTGCCGCCGTGCACCGGGTCGGCCCAGTAGCCCAGCTCGTTGAAGTCCTTGTTGCCGCGGACCGCGGTCTCCAGGAACACGGTGTGCGCGTCGGAGTTCGCGGTGATCCACCACGCCTTGCCCTCGGCGAGCAGGCTGTCCCAGAGGCCGCCGACCGTCGAGGTGAACCAGTCGAAGCCGCCCCAGGTGCGGTAGCTCTCCAGCGGGTACGGGAACGAGTTGGCGGACGGGCTGTTGCCGTACGAGCCGCGGAACGCGCCCGGGCCGCCGTTGTCCTTGGAGATGCCGCCGGCCTGGTGACCCGGCGCGCCCTCCATGCCGATCGCGATGCCGGGGGCGGCGTCGCGCCAGTTGCGGATCTCGTGCGGCGAGTCGATGCCGTTGCGGGCCGGGTGGTTGGCCAGGAACAGCGCGTGCTCGACCTTGCCCCGCTTGACCTGGTCCGACAGGAAGTTCAGGCCGGCGATGGCCAACGCCTCGTTGGCCGGGGTCGACGCGCCCGTGCCGTTGACGTTGGCGTCGTAGTCGTTCTCGAACTTCTTGAGCACCGACAGCTCGTTCCTGCCGGGGTGCACGAACACGGTGCCGTGCTCGGCGCCGGGGATGTTCCACTCGAGGCCCTGGAAGATCAGGGTGTCCTTGAGCGCCTCACGGGCTGCGAGGATCTCCGGGTTGACCTTGTCGACACCGATCTTGGCGTGCGCGTTGCTGCCGTGGTCGGTGATGACCATCCAGTCCAGGCCGTACGCCCGGCCGTGCTGCACCTGGTCGATGACCCGGTAGAGGCCGTCATCGCTGTAGTGCGTGTGGATGTGGTGGTCACCGGCGAGCCACTTGAAGTCGCCGTTGTCCTTCTTGTCCTCGTCCTTGCCGTGCGCGGCGGCCGGCGCGGCACCCGCGCCCGCACCCGCGAACGCCCCGGCAGCGGCTACGCCGGCACCCAGCAGACCGGCCCGACGCAGGAAGCTGCGCCGGCTGCGGTCCTCGGGACGAAGCTCCTCGTCGGGGGTCGACAGGTCGAGAGCGGCGGGCAGGTCACTGCCGCCGATCTCGACCTCGTCGTGGTGGTGGTGATGCCCATGGTGGGGTCCCATGTGGTGTCCTCCTGGTGAATGGCGTGCCGAGCGCAACATCACGGAGGACGGGAAACGTCACGTGTTCCCTGGGCGCTCCTTACATGAACAGTTCAACATAGTTAGCTATGGCAACGAGTTCAGGAACGGCTCGTGAGCGAGGCGGAACTCCCAGTTGTAGAACCTGTCCCAGTTGATCGACCACGTCATCAAACCCCGGAAGTTCGGGTTCGTCCCGCTGCGCGGCGTATAGGAACCACAGCTCTGGCCGCGGACGAGGCAGTTGACCGCCTGCTGCACACCCGCCGGCGCCACGTACCCGTTGCCGGCGCTGACCGACGACGGCGTGCCGAACGCGATCTGGTCCTCGCGCAGCGGCGGGAACACGTTGGCCGTGTTGCCCGCGACCGGGAAGCCCGCCAGCAGCATGTCGGTCATCGCGATGTGGAAGTCGGCGCCGCCCATGGTGTGGTACTGGTTGTCCAGCCCCATGATGGGCCCGGAGTTGTAGTCCTGCACGTGCAGCACGGTGATGTCGTCGCGCAGGGCGTGGATGACCGGCAGGTACGAGCCGGCGCGCGGATCCTGCCCGCCCCACGGCCCGGAGCCGTAGTACTGGTAGCCGAGCTGGACGAAGAACGTCTCCGGCGCCATCGTGAGCACGAACCGCGACCCGTACCGCTGCTTGAGCGTGCGCACCGCGGAGATGAGGTTGACGATCACCGGCGTGGTCGGGTTCCGGAAGTCGGTGTCGCCCGTGTTGAGCGACAGCGAGTGACCCTCGAAGTCGATGTCGAGCCCGTCGAGGCCGTACCGGTCGATGATGGCGGCGACGGAGCTGACGAACCGGTCGCGGGCCGCGGTCGTGGTGAGCTGCACCTGGCCGTTCTGGCCACCGATCGAGATGAGCACCTTCTTGCCGGCCGCCTGCTTGGCCCGGATCGCCGCGATGAACTCGGCCTCGGTCTCCACACCGGGGCATTCGGCCGCCGGGCAGAGCTGGAACCGGATGTCGCCCGAGGTGACGCTGGTCGGCTCGCCGAACGCCAGGTTGATGATGTCCCAGTCGGCGGGCACGTCGGCCATCCGCAGGTAGCCGGAGCCGTTGGCGAAGCTGGCGTGCAGGTAGCCGATCAGCGCGTGCTTCGGCAGACCGGTCGGCGGCGGGGTGGTCCCGTTGGTCGTGCCGGTCACGGTCGCGCTGCGGGCACCCTCACCGACGCTGTTGTACGCGGCGACGGCATAGGTGTGCGTCGTGCTCGCACCCAGGCCGCCGATCGTGGCGCTGGTCCCGGTGACCGTGGCCCGCACCGCGCTGCCCTCGTAGACCCGGTAGCCGGTGACGGTGCCGGTCGGCGCGCCACCGCCGCAGGAGGCGCCGTTCAACGTGCAGTTGCTCGGCGTCGCCGTACCCGATCCGTTGAAACCGAAGGAGACCGAGGCGCCGGGCGCGACCGAGCCGTTCCACGACTTGTTGCGGAAGGTGAAGCGCTGCCCGGACCGCGTCAGGTCGGCGTCCCAGAACGTGGTGACGTTGGCGCCGGCCGGCAGGTCGAAGGCGACCGCCCACGAGGTCAGCGCGGTCGTGCCGCCGTTGCTGACCGTCCAGCGCCCCTCCCAGCCGCTGCCCCAGTCGGACACCTTGGTGAACGTGGCGGTCGGTCCGGCGGCCGAGGCGCTGCCGGCGACCGCGATGGCGCCGCCGGCGGCGGCCAGGACCGCGACCACACCCATGACGATCGATCTGGTACGACGCATGCGGGCCTCCACATATCGATGGATGCCCAATTATTAAGACTGTTAACTGTTGCTGTCCAGACCCTCGTCCGGGGAAACCGGATTGCCGTGTACGGCCGCGGCGCGATAGACCCGACCGATGGAGAAACCGCGCGTACGGGCGGCGTCCTATGTGACCCGCACCGGTCCGACGGGGCCGGAGCTGCTGGTCTTCCACTACGCCGAGCTGCCGGACGAAGGCGTCCACGTCCCCGGCGGCGGTGTCGACGAAGGCGAACGACCCGACCACGGTGCCGTGCGCGAGGTGGTCGAGGAGACCGGCATCGCCGGCCCGCTCACCCTCGCCGGCCTGCTCGGCACCGAGATGGGCCGCTACGGCAACGGATCCCCGTTCATCTCGCTCTACTTCCACCTGCGCACCGACGAGCCGCGCGATGCCTGGACGCACACGATGATCGGCGATCCGGCCGCCTGGGACACCGGGTTGCCCGTCGCCTGCCGGTTCGTGCCGCTGGCCGAGGCCGGCCCGCTGCTGCGTACGAGCTGGCTCGACCAGTCGCGCTTCCTCGACCACATCGCGGTGCCGGACCTCACCCCAAGCGGGCCACCAGCTCCGTGAGCGCCGTGATCGGCGCGCCCGGCCAGGCCGGGTCGGTGTCCTGGAACTCGGTCGTGCGGATCACCGCCATGCCCACGGCCGCCGCGCCCGCGAGCTCGCCGTCGGCGCCGTCGCCGACGAACCAGCACTGGTCGGGCCGCACGCCCAGGCGCGCGGCGGCGGCGAGGTAGATCCGCGGATCGGGCTTGGCCGCGCCGACCTCGGGCGACAGGGCCACGGCGTCGAAACGCGCCGCCAGGGGGCCGGCGGGCCAGAGGCCGACGGTCTCGGCCGTGGTGTTGCTGGCCAGCGCGAGCCGGAAGCCGGCCGCCCGCAATGCGTCGAGGGCGGCCAGGGTCACCGGGGTGACGTCGGCGAGCAGGCGGGCGCCGATCGCACACCGCAGGGCCAGCGCGCGGGCGACCTCGGCGTCGGTCGGCCGGGCACCGAGCTGCCCCGCGATGATCCGGATCGTGGCCGCGGGGTCCCGGCGGACCAGCCTGTCCCGCCAGCTGCGGTGGTGGGCGCGGACGAACGCCGCGGGATCGACCCCGACGACTGCCGCCATCTCCTCGAGCACCCGGTCGCGGGCACCGTCGCCGCCCGGAACGAGTGTGTTGAACAGGTCAAAGACAACGGCGGTATGCGGCACTCCCAGGACTCTATCGTCGCCACAGAGATCGACGGGAATCGACAAACGTGGCCTTCGTGACGTAAGCCGCGTTTCGCCGCAGGCCCTGCGGGTAGACGGCATCAATGGACTCCCGGAGAGGAAGGGAAACGTCATGAAGCCTGGTGGGAGTGCGGCGCTGGCGATCGGCGTCGGATACGTGCTCGGCCGGCAGCACAAGCTGCGCACGGCACTCATGCTCGGCGCGGCCGCGGCCGGCGGGCGGATGGCCGCCCGCAGGCAGCAGGGCGGCGACCAGCAGGGCGGTCAGGGCGGCGACGAGGCGCAGGGCGGCGGTGCCAAGCCGTCGAGCGGCGGCCTGGTCGGCAAGCTCGGCGGCGCCGGGAAGACGGCCGCGATCGGCGTGCTCACCCGCTCCGCCGACCGCCTCGGTGAGCGCCTCACCGAGCGCGCGGCGTCGATGCGGGGAGGCGGCTCCGGGAAGGAAGACAAGTGAGTCAGGGTACGAACGGCAACGGTAACGGCAACGGCGGCAGTGCGTCCGTCACCGGCAAGCTGGTCTCCGGCCTGCAGGACATCGCCGGCGCGATGGCCGACCGCGCCATGGCCACCCTCAACGAGCGGCTCGGCGACCTGACCGACCGGCTCACCGAGGCCGGCGGCGAGGGCGGTCCGCGGCAGGCCGCGCTGGCCAAGGGCCTGCAGGGCCTCAAGGAGGGCCAGTCACCCGTGAAGGCGGTGATGGGCGCCGGCCTGGAAGGCGGTAAGGAGCAGGTCAAGCAGGCCTTCGGCGGCGGCGGAAACGGTGACGGAAAGAGCAAGAACGACCTCAAGGTCACCAACATCGTCGAGTCGATCGAGGTCGGGGTGCCGGTTTCGGTCGCCTACAACCAGTGGACCGAGTTCAAGCAGTTCCCCAGCTTCATGAAGAAGGTCGAGGACATCGAGCAGGAGTCCGACGAGAAGATGAAGTGGAAGGCCCAGGTCTTCTGGTCGCACCGCACCTGGGAGTCGACGATCTCGGAGCAGGTGCCGGACGAGCGGATCGTCTGGACCTCGAAGGGCGACAAGGGCTCCGTCGACGGCACGGTGACGTTCCACGAGGTGACCCAGGACCTGACCCGGATCCTGGTGGTCCTGGAATATCACCCGCAGGGCTTCGTCGAACGCACGGGCAACCTGTGGCGCGCACCCGGGCGGCGGGCCCGCCTGGAGCTCAAGCACTTCGTCCGCCACGTCATGCGCGACACGATCCTCAACCCGGACGACGTAAAGGGCTGGCGCGGCGAAATCCGCGACGGCGAGGTGGTAGCGGAGGACGACCGCGACGACGAGGGCAACGGGGACGAGGGCGACGGGGGCGAGAACGCCCAGGCCGAGGACCAGCAACCCGAGGACGCCACGGACGACGACACGGGCGACGAGGACGAAGGCGACCAGGACGAAGACGCGGAGGACGACAAGCCGGCCAAGGCCGCGAAGGCGGCCAAGAAGGCCGCGCCCCGCAAGGCCGCCAGGGCCACCTCACGCCGCTGACGCCCGCCGAAAGCGCGGCGACCAACCGCTCGCGGCGCGCCTTGGCTTTCGTCCTCTGCGGCAAGCGGTGACCGGCGAGTCCAGGCTCGACAGAACGGCCGCAGCGGGCGGGCGGTCCCGCAAGGTCGCGTGGCCGCGAGGTCGGCGCCGTGCCTCGGACCGGGTCAGCGAGGCGTGTGGCCGCGAGGTCGGCGCTGTGCCTCGGACCGCGTCAGCGGGGCGTGCCGGTGAAAGGCGAAGGTAACGTCCTGCCAGAACGCGAAGGGCGGCCACGAAGGCCGCCCAACGCATGCCGCGGACCGCGAGCCACGGCCGGGCTAGATCGTCACCACTCCCGTGGCTTGCGCCGCGGTAGGCCCCTGTTGCGGCGCGGGCGGGGCCGCTCCTCCTCGTGATCCTTGGCGACCGTCGACTGCGCCGAGATGTCGGGCTCATCGTCGTCGCCCACGTCGGCCTCGGCGGCGTGCTCGGTCACCTGCCTACCGGCGCCGTCAGCCGCGTCCCCGGCCTCGTCGCCCGCGCCCTCGCCGACCAGGTCGCTGAACCGGTCGTCTTCGGCATCGCCGGCCGCACCGCCCCCGTCCTTCGCCGCGCCACCAGCGGCCTCACCGGCCTTGCCGGCCGCACCGCCCGCGGCGCCACCCGCGGCCTCACCGGCCTTGCCGGCTGCCTCGCCCGCGGCACCACCCGCGGCCTCACCGGCCTTGCCGGCTGCTTCGCCCGCGGCGCCGCCGGCCTTTCCGGCTGCCGCGCCGGCGCCCTCGCCGGCGGATCGGGTCGCTTCGCCCGCGCCCTTGCCCGCCGACCCGGCCGCCTCGCCCGCGCCGCCGCCAACGTCACGCGCCGCCTCGCCCGCGCCGCCTCCGACCTCGCGCGTCGCCTCACCGGCGCCGCCGCCGACCTCGCGCGTCGCCTCACCGGCGCCGCCGCCGACCTGGCGGGTCGCTTCGCCCGCGCCGCCACCGACCTCGCGCGCCGCTTCACCGGCACCCCCGCCGACCTCGCGGGTCGCCTCGCCGGCGCCGCCGCCCACGTCCTTGACGGCCTCGCCCGTGCCGCCGCCCACGTCGCGGACCGCATCGCCCGCGCCGCCGCCCACGTCCTTGACGGCCTCGCCCGCGCCGCCGCCCACGTCCTTGACCGCCTCGCCCGCGCCGCCGCCGACCTCTTTGACCGCGCCCCCGGCGCCGCTGCCCACCTCGCGGACCGCGTCGCTCGCGCCGCCGCCCACGTCGGTCACCGCCGACTCCAGGCCGCGCCCCGCGCCCTCGATCGCCTGGCCCGCGCCCTGGATCAGCGGCGTGATGATCTCCGGGTGGTTGTCGATCGTGCCGAGCACGCTGTCGATGATGTGGGCGACGTTCTCCAACCTGACCTTCAGCTGCGCCTGCGCGCCCACGCCCTGGATGAGCAGCTGCACCTCGTCGATCGAGGCGTCCACGCCCACGTTCAGCTTCAGCAGTTGGAGCACCTCGGCGTTCAACGACACCCGGGCCCGCAGGTTGGCCACTTTGATCTCGATCTTGTCGATCTCGAGCTGCGGCACGTCGAGGAACACGTCCTCCTGGCCGCTGATGGGAGCCTGCCGGTGCCCGTTCCCGTTCGGCTCCTGGCCGTTGGGCGAAGCCGGGCTTACCCCATTTTCTGCCATGATTTCAGCATTTCAGGGGTGCACCCCACCGCACACCCGCTTCGGCCCAGCTAGGGACGGGTGATGCGGACGGGGCGCGCGAAGAACGATTCCAGCACCACGATCGTCTCCGTGCTGCCCACCCCGTGCAGCCGGCGCAGCACGTCCTGCAGCTCCACCGTCCCGGCCGTGCGGATCTTGAGCAGCAGCGAGGCCGTGCCGGCGATCACGTGAGCTTCCTCGATCTCCTCGATCTCCGCCAGCTCCGCGCGGGAGTCGCCCACCCAGCGCTCGCTGCGGACCAGCACGAACGCCAGCACCGGGGCGCCGACGGCGGCGGGATCGACCTCGATCGTGGTGCGCCGGATGACCCCTCGTTCGCGCAGCTTGCGTACCCGCTCGTGGGTCGCCGCCGTTGACAACCCGGCGGCCGCCGCGAGCGCCGCGTAGGGCTGCGCCGCGTCACGCTGCAGCTCGGCGAGCAGGATCGCATCCGCCTGGTCCATCCGGCTTCCGACTCCCATCCGGGGTTTCCCACCCAACACCGAACAGGATACGGTACGACCATGCTGATGCCACACGACGTTCGACGTGACGTCGATCAGGTCCCGGCCCGGTTCGAGTCCCTCGACGAGCGGTTCGGCCGCACCGACGGCGACGCGTTCCTCGAGCGGCTGTTCGGCAACGGCCGGTGGACCGAGGGCCCGGCCTACTTCCCCGCGGGCCGCTACCTGGTGTTCAGCGACATCCCCAACGACCGGCTGCTGCGCTGGGACGAGACCACGGGCGCAGTCGGCGCGCTGCGCCAGCCCGCCGGCTACACCAACGGCCACACGGTCGACCGCACCGGCCGGTTGGTCAGCTGCGAGCAGGGCAACCGCCGGGTGA
>NZ_BONE01000039.1 GCF_016862555.1 Asanoa siamensis | reverse complement strand
GCGCGGCGCGAGAAGCGCGGCGCGGGAAGCGCGGGGCCGGGTCAGCACCAGCGGTCTGGTGGGCGTTCCTTGCGTGAGGCGCGGCGCCGTGGGCGGACCGCGCCGTGCCTGTGGGCGCCCGCCCAACCCGGCCGTTCGCTGCGGCACGCCGGCGCCCGGCCGAACTGGATCGGGCCGTTCGTCGTCGGGTCGGCTACGTGGTCAGGCGCGTCCGAACAATCGCGGCCGCGGTCCGCCTTCGGGTCCGCGCAGACGCGGCGGATCTGGCGGCCCGGTGCCGGGTCGTCGAGGGCCGGCGCGGTCGGGCCGTCCGTCGTACGGGATGGGTCGTTGTCCGCTTCGACGCAGCCGGGATCGGCCTCCCCGTGCGCCATCACGGCCTCCTGTTCTCCGCCGTTCTGCCACCCGGCCGCCACCGGGTGACCCATTAGGCCTCCACACCCTAATGGGCTGAGCAGCAGAAATCGCGTCCGCGGGGCCGGCGTGACTGGCTGCACACTACAGCAATCCGCTCCGTCAACCGAGTGCGTCCTCTTTGGCCCGACCCGGGAAGAGTGTCGCCCAGCCCGGGCCGATGACGAACCAGATCACCACCACCGCCAGTAGGCGGGTGAGCCACGAAACCAGGCCCGCGGCGCGGTCCGGGTCGCCGACCATGAGGATGCCCGCGCCGAGCAGGGCCGCGGAGATCGCGCACGCGGCGACCGCCTTGCCCCATTCGCGCCACTCGTAGCGGGTGCGGGCCCAGCCGCCGGACGGCGGCTTCCACGGCGGCGGGCCGCCGGCGAACCGGTGCGCGAATCGCTGGTCCGCCCAGCGGATCATCGCGTGGCCGAACATCACCGAGAAGCCGAGATACAGGGCGGCGAGCCCGTGGAACGGTCCGGCCGTGCCACCTCCGCGCAGGTCCACGACCGTGGCCGCGAGCAGCACGACGTCGAGCACCGGCGAGCCGATCAACAGCACGGTGCTGAGCCGGCGCATCCGCAGCACGTAGCGTGCGATCAGGCCCAGACCCAGAAACACCCAGAAGCCGATCTCGCTCGCCAGGATCAACGCCACGATCATTCCGGTCCCCCTCCGCAGCCGCGTACCCGTGGATCCAGGGTTTCCCGAAGATCGCGGCACAGCGTCGCCGCCGGCGACGAATCCGGTCTCCTCCCCACGGAGGACCGCTCTCCTCTGGCAGGCGGACGAGGCGGCGCCGACGTTGTGGTTGCATCGATGGTGTGATGCGCCTTCCCCCGCGCGGCTCGTTCGCCCGTGACCTGACGCTCGCCGCCGTCGCGCTGGCGGGCGGGATGCTGATCATCGTGTCCGGCGCGTACCTGACGATCGGCCCCGGTTGGCGCGACGACCCGGGCTGGTTGCTCTACGTGCCGCTCGTCGCGGTGAGCGTCGCCGTCGCGCTGCGCCGCCGGGCGCCGCTGGTGAGCCTCGCGATCGGCACCGTCGCGGCGGTCGGTGACCTCTCGCTCGGCGGGTCGCTGGGGACACTGCTGATCTTCACCCAGGTCTTGTACGACGCGTGCGTCTTCGGCCCCGCCCGGCTGTGGCGGCGCGCGCTCGAGGTGTCGATCGCGGTGGTGGTCGCGACCGCGGTGCTCGGCGTGGTCACCGAGGGCACCGTGCGCGGGCTGGCGCTGGGCATCCCCGCCGTGCTCCTGCTGGTCCTGCCGATCCTGACCGGTCTGAGCGTCCGGCAGTACCGCGACCAGGCCGCCCTGGAACGGACCCGGGCCGACCAGACCGCGCGGGTCGCCGAGCTCGACCGGCGCCAGGCCGTCGCGGCCGAACGCACCCGGATGGCCCGCGAGCTGCACGACATGGTCGCCAACCACCTGAGCGTGGTGGCGATCCACGCGACCGCGGCGTTGAGCGTGCCCAACCTCTCGCAGGCGCAGGTCGCGGAGTCGCTGCGGGTGATCCGCGAGAACAGCGTGCAGGGGCTGGGCGAGATGCGGCAGATGATCGACGTGCTGCGCGGTCCGGAGGCGGAGCCCGGCGACGACCCGGTGACGCCGCGGCTGGCCGAGGTCGACCGGCTGGTCAGCGGCGCCCGGGCGGCCGGGTTGGCCGTGGAGCTGACGACCACCGGCTCGCCGCGGACCCTGCCGGTGGGTGTGGACCTGGCCGGCTACCGGATCGTCCAGGAGTCGTTGACCAACGCGCTCAAGCACGGCACGGGTACGGCGAGCGTCACGGTCGACTACGGCACCGACGAGGTACGGCTGACCGTGCACAACCCCGTCGCGAGCCCCGGCCCGCTCGACCATCTCGGCGCCGGCGCCGGTCTGATCGGCATGCGGGAGCGGGCGGCGCTGCTGCGCGGCAAGCTCGACGCGGGCCCGGCGACCGGGGCGCGCTGGCGGGTCCACGCCGCCCTACCGGTCGACGCGGCCTAGCGGTCGACGCGGCCTAGCGGTCGGCGCGGCCTAGCGGTCGGCGCGGTGCGGCGTCACCGCCCGGGCAGCCACCGGGACCACCGCCGCCGCCAGCAGCAGACCGCCGAGCACGTCCGTCGGCCAGTGCGCCAGCAAGGCGACCCGGGTGAAGCCGATGAACACCGTGAACGCCAGCGCGGCCAAGCAGGTCGCGGTCCGGATGGCGGCGCCGGCGCGCGGCCAGACCAGCAGCACCAGCGCGATCGAGAACGCCGCCGCGTTGCTCGTGTGGCCGCTCGGGAAGCCGGAGCTGTGCACCACCACGAAGCCGTCCACCGGCCGTGGGTTGTGCAGTGTCCAGTGCATCAGGCCCCAGAGAATGGGCACGGCTGCGGTGACAAGGCCGCAGAACACCGACGCGCGGGCCTCCCGGCGGAGTGCGAAGAGCAGGGTCGCCGCGGCGCCGACGGCCACGTACGGGACGGTGGCCGCGAGCCCCGTCAGCGTCCGCAGCCAGTCGACCAGCGCGGGCCGCACGGAGCCGTAGTCCCGCAGCGTCGCGCTGACCGACTCGTCCCATCTCATCAGCGGCGGCCAGTCGGCCGCGACCACCCCGAGCAGCACGCCGAAGGCCGCCAGCGCGGCCAGGGGCAGGGCGGCCGGTGGGCGCGCGGGACGATCACGCATCCCGGTCAGCTTATGGTGTAGAGCGTGGACGACCAGGCAGCGGACGGGCTCGCGGCGACATTGCGCCGGATCGAGCGGTCCGCCGGCGCGCTCGCCACGGCCAGCGTCGCCCGGATGGACGAGACCCTCGTCTGGTTCCGGGCGCTGCCGGCCGACCAGCGCGCCTGGGTGATGCTGGTCGCCCAGGCCGGCGTCCGGTCGCTGGTCGAGTTCATGCGCCAGGGGCCGAAGGGCCGGCCGCGCGAGGTCTCCGACGAGGTGTTCGCGGCGGCGCCGCGGGCGCTGGCCCGCAGCATCAGCCTGCAGCAGACCGTCGCGCTGATCCAGGTCACGATCGACGTCGTCGAGGAGCAGGCCGCCCGCCTCGCCGCGCCGGGCGAGGAACGCGACCTGGTCGAGGAGGTCCTCCGGTTCTCCCGGGAGATCGCCTTCTCGGCCGCCCGGGTGTACGCGCGGGCGGCCGAGTCCCGCGGCTCCTGGGACGCCCGTCTCCAGGCGCTGCTGGTCGACGCGCTGCTCCGCGGCGACTCGACGGACGCCCTGGCCAGCCGGGCCGCGGCGCTGGGCTGGGCCGACGCCCCACCGGTCGCGGTGGCGGTCGGCCGCTCCCCCGGCGGCGAGGTGGCGCCGGTGCTGCACACGGTCTACCGCCAGGCCCGCCGGATCGGCGTCGAGGTGATCAGCGGCGTGCACGGCGACCGGCTCGTGGTCGTGCTCGGCGGCGCGGCCGACCCGCTCAACGCGACCGAGAAGCTGCTCGAGGGCTTCGGCACCGGCCCGGTGGTGGTGGGCCCGGCGGTGGCCAGCCTCGACGAGGCGACCGAGTCCGCGCGGGCGGCCCTGGCCGGTTTCCGCGCCGCGCCCGCCTGGCCCGACGCGCCCCGCCCGGTCGCCGCGGCGGCGCTGCTGCCCGAACGCGCGCTGGCCGGCGACGCGGCGGCCCGACGGGCGCTGCGCCGCGACGTCTACGGCGCGCTGGTGCGCGCGGGCGGCGAGCTGATCGAGACGCTGGACGCGTTCTTCGCGGCCGGTGGCGTGCTGGAGAGCGCGGCCCGCGCACTGTTCGTGCACCCCAACACCGTGCGTTACCGGCTGCGCCGGATCGGGGACGTCACCGGCTTCTCACCGCTGACGCCGCGCGACCTGTTCGCGTTGCGGATCGCGCTCACGGTGGGCCGGCTGGACCCACGTGGATCAGCGGCCACAACCGACGCCTGAACGTTCGTTTGGTATATATGCCCCTATACCGTACGTGATCGCAGCCACTCATTGTAGGAACCATACAAATCCAATAGTGTGGTTTGGTGCCTGCCGGCAACCACACAACCCACGAGTATCCCGCAGAGTCGTAAACGTGCTCGCCGTACTCTCGCCCGGTCAGGGCGCCCAAAAGCCCGGTTTCCTCGCTCCGTGGGTCGGACTTCCCGGCGCCGAGGCCCGGCTCCGCTGGTGGTCCGCACTCTCCGGAGTCGACCTCGTGCACCTGGGCACAGAGGCGGGCGCTGACGAGATCAAGGACACCGCGCGTACGCAGCCGCTGCTGGTCGCCGCCGCGCTGCTCGCCGCCGAGCAGCTCCCGATGCACGACGTCGCGGTGGTCGCCGGCCACAGCGTCGGCGAGCTCGGCGCGGCCGCCCTCGCCGGCGCACTCTCGCCCGAAGCCGCGGTGACGCTGGCCGGCGTCCGCGGCCGCGAGATGGCCGCCGCCTGCGCGCTCGAGCCCACCGGCATGTCGGCCGTGCTCGGTGGCGACGCCGCCGAGGTGCTCGCCGCGATCGAGGCACACGGCCTGCACCCGGCCAACCGCAACGGCGCGGGCCAGGTCGTCGCCGCCGGCGCTCTCGACGCGCTGGCCAAGCTCGCCGCCGAGCCGCCGGCCAAGGCGCGGGTCATCGCGCTGCAGGTGGCCGGCGCGTTCCACACCCCGTACATGGCCCCCGCCGAACAGGCGCTCGCGGCCGTCGCGGCCGGCATCACCCCCGCCGATCCGAGCCGGATCCTGCTGTCGAACCTCGACGGCTCCGCCGTCGCCCACGGCCGGGAGCTGCTGACCCGGCTCGTCCGCCAGGTCACCGCGCCGGTCCGCTGGGACCTGTGCATGCGCTCGCTGGCCGACCTGGGCGTGACCGCGGTGCTCGAGCTGCCGCCCGCCGGCACCCTGGCCGGGCTGGTCAAGCGCGAGCTCAAGGCCAACGGCATCGAGATCGTGACCCTCAACACCCCCGACGACCTGCCCGCCGCGCGCGATCTCGTCGCGCGGCACGGCGCGGCGCCGAGCCACGAGCCCGCCCCGCAGTTCCGGGTCGTGGTCGCCGGCGCCGCCGGGATGTTCCGCCCGGCCGACGGGCTCGCCGAAGGCGATACCGTAAGCACTGGTCAGCTCATCGGGCACGTCTCCACCCGGCAGGGCCCGGTCGAGGTCGCCGCGCACGGCGACGGCCTGCTGACCGAATGGCTCGCCCACCACGACGACCCGGTCGCTCCGGGCCAGCCGCTCGCGCGCATCGGAGGACATCCCGCATGACAGGCTCCCGCATCCTCGCCTTCGGCCACTACCAGCCGTCCCGGGTGCTCACCAACGACGACCTGGCCCAGATCGTCGACACCAACGACGAGTGGATCCGGGACCGGGTCGGCATCGCCACCCGGCGCATCGCCGACAGCGAGACGGTCGCCGACATGGCCGGCTTCGCCGCCGAGAAGGCGCTGGCCAACGCCGGTCTCACCCCGGCCGACATCGACCTGGTCGTCGTCGCCACCTGCAGCTCCGTCGACCGCAGCCCCAACGTGGCCTGCCGGGTCGCCGCGAAGCTGGGCATCAACGCCCCCGGCGCGTACGACCTCAACACCGCGTGCTCCGGCTTCTCGTACGCGCTCGGCACGGTCGACCACGCGATCCGGGCCGGCGCGGCGCGCAACGCGCTCGTCATCGGCGCCGAGAAGCTCTCAGACTTCACCGACTGGACCGACCGCTCGACCTGCATCATCTTCGGCGACGGCGCCGGTGCGGCCGTGGTGACCGCCGCCGCGGAGGACGAGGCGCCCGGTGTCGGCCCGGTGATCTGGGGTTCGGTGCCGGAGAAGTCCGACGCCGTCCGCATCGAGGGCTGGCGCCCGTACATCGCGCAGGAAGGCCAGCAGGTCTTCCGCTGGGCGACCACCGCCCTGGCACCGCTGGCCCTGCAGGCCTGCGAGCGGGCCGGCGTCGCCCCCGAGGACATCGCGGCCTTCGTGCCGCACCAGGCCAACGCCCGCATCATCGACGGCATCGCCAAGCGGCTCGGCATGCCGCAGGCGGTCGTCGCGAAGGACATCGTAGAGTCCGGCAACACGTCGGCGGCGAGCGTGCCGCTGGCCCTGTCGAAGCTGATCGAGCGACGCGAGGTGCCGTCGGGCGCCCCCGTCCTGCTGTTCGGTTTCGGCGGCGGCCTAACGTACGCCGGGCAGGTAGTTCGCTGCCCGTGAGCGCACGCTCAACGACAACATCACCAAACCCGAAAGGACACCACCGCAATGACCCGTGACGAGATCACGTCGGGCCTGGCCGAGATCCTGGAAGAGGTCGCCGGGGTCAACCCCGACGACGTGGCCGAGGAGAAGTCCTTCACGGACGACCTCGACGTCGACTCGCTGTCCATGGTCGAGGTCGTCGTGGCGGCCGAGGAGAAGTTCGGCGTGAAGATCCCCGACAACGAGGTGCAGAACCTCAAGACCGTCGGCGACGCCGTGACCTACATCGAGTCGAACGCCTGACATGAGTCGTCCCGACGTCGTCGTCACCGGGCTCGGCGCGACGACCCCGCTGGGCGGGGACGTCGAGTCGACCTGGGACGCCATGCTGGCCGGCCGCTCCGGGGTGAGTCCGCTCACCCAGGAGTGGGCCGGCCAACTGCCGGTCCGGATCGCCGCACAGCTCGCGGTCGAGCCGAGCGAGCGGATCGACCGGGTCAAGCTGCGCCGGCTCGACCGGTCCGAGGCGATCGCGCTGATCGCCGCGGGCGAGGCCTGGGCCGACTCCGGGATGGCCGACGCCGGTCTCGACCCGGAGCGGCTCGCGGTCAGCATCGGGTCCGGAATAGGGGGTGCCACGACGCTGCTCGCCCAGGACGACATCCTGGAGGCCTCCGGCCCCCGGCGGGTGTCCCCGCACACCGTGCCGATGCTGATGCCGAACGGTCCGGCCGCCTGGGTCGGTCTCGAGTTGGGCGCGCAGGCCGGCGTCCACTCCGTGGCCAGCGCGTGCGCGACCGGCGCCGAGGCGATCGCGCTCGGTCTCGACATGATCCGCTCCGGCCGGGCCGACGTGGTCGTGGCCGGCGGCACCGAGGCGGTCATCCACCCGCTGCCGATCGCCGGCTTCGCATCGATGCGGGCCATGTCGACCCGCAACGACGAGCCGGAGAAGGCCTCCCGGCCGTGGGACAAGGGCCGTGACGGCTTCGTGCTCGGCGAGGGCGCCGGTGTCGTCGTGCTGGAGCGCGCCGACCACGCCGCCGCGCGCGGTGCCCGGGTCTACGCCCGGCTGGCCGGTGCCGGCCTGACCTCCGACGGCTACGACATCGTGCAGCCCCACCCCGAGGGCCGCGGCGCGATCCGGGCCATCGCCAAGGCGATCGCGGACGCCGACGTCGCGCGGACCGACATCGTGCACGTGAACGCCCACGCGACCTCCACCCCGGTCGGCGACCTCGCCGAGATCGTCGCGCTGCACACCTCCCTCGGTGACCACCCGGTGGTCACGGCGACCAAGTCGATGACCGGGCACCTGCTCGGCGCGGCCGGCGCGCTGGAGTCGATCGCCTCGATCCTGGCCATCCGCGACAGCGTGGTGCCGCCGACGATCAACCTCGACGACCCCGACGACAAGCTCGACCTGGACGTGGCGGCGCTCAAGGCGCGGCCGATGGACGTCCCGGCGGTGCTCAACAACTCGTTCGGTTTCGGCGGGCACAACGTGGCGCTGGTGTTCACCCGCGGGTGACCCGGGCGGCTTAATCGGGGGGATTTCGATGACCAGGAGCAGCGCGCTCGACGATCATGCAGTCGTGGACCACCGGGATCCGGAGGCCCGGCTGCGGGCTCTGTTCGACGCCGGCACGCTGCGCCTGGTCGCCCCCCGCGACGACTCCGGGGTGCTGGCCGCCCGCGGCGAGATCGACGGCACGCCGGCGGTCGCGTACGCCACCGACGCCACCCGGATGGGCGGCGCACTGGGCACCGAGGGCTGCCGGCACGTCGTCGACGCGATCGACGCCGCGGTCCGGGAGCGGATCCCCGTGCTCGGGCTGTGGCACTCCGGCGGCGCGCGGCTGGCCGAGGGCGTGGTCGCGCTGGACGCGGTCGGCCAGGTCTTCGCGGCCATGGTCCGGGCGTCCGGCCGGGTGCCGCAGATCTCCGTGGTGCTCGGCCCCGCGGCAGGTGGAGCGGCCTACGGGCCGGCGCTGACCGACGTCGTGGTGATGAGCGGGGCCGGCCGGATCTTCGTCACCGGCCCCGAGGTCGTCCGCAGCGTCACCGGCGAGCAGGTCGACATGGAGCGGCTCGGCGGGCCGGAGCCGCACGGGCGGCGCTCCGGCGTCGTGCACGTGACCACCAAGGACGACGAGACCGCGCTGGTCGAGGCCCGCCGGCTGGCCGCGCTGCTGGGGCGGCAGGGCCGCCTCTCCCCCGTCGACGTCGCCACCGACGACCCCGGGCACGACCTCACGGGGACGATGCCGGAGGCGGCCAACCGGGCGTACGACGTCAAGCCGGTCGTGCAGGCCCTGCTCGACGAGCCGGGCGTGGAACTGCACGCCAAGTGGGCCCCGAACATCGTCACGACGCTGGGCCGGTTCGCCGGTCGTACCGTCGGCGTGGTCGCCAACAACCCCCTGCGGCTCGGCGGCTGCCTGGACGCGGCCAGCGCCGAGAAGGCCGCCCGATTTGTCCGCATGTGCGACTCACTCGGCGTCCCCCTGGTCGTCCTCGTCGACGTGCCCGGCTACCTGCCCGGCCTCGGCCAGGAGTGGGACGGCGTCGTGCGCCGCGGCGCCAAGCTGCTGCACGCGTTCGCCGAGGCCGTCGTGCCCCGGGTGACGCTGGTGACCCGCAAGGCGTACGGCGGCGCGTACATCGCGATGAACTCCCGCTCCCTGGGCGCGACCGCCGTGTTCGCCTGGCCCGACGCGGAGATCGCGGTGATGGGCGCGTCGGCGGCCGTCAACGTGCTGCACCGCAAGAAGCTCGCCGCGACGCCGCCCGAGGAGCGCGAGGCCGTCCGCCAGCAACTCGTCGAGCAGCAGATCAAGGAGGCCGGGGGCGTGCAGCGGGCCTTGGAGATCGGCGTCGTCGACGACGTCATCGAGCCCGGCGAGACCCGCCGCCGGATCGCGGAGGCGCTGGCCGCCGCCCCGGCCGCGCGCGGCGCGCACGGCAACATCCCGCTGTAGCTAGCGGTTGCGCGGGTGGTTCTTGCCCATCCGCTCGTTGCCGCGGCGGTAGTTGCCGGTCCACCGGGCCATCACGCCCTGCGGGTCGGTCTCCACCTCGGCCAGGAACTCGGCCGCGCGCCCGCCCCGCAGCGTGGTCGCCGGGCGGCCGTGATGGAGGATCACCACTGACCCGTCGCCACGCTCCTGGTAGTCGAATCCGTGCGGCGCGGGCATGCCGGGCAGCGTAATAGGGTGTGTGCCGTGGAAGCGACCGAAATCCGCAAGCTCGCCGCGCTCGAGGACCGCCACTGGTGGTACGCCGAGCGCCGGGCGCTGCTGGCCCGGTCGCTGCGCGCGCTCGGTGCGAGGCCCGGTGCGGCCCTCGACATCGGCGCGGCCGGCGGCGGCAACACCCGGGTGCTGCGGGCCCACGGCTGGCGGCCGGTGGCGCTCGAATACAGCGCCGAGGGCGCGTCGGTGGCCCGCGAGCGGGGTCTGTCCGTCATCCGTGCCGACGCCCGCACGCTCCCGGTCGGCGACGGCGCGCTCGACCTCGTCACCGCGTTCGACGTGCTGGAGCACATCGACGAGGACCACGAGGCCGCGGCCGAGATCTTCCGGGTCCTGCGGCCGGGAGGCACGGTGCTGATCGCCGTACCCGCCGATATGAAGCTCTGGTCCGCCCACGACGTGGCCGTCGGGCATGTCCGGCGCTACGACCGGGCCGGGCTGCGCGCGGTGATCGAGAAGGCCGGCCTGGTCGTCGACGAGCTGTGGAGCTGGAACGTGCTGCTCCGCCCGGTCGCCGCCTGGCGCAGGCGCAATTCGACCGGCAGCGACCTCGACGACATCGCCGCGCCGGTCAACCTGGGCCTGCGCGCGGTGGTGGCGGCCGAACGCTATCTTCCGGTGAAGTCCCTGCCCGGCGTCTCGTTGATGCTGCGCGCCCACCGCCCCGCCTAGGAGAGGTCGTCCCCCGTGCTGGCCCCGCTGAAGAACCTGCTCGGCAACGTGACCATGTACGTCGCCCTGCAGAAGGCGCTCGGCTCCGACCGGCTGCGCTACCGCTGCCTGGCGGAGCTCGACCTGCGCGACGGCGACACGGTGATCGACGTGGGCTGCGGGCCCGCCTACTACTTCGACCGGCTGCCGAAGGTGACCTACTTCGGGTTCGACACGTCGGAGCGCTACATCGCGCACGCGACGGCCCGCTACGGCTCGGAGCGGGCGACGTTCTCGACGGAGATCTTCGGGGAGCGGCACCTGGGCGTGCTGCCGCCGGCCGACGCGGTGCTGCTGCTCGGCCTGCTGCACCACCTGTCCGACGAGGACTCCCGCGCGCTGCTGCGGGTGGCTTCGCAGGCCCTCGCGCCGGGCGGCAGGGTGATCGCGGTCGACACCTGCTACGCGCCCGGCCAGGGCCGGATCTCGAAGTGGATGAGCGACAACGACCGCGGCGAGCACGTCCGCGAGCCGGCCGCCTTCGAGGCCCTGGCCCGCGAGTCCTTCGCCGACGTCTCGGGCGAGGTCGTCGACGACGCGATCCGCGTGCCGTCCAGCTTCTGGATGATGCGGATGGCCACGCCGCTGCACGTCCCGACGGCCTGACGGCCTTCCGCGCCCTCTGGGCGGCCTACAGCGTCACGCTCCTGGGTGGTTCGGTCGCCCTCGGCGCCCTGCCCTTCCTGGCCGTCACGGTCGTCGGCGCCGGCCCCGACGAGGTCGCCCTGATGGCCGCGAGCGCCGCCGTGGCCAGCGCGGTGCTCGCCCTGCCGCTGGCGCCAGCCCTCGACCGCCTGCCGAAACGGCGCGTCCTGATCGCCACCGAGTGCGTCCAGTGCGCGGCGATGCTGACGGTGCTGGTGGCGTTCGCGCTCGGCCGGCTCACCGTCGTGCACCTCTGCCTGGTGGCCGCCGTGCAGGGTGCCGGGTCGATCCTCTATCTCGCCGCCGCCGGCGCACTCGTCAAGCAGACCGTCCCGCCGCACGCGCTGCTCGCCGCGAACGCCCGCATGGAGACCACCAACTGGACCGCGGCCAGCGTCGGCCCGTCGGTCGGCGGCTTCCTGAGCGCCGGCCTGGGAGCCGTCGCCACGGTCGTCGTCGACGCGGTCAGCTTCGTGCTCGGCGCGCTGCTCCTGCGCCGGGTGCCGGCACCGCCCGCGCTACCGGGCGAAGCCGCCGAGTCGCTCGTCGTCAGGGTGCGCGCCGGAATCACGCACCTGCTGCGCCACCCCGGACTGCGCGGCCTCTACGCCAACGCCATGCTGTTCGGCGGTGCGGTCATGATGACCGCGCCCCTGCTCACCGTCTTCATGCCGCGCGACCTGCGCCTCACGCCGTGGCAGTACGGCCTCGTGCTGGGCGCCCCCGCGCTGGCCGGGCTGCTCGGCACCGTGCTGTCCCCCCGCGTCACCCGCCGGCTCGGCGAGCGGCGCACCCTGCTGCGGGCGGGTGCCGCCCGCGGGCCGTGGATCCTGCTGCTCGTGCTCGCCCCGGCCGGCCCGCGCGGGCTCCTCGTCGTCCTGGCGGCCCAGGCGGGCCTGCTGTTCACCGCCGGCGTGTTCAACCCGGTGTTCGCCACCTACCGCATGCGCGCGACGCCCGACCACCTGCTGACCCGCGTCACCACCGCCTGGTCGGCCAGCGCGAAGGTGAGCCAACCCCTGTGCACCGCGCTGGGCGGCGTGGTCGCCGCCGTGGCCGGGGTGCGGCCCGCACTGCTGCTCGCCGGCGTGCTCTGCCTCGCCGCCGGGCTGCTGCTGCCCTGGCGGTCAGCGCAGCTCGTAGACGAACATCCGCCCGTCGGACCAGCGCAGGTTCGCCAGGGCCTCCAGCTCCGGTGACTCCGCGCCGACGAGGCGGTCGACGACCAGCCAGCGGACTCCGTCGCGGGCCCGGAACGCGGCCAGCGACTCCGCCGACGGGGTGGTGAACGCCGCGTCGTTGCGGGCCAGCAGGTCCGGGTCCCAGAACGCCCACGAGCCCGCCTCGGAGACGCGGGGCGCGAACGCCCAGCCCTCGACCAGGACCCGGCGCTCCGCGTAGGCCGAGAGCCAGAACGAGCGTGGGTCGCAGTAGCCGTCCGTCGGCGTGTTGACGCAGTGCACGTTGGTGGCCAGCACGTCCGACGGCGCGCTGTGGTCGCGCACCCAGCGGGCCGCGTCGACGCGGGACTTCGGCAGCGGGACCGTCGCGTACGCGCCGCCGTTGGAGAACCGCTCCGACTTGCGCATGTCCATGATCAGGCCGGGCGCGCCGACCACCAGGATCGCGCTCAGCGCGACCACGCCGCCCCGGCCCCGCAGGGCCGGCCACCACCGGCTCAGCACCGGCCAGAGGGCCGCGACGACCAGGCCCAGCGCGGCCAGCCCCAGCGACCAGCGCAGCAGGGGCAGCAGGGGGTCGAGCACGCGCGGCGGCGCCGAGGCCTGCGCCGGGCCGGCCAGCTCGAACTGGGCCAGCACCAGCACGACCGCGAACGCCAGCGTCTCGACGCCGAGGAAGATCCGGGCCGTCCGGGACAGCTTGGCCCGGTCGAACACCATCGCGTAGCCCCACGCCGACAGCAGCACCGCGAACGTGAAGCCGGCCCGGGTGAAGTACTGGTTGCCGTCGCCGGGCTGCTTGACCATGAGGTAGATGAACGGCCCGCCGATGCCGCCGGCCAGCAGGAACACCTGCGCCGGGTCGAGCCGGCCGCGGCGCAGCCAGAGCAGCGGGACGATGCCGGCAGCGCGGAGCTGCATGTTGACCAGGAAGGCGAACCAGACCGGCAGCACCGCGAGCCACATCGGCCCGTCCGGCGGGGTCCAGAAGCGCTCGAAGCTCCACAGCGGCTCGGGCGTGACGCCGTAGGCCTGGAACCTGAACAGCACGCCCATCGCGAACAGCTGCGCCGCCCCGGTGAGCACGCCCAGCCAGAGCGGCGTCCACGGGATCCTGCGGCGCGCGACCAGCACGACGAGGAACGTCACGAGCAGCGCCACCGCGACCACCGGCAGCGAGCTGGCCTTGGCACCGCTGGACGCGACCAGCAGGAGGAACGCGAGCACGAAGCCGCCGCGGCCGAACGCTCCGGTCAGCAGGCCGCAGACCACCCCGATGAGCGCGATCAGCAGCACCCAGGAGTAGATCATCGACATGCCGTGCCAGATGACGAACGACGACTGGGTGCCGAACGGCATGGTCACGGGGTCGGTGAAGTTGGTCTCCCCGACCACGAAGAACAGCGCCGCCGCGACCGCACCGACCAGGGCCCGGCCGCTGATGCGCCAGCCGACCACCGCCGTCAGCAGGATCGCCAGCGCGCACAGGAACGGGATCGCCAGCCGCAGCGCGACCACCGGCAGGTCGATGCCGCCGATCATGCTGCTGGACGCCATGTGCGCGTAGCCGAACCAGTGGTAGAACAACGGCTCGCCGGCCACCTGCGGCACGTGCAGCGGGAACTGGTGCTTGGCCTCGCCCGCGAGCGAGAGCTGGTAGGCCAGGTCGAGATATTGCCGGGTGTCGTCCGAGGTCGGCAGGATCGGGTTGCGCTGCAGGAACGTCGACGACAGGTAGGTGGTGAAGAACGCGACCGCCCCGCCGACCGCCCACGAGAAGCCGAGCGGCGCGGTTTTTTCGTAGTGGGGGCGGAAATGGCGGCGCAGCCCCGGCACGCCGGCGAAGAGCGCCACCACGATCAGCGGCCAGGCCCACAGCGCGCCGCGGACGTCGAGCACCGAGACGAGGGTCCAGGCCGGCAGCTCGAGGACGAGGCCGACGGCGGTGCCCATGGCCAGGTCGTCGAGCAGCGAGTGGGGCGTGCGGCGCAGCGCGCGATAGACGAGCGTGCCGGGCAGGGTCAGCGCGAGCGTCAGGTAGAGCGCGTATTTCACCAGGTCGAGCACGGCGGTGTCCGCGGCGAGCAGGACCGCCGCGACGTAGAGGACCGTCGCCACGAAGGGCAGGAGATGCCAGGGATACGCGCGACGGGGCGCGACGGTGCCCAAGGAGGCCGACGAGGCCGGGGCGGCATCGCCGTCCCGCGCGGCCGGGATCGCGCTGACCTCGACCCGCGGCTGCGCGGGCCGCTCGGCGGGCGCGCTCACCGGCGGCTGTCGGCCAGCACGGCCGGGTCGTCGTCGGCGCGGCGCTGCCCAGGGGCGGCGGTGTCACCTGGATCGGTCTCGGCCGGGTCACTGTCGCTGGCGATGAAGTAGGCCGGCCTCGCCTGCACCGCCGTGTAGATGCGTGCCACGTACTCCCCGAGCAGACCGAGACAGAGCAGTTGGACGGCGCCCAGGAAGAGCACCGCGAGGAGGATCGACGGCCAGCCGATGACCGTGTGGCCCAGGGCGTACGCGACGATCACCGCGATCACCAGCAGCGCACAGACGGCGACGCCGAGCAGGCCGAGCCAGGTCGCCACCCGCAGCGGGGCGGCGGAGAAGCTGGTGACGCTCTCCACGGCGAGGGCGAGCATCCGGGAGAACGGATATTTCGTGCGGCCGGCCGCCCGCTCGGCCCGCAGGAAGTGCACCTCGCCGCTCGGGAAGCCGAGCCAGGGCACCACCAGGCGGAGCACCGGCGTGCGCTCCGGCAGGTCGCGCAGCGCCTCGACGGCGGCCCGGCTCAGCAGCCGGAAGTCACCGGCCTGGGCGGGCACCTGCTTGCCGACCAGCCGCCGCATCAGCCGGTAGTAGGCGCCGGCCGTGAGGCGCTTGAACGCCGTGTCGGAACTGCGGTCGCCGCGTACGCCGTAGACGATGTCGAGCTTCTCCGCCCGGGCCAGGGCGAGCATGTCGGCGATGGTCTCGGGCGGGTCCTGCAGGTCGGCGTCGATGCTGACCACGTAGCCGCCGCGCGCCCGCATCAGACCCGCGATCAGCGCCGCCTGGTGGCCGCTGTTGCGGCGGAGCCGGACGACGCGGAGTTGCGGCCAGCGCTCCCGCAGCCCGCGCAGGCCGGCCGCGGTCGCGTCGGTGCTCCCGTCGTCGACGGCCACGACCTCGTAGGGCTCGGCCAGCCCGTCGAGGACCGCGCGCAACCGTTCGGCGAGGAGCGGCAGCACGCCCTCCTCGTTGAACATCGGCACGACCACGGAGAGTGCCGGATCCTGCTGACCCATCCCGACTCGTGCTCCCTCCGCGTTCGAACGGGGGAACCGTATCAGTCGGGCCGGGGCAAATCAGCACACGCTACGGGGCAAACCAGACACTTCCACCGGCGACTTGCCGGTCGGCTTCTGCTTTCCGGCCAGCACCTTGGCCAACGCCTTGAGCGAATCGGCCGACGACGAGTACGTGGCCAGCACGTTCGGCGACTTCGCGCCGCTGAGCACGTACGGCGTGTCCATGCCGACCGTCGTGTCGGCGGTCCTGCTCAGGTCGCCCGCGCCGTCGCCGTAGCCGACCAGGTGCACCTCGCGACCACCGCTCGGCACCACCTGCACGCCCTCGGCCTTCAGCGCCCGCTCGAGGTTGGCCTTGCTGGTGTCGCGCCCCGGCGAGGTCGTCACGGTGACCGGCCCCTTGACCGGCGCGCCGCACTGGCCGCGGAACTGGGTGACCGCGGCGGCGGCCAGGCCGCTGGCGACGTCCTTGTGCGCGTCGGCGGCGAGCACCGTCTTGCCGGCGCCCACCTGGGTGTCGGCGAGCGTGAAGCGCAGGGTCAGGTCGCGGGTGACGGCCTCGACCAGCCGCTCCTTCTTCAGCGAGCCGTCGTGCAGGCCGGCGAGCAGGCCCTGGTAGGCGCCGCCGACGTCCGGCGGCATCAGCAGCAGGTCGTTGCCCGCGTTCAGGGCGCGGACCGCGGCCTCGCCGGCCGGCCACTTCTCGGCCGGCGCCATGTTGAGCGCGTCGCTGACCACGACGCCCTTGAAGCCGAGCTCGCCGCGGAGCACGTCGACCAGCGCCTTGTGCGAGAACGAGGCGGGCACGCCCGGCTCGATCGACTTCACGTCGAGGTGGCCGCTCATCACCATCTGCGCGCCGGCGTCGATGCCGGACCGGAACGGCAGCAGGTCGGACCTGTCGAGGTCGGCCTTGCTCTTGCCGATCACCGGCAGGTCGGTGTGCGAGTCGGAGGGGGTGCTGCCGTGGCCGGGGAAGTGCTTGAGGGTCGCGGCGACGCCGGCCGACTGCAGGCCGCGCACCGAGGCGGCGACCTGGTCACCGACGGCCTTCGGGTCGGAGCCGAACGACCGCGACCCGATCACGCCGCCGTCGGCGGTGCCGAGCACGTCGGCGTCGGGGGCGAAGTCGACGTTGAGCCCCAGCGTGCGCAGCTCGTCGCCGGCCACCTTCCAGCCCTGCTGCGTCGCGGCCGGGTTGCCGCCCGCCCCGAGCGCCATCGCGCTGGGCAGCAGCGTCACGCCGCTCTTGATCCGGGTGACGGCGCCGAACTCCTGGTCGGTGCCGATGAAGATGGGCGCCTGCCCGCCGGCCGCCTGCTGCAGGCCCTCGGTCAGCGCGGTGATCTGCTTCGGGTTGTCGACGTTGGTGGTGGCCTGGTTGGTCGACGTGGGGTCGTCCGCGGAGAAGCCGACCAGGATCAGGCCGCCCAGGTGGTATTTCTGGATCATCTGCGCGGGCGTGTCGACCTTGCCGAGCTTCTGGTTGCCGGCGGCCGAGGCGGGGGTCACGTCGGTCGCCGAGCTGCCGTAGGCGTACGGCATCAGCACCTGGCCGGCGAGCTGCTCGTCGGAGAGCGTCCGGGCCAGGGCCGCGGCGCGGCCGGCGGGGTCGCCGGTCGCGGACGGGCTCGGAGCGACCGGTGCGGTCGCGGAAGCCTGGGACGGAGAGGGTGCTGCCGCGCGGGGCGCCGGCTTACCGCAGGCCGTGACGGCCACGAGGAGCGCGGCGACGACAGCGGCGAAAAGCAACGCGAGGCGGCTCCGGGGGGAGGCCATCGAGCCATGATGGCCAGCCTTTTGCGTTATGAGCAAGTGAAGCCGGCAATACGGTCGGTCCGGAATTGACACGGGACGGGTAGGCCGCGACGGCAATGGTGCCTGGTGCGCGGTTCGGAGGTCGTCCGTTCGGCCCCGGTGGAGGTGGCGATCACCCCACCCGCGTGAGGAGTGTCACGGGCGCCCCGTCGCCGGCGTACCGGTAGGGCTCGAGCTCCGCGTCCCAGGAGGTGCCGAGCGCCTTGTCGAGGGCGTGCTGTAGCGCCTCGGGGGCGCGGGAGCTGGCCATGATCGCCCGTAGTCGGTCCTCGCCGAGCTGGATGTCACCGGCGGCCCCGGCGGTCGCCCGGAACAGCCCACGGCCGGGCACGAACATGAAGCGTTCACCGTCACAGCCCGGGCTGGGCTCCTCGGTGATCTCGAAACGGATCATGGGCCACTGCCGGAGGGCAGCAGCCAGCTCCGCGCCGGTCCCCGCGCGACCGGTCCAGCTGCACTCGGTGCGCCGCGCACCCGGGTCGACCGGCTGCGCGGTCCAGTGCAGTGTGACCGGCGCGGTGAGGACGCGCGCGATCGCCCACTCGACGTGTGGGCACACGGCGAGCGGGGTCGAGTGGACGTAAACGACGCCACGCGTTGGCACGGTGACCTCCCGAAGACCCGAGGTGCGTCTTCCCCTACGACCTCGATCACTTCGAGTGGTCAGCCATCATGATGACGCCTGGGGCCAATGTTGCGCCAGGGAATCGGAAATTTGGGTGTGACGTTCGGTCCGAAGAGCCGATCCACCCGCTGGTGTACTCTCAACTGGGCCCCTGCGGGCCCATTTCCTGTACGCGTGACCTTGGCAAGGAGTCCCCCCGTGGCGAGCAACACCTCCAAGACCGCGCGCGCCTCAGTCCGGGCCGGCCAGGCCGGACAGGGTGGCGCGCTCAGCGTGCTCGGCGAGTTCAAGTACCTGATCCCGCTCAACAACGGGAAGTTCGCCTACGTGCGCAACCTGACCAACGGCAAGACCGCGCACCTGCGCACCGACTCCGACGCGTTCGTCGAGGAGATCCGGACGCTGGCCGGCGCCGGCCACGCCGTGAAGATCCGCGCCGAGCTGACCGGCCTCGCGGCCGCGTTCCCCGCCCACGGCTGGGACGTGACCGAGAAGCGCCTGGTCGACGCGGGCGTCTTCGAAGCCTGAGCCACCCACGAGAGCGCTCCGGCCGGTGCCGGGGCGCTCTTTCGTGCGCCCGAAACTCGCTCGCGACGCGTCCCGGTTGATCACTAGCGTGCCGGCATGGCCTTCCGTCATCCGGCCGCCTTCCTGCTCGGCATGGAAGGGCTGGCGCTGCACCGGGCGTTCGCGGGCGAGTTCGACGCCGCCTTCGTCGCCGACCGGCTCGCCGAGGTCCGCCGCATCCTGGCGGCCGACGCGCGCGGCGAACTCGGCACGAGCGACCACGTCGGCGAGACCGACACGGTGGCGGGCTACCGCGTCTGGTCGCGCTCGTACGACGAACCCGGCAACCCCCTGATCGACGTCGAGGAACCGCTCGTCCGGGCGATCCTCGCGGGGCTGCCCGCCGGGCGGGCCCTCGACGCCGCCTGCGGCACCGGCCGGCACGCGGCCCACCTCGCCGCGACGGGTCACACTGTCGTGGGCGTGGACAGCTCACCCGAGATGCTGGCGTACGCGCGCCGCAACGCCCCCGGCGCCACCTTCCTCCACGGTGACCTGCGCGCCCTCCCGCTGCCGGACGCCTCCGTCGACGTGGTCACCTGCGCGCTGGCCCTGACCCACCTGCCGGCGCTGGAGCCCGTGTTCGCCGAGTTCGCCCGCGTGCTGCGCCCCGGCGGCCACCTGGTCACCTCCGACATCCACTGGCAGTCGCTCTACCTGGGCGGCATCGCGTCCACGGTGGACGACGACGGGGTCGAGGCGCGGCTGCCGGCGAGCCGGTTCCGGCCGAGCGCCTACGTCACCGCCGCGGTGGGCGCGGGCTTCGCGGTGCGGGCCTGCCACGAGCCGCTCTGGCCGCCCAGCGACACCGGCGGCGGCCCGTTCCTGCGGTCCTGGGCGGCCGAGGCGGTGGACGCCGCCTACGGCAACACCCCGGCCGCGATCATCTGGCACTTCCGCAGGTGTTAGAACACTGTCCATGACGGACGGGCTGCGGGAACGGCTGGTGCGGGCCGGTGTCGACCTCCTCGAACAGGAGGGCCTGGCGGCGCTGTCGCTGCGCGAGATCGCCCGGCGGGCCGGCGTGTCGCACGGCGCGCCGCGCCGCTACTTCCCCACCCACCTCGAGTTGCTGTCGGCGATCGCCCGCGAGGGCTACGGCCGGCTGGGTGCGGCCGTCGCCCTGGACCCGGCGGGCGAGCCGCGCGCCCAGTTGCTCGGGCTCGCCCGGCGCTATCTGGACTTCGCCCGGGCGAACCCCCACATGTTCGCGCTGATGTTCCGGCACGATCTGCTGGCCAGCGGCCACCTGGGCCTGCGCGGCACGGCGCTGCCGCTGTTCGCCACGCTCACCGACCTGGTGCGCCGGGCCGGCACCCGCTCGCCGGAACCACCCGCCGTCGTGGCGGGCGCGCTCTGGGCCAACCTGCACGGCATCGCCCAACTCTGGAGCTGGGGCAGCCTCCAACTCGCCACGGGCGAGGCCGACCCCGAACCGCTGCTGCGGGCCACACTGGACGCCCACCTCGCCGGCTGAGCACCGCCGCGGTCCGCGGAAACTACGATCCATTGATGATCAAGCGCACCGTGCCCGCGCAACGGACCACACCGGCGGCGACGACGCCCTTTGCCCGGCGATGCGCCCGGATTGTCGGATCGCGCGCGTTCGATGTCGTCATCGTCGTCGTGATCGGGGCCAATGCGGTCGCGCTCGGCGTCGAGACGTACCCCCATCTCGGCTCTTTCCGGCCCCTGCTGCACGGTCTGGAGTGGATGTTCCGGGTCGTCTTCGTGCTGGAGATCGCCGTGCGGCTCGGCGCGCACGGTCGCCGGCCGCAGGACTTCTTCCGGCACGGCTGGAACGTCTTCGACTTCGCCGTCATCGCGGCCGCGTTCATCCCCGGCCTCTACGGTGACTCGACCGTCCTGCGGATCGTGCGCATCGCACGCGTGCTGCGGCTGGTCCGGTTCTCCCCCGGCCTGCGCACGATCGTCACCGCGCTGCTGCGCAGCCTGCCCGGCGTCGGCGGGTTCCTCGCCCTGGCCCTGGTCACCCTCTACGTCTACGGCATGGCCGGCTGGCTGATCTTCAAGGACCACTTCCCCGACCAGTACGGCACGATCGGCCGGGCCGTGCTGACGCTGTTCGTGCTGCTCTCCCAGGAGACGCTGCCGGACCTGATCAAGGCGGGCATGGAGATCTCGCCGTGGACGCTCGTCTACTACGTCAGCTACGTGCTGATCACGGCGAACCTGCTGCTCAACATCCTGATCGCGGTCATCGTCAACTCGATGGAGGAGGCCCGGCGGCTGGAGATGAGCGAGGGCCTGGCACCCGGCTACGACCAGGACGGCGACGGCGTGCCCGACGAGGTCGACCGGATCGCGATCACCCAGCGGATCGACGACCTGCGCGCGGCCCTCGCCGAGTTGGAACGCGAGCTACGCATCGACCGCGACGATCACGGCAACCGGGCCCGGTCGGGGTAGCCGGTCACGCCCTGCTCGTAGAAGCGCACCCGGTCCGTGCACTCGTTGAGCACCTCCGCCCAGTCGCGGACCCAGACCCGCAGGCCCACGCGGTCGAGCACGCAGCCCCGCGGGCGGTGCGGGTCGCGCACGGCCGGCCTGAGGTCGTCGTCCACCCGGCCCGCCAGCAGCCACACGTCCCAGTCGACCCGGATGCCGCGGAACCCGGCGTCGCCCGCCACCGCCTCCGCGTAGGACACGAGCTGGGTCAGCTCCTTCGCGCCCGCGGTGTCCACGGTGCCGACCACCAGGTGCTGCCGGCGCTCGTGCTCCCGGCGCGCCCGGGCCAGCAGCAGGTCGGGGCCGGCGTGCCGGTCCACCACCGCGTCGAGCTGCCGGTCGGCCGTCAGCAGCCCGTGCCGCTCGCCGAACACCCAGGTGTGCTCCGCCAGGACCGCGCCGAGCCGGTCGGGGTCGGCGGTACGCAGGCGGCGCAGCGTCGCGATCGCCGCCAGCCGGTCGCCCACGGTGGCGGCGGCGCGGATGCCCCGGGTGTCGCCGAGGATCCGGTCGAGCTGGCCCCGGTCGTCGTCCGAGAGCTTGAAGATCTCGTCGAGCACGGCCGCGACCCGCTCGGGCCGGGCGCGCACCACCTCCCGCAGCAGGGCGAGCGTGGCCCGCCGCTGGTTGCCGCGGCGCGGGATGTGCCGGTGCACCGCGGTGGCCACCAGGTCGAACGTCGCGCGGTCCGGCCCGGCGGCGGCATCGTCGTACGGGTAGCTCCCCTCGGCCTGCCACCGCTGCACAAGCTCGCGCCGCCGGTCGTCGTCCCGGCTGCGGAAGTGCGCCCGCAACTGCTCCCGGGCGACCGCGAGCAGGGCGGTCACCTCACTGTCGTGACCCTCCCCCAGGTGCACGTCGCTCACGTGCTCGGCCATCGGCGGCCAGAGCACGTACGCGGTGAAGTCGAAGCCCGGCGCCCTGATCCCGGCGTCGACCGTGCCGACCGGGATGCCGCCGCCGTCGCAGAGGTGCAGCTCGCGGTCCACCGCCGCCGACCATTCGATGACCTTGAGCTGGGCGTCGCCGCCCGCGAAGGTCAGCGGGTAGACCGACGTGTGCCGCACCGAGGTCCGCGGGTCGACGGCGACGCCGTCGTAGACGACCGAGACCTCCGGGTACGCGGTCAGGTAGGGCGCCAGCTCGGTCGTCAGCCGGCGGTGGTTGGCCCGCAGCGGCAGCCGGTCGAGCCGGGGCGACTGCTTGCCCCACGCCTCGACCAGGGTGCCGGTCGCCTCGCGGGTCGGGACGCTGTCGCCGATGAGGAAGTCGTTGCGGGCACCGGCGTGCGCGGCCACCTCGGTGCGCGACCGGCCACCCACCCCGTCGGCGACGGTCGTCCAGCGGATGTGGTCGCCGAGCGCGTACGCCCGCAGCCGCCCCTGGCCGTTGCTGCCGTGCAGGGTCCGCTGCTTGAGCAGCGTGCCCGCCGTCCACTTCTTCCACGAGCCGCCGATCCGGTCGAACGCGGCGGCCAGCGCCTCGGGCGCCATCCCCGTGCCGTCGTCACGCACGGTCACCCGCTCGACGGCGCCGAGGGGTGAGCGGTGCAGCACCACGTCGACCCGGGTGGCGTCGGCGTCGAGCGCGTTCCAGATGAGCTCCTTGACCGCGCCGAGGGGGTCGCTCTCCCGCGCCAGCCGCTGCACGTGGTCCTCGGCTGCTTCCAGATGGACACGGCGCATCACCGCATCTTGCCAAACCGGGGCCTCGACCAGCGGACATCGCGACGGCCGGGCCGGTCCGCGGGGTCACTCGAACGGCGAATACCACACATGACAACCACGACGTAACGTCTGTGCGTGAATCTTCGGCGCGGGCCGGCCGCCCCCGCGGAACCACGCGGCCTGCTGGTCACGACGGCGCTCGTGATCGCCGCCCTGGCGATCGCGATCAGCCTGGCCGGGATCGTCCTCGCCGCGCTCGCGCTCGGCCGTGACGTCGCTCAGGGCAGCGCCAGCCACTCCGTGCCCGTGGTGATCTCGGCGAGATAGTCGGCGTCCGGCGTCACGCCGAGGCCCGGGCCGGTCGGCACCGCCACGTGGCCGCCGTCGAGCACGAACGGTTCCGTGATGTCGCGGGCGAAGTAGCGGTCCGACGCCGAGGTGTCGCCCGGCAGGGTGAAGTTCGGCAGCGCCGCCAGCGCCACGTTGGCCGCGCGGCCGAGACCTGTCTCGAGCATCCCGCCGCACCAGACCGGCACGCCGTTGGCGGCGCACACGTCGTGCACCCGGCGGGCCTCCAGGTAGCCGCCGACCCGGCCGGGCTTGACGTTGACGACCGAGGTGGCGCCGAGCGCGATCGCGTCGGCCGCCGCCCGGGCCGAGGTGATCGACTCGTCGAGGCAGACCGGCGTGCGGATCAGCCGGGCCAGGGCGGCGTGGCCGCGCAGGTCGTCCTCGGGCAGCGGCTGCTCGATCAGCAGCAGGTCGAACGGGTCGAGCCGGGCCAGGTGCCGGGCGTCGGCCAGCGTGTACGCGGTGTTCGCGTCGACCTGGAGCAGCAGGTCGTCGCCGAACCGCTCCCGGACCGCGCGGACCGCGTCGACGTCCCAGCCGGGCTCGATCTTCAGCTTGATCCGCACGTAGCCCTGGGCCTGGTAGCCCTCGACCGCGTCGAGCAGGGCCGGTATCGACGACATGATGCCGACCGAGACACCGGCCGGCACGGTCGGGCGGACGGCGCCGAGGTAGGCCCCGAACGACGTCCCGGACTCGCGCAGCGACAGGTCGAGCAGGGCGGTCAGCACGGCGGCCTTGGCCATCGGGTGGCCCTTGATCCGGCCGAGGGCCGCTTCCAGCCGGGGCACGGTGAGCTCGCCGGACTTGGCCAGCGCCGCCACCTCGGGCAGCAGGAAGCGGCGGATCACCTCGGCGGCGCCGTCGACGTGCTCGCTGGAGTAGAGCGGCTCCGACATCGCCACGCACTCGCCCCAGCCCTCGGCGGCCTCGCCCACCGCGCGGACGAGCAGGACGTCGCGGGCGGTCTCGGTGCCGAAGGAGGTGCGGAACGGGCTGACGAGGGGCAGGGCGATGCGGCGGAGTTCGAGGCCACGCAGGTTCAACAAAGATCCTTCAGTCGGTTTCCATGACGTACCAGCCGTCGCGGGCCATGCCCACGATGCGGTAGCCCGAATCGAACGCCGCGCAGAGCGCGTCACCGACCTCGCGGCGCCACGCGACGGCGAGCGGCGGGTCGGTGCCCCGCATGGCCTCGATGTCGAGGGGCACGGCGACCAGCAGCGGCCGGCCGTCGTGCACCGCCTTGCCGGGGTTGGGCCGGCCGAAGTCGTCGCGGGCGAGCGCCACCTCCGCGCCGGCCGCGTACACCGCCTGCATGTTGATCTCGCGGGTGTCGCCGGCCGCGGCCGCGATCGCCTCCGGCGAGGCGACGTCCCACTGGATGTAGAGCCGGTCGCTGGTGGCGTCGCCGGCGTTGATCCCGTCGGTCATCCGGCCGTAGAAGTCCGGGAGGTACTTGATCGCGCGGGCACCCAGCTTGTGCAGGTTGAAGTAGGCGTTGCGGCGCACCAGCGGGTCGAAGGTCCAGTGCACCGACTCGATGTGGCGGTCCAGCGCCCAGGCGCGCTGGTGCAGCTTGATGGCGTGCCCGGCGCCGCGGCTCTGCGTGGCCGGGTCGACGCCCGTGATGTGCGAGTGGAGGTGGTCGATGCCGAAGAACGCGACGGCGGCGCCGATCATCACGTCGTCGCGGAACGCGCCGACCACGTAGTTGCCCGCGTAGGACAACGCCCGCATCATCCGCGCGTCGAGCAGTTGGTTGGGCGAGTCCGTGCGCCAGATCCTGCCGAACAGCTGGGCCACGTCCTCGTGGGCGGCGGGCTCACGGAGCTCCCGCACGGTGATGCCCAGCCGGGTCGCCGCTGCGGTCGCGACCTCTTTTGCCTCCGCGATCAGCTCGTCCACCCAGCCTCCCGTTGTGCATGACGAGTCCTTACTTCAACAGGTGAACAGGGCTCGTGTCGAGGCTACCGTCGGTAATTGATGGTTTTCTTTACGTTGTGCCCCAGTGGCCACTCGCCCATCGGGGATATTGGCCTCATAGGGGTCGTAACCGGATAGTGGATCTGGCGTCCTGAACGCAGCTTAAGGCATGATTGTTACTGCCCGGTATGTGCGTGGGTAAGAACATCGGTGCGGAATCCTCAGCCTTGGAGGTGACCATGCCGGAGCGGCTCGCGGTGACGCTGACCGACGGCGTGCGGCTACACGTCGAGATCAGCGGTCCCGACGACGCCCCGGTCACGGTCTTCCTGCTGCACGGCTGGACCCTGGACACCCGCACCTGGCACCGCCAGCTCGCCGGGCTGCCCGACGCCCTCGACACACCGGTGCGGATCGTGGCGTACGACGCCCGCGGGCACGGCCGCTCCGACGGCACCACCCGGGCCGGCGCCACCCTCGCGCAACTCGGCGACGACCTGGCCGAGGTGATCGCCACGATCGCGCCGACCGGCCCGATCGTGCTCGCCGGGCACTCCCTGGGCGGCATGACGATCATGGAGTACGCGCACGGCCATCCCCTGTCCTTCGCGACCCGGGTCGCCGGGCTGGTGTTCATCTCGACCACCGCCGAGGGACACACCCACACGGTGTACGGGCTCCCGTCGCGGATCACGCGCCTCGTCCGCCTCGTCGAGACCACGGGCGCCGGCATCCTGGCCCGCGGCGGCTCGTGGCGGGTCCACCGCTACCTGCTCCGGGCGCTCGCGCCGTCGCTGCGCTGGCTGCTCTTCGGCGACCGGTGCGCGCCCGACGACCTGATCCTCACCACCGCCGCGGTCGCCCGGGTGCAGTTGCTGGCGATCGGCGCGTTCCGCTCCTCGGTCGGCGAGCAGCAGCGGCTGGCCACGCTGGCGGCACTCGGTGACCTGCCGGCGGCGGCCCTGGTCGGTGACCGCGACCGGCTGACCCCGCCGCCGTGCGCCGAGTCGATCGCCGACGCCCTGCCGGACGCCGACCTGACCATCTGCCCCGGCGCGGGCCACATGCTGATGCTGGAGCGCCCGGCGATCGTCACCGCGGCGCTGGCCGAGGTCACCCGGGCCGCCCTGGGCGACACCCGGGACGCGCCCGACCTCCAGGCTGCCTAGGGTCTCGACGTCCAGCCGTCGGCGCGGAGGCGGTCGATGCCGTCGAGCAGCAGGTCCAGCGCGAACTCGAACTCGAACTGGTCGTCGCAGCCCGGGCCGACCACCGACTCGTCGTCGTGGGCGGCCGCGCCGGCGATCGCCGCGAGGTGTGGGAACGCGGCCGCGGCCTCGGCCGGGAACGCCGCCGGCGGGGGCGGCGGCTCGGCGGCCCCGGACCGGCCCGCGCGCCGTGTCGGGTCGAACAGCTCCTGGCTGAAGCCCAGCATCCGGCTGCCCATCGCGTGCATGACGTGGTGGGCGAGGTCGGTGGAGAACCCGCCGCCGCGCAGCGCGCCGACCATCGAGTTGAGGTAGTCGAGGATCGCCGGCGTCGCCTCGTTGCGCGACTCGATCGCCAGCGGCGCCCAGGGGTGGCGGAGCAGCGCCTCCCGCGCCGAGAGGATGCGCCGGCGCACCGCGCGCTTCCAGTCGGCGTCGGTCTCCAGCGGGTCGATCTCGCCGACGATCACGTCGATCATGCCGGCGAGCAGCTCGTCCTTGTTGGCCACGTGCTTGTAGAGCGCCATCGGGACGACGCCGAGCTCGTTGGCGAGGTTGCGCATGCTCAGCGACTCGATGCCGGTCTCGTCGGCGAGCGCGACCGCGGCGCGGAGGACCCGGTCGCGACTCAGCGGCGCCCGGCGCAGTGTGTCGACCTGCTCAGCCATCACGGATCCGACCTTAGCCGTCTTGACAGGTGTACGCCGTACACCTACCGTGGAGTGTACACCGTACACCTCGGAGGGAATCATGAAGGCGATCGTCCAGGACAGGTACGGCCCACCCGAGACGCTCACGCTCACGGACGTCGAGACCCCGGTGCCGGGTCCAGGTGAGGTGCTCGTGCGGGTGGAGGCCGCGGCGCTCAACGCGTACGACTGGCACGTCATGCGAGGTGACCCCCGGCTGGCCCGGCTGGGCTGGGGCCGTCCGGCGCCCCGGGCCCGCATCCGCGGTCGCGACTTCGCCGGACGGGTGGAAGCCGTCGGCGCCGACGTGCGGCACGTACGACCGGGCGATCCGGTCTTCGGCGACCTGGGCGACGCCAGCGGGGCGTTCGCCGAGTACGTGTGCGTGCCCGAGGGCCTGGTGGCGCCGAGGCCGGCGAACCTGACGGCCGAGCAGGCGGCCGCCCTGCCGCTGGCCGGCCTCACCGCGCTGATGGGGTTGCGCGACGTCGGACCCGGCCAGCGCGTGCTGATCAACGGTGCGTCCGGGGGCGTCGGCACGTTCGCCGTCCAACTGGCCAAAGCGCTCGGCGCGCGGGTGACCGCGGTGTGCAGCACCCGCAACGTGGATCTGGTCCGCTCCCTCGGGGCCGACGACGTCGTCGACTACACCAGCGCCGATTTCACCCGGTCCGGCGAACGCCACGACCTCGTGTTCGACCTCGTAGGCAACCGTTCGCTGGCGGCGTTCCGGCGCGCGCTGACGCCGACCGGGACGCTGATGCTCTCCGGCGGCGGCGTCTACCGCGGCGGCAGCCTCGTCGGGCCCGTCTGGCTCATCACCCGCGGGCGGCTGCTCGCGCCGTTCCTCCGGCAACGCATCGTCGTCCTCAGCACCGCGCCCGGCCGCCAGCACCTCGAGGCCCTGCGCGCCCACGCCGAGGCCGGGCGGCTGACCCCGGTCATCGACCGCACATACCCGTTGAAGGACGTGCCGGAGGCCATGCGCTACCTGGAGACCGAGCACGCCCGCGCGAAGGTGGTCATCACCGTCTAGGCGCGTGCACCGTCACGTCTTCGAGGCCGGTGAGGAAGTTGGGGCCGAAGGCGGTTGCCGGGGTGTGTGCGCCCGGCGTTACCGCGCCACCGCGCCGGCCGCCGGTGCCGGCGAGCAGGTGCTCGGCGGCCCGGTGGACGGCGTCGGCGGTCAGGTCGTAGGCGTTCGGGCCGGTCAGCGTGGCGGTCCGGGTCTCCCCCGCCGCGTTGCGCACCTCGCCCCAGACCTCGATGCGCGTCGCCGCCCGGGTCGCCGCCGACGGGCCGGGTGGCCGGCGGCGGATCGCCCGCGCGGCGAGCGCGCGCACCGGCGCGAAGCGGATCAGCCGGGACAGCAGGCTGGGCGCCGGCACGCGGGTGTAGACGACGATGTCGCCGATCCCCGTCGAGTGGTGCGCGGTGACCAGGTCGCCCCAGGGCACGCAGCCGACCTGGCGGACCTTCGACGGGAACGGCACCTCGCGGGCCGGCGTACCCATCGGGGTCGGCACCAGGACGCCCGCGACGCGCCGCCGGCCGCCCCCGGCGTTCAGCGCCAGGCCCGTCGTCGCCGTGCCCCGGCTCATCCCGCCGGGCGCTGAGAACGCGAGTTCCAGCGCGGTCGCGTCGGGCAGCGCCGCGTGCAGCAGGTTGGCCAGGCAGTCGGTCGGGACGACGTCGAAGCCCGCGCCCGTGAGCAGCACGACGCCCGCGGCCTCGGCGTCGGCCGAGCGGGCCAGCACGGCCTCGAAGACCGGATGCTCGCCCGTCACGTCGAGGTAGTGGGTGCCGGTGGCCAGGCAGGCGTCCACCATCGGCCCGGAGGTCGCGACGAACGGGCCGGCACAGTGGGCGACCACGTCGACGTCGGCGAGCCGGCGCCGGGTCTCGTCGGGGTCGCGCAGGTCGAAGGCCACGTGGTCGAGCCCCAGCTCGGTGGCGAGGGCGGCGACGGCGTTGCGGCCCGCGAGGAGCGGGCGGGCACCGCGGGCGGCGGCCAACCGGGCGACGAGCTCGCCGGTGTAGCCGTTGGCGCCGTAGATCATCCAACGTTGATGCGACACCGCACCACCGTAAGGGGTATGACCCGATTCTATCGAGGTGCGAGGACCGGCACATCGACCCGGTTGCCGATCCGTCCCGGGCGGATGCCCACTACCCTCGTTCAGGTTGGCCGCGCGACCCGTGGTCGACCCATCGCACGAGGAGCCATCCGCTTGACCGACGTAACCACCCTCCAGCAGGAGATCGCCACCGAGCAGAAGCACGTGGACCGGGTCTATGCCCGGGTCGCGGAGCTGCGGCAGGAGGCCGCCCGCGCCGAGCGCGACGGCTACCGCCAGGCCTCGGTCGGCAACTTCGGCGCGCTGGTCGAGCGGGACGCGTTCGTCTTCCACGCCGCCCGGCGGCGCTACCTGCTGGACGCCGAGCACGAGGGCCTGGTGTTCGGCCGCCTCGACCTGCGCACCGGCGCCAGCTTCCACGTCGGCCGGCTCGGCGTCCGCGGCGAGGACGCGCAGCCGCTGGTCGTCGACTGGCGGGCGCCCGCGGCGGCGGCCTTCTACCAGGCCACCGCGGCCGAGCCGCAGGGCGTCGTGCGGCGCCGCATGATCCAGTCGTCCGGCGAGAAGGTCACCGGCATCGAGGACGACCTGCTCGACCCCGACGCCGCGCCCGAGCAGATGCGGGTCGTCGGTGACGGCGCCCTGCTCGCCTCGCTGTCGAAGGCCACCGGGCACGGCATGCGCGACATCGTCGCGACCATCCAGCGCGAGCAGGACCAGGCGATCCGCTCCCCCGGCGGCGGCGTCACGATCGTCTCCGGCGGCCCCGGCACCGGCAAGACCGCCGTCGCCCTGCACCGGGCCGCGTACCTGCTCTACTCGGACCGCAGCCGGTTCGCCGGCGGCGGCATCCTCGTGGTCGGACCGTCCACCGTGTTCGTGGAGTACATCGCGTCCGTGCTGCCGTCGCTGGGCGAGGAGTCGGCGACGCTGCGCTCGCTCGGCACGCTTGTGCCGGGCTGGTCCGCCACCCGCACCGACCCGGGGCCGGTGGCCGCCGTGAAGGGCTCGCTGCGGATGCGCCGGGTGCTGGAGCGCGCGTCGCACGACGCCGTGCCGGACGGCCCGACCACGCTGCGCCTGCTCTACCGGGGCACGCTGCTCCAGCTCGACCGCAACCACCTCGACCGCGTCCGCACCCGCGCGCTGCCCCGCGGCGCACGCCGCAACGAGGTGCGGCGGGCCGGCTTCGACGGGCTGTTCGACGCGCTCTGGGCGCAGGCCCAGGAGCAGAAGGTGCCCGGGCTGCCGAGCAAGCGCGAGTTCGAGGACCAGCTGGCCGAGCGCGAGGACTTCCGCTCGTTCGTCAAGGAGTGGTGGCCCCGCCTCCGGCCGCGGCACGTGCTGGCCTGGCTGGCCGACCCCGCCCGGCTGCGGCGCTATGCCGCGAACCTGCTGTCACCGGCCGAAGTGGACCTGCTGACCGGCGCCTTCGACGCCGAGGACCCGACGATCGCCGACGTGGCGCTGCTCGATGAGCTCGACGCGCTGCTCGGCCGCCCCATGCAGGCGGCCCGCCGGCAGCGGGGCCAGTTCCAGGTGGCGCAGGGCGTCTACGAGCTGAGCACGGCCGCCGACCGGGCCCGGGCCGCGCGGGCCGCCGCGACCACCCGGCCCGACGACTACCGGGAGTACGCGCACGTCGTCGTCGACGAGGCCCAGGACGTCTCGCCGATGCAGTGGCGGATGCTGGGCCGGCGCGGCCGGCTGGCGTCGTGGACGGTGGTCGGCGACCCGGCGCAGACCGCGTGGACGGGCGACCCGCGGGAGCTCGACCAGTCCCGTGACCGGGCGCTGGGCACGCGGGCGCGCAACGCGTACACGCTGACCACGAACTACCGGAACTCGGCGGAGATCTTCGAGGTCGCCGCGGCCGAGATCCGCACGATCGCGCCGGACCTGCCGCTGCCGACCGCCGTGCGGACGACCGGTGTGGCGCCGGTGGCCCTGGCGGTGCCGGCCGCGGAGCTGGCCTCCTCGGTCCGCATCGCGGTCGACGACCTGCTCGGTCAGGTCGAGGGCACGGTCGGCGTGATCACGGCGGTGGAGCGGGTGGCCGAGGTCGCCGGGTGGCTGGCCGCCGTCGGCGACCCGCGCCTGCAGGTGGTGACCAGCCTGCAGGCCAAGGGCATGGAGTACGACGGTGTCGTGCTGGTCGCGCCGGGCGAGATCCGCGCGGGTGGCGCGGCGGGCGTACGCACGCTCTACGTCGCCCTGTCCCGCGCCACCCAGCGGTTGGTGACCGTCGACGTCACGGCCTGACGGCGACCGCCGTGTAGGTCGTGTCGGGCGTCGGCGGGGTCGTGAACCGGGCGTTGGGCAGGTAGAGCCGCGTGCCGTAGCGGGCGATCGTGGTCGGCACGTCGAACGACGCGCTGGTGATCGTGCGGACCACCGTGCCCCGGGTGCCCGACCGGTTGAGGTCGACCACGGCGATCTGGTTGAGGCGGTTCTGCACGACGTAGAGTCGGCGTCCCTCGAGCCAGAGGCCGTCGCCGTTGGTCATCGGCACGCCGCCGAGGTCGACCTGGGTCGCCTCGCCGTCGTCGTCGACCCGGAACAGCAGGCCGGTGTTCGACTGCACGACGAGCAGGTCGCGACCGTCGGGCGTACGGGCGATGCCGTTGGCGTTGGTGGCTCCCGGTGTGAAGACGAAGTCCCCGGTGAGCGGGACGGTCACGAACCGGTCGCCGAGCCTGCCGTGCTTGCCGAACGGCACCTTGTAGAGCACGGGCTGCTGCGAGTCGGTGAACCAGGCGGCGTCACGCGTGAGGATCACGTCGTTGACGAAGCTCGTGCCGTCGGTGAAGTTCCAGATCTTCAACGTCTTGCCCGTGCGGGCGTCGATGACCCGGCCGTCGCCGCTGGTCTGGCCGCTGATGAACAGGCGGCCGCGGTCGTCCAGCTTGAGCCCGAGCGAGCCGGTGCCGAAGCCGGGGTTGATGATCTCGCCGCGCCCGGTGGCCAGGCTGGCCCGGTAGATGGCCCCGTTCACGCGGGACCCGAAGTACGCGTACGGGTGCTTGCCGATCGCGATGCCCTCGGGCTGGAAGCCGTTGGGCAGGTTGATGGTGCTCGGGAACAGGTCGTGGTGCTTGTCGTGTGCGGTCGCTGTGCCGGCCGGTCCGAGCAGGGTTGCGGCGAGTGCCGCGGTCAGTCCCAGCGCGATGGTGGCTACACGGTGGCGCACGATGCGTCTCCTCTCGACGACCTCCGTTCAGGGAGGCACGCACGTGCGCGGGAATCGGTTCAACGTTCAACCGACCTGGGGTGGCGGGATCGGGTCGCCGGCGGCCAGCAGCTTGGTCAACGCGGATAGTCGCCTGGCCCGGGCGGCCGGGCTGGGGGCGCTGGTCAGCTTGAGGATGACGGCGTAGCGGCTGGTCTTTTCGAGGGCGGCGAACCGGGCCGCGGCCGCGTCGTCCTCGGTCAGGGCCCGGGCCAGGTCGTCCGGCGTCGTCGCGGCGCGCTGGGCCGGGTAGGCGGCGGCCCAGCGACCGTCCACCTTGGCCGCCTCGATCTGGGCGAAGCCGGCGGGGCGCATCCGGCCGGCGGCGATCAGCGCCTCGGCACGGTCCACGTTGACCTGTGACCAGCGGGCGCCCTTGCGCCGGGGCGAGTAGCGCTGGAGGAAGTGCTCGGTGTCGAGACCGCGGCGCTGGCTGTCGATCCAGCCGAAGCAGATGGCGACGTCGCCCGCCTCGGCCGCGGAGATGGTCGACGTGGCGGCGCCCTTCTTGGCGATCTTCAGCCAGGCGTCGGGCGCCGTGTCGTGGCTCTCGGCCAGCCAGGCCTCCCAGCCGGCGATGGTGCTGAAGGTCAGGGGCTCCATGCCAGAGACGCTACCGAGGGGGTACGACACGCTTGCGGATATACCCCCTGGGGGTATAGTCGTCGGTATGCGACACGACAGCGGAACCGGACACGCATCGCCGCACGCGGCCGTGGACCACGCGGGTCACGGCGGTCACGGTGGCCATCAGGGGCACGACAAGCACGCCGGGCACGACCCGGAGCAGTTCCGGCGCAAGTTCTGGCTGTCCCTGGCGCTGACCGTGCCGATCGTCGTGACCAGCGAGATGGTCATGGACTGGTTCGGCTACTCGCTCGACTTCCCCGGCATCGACTGGATCGGCCCCGTGCTCGGGTCCGTGGTCTTCCTCTACGGCGGCTGGCCGTTCCTGGTCGGCGCGGTCCGGGAGGTGCGCGACCGGGCGCCCGGGATGATGCTGCTGATCTCGATGGCGATCACCGTTGCCTACGGCGCGTCGCTGGCCACCGCCGTCGGCGCGTTCGACCTGGACTTCTGGTGGGAGCTCGCCGCGCTCGTCACGATCATGCTGCTCGGCCACTGGCAGGAGATGAAGGCGATCGGCCAGGCGCAGGGCGCGCTGGCGGCTCTCGCCGCGCTGTTGCCCGACGACGCCGAGCGGGTCACCGACGCCGGCGTGGCGACGGTGCCGGTCTCCGCGCTGGAGCTGGGCGACGTCGTGCTGGTCCGGCCCGGTGGCCGGGTCCCGGCCGACGGCCGGGTCGTCGACGGCGCCGCCGAGGTCGACGAGTCGATGATCACCGGCGAGTCCCGGCCCGTGCCGCGGCAGGTGGGCGACCGGGTCGTCGCCGGCACGGTGGTCACGGACTCGGCGCTGCGGGTACGGATCGACGCGGTCGGCGCCGACACCGCCCTCGCCGGCATCCAGCGCCTGGTCGCCCAGGCCCAGGCCTCCGGCGGCCGCGCCCAGGTGCTGGCCGACCGCTTCGCCGCGGCGCTGTTCTACGTGGCGACCGCCGTGGCCGTCGTGACCTTCCTGGCCTGGTGGGCGGCGGGCAACGTGGACGACTCGGTGGTTAGGACGATCACCGTTCTCGTGATCGCCTGCCCGCACGCCCTGGGGCTGGCGATCCCGCTGGTCATCGCGCTGTCGACGGCCCTCTCGGCACGGGCCGGCATCCTGGTCAAGGACCGCCTGGCCCTGGAGCGGATGCGTACGGTCGACGCGGTGCTCTTCGACAAGACCGGCACCCTGACCCGCGGCGCGCACAAGGTGACGGGAGTGGCGGCGACCGACGGCCTGACCGAGCAGGAGGTGCTCCACCTGGGCGGCGGCGTGGAGGCCGACAGCGAGCACCCACTGGCCAAGGCGATCGTGACGGCCGCGGGGACACCGGCGCGGGCCACGGACTTCCGCGCGCTCACGGGCCGCGGGGTCCGCGCCACGATCGACGGCACCGCGTACGCGGTGGGCGGCCCCGCCCTGCTCCGCGAACTCGCGGTCGAGGCCCCTGCGGACCTCACCACCGCCACGGCCGCCTGGTCCGCCCGCGGCGCGGCCGTCCTGCACCTGGTCCGCCTGAACGCGGAGAGCGGTGGCGTGCGGGTTGTCGGGGCGTTCGCGTTGGAGGACGAGGTGCGGCCCGAGGCGCGGCAGGCCATCGCCGCGCTGCGGGAGCAGGGCATCCGGAAGATCGCCATGATCACCGGTGACTCGCGGGCCGTGGCCGAGGCCGTCGCGGCTGATCTCGGGTTCCGGGACGGCGTCGACGAGGTGTTCGCCGAGGTGCTGCCCGCCGACAAGGATCGGGCGGTCGCCGATCTCCAGGCCCGCGGCCTGCGGGTCGCGATGGTCGGCGACGGGGTCAACGACGCGCCGGCCCTGGCCCGGGCCGATGTCGGCATCGCGATCGGTGCCGGCACCGACGTGGCCATCGAGTCCGCGGGTGTGGTGCTCGCCTCGTCGGATCCGCGCGGCGTGACGGGGGTCATCCGGCTCTCCCGCGCCGCGTACCGGAAGATGATCCAGAACCTGGCCTGGGCCGCCGGCTACAACGTGGTGGCGATCCCGTTGGCGGCGGGCGTCCTCGCCTGGGCCGGGCTCACCCTGAGCCCCGCGGTCGGCGCGGTGCTGATGTCCGCTTCGACGATCGTGGTGGCGCTCAACGCCCAGTTGCTGCGCCGGGTCCGGCTCGCGCCGGCCGACCGCATACCCACGGGGGGTTAGCTATGGTTGACGGTATGACAGCACCGGCAACGGGCCCGACGCGCGGCTACACGGCCAGCAAGGACCAGCTCGCCGCGCGGCTGCGCCGGATCGAGGGGCAGGTACGCGGGATCGAGCGGATGGTCGACGACGACCGCTACTGCATCGACGTGCTGACCCAGATCTCCGCGATCCAGGCGGCACTCGACAAGGTCGCCCTCGGACTGCTCGACGGCCACGCCCGCCACTGCATGAAAGAGGGCGCCGAGGAGGGGCGCGCCGACGAGATGGCCGGCGAGATGATGGCGGCGGTCGGCCGCCTCATGAAGCGCGGCTGACGCACGGCGAGGGGCGGCGTCGTCCGCCGCCCCCGGCGCGGCCTCGGCCGATCAGATCCGCGGCACCTCGTCGTCCCCCGGCACCCGGCGCACCTCGATCTTGGAGCCGGGTGCCGCCGGCACCCGCTTCGCCCACTCGACCGCCTCCTCCCGTGACGCGACGTCGAGCAGGAAGAAGCCGCCGAACAGCTCCCTGGTCTCCCCGTACGGTCCGTCGGTCACCACCGGCGCCGGACCGCTGAAGTCGACCACGACCCCCGTGGCCGGGTCGTCGAGCCCCTCCGCCGCGAGTAGCACGCCGGCCTTGACCGCCGCCCCGATGAACTCCTGGGTCCTGGTCATCATCCGCTCGATGTCGGCCATCATGGCCGCGTTCGACTCGTCGGTGCCTCGCATGATCAGCAGGTACTTCGCCATCGCGCTCTCCTCGTCCGGCCGGGCCGCTCCTCGGCCCGCACTTCCACAGGTCGAATGACCGGCCCGCGGATCGACACGAGCCCCCAACCAGGTCAGTCGTCCGCCAGCGCCGCGACTACCGGCAGCCGGGCGGCCCGGCGGGCCGGCAGCACCGCCGCCAGCAGCGCCGCCGCCGCGGCCGCGGTGACGACGAGGGCGAGTTGGCCCACCGGGACGACCGGGACACCGTGGCCGTAGGTGTCGATCAGGGCCGCCGCCGCCACCCAGCCGAGGCCGGCACCCAACGCGACACCCCCGATCGCGCCCACCACCGCGATCAGGCCCGACTCCAGCAGCAGCATGCCCCGCAGCTGGCGCCGCGACAGGCCCAGCGCCCGCATCGTCGCCGACTCGCGGCGGCGTTCCACCACCGACAGCGACAGCGTGTTGCCGATGCCGAACAGCGAGATCAGCACCGACATGCCGAGCAGGGCGGTAAAGATGCCGAGCAGCTCGTCCAGCGACGCCGCCAGCTCGTCGGCCTGCGCGGCGCGGCTGGTCACCTGGACCACCGGGTACGCGCGCAGCTCGGCGTCGAGCACTCGGCGGGCGTCCGGTGTGGACACCCCGGGCGCCACGTCGACGAGGATCTCCACCGCCGGGCGTTCGCCGTACGCGGCGACGAACGCCGGATAGGACACCAGGGCCGCGCCGTCCAGCGGGGAGTCGTCGAACAACGCCACCACCCGCAGCGTCCCGAGCGCGCCGAACGGCAGGGACGACCCCACCGACACGTCCCGGTCCAGGGCGAAGGACCGGCTCAGCGCGACCGTCCCCGGACCGAGCCCGGCCAACGAGCCCGCGGTCACCTCCGGGCGGATCGCGCCCCGCAGCTGCGCGGGCGGCACCGCGGCGACCCGGGTGCGCTCCCCGAACAGCGGCGTCTCCGACCGCACCTCCGCGACCGTGGCGAACTCCGGATGACGGCGCAGTGCCGAAGCCAGCCCCGCCGGCATCCCGGCCCGCATCGACTCGAACGTGCCGTCGGTGCGGGCCCGGTTGAGCGTGAACTCCACCGGGAAGTTCTCGGTCAGCTCGCGGCCGCTCTGGTCCCGCGCGGTGGCCAGCAGCACGGCGAACAGCGACATCAGCGCCACGCCGATGACCAGGGCCAGCGTCGTCGCGGCGGCCCGGCGCGGGTTGCGGCGGGCGTTGGCCACCGCGAGCGCCGGCACGGTGCCGAACAACCGGGCCGGCAGCCAGCCGACCACCGCCACCGCCCGGGGCACGAGCAGCGGACCGGCCACGACCGCGGCGACGAAGACCAGCATGCCGCCGCCGAGCACCAGCGGCAGGCCAGGGAACCCGAGCGGGACGCCGCCGCCGATGGCGACCAGGCCGGCCACGGCGAGCAGGACCGCCCACACCACCCGGGCGGTACGGCGGCCCCCGCTCACGGCGCGCGGCTCGGCGAGGGCGGCGTCGCGCAGGGCGGCCAGCGGCGCGACCCGGCCGGCGGAGACGGCCGGCACCAGCGCGGACGCCACCGCGACGAACGTGCCGAAGCCGACCGCCACCAGGAACGTGGGCCAGCGCACCACCGGCGTGTGCAGCGGGATGTCCGTGGCGACGAGCTCCCGGCCCCAGATCAGGCCGTACCCGATGAGCACGCTCATCACCAGCCCGCCCACCGAGGCGACGGCGCCGAGCAGCAGCGCCTCGATCAGCACGGTGCCGCTGACCTGGCGGCGGGACGCGCCCACGGCCCGGAGCAGGGCCAGCTCGCGCGTGCGCTGGGCGGCCAGGATCGCGAACGTGTTGTAGATGACGAACGCCGACACGGTCACCGCGACCAGGCCGAAGCCGAGCAGCACCGCGACGAAGCCGGTCACGTACTTGCCGGCCTCGACGGCCAGCCGGTCGCGCACCTGGGCACCCGTCAGCACCGGGTACGCGTCGCCGAGCGCGGCCGAGACGCGGTCACGCAGGACCGTCTCGGAGACACCCGGGCGGGCCGCGACGACCACCTCGGCGAACCGCTCGGTGCCGGTCAGCGCGGTGAGCTCCGCGTCGGTGAGCGCGGCGACGGTGGAGCCTCCGTACAACCGGTTGACCCCGAGATCGAGCACCCCGACCAGGGTGAGGGTCCGCGGCTCGCCGGCCGCGTCGAGCACCGTGACCGGGCCGCCGACGGCGAACCCGGCCCGCGCGACGGTGTTCTTCTCCACGGCCACCTCGCCCGGCCCGGCCGGCAGCCGCCCCGACAACAGGTCGTACGCGGCGAGGGCGGGCACGGAGGGGACGGACAGGCCGTACCCGACGTGGCCGTGGTCCATCATCAGCCTGCCGTCGCGGTCGAGCATGCTGAGCCAGGCCGCCATCCGGCCGTCGACCGCCGCCACGCCGTCCAGCCGCGCGATCGTCTCCACCGTGTCGCGCTCGGCGAGCAGCGCCGCGGGCTCCACCGCCACGTCCACGTTGCGGGCCGAGCGGGCCAGGTCGTCGTAGAAGGCGGCCCGGGCGGTGTCGCCGTAGACCAGGGTGCCGGCGAGGAAGCCGACCCCGACCATCACCGCGAAACCGGTCAGCACGAGCCGGACGGCGTGCGCCCGGAAACCCGTCACGGCGAGGCGGAGCAGAGGCCGTTTCACGTCGACCAGTCTGAACAACGACCACACGGGTCTCGCCACGCCCCGCCTGTCGCGATCGCGACAGGCCCCCGCGGCGGACAATGGGAATGGTTCCCGGTGTCACCTTTGCATACATAGCGATGTTTGCATAAGACTGGAGCGAGCAGCCGATACGAGGAAGCGGGAGGACCGGTGGGCGCGGGACACGACCACGGCGTACGCGACGCGGGCGCCCGGCACCGCGGGCGGCTCTGGGCCGCCTTCGGGCTCCTCGCCGTCTTCATGGTCGTCGAGGCGGTCACCGCGTTCGCCACGGGCTCGCTCGCCCTGCTCTCGGACGCCGGCCACATGTTCACCGACGTGCTCGGGATCGGCATGGCCCTGGCCGCGATCACGGCGGCCCGACGGGCGGCGCGCGACCCGCAGCGGACCTTCGGCCTCTACCGCCTCGAGGTGCTGGCCGCGCTGGCCAACGCCGTGCTGCTGTTCGGCGTCGCGCTCTACGTGCTGGTCGAGGCGGTGCGGCGGTTCGGTGCCGCGCCCGAAGTGAGCACGACGCCGATGCTGGTGGTGGCCGGCCTCGGCCTGATCGCCAACATCGTCGCCTTCGGACTGCTGCGCCAGGGCGCCAAGGAGAGCATCAACGTGCGCGGGGCTTACCTCGAGGTCCTCGGTGACCTGGTCGGCTCGGTCGGCGTGCTGGTCGGCGCCGCGGTGATCGCGAGCACGGGCTGGTTCGTGGTCGACCCGCTGATCGCGGTCGCGGTCGGCCTGTTCATCCTGCCCCGCACCTGGCGCCTCGGCCGGGAGGCGGTGCGGATCCTGGTGCAGGCCGCGCCGCAGCACCTCGACGTGGCCGCGATGCGGACCTCGCTGGGCGCGGTCCCGGGCGTCTGCGACGTGCACGATCTGCACGTCTGGACACTGACCTCCGGCATGGACGTCGCCTCGGCGCATCTCGGCATCGAGGGCGACGCTCAGGTGGCCGTGGTGCTGGCGGCCGCCCGGTCGACCCTGCAGGACGGCTACGGCATCGACCACGCGACCCTGCAGGTGGAGCCCGTTGCCGCCACCGGCGAGTGCCACAGCGCCCACTGGTGACACTCGGTGTTTAGCGCGGCCTTAACTTTCGTGACCTTCACGGGAAATTTGCCCGGATAAATCCGGGCAAGAGCCGCTGATGCCTCTTTAACGGACCTCCCGCAGAGTAGGCAGGCCTCGGTAGTCTCCAGATCGATCTTCGCAAGCCGGCACCCACCGGTGCCTGCGGAGGTCGTCGCCTAATCGCCACGGCGAGCCGGGGAACCACGCGAGTGGGGTGAATCCGCGCGAGCGGTAGGGATCAACTTCCGTCCCGAACCCGTCAGCTAACCCGGTCGGCGGCTGACGGAAGGACATGCCCCCAGATGATCGATCCCCCCAGTCATCCGCACCGCCGGCGACGATGGATCCGGGTCACGACGGTCGTGCTGTTCGGTCTCGTCTTCGGGCTCGTCGGCCCGATGGCGCCCGCCAGCGCCGACCCCGACGACGAGGGCGGCACCGCCGAGCTGCGGGACCAGCTCGACAAGGCGAGCCGGGGCTACCTGGATGCCCAGGCCGCGCTCAAGCGCTCCAAGGGCAAGCAGCAGGAGCAGGAGACGAAGCTCGAGACGATCGAGCAGGACCTGGTGACGCACGTCGAGGCGGTCGCCGAGATCGGCCGCTCGGCCTACCGCACCGGCCGGCTCGGCCCGATGGCCGCGCTGATCAACAGCGACTCACCGGACCGCTTCCTCGAGCGCGCCAACGCGCTCGGCATGGTCGCGGCCAACCAGCAGCGCACGATCCAGGGCCTGGAGCAGACCAAGGCACAGGCGCAGGAGACGAACGCCGCGATCAGGACGGAGGTACGCGAGCAGGAGCGCCAGGTCGCGCAGATGAAGGCGCGCAAGGACCAGGCGGAGCGCGCGCTGGACGTGGCGGCCCGGCAGCAGAAGGCGGCCTCGGCGAACGCCGCGCGCAGCGGTGGGTCGGGCAGCAACACCGGCGGGTCCGGTGGGAAGAGCGCCAGCCCGACCAAGCGCAACAGCGACGGCAGCTACCCGACCGAGTCGTGCAGCGTCAACGACCCGACGCCGGCCAACGGCTGCATCACGCCGCGCAACCTGCACGCGCTGCAACAGGCCAAGGCGGCCGGGTTCACCCGCTACGTCTCCTGCTACCGCAGCGGCGGGTCCGGTGAGCATCCCAAGGGACGGGCGTGCGACTACGCGGCCGCGAAGAACGGCTTCGAAGGCGACGCGACCGGCGGGGACCGGACCTACGGCAACAACCTCGCGAACTACTTCATCCGCAACTCCGACGAGCTGGCCGTCCTCTACGTGATCTGGTACCGGCAGATCTGGTTGCCCAGCAGTGGTTGGAAGGCCTACAGCGGAGCGGGCGGCGACCCCTCCAGCGACCACACCAACCACGTGCACCTGAGCGTCTACTGAGGTCCCGAAGAAGCATCAGGGGGCGCGCCTTCCGGCGTGCCCCCTGATGCGTCGCCCAGCACCTGCTCCAGCCGCTCCGCCAGCGCGTGGTGGGCCTGCCGCGCCTGCTTCGACGCGTACGCGAAGAGCGGGGTCGGCGCGGTCAGCGTGATCCGCACGTCGACGCGGCAGCCGCCGTCGGACACCGGGTAGATCCGGGTCCGGTTGCGCAGCGTCGTCCCCGGGCGTTGGCGCGCGAGAGTGACGATCTCGGTGACCCCCGGCCCGAGCGCGTTGATCGCCAGCACGTCGGCCGTGTAGGTCGTCGTGAACCGGACCGGGCCGAACGTCAGGCGGTCGTTGATCACGAAGCTGCGCACCGCGCCGTCGACCGGTGCCACCTCGGTGACCTTGACGATGAACGGGTGGAGCTCGGTGTGGCGGCTGAAGTCGGACAGCAGCGCCGCCGCGTCGGCCACCTCGCACGCCGCGCGCAGGGAGTAGGAGAACGTGCCCGACCTGGCCAACGCGGCGCTCCTAGTTGAGGCGGTGCAGGGCCGGCGCGGGGAGAGCGTGGGGCACGGGCGCGGTGGCCGGCATGATCGATGACCATAGACCTATCGCGACGGCGGCGCTGACCGGTCTGTCCGCGGGCAGGCGGCTCATCGTCGCCCGGCACAGGTCGGCGATCGCGCGCGGTAGCCCCGGCACGGCCAGCACCGGTGCCTGCACCGCGCGCGGGCCCCGCTGGTCGGACCGGCCCGTCAGCATGTGCAGCAGCAGCGCGCCGAGGGCGAAGACGTCGTCGGCGGGCAACCCGGCCGCGCCCGCGGGGCCGGCCAGGCCGAAGTCGATCATCTTCGCGCCGGCCCGGGTGAGCATGACGTTGCGGGCCGACACGTCGCGGTGCACCACGCCGCGGCGGTGGGCCACGGCGAGCACGTCGGCCACGGTGGCCGCGATCCGTACGGCCTCGGGCCAGGGCAGCGGGCCACCTGCCAGCCGGCCGGCCAGCGGGACGCCGTCGAGCAGTTCGAGCACGACGTACGGGGCGACGGAGCCGTCCGGCAGCGTGGCGGCGCCGTGGTCGTAGACGCGCGGGACGCTCGGGTGCCGGAGCCGCTCGGTGATCGCCGCCTCGTGGCGGGCCGACTCGGCGTGCGCCGGCCCGATGACCTTCACGGCCAGCGGGCGGGCGGAGTGGCTGTCGAAGCCGTGGTAGACCGTCGAGACGCCGCCGCGGGCGATCGGACCCAGCAGGACGTACCGCCGGAGGATGGTCGTACCCATCCGCAACCACGCCGCCACGAACCGGGACTCTTCCGGATCAACCCGTCCCGGACAAGGGATCAGCGGCAGGCTTTAGCCATCGATAAGCTTGTGGTGCCTTTCGCCTCTCAGGCGCCCGCCGGCGTGTTGAGATCGCCGAGATAGGGCTCCGGCGCACCGAACAGGCCGAGCAGGCCGGTGACCCAGAGCTGACGGTGCACGAACCGGCTGGGCTCGGTGACGACGAGCTTGATCCCGCTCACCTCGGCCGTCTGGAACCCGGCCACCATGGCACTGATGCCGACCGAGTCGATGAAGCTGACCAACCGGAGGTTGAGCTCGATCCGGTTGGGGCGGTCGTCGGTCAGCGCCGCAGCGATGGCCTCTTTCACCTCGTGGGCGGAGTCGACGTCGATCTCACCGCGGGGGGCGATCTCGAGGACTCCGTTGGCACGCCGAGTTGTCACGATCGACAGACTCACGCAACTACCTCCGAGCTCGAACCTCGGTCCGCATCCAGGGGACCTTTCGACAGTACGCGGACCGCGACCGAGGGTATTCGCATCCATCACATGGTCGCCAGCCTTACGGCCGCGTACGTTCCCCTTTCTCGTATTCCGAAACCGGCATAGCCGGCAAAAACCTGAATATGTGACCTTCGACTCGCGTGAACGGAACACACGTGTCGAATTCCGGCCGGCCCCAGCCTAGCGCACGTGTCGGCGGTCACACTGGGTGAGGCGACGCGGACCGTCCACATCGGCCGGCGTGTGACGCGGGTCGCGTCGTCGTGACGATCCGTGGTTTGCGCCGGCGGGCGGCCGGGCACTGAGCAGAGGCCGGACGCGCAGCGTCCGAAGTGGCAGGTCGGCGACCGAGGAGGACTGCAGCGATGTTCGGAACCAACCTCATGGACCGCCGGAGCAGGACCGAGCGGATCAGCGACGACGCCTGGGACCACCTGCGGTCGTTCGTCGACTCGGCGCGGTCCGCGGGGCGGCACACGGCCGGTCTGGCCGGCGACGCGGGCAGCACGGTGACGAGTGCCGTCGGCGGGGCCGCCAGCGTGGTCGGCGGTGCGGCCAACGCGATGGGCGGCGCGGCCGACGAGGCCCGGCGGCGGGCCAGCCTGGCGTACGACGCTCTCGCCGGGCGCCGGATGCCCACGCCGTGGACCCTGGTGATCGCCGTCGCGGCGCTCGGTGCCGCGATCGGCTGGGCCGCCGGCTCGGCGTCCCGGGCCGCGCTCGCCCGGATGGGTGACGAGGCGAACGGGCGGGTCGACGACATCGAGTTCGTCGAAGCCGACCGGCCCAAGTCACCGCTGGAGAGCTGACCCAGCGCGCGCGGGGTTGCCGAACAGCCACGTCGGCAACCCCGCCTTGCGCGTGCATTGACGCCCGACAGGACGCGAGCGATGCTCGTGGTCATGCGTCACCGGCCCGACACGCAGCGTGCCGACCTGCCACTGCCGGAGACGCAGTCCTTCCGGGTCAGTGACCTCGACGAAGCGCGGGCCATCTGCACCGAGTACTACTACGAGGTCGCCCTGGACCTGCTCGACCGGTCCCGGCCGCTGGCGTTCGCGGCCGACCTCGTCCGGCTCGGGCCCGTCACCGTCGGCGACATCCGGTTCGGGGCCGACGTCGCGATCGGGGCCGACATCCTCGACGCGTACCACGTGAACCTGCCCGTCGCGGGCGCCATCGGCAGCGAGCACCGCGGCGCGATCACGGTCGCGAGCCCGCGGCGCGCCGCCGTCTACCGGCCCGGCGCGGGCGCGCACGCCGGGCGGTGGTCCGCCGACTGCCGCAGCCTCGGCATCCGGGTCGACCGGGCGAGCCTGGAGGCGGAGCTGGAGGCGCTGGTCGGCCGGCCGATCCGCGGGCCGATCCGGTTCGGCCCCAGCTTCGACACCACCATGGGCGCGGGGCTGACCTGGTCGCGGATGGCCAACCTGCTGCGGTCGGAGCTGGAGAACCCGCACAGCGCGCTGCTGCAGCCGCTGGTCGCGGAGCGCTACGCGCAGGGCATGCTGAGCGGGCTGCTGTTCGCGACCGACCACCAGTACGCGGAGGCCCTGACCGCGCACGTGCCGCCCGCCCGGCCGCGGACCGTCCGGCGGGCTGTCCAGGTGATGGAGGCCGACCCGACCCACCCGTTCACCACCGCGGAGCTGGCCCGGCTCGCCGGCGTCTCGGCGCGCGCGTTGCAGGAGGGTTTCCGCCGGCACGTCGGCCTCTCCCCCATGGCCTACCTCCAGCACGTGCGGATGGGGTACGCGCGGGAGGAGTTGCGGCATCCGGTGCCCGGGCGCGACACCGTGGCGGCGATCGCGCACGCGTGGGGATTCGGCCACCTCGGGCGCTTCGCGGCGGCCTACCGGGAGAGGTTCGGAGAGTCGCCGTCGGCGACGCTGCGCGGGCGCTGAGGGCTATTCGCCCGGGTCGCCCCGGCGGTCGGGCGGCGTCCGCTGGGCCGGGATGAACGGCCCCGTGCGGGTCTTCGCGTGCCCGTCGGGCGCGCGCAGCCCGGCGAGCACCCGATGGGCGGCGGCGAGGCCGTCCTCGGTGGCGGCGGTGAGCGCCGAGCAGTGGCCGTTGCCACCGTCGGCCCGCAGCGTGGCCTGGAGCCGGTCGTAGCGGTGCAGGAAGTCGACCGCGCCGGTGAGGGCCGCGACCGCCCGCAACATGTCACCTTCAAGGTCCGGCATGGACACGTCCCTCCCGTGCGGATCGGACGGACTGTAGGCCGGTGCCCGCGCGCCGTCGATCCACTTGGCGCCGGAGCTATCCGGATCGCGCGGGCGGCTGGAGAGCGCGTTCGACGGTCCGGCGCAGGGGTTCCGGGTCACGGCCGAGCACCGTGCGCAGGTCGTCGGTCTGGCGTTCCAGGGCGCCGGCCCGCGCCAGGCCCATCAGGAAGCCCATGGGGCCCGCCACCGGCTCGTCGAGGTGCTTCGTCGGCCGTCCCGTCACCTCGGTGAGCACCTCCGCGAGTCGCGGATAGGTCCAGAGCGGCCCGGTCAGGTCGTAGGCGCGGCCGAGGTGCGCGTCGTCGGTCAGCACGGCGGCGGCCGCCGCGGCGAGGTCGGCGCGCGTCGCGGTGTTGAGCCCGCGCCCGCCCGTGTCCGACCGCAACAGGCCGTCGGCGACCGCGGCGCGCAGGCCGGCCTCGACGAACGCGTCGGTGTAGAAGGGATGCCGCAGGATCGTGTGCGGCAGGCCGCTGTCGGCGATCGCGCGCTCGGTCCGATGGTGGGCGGCGTTCATGCCCGCACCGTCGCGGTCGGCGCCGAGAAAGCTGGTGTAGGCGATCCCGCCCACGCCGTTCGCGACCGCGGCGTCGAGCACCGCCCGGTGCTGCCGGACCCGGCGCTCGGTGTCGAGGTCGGGCGAGGAGATGAGCAGGACCCGCTCGGCACCTCGCAACGCCGGCCCGAGGCTGGCCGGGTCGTCGTAGTCGCCGTGCCGCACCTCGACGCCGGCGTCGGCGAGCTTGGCCGGGTCGCGCACGACGGCGACGACCCGGGCCCGTCCGCGCAGTTCCTCGACGACGAGCCGTCCGAGCGCGCCGGACGCCGCGCAGATAACGATCATGAGGCCAAGGCAACACGGTCCGGCGCGCGGCCGCCACCGAGTTTCGACGTCAGCGCGGATCGCGCCGCAGCGGGTGGTCCGCGGGCACCTGGACGATCACGATGGGCACGCCGTCCGGGTCCTCGATCCCCATCTCGATCAGCCCCCACGGTTCCGTACGCGGTTCGCGGGTGACGGTCACCCCCGCGGCCACGAGGCGAGCGTGCTCGGCCCGGACGTCGCGGACCTGCAGCCAGATCCGCAGCGGTCCCGCCGGTCCGTCGGGCGCGGTGCCGGACACCTCGAGCAGTCCCTGGCCGAGGAAGAAGACCAGCCCCGGCTCGTCCGGCGGGCCGAACTCGCGGTAGACCGCGAGCCGGAGGACGTCGCGGTAGAACCGTTGGCTGCGCGCCCGGTCGGCGGGGCGGAGCAGGACGCGGCTGCTGAGGACCTCCATCGCTCCACCATGCGCCCCGTTCGGTCCGATTGATCCCGAACCAAGGGGATTACGGCGGATAATCGCCAGGTGTCCGAGCGCACAGGTCCCCCGTACCCCAGGCCGTGGCTCCTGGTGGTGCCGCTGTTGATCGGCGCGGCGGTCGCGGTCGCGCTCGGCGTGTTCGGCAGCGTGCACGAACCCACCGGCGAGGTGCCCTGGCAGCGGCCGTTCCCGTCGATCTACGCGATGAAGGTGTGGTTCAGCCTCGGCGTTCTCCTGCTCGCCGCCCTCCAGCTCTGCACCGCGCTCTGGATGTACGGCAGGCTCGGCCTGCGCGCCCGGCCGTGGCTCGGCCCGGTGCACCGCGCCAGCGGCTACCTCGCGTTCGTGGTCAGCCTGCCGGTGGCCGCCGCGTGCCTGTGGGCGATGGGCTTCCAGTCCTACGACGCCCGGGTCCTCACGCACAGCATCCTCGGCACCATGGTCTACGGCGCGTTCGTGGCCAAGGTCATCGTCGTGCACAGCCGGCGGCTGCCCGGTTGGGCGATCCCGGCGGTCGGTGGACTGCTCCTGGCCACCGTGGTGGGCGTGACCGCCAGCAGCGCCCTCTGGTGGATCGCGACGTTCGGACTGCCGAGATAAATCCCGGCGTACGCGGGCCGTCGGCGGTTAGGTTGCCGGGCGTGGGGCGATTCTCTCGGTCAACCTCGCGGTGCCGGCCCCGACGACCTACGCGCCACGCTCACGGAGCGCCTCCCCCGGCGCGGCAAGGCCCCGGGCCGGCAGGTCCTCGTCGGCGAACCGCGCCCGGGCGGCGGCGCAGAAGCGTTCCACCTCCGTCGGGTCCGGCTCGACGCCCGCCGCCAGCATCGCGGCCTGGAGGCGTTCGGAGCGGAGGCCGCCGTGCGCCGCGACCAGGTCCGCGGTGACCGGTTGCACCACGAAGTGCAGGTGGCGGCGGTGGCCCGGCCCGTGCGCCCAGAGGCAGACGTAGGGCTGCTCCGGCGTCCCCAACTCCTCGACGACGCGGGTCGTCCGGCGCAGCAGTGGGCCGAACTCCGCCGTCGCAGCGTCGGGCAGGTCGGCGATCGCGGTGACGTGTGCGAGCGGGCTGAGCACCAGGGTGCCCACGTTGAGGGGCCCGACCACGTGGCTGACCACCCAGGACGCGGTCCGGTGGAGGATGCCGCCCGGCAGCGGGCGCCGGCCCGCGATCAGGTCGCAGCCGAGGCAGCCGACCACCGTCACGAGGGCTTGCGCGCGACGGCCGCGTACTCGGAGGTCGGGGTCGTGTCGTTGCCGTCCGGGCGCCACCGCGAGCAGGTGACCAGGCCCGGCTCGAGCAGGTCCCAGCCGTCGAAGAAGCGGGCGATCGTCGCCGGGTCGCGGACCGTCATCGGGGCCGCGCCGCCGTCGTTCCACATCGCGACCGCGCGGTCGACCGCCTCCGGGTTGACCTCGCGCGTCGGGTGCGAGATCACCAGGTAGCTGCCCGCCGGCACCGCCGCCGTCAACGTCGCGACGATGTCGCGGGCCTGGTCGTCGTCGGTGACGAAGTTGAGGATGCCGAGCAGCATGATCGCCACCGGGCGGTCGAGGTCGAGGGTGCGGGCGGCGGCAGCGAGGACGGCCGACGGGTCCCGGACGTCCGCCTCCACGTAGGCGGTCGAGCCGGTCAGCAGCGCCCGCGCGTGGACGAGCACCAGCGGGTCGTTGTCGACGTAGACGACCCGCGCGTCCGGCGCCACCTGGTGGGTGTTGTCGGCCGTCGGCAGCCCGGCGCCGAGATCGAGGAACTGGCGGACGCCCGCCGGGCCGGCCAGGTGCCGGACCGCCCGGCCGAGGAACTGCCGGTTGAACCGCGCCGATTGGACGAGTTCGGGCAGGAAGGCGAGCACCTGCTCGGCCGCCGCCCGGTCGGCCGGGAAGTTGTCGGTGCCGCCCAGCAGGTAGTTCCACAGCCGCGCCGAGTGCGGGACGCTCGTATTCAAGAGGTTCTCATCGACGCCCGTCATATCGCCTCCCGGGGTCAGCATAGGGGCGCGCGGACCGGTCAGGAATCGAGAAGCACGGCGGGTGGGCGCGGACCTAGCGTCGTACCCATGGAACTCACCATTCGCTGGACATTTCTCCCGCACACCGATCCCGAAAAGTCTCTGGCCTTCTACCGCGACGCCCTCGGCTTCACGGTGCACAACGACGTCGGGCAGGGCACCATGCGGTGGATCACCGTGGGCCCGACCGACCCGGCCGGCACCGCGATCGTGCTGACGCCGCCCGCCGTGGACCCGAGCACGACCGACGACGAGCGCCGGATCATCGGCGAGATGATGGCCAAGGGCAGCTACGCCAGCATCGTGCTGGCGACCGCCGACCTCGACGCCACCTTCGCGAAGATCCGCGACGCGGGCGCCGAGGTGGCCCAGGAGCCGACCGACCAGCCATGGGGCGTACGCGACTGCGCCTTCCGTGACCCCGCCGGCAACCAGGTGCGGATCAACGAGGTCCGCTGAGCGGAAACGTCGTACCGGCCGCGTAGCATGGCCAAACCCTGCCCGTACGCAGCGAATTCCCGCCGAAACGGATGGAGCACCGATGAGCAAGACCGCCTCGACGCACCTCGCCGACAGCCACGACCTGATTCGTGTGCAAGGCGCCCGCGAGAACAACCTCAAGGACGTCAGCGTCGAGATCCCGAAGCGCCGCCTGACGGTCTTCACCGGCGTGTCCGGCTCGGGCAAGAGCTCGCTGGTCTTCGACACGATCGCCGCCGAGTCGCAGCGGATGATCAACGAGACCTACAGCGCGTTCGTGCAGGGTTTCATGCCGACGCTCGCGCGGCCGGAGGTCGACCTCCTCGACGGCCTGACCACGGCGATCATCGTCGACCAGGAGCGGATGGGCGCGAACCCCCGCTCCACGGTCGGCACCGCCACCGACGCCAACGCCATGCTGCGCATCCTGTTCAGCCGGCTGGGCCAGCCGCACATCGGGCCACCCAACGCGTTCTCGTTCAACGTGCCGTCGGTGCGGGCCAGCGGCGCGATCACGGTCGAGCGCGGCGGCAAGACCAAGGCCGAGAAGGCGACCTTCAACCGGTTGGGCGGCATGTGCCCGCGGTGCGAGGGCATGGGCTCGGTCAACGACATGGACCTGACCCAGCTCTATGACGCCAGCAAGTCGCTCAACGAGGGCGCGCTGACGGTGCCCGGCTACAGCATGGACGGGTGGTACGGCCGGATCTTCCGCGGCAGCGGCTTCTTCGACGCCGACAAGCCGATCTCCAAATACAACAAGCGGGAGCTGCACGACCTGCTGCACAAGGAACCGACCAAGATCAAGGTCGAGGGCATCAACCTGACGTACGAAGGCCTGATCCCCAAGATCCAGAAGTCGATGCTCTCCAAGGACGTCGACGCGCTGCAGCCGCACATCCGCGCGTTCGTCGAGCGGGCCGTCACGTTCACGATCTGCCCCGACTGCGCGGGCACCCGGCTGGCCGCCGAGGCGCGGTCGTCGAAGATCAAGGGCAAGAACATCGCCGACATCTCGTCGATGCAGATCAGCGACCTGGCCTCCTGGGTACGCGGCATCGACGACCCCTCCGTGGCCCCGCTGCTGAGCGGGTTGCAGCACCTGCTCGACTCGTTCGCCGAGATCGGGCTGGGCTACCTGTCGCTCGACCGGCCGTCGGGCACGCTCTCGGGCGGCGAGGCGCAGCGCACCAAGATGATCCGGCACCTGGGTTCGTCGCTGACCGACGTGACCTACGTCTTCGACGAGCCCACGATCGGCCTGCACCCGCACGACATCGCCCGGATGAACGGCCTGCTGGTGCAGCTGCGCGACAAGGGCAACACGGTGCTCGTCGTCGAGCACAAGCCCGAGGCGATCGCGATCGCCGACCACGTCGTCGACCTGGGGCCGGGCGCCGGCACCGCGGGCGGCGAGGTCGTCTTCGAGGGCACGGTCGACGGCCTGCGCGCGAGCGGCACGCTGACCGGCCGCCACCTCGACGACCGGGCATCCCTGAAGCCGTCGGTACGCAAGCCGTCGGGCGCGCTAGAGGTGCGCGGTGCCAACCTGCACAACCTGCGGGACGTCGACGTCGACATCCCGCTCGGCGTGCTCGTCGTCCTGACCGGCGTGGCGGGTTCGGGCAAGAGCTCCCTGGTGCACGGCTCGGTCGCCGACCGCGAGGGCGTGGTGACGGTCGACCAGGGTGCGATCCGCGGTTCGCGGCGGAGCAACCCGGCGACCTACACGGGCCTGCTGGAGCCGATCCGCAAGGCTTTCGCGAAGGCCAACGGGGTGAAGCCGGCGCTGTTCAGCGCCAACTCGGAGGGCGCCTGCCCCACCTGCAACGGCGCGGGCGTCATCTACACCGACCTGGGCATGATGGCGGGCGTCGCGACAACGTGCGAAGACTGCGAGGGCAAGCGCTTCGACGCGTCGGTGCTCGACTACCACCTGGGCGGCCGCGACATCAGCGAGGTGCTGGCGATGTCGGTGACGGAGGCCGAGGAGTTCTTCGGGTCGGGCGACGCGAAAACCCCGGCGGCGCACCAGATCCTGTCACGCCTGGCCGACGTGGGTCTCGGCTACCTGACGCTGGGCCAGCCGCTGACGACCCTCTCGGGCGGTGAAAGGCAGCGCCTGAAGCTGGCGACCCGCATGGGCGAGAAGGGCGGGGTCTACATCCTCGACGAGCCGACGACGGGCCTGCACCTGGCCGACGTGGAACAGTTGCTGGGCCTCCTCGACCGCCTGGTCGACACGGGCAAGTCGGTCATCGTCATCGAACACCACCAGGCCGTCATGGCCCACGCGGACTGGATCATCGACCTGGGCCCGGGCGCCGGCCACGACGGCGGCCAGATCGTCTTCGAGGGCACTCCGGCCGACCTGGTGGCGGCGAAGTCGACGTTGACGGGCAAGCATCTGGCGGAATACGTGGGCTAGCCGCGCGGGCGGCGGGCTCGCACTGGACGACTCCGCGCCGGCGGCTGCGCGGTCGGGGCGGCGGGTCGCGCGGACCTGTGCCGGACGAGCGCGCCGGCTCCCGGTGCGCAAGACCTGCTGGTGTGGGCGCGCCGGACGAGCCCGCCGGCTATCGCGGTCGCGGTGGCGGGCTCGCGCGGACCTGCGCCCAACGACCTGCCGGCTCCGTGTCGGCAAGACCTGCTGGCGCGGGCCCACCAGACGCACCCGCCGCCGGCTGCGGACGCGGCGACGGGCTGGCGCAGATCTGCGGAGAATGGGCCCGTCGACTCCCGGTCCGCAAGCCGTGCTGACGTGCGCGCGCTAGACGAGCCCGCCGCCGGTTGCGGTCACGGCGGCGGGTCCGCGCGGACCTGCCGAGTGAGCCCGCCGGCTCCCAGGCCGCAAGGCGTGCTGACGTGCGCGCGCCAGACGAGCCCGCCGCCGGGTTACGGTCACGGCAACGGGCCCGCGCCAGCTCCCGGTCCGCAATGCCGATGTGGTCGATCGGGCCCGCTGGGCGGGGCCGATGGCCGCCTCGATTCGGGATCGCACGACCGCGCAGATGACCGGCCACTGTGGATCGTATGCGACGATTCTGATCGGGTCCCGGCGGTTCACAGGTCCGCGATCGTCAGCCAGTCGGCGGCTCGTGGGCGGTAGCCGTACCTCTGGATCAGGCCGTGGACGATCGCCGGTGTGTGGCCCGCGCCGTAGACGACCGCTACCTCGATCGGGTCGTCGCCGCGTTGCTCGTGCAGGCGGCAGAGTGCCGCCACCAAGCGTTCGTCGCGTGAGCCGAGGAACGCCGCCTCCAGCGCCTCCGGCAGGTCGTTGTCCTCCTCCTCCTGGTGGGTCAGGGGCAGGTCGTTGGTCTCCATCGAATGCGACCAGATCGCCCGCGTGCCGCCGAACAGCCGGGTGATCAGCACCAGCGGGAGCACCGCCCACATCGTCAGCCTGAAGGCCAGCGGAATCCGGCGCCACCCCGCCGCGAACTCGTCCGCGGTCACGTCCGGCCGGACCACCGGCACCCCGAGTGCCTGGTAGTCGATGTCCTGCCGCACCAACTGCGCCCGGCGGTTGAAGCGCAGCACCGTGTAGCTGAGCGTCAACGCGCCGACCAGCACCGAATGCTTCCCGCCGCCCGCGCCGCCGACGCCCTCCGCCACGACGATGTCGGCCGTCCGCAGCCGCTTGGCCACCGCCGCGTAGAACGTCGGCTTGGCCATGTGGATCATCGGGTAGAGCACGAACTGGAGCGCCGATCCCTGGCGCCGCAGTCGGATGACGGCCGAGCGTACGGCGAGATCCGTGACTTCGATGATCTGCATGTCGCGCTCCCCGCACAGTGGACCGTCATGGTGACACCGCCTGTCCAGAGCGGAGCGCGGCCAGCGTGGCGGCGAACTCGTCGGGCGACAGGTAGACCCGGTTGCGGTGCAGGGTCCAGTGGCGGCGCCACGTCCAGGCCTGCCGGCGCCAGATCGGCGTCTCGACGTCGCGGTCGGGGTCGCTTGTGGACACCCAGATCTGCCAGGCGTCGAAGCCGGCCGCCTGGCCCGCCCAGACCCGCGTCACCCGGTTCCAGGGCACGACGCGGGTACGCGTGACATGACGGATCTTGACGCCGCGCTCGCTGACGTAGACGCCGACGAGCACCGTCCGCCAGAGGACGACCTCGAAGGTCAGCACGAAGGCGACGACGAAGGGCCACCCGTCCGGCGGCGAGGTGCGAATCGCCGCCGTACGGCCGGATCCACGTCGACATGGCCGCATCGTAGAGATCGACGGCAAGCGTCAGTCAGGCGAACACCGCCGCGGCCGCGGCCCCCAGCGCCCTGACGCAGGCCGCGACCGCGGGGTGGTCACCCGAGCCGCGCCGGAAGGCGACCCTCGTGCGCCGCCGGACGGTCAACGGCACCAGCTCGACACCCGGCGGTGGCTGGCCGACCGCGAGCTGCGGCACCAGGCCGACACCGTGGCCCGCGGCGACGAGGGCGAGCACGGCGGCGAAGTCGTCGGCGTGGTGGTGCACCTCAGGCCGGAAACCGGCCAGCTCGCACGCGTGCAGGGCGACCGTGTGGCAGAGCGTGCCAGGAGTGCCGACGATCCAGGCGGCGGTGCGCGCCGACCGCAGCGGGTCGGCGCCGTCGTACGCGTGGGTCGCCGGCAGCGCCAGATAGACCGTCTCGTCGAGCAGCGGCGTCGAGTCGAGCGCCGGGTCCGGCTCGACCGGCACGATGTCGTAGTCGTGCAGCAAAGCCACGTCGAGGCGGCGGCCGCGCAGCGCGTCGGGCACATCGACCGGGTCGAGCTCGGTGACCATCAGATGGAGCCCCGGATGCGAGCGGGCGAGGGCGACGAGCGCGGTCGGCAGCAACGTGCGCACGGCACTCGGGTACGCGCCGATGCGTACGGTCCCGGACAGCCCGCCCCGGGCGGCGGCGAGCGTGGCGTCGGCGGCCTCGAGCGCGGCGAGCACCACCTCGGCGTGCCGGACGAGGGCCTCTCCGGTCGGGGTGAGCGCGACCCGGCGGCCGGCCCGCTCCAGCAACCGCACGCCGGCCTCCCGCTGCAACGCCGCGAGTTGCTGCGACACCGCGGACGGCGTGTAGGTGTGCGCCTCCGAGACGGCCGCGATCGTGCCGAGCCGGGCGAGGTCACGCAACAGCCGCAGGCGGCGGACGTCAAGCATCAGCTCAGCTTACGTAACCGTTGAGGAACCGGAACTGGTGCTTCACGGTCAACGGCCGTCAGGCTCGAAACCATGACACCGACAGGTTTGTACGTGCCGCTGGTGACCCCGTTCGACGCGGCCGGCGGAGTCGCGTTCGACGCGCTGGCCACGCTGGCGCGCGAGGTGCTGGCGGCCGGGGCGGCGGGCCTCGTCGCCCTGGGCACCACCGGCGAGCCGCAGGCGCTGGCGCCGGACGAGCGCGCGAAGGTCCTCGACACGATCGCCGGGATCCACGCGGAGCACCCGGGCACGGGCCTGCTGGTCGGCGCCGACAGCGAGGCGGAGGTGCGGCCGCTGGCCGGGGTCACCGCGGCGCTCAGCCTCGTGCCACCGTTCCTGCGCCCGGGCGAGGAGGCGGTGGTGGCGCACTTCGCCCGCCTGGCGGCCGCGTCGCCGGTGCCGCTGGTCGTCTACCACGTGCCGTACCGCACCGGGCAGCCGTTGTCCGCGGCCACGCTGCGGCGCCTGGCCGCGCTGCCTGGCGTGGTGGGGATCAAGCACGCCGCGGGCATCGACGCCGACACCGTGGACCTGCTCGCCGACGTGCCCCCCGACTTCGCCGTCCTCGGCGGCGACGACGTGTTCGTCTCACCGCTGCTGGCGATGGGCGCACACGGCGGCATCCTCGCGTCGGCCCACCTGGCGACGGCCTCGTACGCCGCGCTGGTCGCGGCCTGGCGGGCCGGGGACGCGCCCCGGGCCCGCCCGCTGGGCCACCGGCTCGCCGCGCTGTCCGCGGCCCTGTTCGCGGAACCCAACCCGGCGGTGGTCAAGGCCGTCCTGCACGCGCAGGGCCGGATCCCCACCCCGGCGGTACGCCCACCGCTGCTCCCCGCCACCCCGAATTCGATCAGCAGCGCGCTGGCCCACCTGGCCCGGGCCTAGGTCATCCCTGGGCCAGGCGGGACAGGTGGTCCCACTGCTCGAGTCCCGCGAGCCGGCCCGCGTACTCGGTCCGCAGCGCCTCGAGTCCGTGGGTGCCGAACAGCACACGCAGCGGCGGGTTCGGCGTGTCGGCGAGGGCGAGGATCGCCTGGGCGGTGGCGGCGGGGTCGCCGGGGACGAACCCGGAGCGGGCCGCGTCCGCGTAGAGGGCTTCACGGGCATGGGCGTACGCGGGGTGCGCGGCGGCCTGGGGCGACGATTCGGCCAGCCCGGTGGGGAACATGATCGGTTCGATCAGCGTGACGTGGATGTCGTACGCGGCGACCTCGGCGGCCAACGATTGGCTCATCGCTTCGAGGGCCCACTTCGACGCCTGGTAGATGCCCAGAGACGGGTGGGCGATCAGGCCACCGAGGGAGGAGACCTGCATGATCCGGCCACGGCGCCGGCTGCGCATGCCGTGCAGCACGGCGCGGGTGGTCCACAAGGCGCCGAAGTAGTTGACGTCCATCTGCGCGCGGGCCTGCTCGGCGCTGACCTCCTCCACCGCACCGACCAGCATGTGGCCGGCGTTGTTGACCAGCAGGTCGATCCCGCCGAAGCGTTGCTCGGCGGTGGTCACGGCGACGTCGACCGCGGCGCGGTCGGTGACGTCCAGCTCGAGCGCGAGCACCCGGTCGCCGTAGCGGTCGGTCAGTGGCTTCAGTGCCGCGACATCGCGGGCCGCGGCGGCGAGGTTGTCGCCGCGTTCGAGGATGGCCTCGGCCCAGTGGGCGCCGAGGCCACGGGACGCGCCCGTGAGGAACCAGGTGTCCATGGTGATTCTCCCAGGATCGGTCGGATCGGTCGTGATCGAGCCTGCGGTGGTCCCGACAGTCTTGGCAGAGTGAGCTTCACCCTGTCGAACGCGTACGCGGCGCGGAGACTGAAGGGGTGGAGGCCCGACTGCTGGCAGAGTTCCTGAAGGTCCGCCGCGACGCGCTGACCCCCGGCGAGGTCGGCCTGCCGGGGGCCGGCCGGCGCCGGACCCCGGGCCTGCGCCGCGAGGAAGTCGCCGCGCTGGCCGGAATGTCGACCGACTACTACACCCGGCTGGAGCAGCAGCGGGCCACCGCCGTACCGTCCGAGGCCGTTCTCCGCGCCCTGACCCGGGCGTTGCGGCTGAGCCGGGACGAGCGCGACCACCTCTACCGGCTCACCGGTCACCGTGTTCCCGAACGCCACACCGACGACCGGCACGTCGCTCCGGCACTGCTCAGCGCCCTCGACGCGCTGACCGACATCCCGGCGCAGGTGATGACCGATCTCGGCGCGACGCTCGTCCAGAACGCCCTGGCGCGCGCCGTCTTCGGTCCGCCGACCGGCGACGGCCCGGAGGCGAGCTTCGTCTACCGCTGGTTCCGCGACCCCGCCGCGCGCGACGGCTATCCGGTCGAGGACCACGCCGCGCAGTCCCGTGCCCTGGTCGCCGACCTGCGTGCCGCCGCGACCCGCCGCCGTGACGCTCCGGCCGAGGCGCTGGTCGCCCGCCTCCTGGCCGAGAGCGCCGAGTTCGCCGCGCTCTGGAAGCTGCACGACGTCGCCGTGCTGCGCCACCGCTACAAGCGGATCCGGCATCCCGAGGTCGGCCTGCTCGAGTTCGACTGCCAGTTCCTTCTCGACGAGGAGCGGGCGCAACTCCTCGCCATCTTCTCGCCGCTGCCGGGAACGCCCACCGCCGAACGCCTCACGCTGCTGGCGCTCGCGCACGACGCCGTCGGCTAGCGGGTCCAGCGGACGACGGCCTCCGTGCGGCTGCGGACGCCGAGCTTGGCGAAGATGTGGTTCAGGTGGTTCTTCACCGTCTTCTCGGTCAGCCAGAGCTGTTGCGCGATCGCGGCGTTGGACAGGCCCTCGCACAGCAGGTTCATCACCTCGAGCTCGCGCTCGGTCAGGCTGCCGTACGCGGGGTCGGTGCGCTGGGGGGTGCTCCGCGCGCGGGCCATCGACACTGCCACGGACGCGGCGATCGGCGAGAGCCAGCCGCGGCCCCCGACCACCTCGTGGACGGCACGCACCAGGTCGCCCGGCTTGAACTCGCCGTGCACCAGGTAGCCGCGGGCGCCCCGTTGCAGCATGTCGGCGATGATCCGCGGTTCCTCGGTGCTGGTCAGCACGAGCACGGCGGTGAGCCGCCCGAGGGCGTCGACGACCGACAGCCCGTCGGCGATCGGCATCCGGTGGTCCAGCAACGTGATGGCCGGGCGCAGCCGCTCCGCCAGGGCCAGCGCCTCGCGGCCGTTGCCGGCCTCCCCCACGACCCGGATCGTCTCGTCGGCGGCCAGGATCCCCTGCAGCGCCGCCCGCATGATCGGGTTGTCGTCGACCACGAGCACGTCGATCGTCGACGCCACGGCCCGCATCAGCGCGCTCCGACCGGGCGGTGCGCGTCCAGCGGCACGTAGACGGTGATCGTGGTGCCGGAGCCCGGCTCGGAGGCGATCCGCAGGACACCGCCGGCCGTCCGGGCCCGCTCGGTCATGCCCACGATGCCGAAGTGGCCGGCGGTCTGCAGGCCGGAGAGGTCCGTCGGCACGGTGAAACCCACCCCGTCGTCCGAGATCGCGAGCAGCAGGCCGGGCGACTGCGCCGAGAGCTGGACGACGACCCGACGGGCGCGGCCGTGCCGGGCTACGTTGGCCAGGGCCTCCCGCAGGATCCGGGTCAGCTCGTACGACACCGCGTCGGGCGCGTCGACCGGCGTCACCGAGACCTGGACCGGAATGCCGCTCGACGCGCTCCAGGCCTGGCTCAGCGCGTCGACGCTCGCCGCGAGGTCGCGGACGTCGAAGCGCATCTCCTCCAGCAGCTCCCGGGCCTGCTGGGCGGCCGTGTTGGTGCCGGCGACGACCGTGCCGGCCAGGTGCTCGGCCAGCGCGGGCTGGCGCCGCAGCAGGGACGGCAGGGCGAGCGCGGCGAGGGAGACGCCGCGCAGCGTCTTGGTCACCGAGTCGTGCAGCTCCCGCGCGAGCCGCGCCCGCTCGGAGGCGACCGCCGAGCGCTGGGCCGACGCGACGAGCTGGGTCGAGAGCACGAGATGGTGGGTCAGGACCGTGGTGGCGATCGCCGCGCCCGTGCCCGCGAGCGCCGAGGCCATCGGGAACGCGACCACGAACGCCACGATGTCGAGCGGCGCCTCGGTGCGCCGCAGCATGGCCGCGATGACCGCGTAACCCACCGCGGCGTGGACCACCCAGACCGGCAGGGCGCGCAGGCCGAGCAGCACCCCGGCCACGGCGCCCGCGCCGGCGGCGTAGCAGAAGTAGGCGACGCTGCCGTGGCTGACGGCGAGCACGGCGAGGACCAGCGCCGAGTCGACCGCGAGCACGGCGACCGGCCGGGTGACCAGGCCGGGCCAACGGCCGAGGGCGGCCAGCTGGGCGGCCGTCGCCACCGTGACCAGGGCGATCACCGAGATGACCGGCACGCGGTCGTGGACCAGCAGCAGGCCGGCCGCCGCCGCGGTCATGGTGGCCGCCGCCCGGCCGATCAGCACCGCCCGGGCCAGTGCCGCCGCAGCGACCTCACGGCCGACACCCACCACTTGCCGCTCCCCCTCGCTTGCAGCCGCAGGCTATAGGAACCGGATCTGGCCTGGTTAGCGGCTTAACCAGGATTTCAGGAGATGACGACCTGGTCGACGTCGGGCGCCGGCGACTCGTCGTTGAACAGGGACACGCGCAGGGGGCCGGCGGGCAGGTCCGCGGTGAACCGGAAGGACCGCGGCGTCGTCCAGTCGGGGCCGCTCACCTGCCAGGTGCGCGGCGCGGCGCCGTTGACGCTCACCTTCAGCGACCGGTAGCCGTCGGTCTCGTACACGACGGTCACCGTGCGCCGCCCGGAGACCGGCACCGTCCCGTGCAGCGTCACCACGCAGGAGAGGCAGAGGTACCGCACCCGGGCGCCGCCGCGGCAGGTGGCGCACTCGGTCGGTGCCGCGCCGCCGGTCAGGACGTTCCCCGGGTCCTCCGCCTCGATCGTGACGGGTACGAACCGGGCGGAAGGGCTGGCCGAGGGAGAGGTGGCCGGTGCTGACGACACGACGGTCGGGGCGGGCGACGAAGCCGCGGCCGGCGGGTCGTGCCGCGGGGCGATCAGGGGTGGCACGGCGACGGTGGCGACCCCGACGACGGCGGCCACCACCGCGAGACCCAGCCACTGTCGGCGGCCGGGGCGGTGACGGCCGGGCAGGGTGTCCGGCGCGATGCCGTTCGCCACGGGCACTCCTCGTCAGGGCTGGCCGATCCGCCGGGAGCGTTGACAATACGACGAGGGGCGAAGCGGCGTCGGACGCCGCCCCACCCCTCGTGCCCGGCGACACCTACGGCAGCAGGTAGTCCTTGTTCAGCACGTACGGCGCGGGCTGCTGGTCGTCCCGACCGTCGTGGCCCTGGGCGTCGCACTGGCGGGCGGCCACGATGCAGCCGTTGACCATCGCGGCGAGCGTACGGTCGTCCCACGCGTTGACGAAGTCGTAGTGGAACGTCGGGCCGGCCCCGCTGGTGAACTTCACCTTCGACATGTCGCCGTTGACCGGCCAGGCCATCTTGAACTCGAGCTTCGGCACCGCCACCGGGTGGCTGTCGGGGCAGACCACGCCCGACGCGGTGTGGGTGTCGACCGGGTACGCCATGTGGCTCTGGTGGTCCGGCGAGTCCAGGTGCTTGCCGTCCCAGCAACTGGGGGCCTGGTAGCGGATGTTGAGCTTGACGCTGCGCTCGGTCGAGCAGGTCAACGGGATGTTCTTGTTCTTGTAGCTGTCACCGCACTCGAAGCCCTCCTCGGTGGCGGCGAGGAATGTGTCGGCGTCGGCGTTCTTCGCGTTGCCGACGACGAAGCGCAGGCCCTTGGGGAACGGCCGCACGCTGCGGTAGTCGTACACGCCGCTCTTGTAGTAGATGGTCTGCAGGCCCTCCGGGTTGACCGCCTTGTCGCCGTTGAGCAGCGTCGGCATCCAGTAGGCCGACAGGTCGCCCTTGGCCTTGCAGGTGGTCTGGCCCTTGGAGAGCGACTCGACCGTGCTGTTCGCGTTGGTGGTGGTGTTGCCCATGAACGTGTGCAGGTGTGACGCGCCCGGCAGGTTCGGGAAGACGATCGGGTCGTCGCCGATGTTGGTCCGGCTCACCGAGCAGTTCGCCTGGAACTCGTGGAAACCGCCCTTGTTCGGCGGGATCGCGCGGGACGGCTTGACGTTGAGCACCGGGTTGGGCGCGTCGATCCAGCCGCCGCCCGAGCCACCGCCGGCCGGGGTCGTCGCGCCGGACGACGGGCTCGCCGAGGCGGACGGCCCGGTGCCGGGCGACGCGCTCGACGAGGGGCTCGCCGGCGCGCTGGGCGCGGTGCTCGGGGCCGAGCCGGACCCGCTGCTGCCCAGCTTGCCGAACACCTGGAACTCGAACAGCGAGTACCCGTACTGCCCGGAACGGGCCGTGCCGTACATCCGGACGTACCGGCCGGCGCCGGTCACGGTGTGGGTCTCGTTGCCGCCCGGACCCGTGGCGGTCTGGTAGATCGACGTCCAGTTCCGCGCGTCGTCCGAGACCTGGATCTCGTACGCCCGGGCCGACGCCCGCTCCCATTTCAGCACGACGCGCTCGATCGCCGCCGGGGCGCCGAGGTCGACCTGGAGCCACTGCGGGTCGGCGAAGGCGCTCGACCAGCGCGTCGTGTCGTCACCGTCGACCGCCGCCGTGGCGGGGAAGGCGCGTCCCTCGCTGGAGGACGCGGTCGCCGGCTTGCCCTGGGACAGGGACGTCTCGTCGGCGCCGGCCAGGTGGAGCTGGCCGACCGCGAACCACCCCACCAATCCGGCGAGGGCGACGGCGATGCCGGTCTTGGCGAAGAGCCGCTTCCGCGACGAATGGACGGAGGGGGAACGGGATCTCATCGGATCTCTCCATTGTGGGCAGGTCGATCGAGTACGCCGCGCAACGTTAGCCACGCGCGCAGCGGGGGTCCTGAGCCCAAAGGCCCAAAGCTCGAATGAGATCCCGTCGGGAGAAGCCGAAAAGCGGCGAAAATCGCAGGCGAAAACTGTTATCGCCGCCGTACGGGCAACAAGTCTTTAGGAGATTCTTAAGAGCATAGGCGGGTCCGCGAGAACGTGCCTACCCTGCGATGCCGTCCCGTTGCATTCTTCTCGTAGGAGCGATCCGTGTCGTACGCCGCGGTGCCCAGTCCCGACCCCGGCCCGCCGCCCGCGCGGCGCAAGCGCGGTCGTGCCGTCCTCTGGGGCGGCCTCGCCGTCACGGCGGTGGTGGTCGCGGCGACCGCGGTCCTCCTGACCGGCGCCCTGGCCGTCGGTCCGACGGAGACGACGAACGCGGCCCAGGCGCTGCCTGGTTCCGTGGCGGGCACGGGAGAGACCGCGGGTGTCGGCGGCACGCCGGGCACGTCGCCGAGCCCGGGGAGTCAGCCCGGCGCCTCGGCCTCGGCCTCGGCTGCGGCCAAGCCGCCGGCGGCACCGCCGCAGCAGGCCACACCGAAGGGTGGCTGGATCCCGGTCGACAAGGCGGCCTGGCAGCGGCAGGTAGCGGCCTACCAGGCCCGCAAGGTCGACCCGGTGCCGGGCGGCGTGGCCACCATCCCGGAGTTCCGGGCCGACTGCACCTACAGCCACCGGCTCGCCGACGACCCGATCGTCTTCCCCGGACTGGCCGGCGCCTCCCACATGCACTCGTTCTTCGGCAACAAGGCCGTCGACGCCGGCACCACGGCCGGTGACCTGACCCGGTTCACCGCCACGACCTGCAAGCCGGTGCAAGACCGCTCGTCGTACTGGGTGCCGACGCTCTACGACGCCGCCACGAAGAAGCCGGTCGAGCCGACGGGTTTCCGGGTCTACTACCGCTCGATCCGGACCAACTCGACCGGGATGATGCCGATCCCGGCCGGGCTGCGGATGATCGCGGGCGACGCGAAGAAGCGGGTGCCGACGCCGCGCGGCGCGCACGGCCAGTTCTACTGCGCCTTCTACGGCCCCGGCGACCTCGACGGCGTGGCCCGCAGCGGCAACGGGAACTGGCCGATCTGCGACCCGAAGAGCTACGCCACGCTGCACTACATGCTGCAGTACCCGGACTGCTGGGACGGGAAGAACCTCGACAGCCCGGACCACAAGAAACACGTCGCGTACGGGACCGACAAGGGCTGTCCCGCCTCCCATCCGGTGCGGATCCCGTCGCTCACCTTCGATATCACGTACGGCGTGAAGGGGACCTCGCAGGGTTATTACCTGTCGTCGGACCCGACCGGTCGGACGGCTTCCTCGATGCACGGCGACGCGTTCCTGATGTGGGACCAGGACGCGATGAACAAGCGCACCAAGAACTGTGTGCTGCAGCGTCGCCAGTGCGACAACGACGGTTACCAGAACTAGAGAAGAAAACGCAGTGAAACGGTCGCGTGAACTCCTGTCCCGATTCGTCGCGCCGCTCGTCGCGGCGGCGCTCCTGCTGCTCGCCGCCGGATGCGCGGACCCGGCACCCGCCGTGCCGGCCGCGGTGCCCGTGGTCAACGCCTTCGGCGGCACCGACCGCGCCTGGATCGAGATCAGCATCGCGATGAACGAGCAGGTGCTGCCGCTGCTGGCACTGGTGCCGACCCGCAGCGACGAGGCGGCGCTGACGAAGCTGAGCGCGGAGGTCCAGGCCTCCGCCACGGCCGAGTTGACGACGCTGCGGCGGCTGCACGAGCAGGCCGGGCTGCCGGCGGAGAACCCGCACGAGGGCATGCTGATGCCCGGCCTGGTGCCCACCGACGCGGTGACCGAGGCGGCGGCCCTCTCCGGCGCGCCGTTCGACGAGGCGGTCCGGGAGCACCTGCGGTCCTACCTCGAGCAGAGCGCCCGCCTGGCCGAGGGCGAGCAGGAGTCCGGCACGGACCCGGAGACCCGCGACCTGGCGACCCGCACCGCGACGGCGCGCGACACCGCCCTGCGGCAACTGGGCTAGACCGCCGGGATCTTCCGGAGCTCGGTCAACGCGTACTTCGCGATGGTCTCGACCATCTTGACGCCGTTCGGCTGGCTCTTGTGGTGGTTGGAGAGCACCGCCACGAGCCAGTCGTGGCCCGGCTCGACGAGGCGGCCGATCGAGTTGACCTGCCACAGGCCGTCGTCCTCGCTGACCGGGACCCAGCCGTTCTTGACGTAGACCTCGGTGGTGTCGGCGGTGGCGGCGGCCGGCACGCCCCAGTCCTGCTCCTTGTCGACCTGGCTCATGAGGCCGAACAGGTAGTCGCGGCCCGCCGCCGCCAGCGGACCGGCCTCGTCGGTGAGCGTGGTCAGCAGCCGGATCTGGTCGGCCGCCGTGGTCGTCGACGTGCCCCACGCCGACTTCGGCGAGGTCTGCTTCATGCCGAACGTCTTGTTGGCCGCGTTCAGCCCCGAGGTGCCGCCGATCCGGCCGAACAGCGCGGTCGTCGCGTCGTTGTCGCTCAACGTGATCGACAGCTTGGCGCGGCGCTTGTCGTTCTCGGTGATCTTCTGGTTCTTCTGCTGGGCCCGCAGCAGCAGGGCCGCCAGGATGTCGACCTTGATGATGCTGGCGGTCGGGAACCTGGTGGTGCCGACGGTGAGCGCGATGTCGGACAGCCGGTCGTGCACCGCGAGCGTGAGGTGCCCCTTGCCGATCTTCTGGACCTGAGCCTCGATCTTCTCCCGAGCCAGGGCCAGGTAGTCCGGCGTCGGGCTGGGGGTGGGCGAAGCCGTGGGTGCGGAGGCGGCCAGCGTGGGCCCGCCGTCACCGCGGGTGTGCCGCCAGATGACGGTCGCCTCGGCCACACCGCCGCCGGCGAGGGCCAGCAGCGCCCCGGCCAACACTCCCCGGCGCGAGACTCCGCGCTTGGTCATGCGGCCAGCCCTGGTCGGGTTTGTGCAGTTTTCATCGCTTTCCCATCACCTGACGCCACGGACTCGCGGCAAAGACGGTGGCGGAGGGCCCGTGCGTTGCACCGAACGCGAATGATTTATGCGACTGGGCCGGGGGATCTATCGTCGTCCACGTGAGCGCACACTCCGTGATCATCGACTGCGACCCCGGCCACGACGACGCGCTGGCTCTGTTGCTCGCCGTGGGCGACCCGCGGCTGCGCGTGCGCGGTGTGACGACCGTCGCGGGCAACCAGACCCTCGACAAGACGACACGCAACGCGCTGCGGATGCTCGCGCTGGCCGGCGTCACCGACGTCCCGGTCGCCGCGGGCTGCGACCGGCCGCTGGTCGGCACGCTGTCCGTCGCCGAGCAGATCCACGGTGCGTCCGGGCTCGACGGGCCCGACCTCGACGGGCCGACCGCGGAGGTGGCCGACGTGCACGCGGTCGAGCTCACCCGGCGGTTGCTCCTGGACTCCGCCGAACCGGTCACGCTGGTGGCGCTCGGGCCGTTGACCAACGTCGCGCTGCTGCTGCGCCGGCATCCCAAGGTGACGCCGCGCGTACGCCGGGTGGTCTTCATGGGTGGCTCGACCGGGCGGGGCAACACGACGCCGTACGGCGAGTTCAACATCGTGACCGACCCCGAGGCGGCCGACATCGTGCTGCGGTCGGGCCTGCCGACCACGATGATCGGGCTGAACGTCACGCACCAGGCGCTCGCGACCGCGGAGGTCATCGCCGAGTTCCGCGGCATGGGCACGCGGGTGGGCACGGTCTGCGCGGAGCTGATGACGTTCTTCGCGAGCGCGTACGAGCGGGTCTTCGGTCTCCCCCATCCCCCGGTGCACGACCCGATCGCGATCGCCACGGTCATCGACGCGGCGATCGTCCGCACGGTCGCGGCCCCGGTCGCCGTCGAGCTCGCGGGCGCGCACACCCGCGGCGCGACGGTCGTCGACCTGCACGGCACGACGGGCCGCGAGCCCAACGTCGACGTGGCGGTGGGCATCGACGTGGACGCGTTCTGGGGCCTGCTGATGGCCGCGGTCCGGCGCGTGGGCGGGGCGCCGATTCGGTGATCCGGCGAAACGTTCGCGGGTAGGCGCCGCCCGCGCCTAGCGTCGCCCACCATGACGTACGCGATCGAGCAGTTGAATCCGGCGATCCTTCCCGAGCGCAGCGGCGCCTACACCCACGGCACGGTGGTCACCGGGGCGCGCCGGACCGTCTTCGTCAGCGGGCAGGTGCCGTGGGCGGAGCGCGGTGTCGTGCCGCCGGACTTCGCCGACCAGTGCCGGCTCACCTGGCGCAACGTGCTGGCGGTGCTGGCCGAGGCGGGCATGGGCGTGGCGAACCTGGCCAAGGTGACGACCTACCTGTCGGACCGGGCCTACCGCGAGGAGAACGGCCGCATCCGCCACGAGGTGCTCGGCGAGCACCGGCCCGCGATCACCATCATCATCACCGAGATCTACGCACCGGAGTGGCTCCTGGAGATCGAGGCGGTCGCGGTCGACTAACCGATGAAGGTGTCGAGGAGCTGCCAGCCGAGTGGCGTGGGCTCGTGCCGGGCCCGGCGGGCCGCGCGGGTCGTCGTCACCAGGCCCGCGCGGCGCAGGTGGGCGACGTGGGCCGAGGCGGTGGAGGGCGCGATCCCCAGCGCCGCCGCCACCTCGCCCGTGCCGCAGCCGGGCCGGGTCGCGAGGACGCGCAGCACCGCGGCCCGGTGGCGGCCGATCGGGTCGGCCAGGCGCCCGCCGTCCGCGCGGGGGTCGCGCCAGAACGCGGCGGCCGTGCGGGCGGGGTAGAAGAGCATCGGCTGCTGCCGGTCGTTGAGCTGCCGGTGCACGCCGTCGGTGAGGAACATGCTCGGCACGAGCACCAGCCCGCGCCCGTGCAGTGGGTAGTCCGGTTCCGGCGGGCCCGCGTACTCCAGGAACGGGTAGTGCCAGCGCACCAGATCGGGGCTCAGCGTCGCCAGCATCGCCTCGACGCCGTGCCGGGCGGCCAGCCGCGCGCGATGCGCGACGTCGGCGGCGAGCTGGGCGTGCAGCCGCGGCCAGTCGTCGGCCAGCACCGCCCGGTGCAGGGCTACGAACGACCGGGCGAGCGCGCGCCGCCCGCGGTCCGGGTGGGCCACCAGGTCGTCGACCACTTTCATGGGAGTACGCAGGACGGCGCCGAACGCGGCCGTGTCCGCGGCGACCCGCGCGGCCGGATCGTCGAGCGCGGCGGCGATCTCCTCCGCGAACGTGCGCGCCACCGTGGGCGGCTCCGGCGTCAGGAAGTCGGGCATGTGGCGGGCGTGCGCGGAGCAGAGCGCGACCGCGGGCAGGGCGGCGGCCGGCAGGACGCGGCGCGCGGAGTGCCGCCAGGCCGCGAGACCCGGTGGCGCCTGGCGCACGCCTAGCCCCCGCGCGGCCTTGAGCGTCTCCTGGAAGGGCAACACGGCGAACCGGATCCGGCCGAGGTCCGGCCCGGACAGCACGAGGCGCGGCATCGCGTCACGATAGCGCTGCCGCCGATGCCGGGTCGGAGGTTTGAACCCGGGTCCGGCGTCAATACCAACGAGATCGAGTCGAGGAGGGACCGCCATGTCCGCAGACCGGGTCGAGAACTTCGGCGTGCCGTGGGAGGAGTCGTACGGGTACGTCCAGGCGATCAAGCGCGGCGACTCGATCTATCTGTCCGGCCAGCTCGCCAACGACGGCCCGAAGATCATCGGCCTGGCGCCGCTGGACCAGGACGGCCAGATCATGGACGCCGCCAACACGGGCGAGCAGATGCGCAAGGCGTACGAGAACGCGGACGTCCTGCTGCACCGCTTCGGCGCCTCGCTGGACGACGTGGTCGAGGAGACCGTCTACGCGCTCGACATCGACGCGGCGTTCGAGGCCGCGGGCCCGATCCGCAAGGCCGCGTACGGCCGCGACGACCCGCAGGTCGCCAGCACCCTGGTCGGTGTCACGCGGCTGGCCATCCCGGGCCAGCTCGTCGAGATCAAGATGGTCGCCCGCGTCTGAGCGCGCTTCAGCGCGCCTCCCACGGCTCGCCGACCTCCTTGAGCATGCGCTCGAGCGCGGTCGTGCGGTCGCGGACGGTCGCCAGCTCCGCGTGGACCGCGGCGAGCTGACGGGCCGTCTCCTCCTGGGCGGCGGTGGCCTGCTCGACGAGCGTGCGGTAGGCCTCTTCCCGGGTGACCGACATCCGCGCTCGCCAGGTGGCGGCCGCCTGGACGATCACCACGACGACGATCGCGCCCGCGAACAGCACGCCGGTCGCGCCCATCACTGCTTCCTGCCAGGTCATCGCTTGTTCTCCTCGTTCGCGTCACGCGGATCGGGGCCGGGCAGGGTCGCGACGGCCGCCGCGACGACCTCGGGGGTCAGGGACAGCGAGAACGGGGTCACCGTCACGTAGCGCATGGCGTGACCCTCCTCGGACAGCTCCGTCTCGCTGGTCACGAGGCCGGCGGCCGCGAGCTTGCTGAGGTGCGCGTGCACGAGCGGCCGACTCAACCCGACCTGGCGGGCCAGATCGCTCACGTACCGCCGCCCGCCGGCCAGCACCGCCAGCATCCGCAGCCGCTGCGGGCTGGCCAGGGCGGTCAACACCCGGACCAACTCGTCACCCTCCACCACCGTCAACTCCCAGTGTCGTGCGTAAACAAATTATTACGCACCACAACAGCGGCTGTCCACCAGACCAATACGGCGAAACGGGTGCTTTCATGGGCTGTGACGGTTGACGCGCCGGAGAAGTCCCGTTGGCGGCCGCTGGTGGTGCTGGGCCTCGCCCAGTTCCTGATGGTCCTCGACACGTCGGTGATGAACGTGTCGATCAGCCAGCTCGTCGACGATTTCGACACCGACGTGACCGCGATCCAGGCGACCATCACGCTGTACACGCTGGTGATGGCCGCCTTCATGATCACTGGTGGCAAGCTCGGCGACGGGTGGGGGCGCCGCCGCACGTTCCGGCTCGGGCTGCTCGTCTACTGTGTCGGCTCCACCCTGACGGCGGTCGCGCCCACGCTCTGGGTCCTCGTCGTCGGCTGGTCGGTCATCGAGGGCCTCGGCGCCGTGCTGGTGCTGCCGTCGTTGGCGGCGCTGGTCGGCGCCAACTACACGGGACGGGGCCGGGCCACCGCGTACGGCGTGGTCGGCGGTCTGGCCGGTGCCGGCATCGCGGTGGGCCCGTTGCTCGGCGGCTGGGTCACCACGTACCTCACCTGGCGTCTCGTCTTCGCCGGCGAGGCCGTGCTGGTCGTGCTGATCGTGCTGCTCGTTCCCTGGATCCGCGACGTCGCCCGTGAACCCACCCGGGCCAGGCTGGACCTCGTGGGCGCGGCGCTGTCGGCGTCCGGGATGGCGCTGGTCGTGCTCGGCATCCTGCAGAGCAGCACCTGGGGTTGGCTGGTGCCGCGCGACACGCCGGTCGAGTTCTTCGGCATCGCCCCGACGCTGTTCGTCATCGCCGGCGGCGTGGCCCTGCTGCTCTGCTTCCGCGCCTGGGAACGGCACCTCGCCGAGGGCGGACGGGAGCCGCTGGTCCGGCCCGGCCTCGCGGCCGCGCCACCGGTGCGCGCGGCGCTGTCGATGCTGCTGGTGCAGAACCTCGTCCTGCTCGGCATCTTCTTCGCGATCCCGCTCTACCTGCAGGTGGTGCTCGGGCTCGACGCGTTCCGCACGGGGCTGCGGCTGCTGCCCGCGTCCGTCGCCATGCTCGTCGCGTCGCTGGGCGGAGCCGCGCTCGTGCGGTTCGCCGGGCCGCGGCTCATCGTGCGTACGGCCGTCGTGCTCCTGGTGGCGTCGATCCTCTGGCTGGCGACCACCATACGGCCGACTCTCGACGACGCCTCGTTCGCGCTCGCGATGGCGCTGCTCGGTCTCGGCACCGGCCTGCTCGCCTCGCAGCTCGGCTACGTGGTCCAGAGCAGCGTCGGCGAGTCGGCCCGCGGCGAGGTGGGCGGCCTGCAGTACACGGCGCAGAACCTGGGTTCGTCGCTCGGCACGGCGCTCGTCGGCGCGGTGCTCATCGCCGCGCTGACCGGGACGTTCACCGACCGGATCAGCGCGGACCCGCGGATCTCCCCCACCGTGCAGGAGCAGGCCACCGTACGGATCAGCGCCGGCATCAGCTTCGTGTCGACCGCCGAGCTCAGCACGGCGCTGTCCCGGACATCCGTGCCGCCGGCGGAGGCGGCCGCCATCGTCGACGGCTACGCCGCGGCGCAACTGCGCAGCCTGCGGATCGCGCTGCTGCTCACCGCCGCCTTCGCCGCACTGGGCTTCCTGGCGACGCGCCGACTGCCGAGGAAGGCCCCGGTCGCTTCCTGATCAGGGGCCTGGCCGGGTACGGAACGGGGCCAGCGTGGTCCGGATCTGGGCGGCCGCGCCCCAGTCGTCGTCGAACTGGGCCAGGACGGCCAGGTGTTGGCGCAACTGGATGATCGGCATGCGGGTGCGCCAGTCCGCGTCGAGCGCCGTCAGGTCCGCGTACACCTCGAAGAATCGTGCCGCCTCGGGCGGCGGCGCGGTCGACCACATATGGGCCACGTCGACCTCGCCCCAGGTGTAGGAGACCGCCGGGTCGATCAGGGCCGGCTCACCGTCCGACGTGGCCAGCACGTTCTGCGCCCACAGGTCGCCGTGGGTCAGGCAGGCCGGCCGGGCCGGCAGCAGGTCGGGCAGCCGGTCACAGAGGCGCTCCAGGGCCGCGCGGTCGGCCTGGTCGAGTGCCGCGTCGACGCGGGGCTCCCCCAGCCACCGGAGCAGCCGGTGCTGCGCGAAGAACGCGAAACCGTCGTCGGTCCAGGCGTTGCTCTGCCGCCGGCGGCCCAGCCAGTTGTCTTGGTGCCAGCCGAAGCGCGGGTGCGTGGTGCCCAGGTGCAGGCGGGCGAGCACGTGCGCGAACCGCTCCCAGAACGCCTCGCTAGCCGGCCGCGGCCGCAGCATCGACAGCACGAGCACGTCGCGTCCGGTCAGGATCACCTCGGGTACGGGCACGCCGCCGAGGTCCCGCAGCGCGGCGAGGCCCTCGGCCTCCGCGGCGAAGACGTCGTCGGCCGGCGGCGCGGCGAACGCCTTGACGAACACCGGCGGCCCGTCGCGGCGGGTGGCGATGCCCGCCAGTGCCGCGAGCCCGCCCGTCGCCGGCTCCACCGCGACGGCGTCGTCCAGCCCGGCCCGGTGCAGGTGGTCCAGCAGGAACGGGGCGCTCACGTCGTCGCCGGTTCGGGACGGCGCCGGGTGACGCCGACGCTGGCCGCGGAGACCAGCACCAGCGCGGCGATCGCGGCCGGGCCGAGGTGCTGGTCGAGGACGAGCAGGCCGGCGATCGCCGCGGCGGCCGGCTGCAGGCTCATCAGGACGCCGAAGACCCGGGTCGAGAGGCGGCGCAGGGTGATCAGTTCGAGGGCGTAGGGCACGACCGAGGAGAGTACGGCCACCGCCAGCACCGCGGGAACCAGCGACGGCCGGGCGACCACCGCGCCGGCGTCGCCCCAGCCGAACGGCAGGACCAGCAGCGCGCCGACGGCGAACGAGACCGCCAGGCCGCCCAGGCCGGGCACGGCACTGCCGACGCGGGCGCTGGACACGATGTAGCCGGCCCCGCACGCTCCGGCCGCGAGGGCGAGCAGCAGCCCGGACAACGGGATCTCGACCCCCGTGCGGAGGCCGAGCAGCACGACGCCGGTGCCGGCCAGCAGCGCCCAGAGCAGGTCCGCCGGGCGCCGCGTCTGCACCAGCGAGAGCATCAGCGGGCCCACGAACGAGGCGGTGATGACCACGCCCTGCGGCGCGACGTTCAGCGCGAGGTAGGTCAGCAGGTTGAGGCCCGCCGAGAAGACGCCCAGCAGGGCCACGGACCGCCACGCCTCCGCCGACCAGGATCGCAGCCGCGGGCGGGTGGCGACGGCGAAGACCACGGCCGCGATGGACAGGCGGAGCAGCAGCACACCGGGCGGTCCGAGATCGTCGAACAGGGTACGCGCGACGGCCCCGCCGGCCTGCGCGCAGCAGACCGACAGCAGCACGAGCAGCGTCGGTGTCGCGTTCATGGCGCGTACGCGGCGGCGATCGTGGCGGCCCGCTCGTGCAGGGAGTCGCGCAACCACTGCGGTGTCAGGGCTTCCGCGTCCGCGGCGAGTTGCCAGAGCGCCCACTGCGCGTGCCGGGCGTCCTGGAAGGTGACTTCCAGTCGCAGCCGGCCGTCCGGGTCGGACTGTTCGGTGTGGACGGCCAGCGCGGTGCCCACCACGTCGTCGCGGCGCCGCGGTGCCACCCGTAGCAGCACGGTGACCAGGTCGCCGCCGGCCCGGAACCGGGTGCCGCGCTCGCGCCAGGCCCGGTCCAGGTCCACCGTGTCCGGTCGGTGCGCGGGCTCGGTGAGCTCCTCGGCGGCCAGGATCCGGGAGAGCCGGTACGTGCGGTCCGCGCCGGACCGCGTGGCCAGCAGGTAGCCCTGCTCGCGCACGGTGACCAGCCCGACCGGGTCCACCGTGCGCCATTCCGGGCTCCCGCCCACGGCCGCGTACCGGATGCGCAGCTTGTGTCCGGCGAGCACCGCGCGCCGTACCTCGGTCAGGATCGTCTCGGGAATCTCCTCCGCGGCGGCCACGCGGCGCGCGAGCAGGTCGGTGTCCGGATCGACGAGCAGCCGCTGCGCGACACCGGTCGCGGCGTCCCGCTGGCTGTCGGGCAGCGCGTCGACCACCTTGAGCATGGCCGACGCCAGCGCCGAGCCGAGACCGAAGGCCTGCGCCCCGCGCCGCGAACCGGCGACCAGCAGGGCCAGCGCCTCGTCCTCGGTGAGGCCGGTGAGCTCGGTCCGGAAGCCGGGCAGCAGCCCGAAACCGCCGTGCCGGCCGCGTTCCGCGTAGACGGGGACACCGGCGGCGGACAGCGCCTCGACGTCGCGCAGCACGGTGCGGGTGGACACCTCGAGCTCGCGGGCGAGGGTGGCCGCGGACAGCCGACCGCGCTGGCGCAGCAGCAGCACCAGGGAGACCAACCGGTCGGCCCGCATCCGCGGGATTCTGCCAGGGATATACGACAGAGGTTGTCGTGTATCGGCTGCGAGGCTCGGGCCCACACTCTCGACGAAGGGACCTGAGATGGCGATGCGGCGAACGGCGGTCAACCCGTGGGCGTGGTCGGCGACGCTCGGATACCACCAGGGTGAGCTCGTCTCCGGGCACACCCGGACCCTCTACTGCGCGGGCCAGACGGCGGTCGACGGCGAAGGCCGGCCGCGGCACGCCGGCGATCTCGCGGCGCAGGTGGCGCTGAGCCTCGACAACCTGTCGGCGGTGCTCGACGAGGCCGACATGACGCTCGCGCACCTGGTGCGGCTCATCGTCTACACGACCGACGTCGACGCGCTGTTCCGGCACTACGGCGTCCTGGCGGCGCGGTTGGGCGCGGCCGGGGTGGCGCCGGCCACCACGGTGCTCGGCGTGACCCGGCTGGCCCTCCCCGACCTCGCGGTCGAACTCGAGGGCACCGCCGTCGCGTGACCGCGGCGCGCTCGTTACTCACCGGGCGGAAAGGGGACGACGCATGCTCAGGTCGTGTTCCAGATCGAGACGTCGTACCGGCCCGCCCTGGCCGGCCGGCCCGCGGGTTGCTACGTGCTCGGCGGCCCGGCGTCCCGGACGGTGGAGGGCGGGTTGACCGGTGTCGTCACCGTGCCGGCGACCGGCAGACCCTGCGGATCCGGCCGCTGCGGGACATCAGGCGGTTCTGGGCGGACCTGGTCGCCGAGGATTCGGCCCTGGCCCGCCTGCGGTTCGGCGTGCGGGCCCGCAACGGCGCCACCGGGCAGGGCGTGTTCGACCACCTGCGGATCAGGCGGACCCGCGACCAGGTCCGCTGGGCCGTCCGGGAGCAGCGGGACCTGATGCGGCGGCTCGGCCGGCAGTACCCGGACATCACCCAGTTGCTCGGCCCCGAGGTGTCGATGGTGCGGCACATGAACGTCTTCATGGAGCACTTCGCGCTGTTCCCGTACCCGGACCGTGGCACGGCGCCGGTGAAGGACAACAGCGTGGCGGCGGCACGGGAGATGGTGCGTTGGTACCACCGGCGCGGCGCGCTCGTGCAGTACAACCACCCGCCGATCGACCCGGCGGAGCTGGTCGCCGCCCGGGCGCTCGACTGCGACCTGATGGAGACCGTCGACTCGGAGGGCGACTTCACCGTCACCGACCAGCGGTTCGCGCTGTTCGACGTCGCCGCCCGCAACGCGATCTTCCTGACCGCGACCAGCCAGAACGACGACCACGGCGGCCGGGACTGGCCCCAGCAGCACCTCTTCCACACCTCGGTCTGGTCCCGGTCGCGCCGGGCGAAGGACCTGCTCGCCGGTCTGGCGGCCGGCCAGGTCTTCCTCAACCACCAGCGGCTGTGGCCGACCGGCACGCTCGACCTGACCGTCGACGGACGACCGGCGATGGGCCAGGTCATCAGGACCGACCAGGCGTACGCGTCGGTCGGGATCGTGGCTTCGGACCTGCCCGGCGGCGCGTCCGTCGACGTCGTGGTCGGCGTCTGCGACCGCACGGGGGCGACCACCCCGAGCATCGCCCGGCACACCTTCCCCGCCACCGCCTTCGCCGCCGGGCCGCTGCCGTTCCGGCTCGACCGGGCCGGCGGGCGCTATCTGCGGGTCGAGGTGTCCGGCGCCGACGGTGGGCCGCTCGGCTTCGGCAACCCGCTGTGGTTGCTGCCGGACGACGCGGCGGTCGAGGTGCCGAAGGCGCGCCGGTTCCAGCAGCTCAAGTAATACTCAAGATCCGCTGCTTCCGGCTGCGGGAACGACAGATGCAAATACGCTGACCGCACCCAGTTCGCTCGCGGCCAGCGCGGTCCTTTGTGGCCCGGCGACTCGTCGTACCCGAAGCGCTTGAGACCTAGGAGGAAGCATGCGACGCAGACGACTGCGGATCGCACTTCTGGCGCTGCCAGCCGTGGTGGCCAGCAGCGTCCTGATGGCAACTCCGTCCGCGGGCGCGGACCCCGCGGCCGCGCCGTCCACCCCGGAGGGAGCGCGCTCCGTCCGGATCGAGCTGAGCGGCGCCGCGATGCTCGAGAAGGTGAACGACGCCGGCTTCGACATCGAGCACGGCCTCACGCGGGTGCCGAACGGCATCGAGGGCGAGGCGGTGGCGACCGACGCGGAGATCGCCGAGCTGAAGGCGCTGGGCGTCAAGATCCTCGCCGACGGCGCGGGCTTCGCGTGGCCCGAGGTGGCGGACGGCGGCCTCGCCGGCACCGCCGCGCGGTCCGCCGTGCCGCTCACCCACGAGGAGACCGTGCGGGTCGTCCGCGCGGACTGGTTCACCACCAAGGGCCAGGGCTTCCTCTACGTCGAGGCCCGGACCACCGAAGGCGCCCAGGCCGACCCGATCGTCGGCATGCAGCTCGAGAACGACTCGGGCCGGGGCACCCCGTGGGGCTTCGCCCGCTCGATGAGCCGCTTCGTCGACTCCGGGGAGTACATGTTCCACCGGAACCTGTTCAAGCTGGACGCCCGCCCGCACGAGATCAGGGTCACCAGCTCGACCGGCGGCGTCGCGATCGGCACGGTCTCCGACTGGCTCGAGGACGCTCCCCCGCCGCTGACGGAGAACCCGGGCTACAAGTCCAACTTCATCGACGGCTACAAGCACCCGCAGCAGCTGTACACGCGGGCGGAGCAGATCGCCGCCCAGTACCCGGACATCGCCGAGATCATCTACCTGCCCAACCGGACGAACGGCTACCAGCGCAAGGCGCAGGCCACGATCGGCGGCACCGGTGAGTCCGCGGTCGTCGTCAGCTCGGCGGCGTGGGGCCACCAGGGCGGCAACGACATCACCGTCGAGTTCGTCGACCGGCCGGGCGCCGACCTGCCGCTCGGCGTCGAGGTGACCGGCAAGGCCATCCGCGTCCTGCTCGCCAAGGACGCCGGCGGCGCGCTGGCCAGCACCGCCGCGCAGGTGTCGGCGGCGCTGGAGACCCAGTCGCAGGGGCTGGTCGACCGGGCCCACCCGTACCGGACCAACACGGGCACCGGCGTCGTCGCCGCGACGACCGCACCGGTCGCGCTGACCGACTCCCTCGACCAGAAGCGCGTCGGCGCGCCCGAGGGTGAGGTGCCCCGCGGGCCGAAGACGATCCCGGTGCTGCGGATCGGCAAGCACCGCGACATGAGCAAGCCCGGCGTCCTGATCCAGGCGCAGGACCACGCCCGCGAGTGGGTGCCGGCGACGACCTCGCTGGAAGCGGCCGAGCGGCTGGTGCACAACTACAGGACCGACAAGGAGACGAAGAAGATCGTCAACGACACCGACGTCTTCTTCATCCTCTCCAACAACCCCGACGGGGCGAACTACAGCTTCTACAACTTCGCCTCGCAGCGGAAGAACATGACCAACCACTGCGAGGACGCCAACGCCGACCCGGGCCGCCGCGACTCCTGGGGCGTCGACCTGAACCGCAACTACCGGGTGGGTTCCGGCTTCGACGGGTACGACGGCGCGTCGACCAGTTGCACCAGCGGCAACTACCAGGGTCCGGCGGAACTGTCGGAGCCGGAGTCGAAGAACATCATCTGGCTGGTCGAGAAGTACCAGAACATCAAGTTCATGATGTCGGTGCACTCCAACGGCGGCCAGCTGTTCTGGCAGCCCGGCGCCTACATCGCGGACGGCCGGATCACCACGCCGCGCCCGCCGCTCGGCGACGAGGCGTTCTACTGGCAGTCGGCCGGTCGGATCCTCTCGCAGGTCAAGAACTACCGGGAGACGGTCGTGACGCCGGAGAACGTCGGCGGCTCGTCGGACGTGCTCTACTCGTCGGCCGGCAACGTGCGTGAGGACCTCTACCACACCTACGGCATCTACGCCTTCGGTTGGGAGGTCGGCGGCTCGGTCTACAACCCGGCCACCGGCAACTGGCAGGGCGGCTCGTTCCAGCCTCCGTGGGAGGGCGTGCCGGACCTGGTCAGCGGCCACTCCGAGACGATGGAGTACGCCAACGGCATCATGGAGATGTTCCGGATCGCCGCGGAGTGGGGCAAGGACAAGAAGGACCCGAAGTCCGACCTCGTCCCCGGCAGCGGCAGGTTCACGCGTCCGGTCGACGTGCGGTTCGAGACGAACGAGCCGGCGACGATCTACTACACGACCGACGGCAGCCGGCCGACGCTCGACTCGCCCCGCTACGAGGCGACGGAGTTCCGCGAGCCGGGCCAGGTCTTCCACGTGACGCGGACGACGACGTTCAACTGGTTCTCGGTGGACGCCGCCGGCAACGTCGAGAACAACTACGACCCCGAGAAGAACCGCAAGAACTACCGCACGGCGACGATCACGATCCGCCCGTAACGCACTCCGCCGCCGGGACCAGTTTCTGGTCCCGGCGGCGGTCTTTTCCGTGCGTCATCTCGGGCTGCGGCGGCCCTTGGCGTCGGTCAGGCGGCGGCGCAGGTCGTCGCGGACGTCCATGACCGCGGCGTGCAGGTCGTCCTCCGTCGAGGTCGTGACGATCTTGTCGAGGTCGCGGGTCCAGCACTCCAGAGTGACCTTCTGGCCCGGCGACTGCCGGTCCTTGACCGAGATCTCCAGCTCGGTCGCGTCGGCGTCGAAGGACGCGAGGCGCGTGTCGAGCGGGCCGAACTGCTCGGCGATCCAGGTCCGGTCACCCTCGGTGAAGCCGGCCCCCATGCGCAGGCACTGCTCGACCGTGGCCGGGTTGGCGACGCCACTCATCTGATCTCCTCGGATCGGCAACAGACGACTGAAGATCGTGTACCCGGGAGGGGGCGGCCGTAAAACAGGTCAGGGTTGACCGAAGAAGTCGTCGATCGGTACGCGTGCCTCGTCGAACAGTGCCGGACCGGCACGCTCGACCCGTTTCGGCGCGGCGACCCCCGACAGCTCCTGGAACTGCGCGCTCGACAGGGCGAAGACCACCCGACCCAACCCGGAGCGGTCGATGGCGTACGCACACATGTCGCAGGGTTCGCAGCTGGTGTACATGGTGGTCCCGGCGGCCGTCGCCGCGTCGAGCTCACGGGCCGCCCATCGGGCGAGCTTGAGCTCGGGATGGGCGGTGATGTCGCCGTCACCGGGCACGGTGTTGTGGTCCTCGGCGAGGACCGCGCCGTCCGGCCCCACCAGCAGCGACCCGAAAGGCCGGCCACCGACCGCCGGCGCCGCGGCCGCCAGCGCGACAGCCCGGCGCAGATACTGCTCATCTCGTTGATCCACGATCCCGATCCTCCCCTGCCCCATCAGCCGCAGTCCATCCGTCGTCGGGTCTCGCCGGCAGCAGCCGTTACGCTGTGACCGATGGGGTGGGACGTGCTCGCGCGGTGGGGTGACGACGCCGCGGCGGTCGCACCGCTGTCAGGCGGGGTGGCCAACGACGTGTGGAGCGTACGCGTCCGCGGACGCCGCGCGGTCGGCCGTCTCGGCACCAGAAGCGACGCCGATCTCGCCTGGGAGACGTCGCTCCTCGCCCATCTCGACCGCGCGGGCCTGACCGTGCCGGTGCCGATCCCGACCGACGACGGCCGCCTGTTCGCCGACGGTCTCGTGGTGATGACCTACGTGGCGGGCGTCCCGCCCGAGACGCGGGCCGACTGGGGTCGCGTGGCCGAGACGCTCCGCGAGGTGCACCGGTTGACGCGGGGCTGGCCGCAACGCCCGGGCTGGCGATCGTCGACCGACCTCCTGCACGTCGAGACCGGGACGAAGGTCGACCTGGGCGCGATGCCCGCGGAAGGCGTGGCCCGCTGCCGGGCGGCCTGGGCGCGGCTGGCCGGCCGCCGGACCTGCGTGGTGCACGGCGACCCCGACAACCTGGGCAACGTCCGCATGACGGCGGATCGCGTCGGGCTGATCGACTGGGACGAGTCGCACGTCGACGTACCGGATCTGGACCTGGTGCTGCCGGACAACGCCGCGGACCTCGACGACGCGGCGTACGACGTCGCGTCGCAGGCGTCCGCGGCCTGGGAAGCGGCGGTCTGCTGGGACGACGACTACTCGGTGCGGCGCCTCGCCGAGGTCCGCGCGGTCTGAGCGCGCGGACTCTCCTGGAAGGACGGACGTCGTGCGCGTCGAGATCAGTGTCGAGTCGCTCGACGGCGTGCGGATCGCCGCCCGGGCCGGGGCCGCGCGCGTCGAGCTGTGCGCCGGCCTGTCCGACGGCGGGCTCACCCCGAGCGTGGCGCTCATCGAGGCCGCCGCCGAGCTGGCCGAGGTGCACGTCCTCGTGCGGCCGCGCCCCGGCGACTTCCACTACTCGCGCGACGAGGTGGATCTCGTCGTCCGGGACATCGCCGTCGCACGGCGGCACGGCGCGGCGGGCGTGGTCGTCGGCGCGCTGGCCGGGGACGGCACGGTCGCGGCCGAGTGTGCCCGGTTCGTCGACGCGGCCGAAGGGCTGGAGACGACCTTCCACCGCGCCATCGACGTCAGCGCGGACTCCCGTCAGGCCCTGGACCGGTTGGCGGACCTGGGTTTCACGCGGGTACTGACCTCGGGCCGGCGCCGGTCCGTACTCGATGGTGCGCCTTTGATCAAGGAACTGGCCACCCGGACGGGAGTGACCGTGATGGCGTGCGGCGGGGTGCGGGCCGCCAACGCCGCGCTGGTCGTCGCCGCGACCGGCGTCGAGGACCTGCACGCGGCGCCCCGCAGGCCCGTGGGCACCGCCCGAGCCGGCGACCTGTCCTACGCCGGCGTCGGCGTCCCGCCCGGCTACGACCGCTTGGAGACGGACCCCGACGAGGTGGCCGCGCTCTGCGCGGAGGGTCGCGCGGTCAGTGGCCGAACGCCCACGCGACCATGAGCGGAAACTCGTGCTTCCAGAAGGCGCCGCCGTGGGCGCCGGCCCGTTCGGCCATGACGACGTCCGCATCCGCCGCGCGGAGAGCGTCGGCCCACCGGGTGGCGTTGGCGAGGAAGAACGGTTCCTCGGTGCCGGCGACGAGGTAGGTCCGGGGAAGCCGGACGGGGAGCACGGTGGGCGGCTGGTAGCCGGCCCCGGGCGAGGCGCAGAAGACCGCGCCGTAGATGTCGGGATGGCGCATCCCCATGGCCAGCGCGAGTTCCCCGCCGGCCGAGACACCGAACACCGCGGTGCGGCTGGTTGGCAGGCTGACACCCAGGCGGGTCGCCGCCCACCGACGGACGTCCTCGACGAAGAACGTCTCGTGGGCCGCGAACCGCGGCGGATCGAATGGGGCTGTGCTCGGGCCCGGGGAGTACTCGTGCAGCCGCACCGTCTCATCCTCGACGCGGTGCGCGCCAATGATCATCGTGGGCGGCAGTGCGGCGGCCTCCAGAGCCTCTGCCCACGTGGCGACCGACTGCCCGTCGCCGGTGAAGACGACTGCCGTTGCCGGACCCGCCGGGACGTACGCGGTGACCTGCCGTCCGCCGTCGTACGCCAATGTCTCGGTGATGAACGGCATCGAGCATGGGCTCCCATCGCTGGTGGGGTGCGTGCGAACTCGCCGGTAGTTGCCGCATTGGAAACTATCCACTATAGTTTCCGCCATGGAAACTAACGGTCCGGGTCCGAGCCGGTACGAGGCGGCGAACGACCTTGCCGCCATCGCCCATGTCCAGCGTGCAGTCCGCAACCGCCCCTGGCCGATCTGGCTTTATCCGGCCAATGCGCTGCTGCTGGGCGGTCTGGCGCTGACGGGACTCATCGAGTCCTCCGCGTTGGCCGCGCTGGTCGCGCTCGCCCTGGCCTGCTCGCTGGCGGCGGTCAACTACCGGGTGGGCCGGGCGATCGGCACGCCGTACGCGATTCCGTCGAGTCGAGGCTTCCGCGTGCTCGCCGCCCTGTCCGCGGCCTTCGTGATCGTCTCGGTGCTCGTGCCAGCGGACGGCCCGCGGTGGCTCATCCTCGCGGGTGCCGCCGGGGCGGTGATCAGCTACACCGCGGGCGCGGCTGTGCACGTCCGGAGCACGCGTCGATGACGGCGCGACTGGATCAGGTCATCCACCCCACCCACCGGCTGAAGATCTGCGCGATGTTGGATGCCGGGACCCCGGTGGAGATGTCCGTCATCAAGGACGCCGTCGACCTGAGCGCCTCCGCACTGAGCAAGCAGGTGGCCGCACTCGTCGACGCGGGCTACGTCGCACAGGAACGCTCCAGTGTCGACAGTCGACGCATCTGGCTGACGCTGACGAAAGAAGGAAAGCGGGCATACCGCGGTCACGTCGAGGCTCTACGAGCAATCGTCGGCACGTGACCGAACCTGGCGTCGTCGCTCGCGCAGCCGGAGCCAACGACGGCTCAACGCTCTCGCCGCAACGAGAGCGGCGGTTGTGCCGGCGACCACCAGCACGAGGGCGACCGCGGATCCCCGAAACTGCCAGACGAAGACGATCCCCACCGCGACCGCCCGTTCGACGACTGCCCAGACGGCGGTCAGGGCGGTCGACATCGGCGGGGTGGAGGGCACGAGGCGACCTTCCATGACCGTCTCACCGAGCCCTCGCCGCCAGACGCCTGGGGCAAGGACGGCGATGTTGGCCACCTCGAGGATCGCCAGGACCGCCGCGATCCACCAAGCCGCAGTGGCCGGCCCGGGTCCGTGGAGCAGATCCGGTGCCGCCACCTCGAGTGCGCCGAGCATGACCAGAGCCGCCAGCCCCGCGACGACCGCCTCGAGGACAGTCAGAAAGGCAAGCAGGACCACGACGAACGCGGCCCGGCCCCACCGGGTAACGAGAAAGTCGCCGCCGTCCCGCACCTGTCGATGAGACATCTC
>NZ_BONE01000038.1 GCF_016862555.1 Asanoa siamensis | reverse complement strand
GGCCGGCGCGGCCGGCGCGGCCGGCGCGGCCGGCGCGGCCGGCGCGGCCGGCGCGGCCGGCGCGGCCGGCGCGGCCGGCGCCTTGGGCGCCTCGGGCGCCTCGGCGGTCGGCGTAGGGGTCGGCGCCGCGGTCGCCTGCACCTGCGACGCGAGCTGCGGAGCCGCCGTGCCACCGGCCCCGTCCGTGGGAGCGCAGGCCGTGAGCGCGGCCGCGACGGCCACGGCGCCGGCGACGACCAGGGTTCGCGTGATGTGTGCCATCTGAGCCTCTCCTTCTCGACAGGTCGCCGGGAAGTACGAGGGTCGATGGCAACGGGATGACCGTGTGGACGGTGCGGAGTTTCACAGTGGAATCGGTGATCCGACGGTCCACACGCCACGTACACAGAAGAACGCGCCGCGCGACAGAGAAAGGGGCCGCCACGGCGAACCGGGCGGCCCTGGAACAGCGACGATCAGATCTGGATGGTGACCAGCGGGCTCGCGGCGCCGTCAGGCCCCATCTTCTCCACCTGGACCGCGCGGATGTTCTCCAGCGACGCGGCCGTGGCCGTCTGCAGCACCAGCGGGTCGGGCCGTGACGGCGTGCCGTACCCCTGCTCCGGAACGCGCCAGCTCGACACGACCTCCCGGCCGCCGTCGTCCGTCAGCACCACGAGCCGGCAGGTCGCCGGGCCTTCGAGCCGGGTCAGCGCGAACGAGATCCGGGTGCCGAACGGCCGCGACTCGGCGGCGAGCTCCGCGTGCACACCGCTCGTGGCGTCGGTCGCGCTGTGCTCCTCACCGGGGCCGATGCTGGCGGGCGCCGTCGTGGCCGGCGCGGTGGGGCCGGCGACCACGTCGGGCTGCCCGGCCCAGCGCGCGCCCGCGAACAGGGCGACCCCGCTGAACAGGGCGATCAGGATCACGCCGGCCGCGATGCCGATCAGCCGCTGCTGGCGCGCCCGACGCCGGTCGTCGCCGACGGCGGTCAGCACCCGGCCGAGCAGCACGCCGTCGTCGGTGACCTCCTCGGTCACGGCCAGGTCGTCACCGTCCACCTCGGACAGTGCGTCGACGGCCGGCAGGAACGACTCCAGCTCGCCGGCACACACCCAGCAGGTCGCCAGGTGCTCCTCGAACCGTTCGCTGTCGGCCGGGTCGAGGACACCCAGGGCGTACGACGCGACGTCCCAATGCTGCTCGCGGCTCATGACTGCGTCACCTCGCGCTCCTCCAACGCCGCGCGCAGGGCACGCAAGGCGTAGTAGACGCGGGACTTCGCCGTCCCCAACGGCAGCCCCAACTCCTCGGCCGCCTCCGGCACCGTGCGGCCCCGGAAGTACGTCGCCAAGATAATCTCACGGTGGGCCTTGCTCAAGGTCTTGAACGCCGCGGTGATCGTCATGCGGCGCAGGACGTGCTCGGTCTCGTCGGACTCCGCGATCCGCGAGAGGTCCTTGTCGTAGGTCTCCGGTGGTCGGGCCTGCTCGCTGCGGTGCTCGTCGATGACGATCCGCCGGGCCACGGTCACCAGCCAGGGCCGCAACGGCGTCTGCCCGGAGGTGTCCAGGCGGTGCGCGTTGCGCCAGGCCCGCAGCAGCGTCTCCTGCACCACGTCCTCGGCCCGTTGGCGGTCGCCCGCCGTCAGCCGCAGCACGAACATCAGCAACGGGCCGGCGTGCTCCTTGTAGAGCAGCCGCATCAACTCGTCGGCGTCGGCGGCGGGTGCGGGCGCGGGCGTGGACACCGGATCGGTCGTCGTGGCAGCGGCATCCTCGGCGGGCTCGGCTGGGGTGTGACCGGAATCCGACGGTGGCAGCACCCGGCTATTCTGTCGTGTGCCGGCCCGCTCGTCGGTAGCCGCCCCCGGAAGCCCATGTGACCAGGGCGGGAACGCCAAGGTCGAGTTCGGAGCGACACCGGGCGGCGCGATGGCGACCGCGGGCATCCCGGACCTCCCTCGTCCTCGGGCAGGGGCGGCGGACCCGCCGCGCCACCCGGGTGTACGCGTGCCGGCGCGGATCGGATCAAACGGTGGAGCGGAATCTCACGGACGGGGCGGACCGCCGGCCCGTACCTTCTCCGGTGTGATCGGGAGGTCGCGGACGCGTACCCCTGTGGCGTGGAAGACGGCGTTGCCGACCGCGGCGGCCGCGCCGACGATGCCCAGCTCACCGATGCCCTTCGCGCCGACCAGGGTGACGTCGTCGTCGGCGCGCTCCAGCGAGTGCGCCTCCACGCCGCGGATGTCCGCGTTGGCCGCGACGTGGTACTGCGCGAGGTCGTGGTTGACGAACATGCCCAGGCCCGGGTCGATCACGGTCTGCTCGCAGAGCGCCATCGAGATGCCCATCACCATGCCGCCGACGAGCTGGGAGTGCGCCGTGCGGGCGTTGAGCGGATGGCCGTACGCGAACACGCCGAGCAGCCGGTCGACCCGCACCTGGCAGGTGTCGGCGTCGACGCGGACGGCGCAGAAGTGCGCGCCGTACGAGTGCCGCGCCCGATCGGGTGGTAGCTGGTCGTCGGTGGTGTCGGCGGTGACCTCGAGACCGTCCGCCGGCACCGCGCCGCCGTGCTCCCCCACCCGTGCCCGCAGCGCGGCGCACGCCTTGCGTACCGACCCGCCCCACGACGCCGTGCCCGCGGAACCGCCCGCGACCGCCGCCGGCCCGTAGCCGGAGCGTCCGATCTGGATGGTGACCCGCGCGGGCGGCACGTCGAGGGTGTCCGCGGCGAGCTGCCCAGAGGGCGGTCCGCGAGCCCGTGCCGATGTCGACCGCGCCGACCGAGACGACGAAGGTGCCGTCGTGCTCCGCCCGCGCGGTCGCCTCACCCGGGCCCTGGTAGACCGGGTAGAGCGAGGAGGCGAGCCCGGTGCCGAACAGCCACCGGCCGTGCCGGCGGACGCCCGGCGTGGGGTCCCGTTGCGCCCAGCCGAACCGTTGCGCGCCGACGGTCAGGCAGTCGACCAGGTGCCGGCCGGCGAACGGCAGGCCCGAGTCCGGCTCCACCGCGGGCTCGTTGGCCAGGCGCAGGGCCAGCGGGTCCAGGTCGAGGGCGTACGCGAGCTCGTCCATCGCCGATTCCAGCGCGTACATCCCCGGGGTCTTGCCGGGTGCCCGCATCACCCGCGGCGTCGGCAGGTTGAGCCGGGCGAGCCGGTGGCGGGTCCGCAGGTTGTCGGCGGCGTACATGGTGCGGGTGGCGGTCGCGGTCTGCTCCACGAACTCGGAGATCACCGAGCTGTAGCCGAGCGCGTCGTGGTCGATCGCCGTCAGCGTGCCGTCGCGGCGGGCGCCGAGCCGGATGCGGTTGCGGGTCGCGGTGCGCCCCGGTGACATGGTGAACATCTGCTGCCGGGTCACCTGCAGCTTGCAGGGCCGGCCGGTGACCCGCGCGGCCAGCGTCGCCAGCACCGCGCCGGCGGTCGGCCAGACCTTGGCGCCGAACCCGCCGCCGACGTGCTCGGTGATCACCTCGACCTGCTCGGGCGGGATGTCCCAGAGCAGGCCGTAGCCGGTCGCGGCCCGCCACGGCCCCTGGTTGGAGTCGTGCACCACCAGCCGGTCGCCGTCCCAGCGGGCGATGACGGCCACGGTCTCCATCGGATTGTTGTGTTCGGACGGTGTGCTGTACACGGTGTCGACCACGACGTCGGCGGCGGCCAGCGCGGCGTCCACGTCACCCTTGACGGTGCTGCCCGGGAAGCCCGCGTTGGTCTCGGCGGGCTCTTCGAGGCCGGGGTCGGCCGGGTCGAGCAGCACGTGGTGCGGCCGTTCCGCGTACCGGACTAGAACCTGTGCCGCGCCCTCGCGGGCGGCCTCGACGCTGGTGGCGACCACTCCGGCGACGATCTGCCCGCGGTACGCCACCTCCGGCGACTGGAGCACCAGCTCGTCGGCGATGACGGCCCGGTGGAGCCGGGGCGCGGTGGTGTGGTCGAGCACGGCGACCACCTCCGGGTCGGCCAGCGCCGCCGTGGCGTCGACCTCGGTGACGGTCCCGCTCGCCACGGTCGACCCGACCGGCCAGACGTAGAGCGCACCGTCGACGGGGTACTCGTAGGCGTAGAGCGCCGCGCCGGTGACCTTGTCGCGTCCCTCCAGCCTGGACAGTCCGGTGCCGACGGTCACGGTTGTGCTCCCCGCAGGTCCCGCACCACCGCGGCGACCAGGTCGGCGGCGAGATCGAGCTTGAAGGCGTTGTCGGGCAGCGGGCGGGCGTCGGCCAGCGCCGTCATCGTCGCGGCGCGGACGTCGTCGTCGCTCGGCCGCGTGCCGACCAGCAGCCGCTCGGCCGCCCAGAGGCGCCACGGCTTCGGTGCGACGCCGCCGAGGGCGAGCCGGATCTCGTCGATCCGCCCGCCGGCCCCGACACGCAGGACGGCCGCGAGCGAGACGACCGCGAACGCGTACGACCAGCGGTCGCGCACCTTGCGGTAGGTCGCCAGGGCACCGGCCGGCGGGGGTGGCAGCCGCACGCCGGTGACCAGGTCGCCCGGCTCGAGCACGGTCTCGATCCACGGCGTGTCGCCCGGCAACCGGTGCAGGTCGTGGATCGGCACCGTCCACTCGGCACCGTCGGGCCGGCGCACCTCGACCACGGCGTCGTACGCGGCGAGCGGCACGGCGAGGTCCGACGGATGGCTCGCGACGCAGGCGTCCGAGGTGCCGATCACCGCGAGGTCCCGGTGCACGCCCGCGACGGCCGCGCAGCCGCTGCCCGGCTCGCGCTTGTTGCACGGCGTGGTCGTGTTCTGGAAGTACGGGCAGCGGGTCCGCTGCAGCAGGTTGCCCGCCACGGTCGCCTGCGTGCGGATCTGCCCGGACGCGCCGGCGAGCACGGCCCGGGCGACCGCCGGGTAGCGCCGGCAGATGCCCTCGTCCCGCGCCAGCCGATAATTGCGCACGGCACCGCCGATCAGCACACCGCCGTCGGGGAGGTGCGCGACCGTGGTACGGGAGGCGGCTGACGTCGACCAGCAGGCCGGGCCGGAGCACGCCGAGTTTCATCAGGTCGACGAGGTTGGTGCCACCGCCGAGGTAGACCGCGTCGGGCTCGCCGGCGACGAGGGTGGCCGCCTCGCCCGGGTCGCTCGGTCGCGCGTACCGGAAGGCCCTCATCGCTCGGCCACCTCGCGCACCGCGGCGACGATCCCCGGGTACGCGCCGCACCGGCAGAGGTTGCCGCTCATCCGCTCGCGGATCTCCTCGTCGTCGAGGTCACCGGCGGCGGTCAGATCGGGGCTGACCCAGCTCGCCAGCCCGTCCGCGGCCTCGGCGAGCATGCCGACCGCGGAGCAGATCTGCCCGGGCGTGCAGTAGCCGCACTGGAAGCCGTCGTGGGCGATGAACGCGCGCTGCAGGGGATGCAGGTCGTCGCCGTCGGCGAGCCCCTCGACGGTGGTCACGGCCCGCCCGTCGACGGTGACGGCGAGCAGCAGGCAGCTGTTGGCCCGCTCCCCGTCGAGCAGGACGGTGCAGGCCCCGCACTGGCCGTGGTCGCAGCCCTTCTTGGTGCCGGTGAGGCGCAGGTGCTCACGCAGGGCGTCGAGCAGCGTGACCCGGTTGTCCACACGCAGCACCCGGTCGGCACCGTTGACCCGCAGCATCACGTCACCGCGCAGGTCGTCGCTCACGGCCGTCCCCCGTCCGTCACCCCAACCGTACGTCCGCCGCCGGGCGCCGGACACGTGTGGCCGATGAGGCCCATGCGCCCGCTTCGGCGACGGCGCCTGGCGTGTTGGTCGTCGCGGGGGTACGCGCCGCCGCCTGGCGTTGCCTAGACTGTGCGCGATGGCGTCTCGGCGGTGGTATCTGCTCGCCGTCCTGCTGCTCGCGGCCGGTGCACTGCTCGGTGGCTCCGTCGTGCCGCCCGATCGGGCCGTGCGGCTGTTGCAACTCAACCTGTGCGCCAGCGGGCAGGCCGGCTGCTACACCGGCCGGTCGATCGACGAGGCCGCCCGCGTCATCCGTGACACCCGGCCCGACGTCGTCACCCTCAACGAGATCTGCGCCGGTGACGTCGAGACGCTCGGTGCGGTGCTCGCGGGCGTGCACGGCGGGGCGGTGACGTCGGGCTTCCGGGCCGCGCCCGACCGGCCCTCGGGCGGGCCGACCCGGTGCGGGCGCAACGGCCAGGAATACGGCATCGGCCTGGTCGCCCGCCAACCCACCAGCGCGTACGAGGTGGTCGGCGGCCGCTATCCGATGCAGGACCCGGTCGACCCCGAGGAGCGTGTCTGGCTCTGCCTGCTCGCCCCGGTCGACGTGTGCACGACGCACCTGGCCGGGTTCGACCCGCAGGCGGCGCTGCACCAGTGCCAGCACCTGTTCGGCGTGACCCTGCCGGCGCTGCACCGGCGGTCCGGCTACCGCCCCACCATCGTGGCCGGCGACCTCAACCTGCGCTACGGCGCGCCACCGGACCTACGCGACTGCATGCCGGCGGGCTACCGGTGGCTCGGCGACGGCGGGCTGCAGCACGTGCTGGCCACGACCGACCTCGCGGTGCCCTCCATGCGGGGGGTCGACCTCGCCCGCAGCACCGACCACCCGGGCCTGCTCGTCACGGTCGGCCTGACAGGACCGACCTGACCGGGCCACATACTGAACACCAGGTGACAGGCGTACGATCCGGCGATGGCGCTGCTGCACCGGGCGACTGTGACGCCCACGAAGCTCGAACTCCTGGCCGGCTGGCTGCCGACCCGGCGCTGGCACCAGGGTGCCGCCGGCGACCTGGAGCGGGTCGCGGCCTTCCGCTTCGACGACCCCGCGGGAGCCGTCGGCATCGAAACCATGATCGTCCGGCACGGCGCCGGGCCGGTCCACCACGTGCCGCTCACCTACCGTGACGCTCCCCTGCCCGGCTGCGACGCCTGGCTGGTCGGCACGGCGGAGCACTCCGTGCTCGGCAAGCGCTGGGTGTACGACGCCGCCGGCGACCCGGTCTACCTCGCCGTGATCGCCGGCGCGATCATCGAGGGCACCGGCGAGGCCGAGGAGTTCGTCGACACCGACGGCGCCGGCACGCTGCAGCGGCGTGAGCCGGCGATGACGGCCCGGGGCACCGGCGTGCCCGGCGGCACCGCCCCCGCGGTCGCGGACATCCGCCGCATCGAGGAGCACGGCGACCACACGGTGGTCGACGTGGGTTCGCTACGCATCGTCATCCTCCGCCGGATCACCCACGGTGACCTTCCAGGCGCCGCTCTCACCGGCCGCTGGGACGATCAACCGGAAGTTATCTTGGCGTATCTTTCGAACGGTTGACACAGGTCGATCTGTGGACTGATGTAGGACCCAACGTCCTTCGATGTCCGCAGGAGGTTCCATGTCAACCAGACGGATCTGGGTGGCCAGCGCCACCGCAGCCGTTCTGACGGTCGGGCTGCTCGCGCCCTCCGCGTCGAGCACCGCCGCCCCGCCCGACACCGCCGCACCCGCCGCCGGCCCGACCGTCAAGCTGGCCGCCGGCGAGACGGCCCTCGTCCGGTTCCGCCTTCCCGACGAGGCGATGCTGCGCGACCTCGTCGCGAGCGGCGCCGACGTCGCCGCCCGGCCGCGCACGACGCTCGGCCAGGTCCAGGTCGACCTGGTGGTGACCGGCGCGGAGCTGGACGCGCTGACCGCCCGCGGCGCCGTCGCCACGCAGCTCATCCAGACCGCCACCGAGGGCTCCGCCCGCGTCGCGGCCAGCAAGCGCGCCGCGGCGCGTACCCTGGCCGCCAACGCCGACACCCTGCAGTTCCTGCAGTCGTACTGGTGGACCGCCAACGGCCAGAGCTTCCTCTCGGTGCAGGTCGCGACCACGGCGACCGACGACCCCGACGTCGAGATCACCGTGACCTGGACGACCGCCGACGGCCGCACCGGGTCCTTCCCCCTCTCGCGTTTCGAGGACTCGGGCGAGTACCAGTACCACGTCGCCCTCCCCCAGCCCGTTCCGGCGCAGCCGGTGACCGTGACCGCGAGCTCGAGCCTCGGCGGCAGCACCCGGGCCATCCGGCCGACCGCGTGGCCGGGCGCGACCCCGCCGCCGCTGCCGGCCGGCTACCAGAAGGACTTCATCGCCGCCTACATGACTCCGACCGACATCCAGGCGCGGATCAAGCGGCTCGAGCGGCAGTACCCGGCGCTGGTCGACGTCATCGACCTGCCCAACAAGACACAGGGATACCGCCGCACCGCGTCCGCGTACCTCGGCGACCCGGCCACCGCGGCGATCGTCGTCGACTCGGTCAAGTTCGGCGACCAGAAGATGAACGGCGTCCAGGTGAAGTCGGTGGACCCGGGTAGGAAGAACCGGCCGCTGAACGCCACGTACAAGGACCGGGTCCTGACCGTCTCGCTCGCGACGGACAGCACCGGCGCCGTCATCAGCACCACCGACCAGGTCGCCGCGTTCGTCGACGCGCGCTACCCGACCGTCTTCAACGCGTTCGTCGAGGACGGCTCGGCCGGCAAGCTCATGCCGGTGGCCGGGCCCGCGCGGCTCGACGACGGCCTCGACGGCACCGAGGTGTCGAAGAAGCCGTGGACCGTGCAGGCCATGCGGCTCGGCTCGGTCCGCGACGGCTCGAAGATCGGTGTCATGGCGTACTCCCAGGAGCACGCCCGTGAGTGGGCCACCCCGCTGGTCACGCTGGAGTTCGCGGAGCGGCTGCTGGCCAACTACGCGACCGACGCCGAGACGCGCAGCCTGCTGGACAACGTGGACGTCTTCGTGATCCCGATGGTCAACCCGGACGGCGCGAACTACGCGTTCAACGACTACAACTTCCAGCGCAAGAACCTGGTCAACCACTGCACGGGCGCCCAGCGCGACCCGCGGAACGCCAACTCGTGGGGCGTCGACATCAACCGCAACTACACCGTCGGGTCCTACTTCGACGGGTACGTCGGCGGCAGCGCCAACTGCCTGTCGGGCACGTACTCCGGCACGTCGGAGCTGTCCGAGGCCGAGAGCCGCAACGTCATCGCGCTCGCCGAGGCACACCCGAACATCAAGTTCGCGATGAACGTGCACAGCTACGGCGGTTACTTCATGTGGCCGCCCGGCGCCTACAAGGCCGACGGCCGGGTGACGCTGCCGCGTCCGTCCATCGAGGAGTCCGCCTACTTCATGCAGAGCGCCAAGCGCATCATCGGCGCGATCCGCACCCACCGGGGCACGGTCACCTGGCCGTCGTACACCGGCCCGGTCGCGGACGTGCTCTACTCGGCGGCCGGCAACTCGGCCGACCAGCTCTACTACGAGCTGGGCATTCTCGCCTGGGACTTCGAGGTCGGCAACGACCTGTGGAACGCGGAGACCCAGGAGTGGGAGGGCGTGGGCTTCCAGCCGCCGTACGAGGAGGCGCACGCCGAGTCGCAGGAGTACGCCTCGGGCCTGGTCGAGCTGGTCCGGGTCGCCCGGGACATGCAGGCCGAAGGGGCCGTTGCGCCGTAGCGGGTTCGGAAACGGCTCCCTGCCTCGTGCGGGGGGCCGTTTCCTATCCGCGGGCCAGGTGCGCGGCCAGCCACGGGCCGGTGACGCTGTGCGGGTCGGCGGCGACCTCCGCCGGCGTGCCACGGGCGACGATGCGCCCGCCGTCGGGGCCGCCGCTCGGGCCCATGTCGATGACGTGGTCGGCCGCCGCCAGCACGTCCAGGTCGTGGTCGATCACGATGATGGTGGCGCCGTCGGCGAGGAGCCGGTCGAAGACCCCGACGAGGGTACGGATGTCCACCGGGTGCAGGCCCGTCGACGGCTCGTCGAGCACGTAGAGGACGTCGCGCTGGCTGCTGCGCAGGCGGGCCGCGATGCGCAGGCGCTGCGACTCGCCGCCGGACAGGGCCGGGGTCGGCTCACCGAGGCGCAGGTAGCCCAGGCCGACGTCGAGGATGGGCCTCAGTGGACGGACGATGGTCGGCACGTCGGCGTACGCGTCCAGGGCCTCGCGCACGGTCATGCTCAGCACGTCGGAGATGGTGCGGTCGTCTACCCGTACCGCCAGCGTCTCGGGATTGAACCGCGCGCCGTCGCAGGTGGGGCAGACGACGTTGATGTCGGGCAGGTACTGCACGTCCAGGTCGAGCGAGCCGATCCCGCGGCAGGTCGGGCACTGGCCCGCCTTCGTGTTGAACGAGAAATGGCCGGGTGTACGGCCCGACGCCGCGGCGAAGTAGGTCCGGATGGCGTCGAAGGCGCCGGAGTAGGTGCTCGGCGTCGACCGGGCGTTGAGCCCGATCGGGGTGGCGTCGATCTCGACGATCTGGCGGATGCTCCCGAGGTCGAGGGACTTCACGTGCGCGGGCAGGTCCTTGCCGGCGAGCAGCGCGCGGGCCGCCGGGATCAGGCTGTCCAGCACGAGGGCGGTCTTGCCCGCGCCGGACGGGCCGGCCAGCGCCGTCAGGCGGCCGACCGGGAAGCCCGCGGTCACGTTGCGCAGGTTGTAGAGGCGGCGCACGGCGATCGTGGCCCGCTCGCGGGGCAGCGGGCGGGGCGGGCGGTCGACCGCGGGGCCCCCGTCCAGGAACGGGCCCACGATGGACTTCCGGTCGCGCTGGACCTGGTCGGGCGTGCCCTGCGCGACGATCGTGCCGCCGAGCCGGCCGGCGCCTGGGCCGAGCTCGATGATCCAGTCCGCGCTCCGGATCAGGTCGAGGTCGTGCTCGACGATGACGACCGTGTTGCCGTTGCCCGCCAGGGCGGCGATCGTCTTGCGCAGCCCCTCGACGTTGCTCGGGTGCAGGCCGACGCTCGGCTCGTCCAGGACGTACAACATGCCCGTGGTGTTGGCCCTGACCGTCGAGGTCAGCTCGATCCGTTGCAGCTCCCCTGTGGACAGGGTGGCGCCGGCCCGGTCGAGGCCGAGGTAGCCGAGGCCGAGGTCGAGCAGCGGGCCGATCGCACCGGTCAGCTCACCGACGAGCCCGGTGGTGAGCCGGTTCAGCTCGGCCGGCAGGTGTTGCGGGATGGTGTTCGCGAACGCGGCGAGCTCGTCGAGGTCGAGCGCGCTGATCTCGGCCAGGTTGCGGCCCTCGAGCGTCGAGCGCAACGCCTCGGGCCGCAGCCGGGTGCCGTGGCAGACGGGGCAGGTGTGGGAGACGAGGAACCTGCTCTTCTCCGACTTCTCGGCGGCGGTGACCGCGTTGTCGTAGGTGACGTTGAGCGGCACGCGGCGCCCGTTGCGCCCCGAGACGACGACCATCTGCTTGCGCGGGCCGCCGTGCAGCACGAAGTTCTTCTCCTTGCGGGTGAGCTTGCGGTACGGGACGTCGAGCCGGACGCCCAGCTCACCGGCGGCGTACATGCTCAGCCGGCGGCCGCCGACGTTCCAGGGCAGCACGGCGCCTTCCGCGATCGTCTTGCTCTGGTCCGGCACGAGGCTGTCGGGGTCGACGTCGTACCGGGTGCCGATGCCGTTGCAGCCGGGGCACGCGCCGATCGAGTTGAACGCGAACGACTCGGCGCCCGGCGCCTCGAACCGCACGCCGTCGACCGGGCACTGGATCTCCATCGCCTGCGTGGCAACGGACGGCGGCACCTCGTGGCCGTTCGGGCAGCGGTGGGTGCCGAGCCGGGACATGATGAGCCGCAGGACGTTGAGGACCTCGCTCATCGTGCCGACGGTGCTCCGCGGGCCGGGCGTGGGCGGGCGCTGCCGCAGCGCGAGGGCGGGCGGCAGGTGGTCGATGCGGTCGGCGTCCGGGCGCTGGGCCTGGGTGAGCCGGCGCCGGCTGTAGGTGCTGAGGCCTTCGAGAAAGCGGTGCACACCTTCGGCGTAGAGGGTGCCCATGGCGAGGGAGGTCTTACCGGAGCCGGAGACACCGGCGATGACCACGGTGCGCCAGAGGGGCACGTCCACGTCGAGGTCGCGCAGGGTGTTGTGCCGGACGCCGCGGGCCGCGATGGCGCGCGGCAGCGTATCCGGCGGGGCGGCGAGCTTCGCGGGTGCCATAGTCTCCGGTCTAGCCGCAATCGGCCCTCTTTGCCGGCGAAACGGCTGTAGCGCCGGTCACAGCGTCGGCCATGCGCCGGTGCCGACGACCTTCCCCTCGCGCCCGGCCGGCGTGCCGGAGTCCACGATGGTGGGACGGGGTCGCACTGGTGATCGGCGCGAGATGCCACGTGGGCCCCACCCCGTAAGGCGTCCTAGGATGGAGTCGTGTCCCTGCCCCGGGTGGTTGGCGGTCAGGCGAAGGCGTGGATGATTCCGGCGATCAGCGCCGCACGGTCCACAGTGGCGTCGATGTCGATGTGCTCGTCGCGGGCGTGCGCGCCCGACCCCACCGCGCCGAGGCCGTCGAGCAGGGGCACGCCGAGGGCCGCCAGGAAGTTGCCGTCGCTGCCGCCGCCGACCGCGCGCTCGGACAGGTCCTCGCCGAGGACCGCCGCGACCGCGCGGGCCAGGTCGACCATCGCCGCGATGCCCGGCGTACGCGGCATCGGTGGGCGGTTCCAGCCGCCGTCCACCGTGACCCGCAAGCGCGGGTCGGACGGCCGCAACGCGGCCAGCGCCGCGTCGATCCGGGCGGCCTCCGCCGGATCGGTCACCCGCACGTCGACGGTCGCCGAGGCGTGGCCGGCGATCACGTTGGCCCGCGAGCCGCCCGCGATCGTGCCGACGTTGACGCTCGTCCCGCGGTCCAGCGCGGCCAGTGAGCGCAGCCACAGCACGACCCGGGCCACCTCGTCGATCGCGCTGACGCCCTTGTCCGGGTCCAGGCCCGCGTGTGCCTCGACGCCGGTGACGTCGATCCGGAGCAGGCCGAGGCCCTTGCGCGCGGTCTTGAGCGCGCCGTCGATCCCAGGCTCCAGGACGAGTGCCGCGGTCACCCCGGACGCCGCCGCCTCCAGGACCGGCCGGGACGCCACGCTGCCGATCTCCTCGTCGCCGTTGAGCACGACGCGTAGCGGCGGGCGGGGCAGGCCGGCCGCGTCGAGTGCGCGGACCGCCCAGAGCGCCTGCACCAACCCGGCCTTCATGTCGAAGACGCCGGGGCCGCGGGCGATCGGACCGTCCACGGTGAACGGCCACTCGGCCAGCGCGCCGGCCGGCCAGACCGTGTCGTAGTGGCACAGGAGCAGCAGCCGGCGCGGGCCCGTCCCGGGGAAGTCGGCGACCAGGGTGTCGCCGTGCGCCGCGGCGCGTACCCGATCGCTCGTCGAAGCGGGACCCAGCGCGGCGACCAGGCGGTCGGTCACCCAGTCGAGCCCACGGTCGAGGTGCGGCTTGCTGTCGCTGGGCGTCTCCACGCCCACGTAGTCGCCGATCTCCGCGAGCATCGCCGCCCGCCGGTCGCGCAGCCACCCGCGGACCGGCGCGAGATCGACCGCGCCGGCCCGTTCGGGAGTCGGCAGGCTCACCGGCTGTAGAACTCGACGACCAGTTGCTCGTCGCAGAGCACCGGGATCTCGGCGCGCTCGGGCAGCCGGATCAGCGTGGTGCGCAGGTCCGCGATCGAGGTCGACAGGTAGGGAGCGGTGCGCGCGCCGACGTGCGTACCCGTGGCCGCGATCTGGAACGGGGTCTTGTCCTTGCTCTTCGGCCGCACCTCGATGGTCTGGAACGGCACGACGCGGTACGAGGGCCGGTCGACCTTGCGCCCGTCGACGGCGATGTGCCCGTGCGCCACCGCCTGGCGGGCCTGGTAGATGGTGCGGGCGAAGCCGGCGCGCAGGACGAGCGCGTCGAGCCGGGTCTCCAGGCCGACGACCAGCCGCTCGCCGGTCTTGCCGGTGCCCCGGTGCGCCTCGGTGAACGCGCGGCGCATCTGCACCTCGCTGACGTTGTACTGGTGGCGCAGGCGCTGCTTCTCCAGCAGCCGGACCTTGTAGTCGGTCTCCTTGCGGCGCGCGCGACCGTGCACACCCGGCGGGTACGGCCGGCGCTCGAAGTACTTGACGCACTTCGGCGTCAGCGGAATGCCGAGCGCCCGCGAGAGCTTCGCCTTCGGCCGCGACTCGTTCACCTTGCCTCCAGAGGTTGGATCTGCCGAGAGGTTAGCCTAACCTAACCAGGAACGGCACCCCCAGGAGGCACTCATGACGCAGTCCACCGACCTCGTCGCGCTCGCCCGCACCCTGGCCTCCGGGCACACCCCGGGCACGGTCCAGGTGTCCCGCCGGGTGGCGGGGCCCAGCGGCCCGCACACGGTCCGGCACGCGCTCGACCGCGCCGGCTCGCCGTTGCTGCTCACCGCGGTCGACTCGCCGGTCGACCGGGCGCTGACCGGGTCGGACGGGCACGACGTCGCGACGGTGCTGGCGGTCCCGGCCCCCGACGGCGGCCACCTCTGGCTCTCGGGCTGGTCGACCCGCCTGCGCGAGCCGCTGCTGCGCGCCGCGGTGCTCGAGTTCGCGGCGGCCCACCCGCTCCCGGACCTCCTCGACGTCGGCCACGGCCACGCGATCCACCGCATGGACGTCGACGAGGTCCACTGGGAGCTACCGGACGGGCGCTGGATCGAGATCGACCCCGAGGAGTACGCCGCGGGGGCGGCGCACTAGGCCCGGAGCCACGGGCCGACCGGGTCCGGGCCCGGGCGGAAGCCGTGCGCCTCGGCCGCGTAGGCCGCGAGGCGGAACTGCCGGGCCACGGCGTCGGGGTCGTGGGCGTCGCTGCCGAACGCGATCGCCCGGCCGCCGGCCTCCCGCCACCAGCCCAGCAGCTGGGTGTGGAGCAGGCGACGGGTGTTCAGCTCGAGAACGCGCCCGCTACGGCGCACCGCCGCCAGCGCGACGCGGAACTCCTCCTCGAAGTCGCCGATGTCGCACCGGCCCGCCGTGTCGGGCCAGTGGCGCAACGGGTAGTCGACGTGCGTGACCACCTCGAAGTCGGTGCCGGTGTCCGCCAGCCGCACCACCTCGGCCAGGTAGCCCCGGACGACCTCGGCCGCCGCGACCTCGCCGTAGGCGTGACCGACCTCGACGTACCGGTCCGGGCCGATCCGTCGGGAGTGGACCGAGCCGAGCACCCGGTCGAATCCCTGGGCGACCAGCGCCCGCAGCTCCGCGGCGTGCCAGTGCGGCTCGCTGAACTCCACACCGGACAGCACGCGCAGCGTCGGGAACCGGTCGCGGCACTCGTCGATCGCCGCCCGGTAGCCCGTCAGGTCGAGCGGTGGCCCGAGGCGGACCCGGCCGCCGGGCATCGTCCACGGGGTCAGGTCGACGTGCTCGGTGAACGCGACCGCCGGCACGCCCAGCTCGACCGCCCGCGCGCAGCTGCGCACCATGTCGCCGCCCGGCGCGTCCCACGAGAACTGGCTGTGCACGTGCCCGTCGGCTGGAAGCGTCACGCCGCGAACCCTATCGGCCCGTTTGGCGCCGGGGATGTGGGGAAGGTGGCGGGCATGGACCTGCGGATGCTGTCCGGCGTCACCGCCGGCGCCGCGGCGGGTGCGGCCGGCTGCGCGGCGCTCGACGCGACGACCTATCTCGACATGGCCGTGCGCGGGCGTCCCACGAGTGACGCACCGGCCGAGACCGTCGAGGCGGTGATCAAGCACCTGCCGGTCGACCTGCCCGGCACGAACTCGCACCGGCAGAACCGGCTGGAAGGGCTCGGCGGCCTCTCCGGCGTGCTCACCGGCGTCTCCGTGGGTGCCGCCTTCGGGCTGCTGCACGGGTCCGGCTGGCGACCCCCGCTGCCGGTCGGCGCGGTCCTCGCCGGGCTCGCCGCGCAGGCGCTCTCGGACGGCTCGCTCGCCGGCACCAAGGTCTCCGATCCCCGCACGTGGTCGGCCGCCGACTGGCTCAGCGACATCATCCCCCACCTCGTGTACGGCACGGTCACCTACGCCACGCTGGACGCGCTGGAGCGCTGATCTGGCTTTCCATCGAGCGGCGGCCCGCGTAGGGTAGCCGGCAGGATCGAGATGTTCCGATCAATCGATGGGGGGTTCCGGAACTTCACATCGCTGTGCGAGATCCTCGCCGCCTGTCGGTGCGCGGGCCCCGTGGCAAGGGCCCCACTGACGCGCGTCGGCCGCGCGACCGTCTCGCCGTGATCCGTCAACTCGTCGGCCTGTGGCACCAGCCGGCGACGCCTGGTCACCCGTGACCGGCCGTGCGTCCGGCGTGCCTTCGTGTCGGCGATGAACGGCGCGTGACGCCTGTTCCCGGCCGGGTGACTCTGTCCACCCAGACAAGGGAGGCGTCCGTTGCGCAAGAAGCTCGCCCTGTTCGTCGCGCCGCTCCTCGCGGTGTCCGGCGGCGCGGTCTCGTGGTCCCCGGCCACGGCCGCACCACCCGGCGGCCCGCCCGCCGACAGCAACTTCCAGAAGGTGACCCTCAACGACTTCCCCGGTGAGCCGATGAGCCTCGCCGTGCTGCCCGACAACCGGGTGCTGCACACCGCCCGCACGGGCGAGGTACGCATCCACGACCCGAGGTCGGGGCTCAACATCCTCGCCGCCGACGTGCCCGTCTACGAGCACGACGAAGAGGGACTCCAGGGCGTCGCGATCGACCCCGACTTCAGCCGCAACAAGTGGGTCTATCTCTACTACTCCCCCGTGCTCGACACCCCCGTCGACGACCCGGCGACGCCGGACGTCAACGAGGGCGACGCGCCGTTCGAGGGCACCCCGGAAGACTTCGCCCCGTTCAAGGGCCACCTCCAGCTTTCCCGGTTCAAGCTGGAAGGCAACAGTCTCAAGCTCGACACCGAGCAGAAGATCATCCAGGTCGCCACCGACCGCGGCATCTGCTGCCACGTCGGCGGCCAGATCGACTTCGACGGCAAGGGCAACCTCTACCTGTCCACCGGCGACGACACCAACCCGTTCTTCTCCGACGGGTACGTGCCGATCGACGAGCGGGCCAACCGCAACCCGGCGTTCGACGCCCAGCGGACGTCGGCGAACACCAACGACCTGCGCGGCAAGCTGCTGCGGATCAGGGTGAAGCCCAACGGCGGCTACACCGTCCCGTCCGGCAACCTGTTCCGGGCCGGCACGCCCAAGACCCGGCCCGAGATCTTCGCGATGGGCTTCCGCAACCCGTTCCGGTTCGCGGTCAACCGGCAGACCAACGACGTCTACGTCGGCGACTACTCGCCGGACGCGGGCGAACCCGACCCGGCCCGTGGCCCGGCGGGGCACGGCCGCTGGATGCGCGTCGACAAGCCGGCCAACTACGGCTGGCCGTACTGCGTCGGTCCGGATCTGGCCTATGTGGACTACGACTTCGCCACCGGCACCTCGGGCGCACCGTTCGACTGCCGCCGGCCGGTCAACAACTCGCCGCACAACACGGGGCTCACCCGGCTGCCTCCGGTCGAGAAGGCCGAGGTGAACTACTCGTACGGCGTGTCGCAGGAGTTCCCCGAGCTGGGCGAGGGCGGCATCGGCCCGATGGGCGGCCCCGCCTACGACTACGACAGGCGCAACAAATCGCGGGTCAAGTGGCCCGAATACTATGACGGCGTGCCGCTGTTCTACGAGTGGAGCCGCGACTACACCAAGGAGTTCCGGCTCGACCGGCGCGGCAACGTCGACGACATCCGCCCGGTGCTGCCGTCGCTCGTCTTCGACAACCCGATGGACATGGAGTTCGGCCCCGACGGCGCGCTCTACGTTCTGGAATACGGCGACGGCTTCTTCTCGGAGAACCCCGACGCACAGCTGGCCCGGTTCGACTTCGTGCGCGGCAACCGCACGCCGATCCCGGTGATCAGCGCCGCCCCGCTGGCGGGTGACCCGCCGTTGGTCGTCCAGTTCTCCAGCGCCGGCACCGTCGACCCCGACGGCGACCCGCTGCGGTACGCGTGGGACTTCAACGCCGACGGCCGGGTCGACTCGACCGCGCCCAACCCGTCCTACACGTTCACGGCGGCCGGCACCTACCGACCCACGCTGAAGGTCACCGACAGCACCGGCCGGTCGGCCTCGGCCGAGATCCCCGAGTTCGTCGTCGGCCCCCGCCCGCCGGAGGTCGAGCTCGTGCAGCCGGCCGACGGGCAGCCGTTCGAGTTCGGCGACACGGTCACCTTCGAGGTGAGCGTGGTCGACAACGACCCCGTGAACTGCGCGAACGTCACGGTCAACTACATCCTCGGCCACGACGAGCACGGCCACCCGATCACCTCGGCGACCGGGTGCACCGGCACCATCACCACGTCGGCGCCCGGGCACGGTCCGGGTGACGACCTGTTCGGCGTGTTCGTGGCGACCTACACCGACCCCGACGGCCTGACCGGCACCGACCAGGTCGTCCTGACCCCGAGCGCGACGCCCTAGGCAGGGCGTGGGCGGGGTGGTCCGGGTGCGGCAGACTGCTCTCCTGTGGAGCAGCCCTTCCGGACCACCCTCGCCCAGTTGCTCAAGGCCCGCTTCCCCATCGTCTCCATCGAGTCGCACGAGGAGCTGCGGGTGCTCTTCGAGGTGCGCGCCGTCGCCGGCGACGCCGACCTCGTCCGCAAGCCCCGTCCGGTGTGGACCTGGTCGCTGACCGACGGCCTGCGCCGCGACGACGGCGAGGAACAGGCCCGCACCACGGACCCGGCCGACGCGCTCGACGCGCTGCTGCGGGTGGGGCAGCCGCTGGTCGCGGTCTTCCGCGACCTCCACCCCGTGCTGGGCGGGCCCGGTCACCCCGGCGACCCCGCCGTGATCCGCCGGCTCCGCGACGTCGCGACCGCCTTCCGCTCCGAATCCGAGCCCCGCACGCTCGTGCTGGTATCGCCGGTGAGCCGGGTGCCGGTGGAGCTGGAGAAGGACGTCACCGTCGCGGACTTCCCACTGCCGTCCGAACAGGAGATCCGCGGCGTGCTCGACGGCATGCTGCGCGCGAACGCGGGCTCACCGCGCCTGCGTGTCGACCTCGACGACGCCGGCCGCGAGCGGTTCGCCAAGGCCGCGCTCGGTCTGACGCTGCACGAGGCCGAGAACGCCTTCGCCCGCGCGATGGTCGACGACGGCGTGCTGCACCTGGCCGACCTCCCCGTGATCCTGGAGGAGAAGCGGCAGACGGTACGCAAGGCGGGCCTGCTCGAGTTCGTCGACAGCGGCCCGCGCCTGACCGACATCGGCGGCCTGGAGACCCTCAAGCGCTGGCTCGGCCGGCGCGAGGGCGCCTGGTTGGCCGACGCCGCGGACTACGGCCTGCCGGCGCCGCGCGGCGTGCTGATCACCGGCGTGCCCGGCTGCGGCAAGTCGCTGACCGCCAAGGCGGTCGCCGCCGCGTGGGGCATCCCGCTGCTGCGCCTCGACATCGGCCGGGTGTTCGCCGGGCTGGTCGGGTCGAGCGAGCAGAACATGCGCGGGGCGATCCGGACCGCCGAGGCCGTCTCGCCCTGCGTGCTCTGGATCGACGAGATCGAGAAGGGCTTCGCCGACACCGGCGCCAACGACTCCGGCACCTCGTCACGGGTGTTCGGCTCGTTCCTGACCTGGATGCAGGAGAAGAGCCGCCCGGTGTTCGTCATCGCCACCGCCAACCAGATCGAGCACCTGCCACCCGAGCTGCTCCGCAAGGGCCGGTTCGACGAGGTGTTCTTCGTCGACCTGCCGACCCGCGCCGAGCGCGACGCGATCTGGACGCTCCATCTCGGACGGTGGCTACGCCACCCGCGGGTGGGCGCCCCCCTCACGGTCGACGCCGGACTGGTCGCGGAGCTGACCGGGCTCAGCGCGGGCTGCTCCGGCGCCGAGATCGAGCACGCGCTCGTCGCGGCGGTCTACGACGCGTTCGCCGAGCGACGGCCGCTGCGCCGCGACGACGTGGTCCGGGCCCTGGCCAACATGGTGCCGCTCAGCGTCACCCAGGCCGAACGGATCGCGGCCGTGCGGGCCTGGGCCGACGCCCGCGCGGTCGCCGCGACCGCCGCCGAGGACCTCGACCCCGAGCCGGGCCCGGTGCGGCCCGGCGCCGACGGGCGGCAGCGCCCCCACGGCGGGCGCCATGTCGAGTTCTGACGTGCGCGACGAGCGCGGGAGGGTGCGATGAGCGTGTCCCTGATCCTGGTCCCGGCGGCCCTCGCGGCGGCCGCGGTGATCCAGGCCCGCGCGGGCGGCACCACCTGCACGGTCTCCACCCGGATGCGCGACAGCGGCCTGCTCGCGGCGGCGCTGCGGGAGACCGGGGCCGTCGTCACCGACGCCACCGACCGGATCGACGCGCTCTGGGCCGGCGTCACCGCCGCGTTCACCCGCGACGCCGAGGGCGTCTGGGCGGCACACTTCCGCGGCGGCGTCGACGAGGAGCGGGCGGTCGAGATCGTCCGTCGGCTCGACGTCGCGTACGGCCGGAAGGTGCAGGCGGCGGTCGTCGAGCGGCTGCGAAACCGCGCCCCGGCGGCCGGGCTGCGGCTGGAGTCCGAGACGGTCACCGACGACGCGGCGGTGCGGATGGTCTTCGCGGTCGAACGGCGGCGCGGGTGACCGCGCGGGAGACGGTGACGGTGGTGGTGGCCGCCGACGGCACGGTCAGCGCGCGGACCGACGGCGTGCACGGGCCCGGCTGCCTCGACCACATCGCGGTGCTCGAGGACCTGCTGGACGCGACCACGGTGTCCAGCGCCTACACCGCGGACATCCACCGCGCGCGGACCCGGGTCGACGCGACGGAGGTGGTGCCCGATGTCGACCGGCACTGACCGCGGCTTCTGGTGGCGGCTCGGCCAGAGTTCCTGGCTCCTGCTGGCGATCGGCGGCCTCGGCTGCCTGGGCGGTGGCGCGTTCATCGTGCTGGGCGCCGTGATGCGCCGCAGGTCGATCTGGATCAGCGGGATCCTGTACGTCGCCGTCGCGTTCCCGGCCTACATCGCCTTCGGGACGGTGGCGGAGGGCTCCACCGCGTACGAGTGGATCACCGGCGTGCTGGCGCTGGCCTGGCTGTTCAGCGCCGTCCAGGCGTTCTTCGTCAACGCGGAGTGGCTCCGGTGGCGCACCCGGCCCGGGGCCGCCACACCGCCCCTGGTGCCGCCGCCGGGCTACGCCACTGCGCCCCCGGACCGGCCCGCTCCCCCGGCCGAGCCCGTCGACGTCAACGCGGCCGGCGTCGACGAGATCGCCGCCCTGCCCCACTTCGACATCCGGCGGGCCGCGCTCGCCCTCGCCGCCCGGGACCGGCTCGGCGGCTTCACGGACGTCTACCAGTTCTCCGACGTCGCGGGCCTGCAGCCCCACGAGTACGTCCGGGTCCTCCCGCTGATCGTCGCCCACCCGGCGCAGCCGCCCCCGCCGCCCCCGCCGCAGAACCCGGCCGCCTATCCGGACCGCATCGTCGATGTCTGAGCCGACCGTCACCGTCGCCCGCTACCTGGCGACCACGACGGCCGAAGGTCCCGGCGTGCGTACCGCCGTCTGGGTGCGGGGTTGCACCATCCGGTGTGCCGGGTGCTTCAACCCGCACCTCTTCGCGGCCGAAGGCGGCATCCGCTGGACGGCCGCCGCGCTGGCGGCCCGGGTGCTCGGCGAGCCGTCGACGGGGCTGACCCTGCTCGGTGGCGAGCCGTTCGAACAGGCGGACGGGCTGGCCGAGGTGGCCCGGCGGGTGCGCGCCGGTGGCCGGTCGATGCTCACGTTCTCGGGCTACACCTACGCCGCCCTGCGCCGCCAGGCCACCCGGCAGCCGGGCGTGGCCCGCCTGCTCGCCGCCACCGATCTGCTGATCGCGGGACCCTTCCTGCGGGACCGGATCGACCACGACCGCCCCTGGGCCGGTTCGACCAACCAGGAGTTCGTCGTGCTCGGCGACCACATTCCGGACGACGGCACCGTCGACCGGGTCCAGGTGGACGTCGACGCCGCCGGCACGGTCGCGGTGAACGGCTGGCTCGACACCGACCGCCTCGACGCGCTGCTGGCCGACCTGTAGAGAATTAACTCTGGACTTATATAAGTGGCTGCTGCAAGACTGTGGCACGGCACCGGCGGGCGCCCGCCCGCCGCCGACAGGAAGGACAGGCGGATGATCGACATCGCCCAGCACCTCAAGGCGATCCACCGCGAGGTCGGCACCGGCCCCGCCGCGGGCGGCGGTGGCGAGGAGGTCCGCGTGACGCTCCGCCGGACCTACCAGGCGCCGGTCGCCGACGTCTGGGACGCGATCACCGACCCCGACCGGGTCAGGCGCTGGTTCTATCCCGTGAGCGGCGACCTGCGCCCCGGCGGCTCGTTCCAGCTCGAGGGCAACGCCGGCGGCGAGATCCGGCACTGCGAGCCGCCGCACCGGCTGACCATCACCTTCGGCGGCCCCACCAGCGTGGTCGACCTGACCCTCTCCCCCGGCGCCGGCGACGACACCGAGCTCGCGTTCACGCACACGGTGCCGATCGAGATGGCCGGCAGCGGCGCCGGCGCGCTGTTCGTCGGCCCCGGCTGGGACGGCGCCCTGCTCGGCCTGGCCCTGTTCCTGGCCGGCGAGGTGTTCGAGGACCCGATCGCGGCGGCGGGCTCCCCCGAGGTCCAGGAGTTCTCCCGCGGCTCGATCGACGAGTGGGTGGCCGTGGTCGAGGCGTCCGGCACCGCCACCGCCGACGAGACCGAGGCCGGCCGGCAGATGGCCCTGGCCCAGTTCGCCCCCGGGCAGTCCTAGACGGCGTTACGGTCGGTCGGAGGGGGTGTCCGCGATGACCGACCGACCACCACTGCCGCCGTTCGACGAGGCCAGCGCGCGCCAGAAGGTGCAGGCCGCGGAGGACGCCTGGAACACCCGTGATCCGCGGCGCGTCTCGCTCGCGTACACGGAGGACTCGGTCTGGCGCAACCGCGACCTGTTCATCGTCGGGCGCCCGGCGATCGTCGAGTTCCTGACCGACAAGTGGTCCCGCGAGCTCGACTACGCGCTGCGCAAGAACCTGTGGTCGTTCACCGACGACCGGGTCGCGGTCCGCTTCCAGTACGAGTCGCACGACGGCACCGGCCAGTGGTGGCGCAGCTACGGCAACGAGCTGTGGGAGTTCGACGAGCACGGGCTGATGCGCCGGCGCGAGGCGAGCATCAACGACCACCGCATCGACGAGTCGGAGCGCCGCATCTTCGGGTCGCGCCCCCAGGGCTCCGACGAGCCGGACCTGCCGACACACTGAGCGTTGACCTCAAGCCGGGTTGAGGTCGCAGACTGGCCCGCATGCGTGCCGCTGCCTTCACCGCGCCAGGTGGTCCCGACGTGCTCCGGTTGATGGAGCTGCCCGATCCGGTCCCGGCCGAAGGGCAGGTGCTGGTCCGGGTACGCGCCGCGGGCGTGCAGCCCTACGACTGCGCGGTCCGCGCCGGCTGGCTGCCGGCCGGTGTCCCGCCGACGTTCCCGCGCGTGCCGGGCAACGAGTTCGCCGGGGTGGTCGAGGTGGGCACCGCCGACCTCGCGGCAGGCACCGAGGTGCTCGGCTTCGGCCAGCTCGGCGCGTACGCCGAGCTGATCGCGGTGCCCGCCGACCAGGTCGTCGTCAAGCCGGCGGGCATGCCGTGGGAGATCGGGGGCGGCTTCTCCGCGGGCGCGCAGACGGCGCACATCGCGCTCGCGGAGATCCGGCCGGGCGCGGGCGAGACGCTGCTGGTGCACGGCGCCGCGGGCGCGGTCGGCACGGTCGCGGTGCAGCTCGCGGTAGCGGCCGGTGCGACGGTCGTCGCGACCGCCCGCCCGGAGAACCACGCCTACCTGCGCGACCTGGGCGCGGTCCCGGTCGCCTACGGGGCAGGCCTTGCCGACCGGCTGACGGCGGCGGCTCCGGGTGGCTTCGACGCGGCCCTGGACGGCGCCGGCGGCGCGGCCCTGGACGTCTCCCTCGAGCTGGTGCGCGACCGCGACCGGATCCTGACGCTGGTCGACCACGGCCGGGCCGCCGCACTGGGCGTCCGGGTCACCCCGCCGGCCCGGTCGGCCGCCCGCCTGGCCGCGCTGGCCGACCTGCAGGACCGCGGCGCCCTGAAGATCCACGTCCGCCGGACCTATCCCCTGGCGGCCGCGGCCGACGCGCACCGCGACGTCGAACCCGGGCACGGGCGGGGCAAGGTCGTCCTCACCGTATAACGTCTGGTCGATGATCGGACGTCTGCACCACACGATCCTCGACTGCCCGGATCCCGACGCGTCCGCCCGCTTCTACAGCGCGCTGCTCGGGTTGCCGATCACCTACCGCGACGACGACTTCGCCGTCGTCGCCACCTCCGACCGCGCGTCCGGCCTGGCCTTCCAGCGCGCACCCGACCACCGCCCGCCGACCTGGCCCGATCCCGCCGTGCCGCAGCAGATCCACCTCGACGTCATGGTCGACGACCCAGTGGCCGCCGGAGCGGCCGTGCTGGCGCTGGGCGCCCGCAAGCTCGACGGTGCGGGCGTCTACGCCGACCCGGCCGGCCATCCCTTCTGCCTGATCCCACTCCCGAGCTGGGCCGACCCGGTGTGTGCTGAAATCGGGTGATGCAGCTCGACGAGCTTCGCGCCCTGCTGGCGCGGCACGCCCGGCCCGACTGGACGACCGACATCGACGGAGTGTTGATCTCCAAGGTCGACCGCTCGCTGCCGCCGTCGCCGTCGATGTCCGGCACCGTCCTCGCGCTCATCGCGCAGGGCGCCAAGCGGTTGTCGCTGGGCGACCGGGTCCACGAGTACGCGGCCGGCCAGTACCTCGTCGCCTCGGTCGACCTGCCGGTCACCGGGCACTTCGTCGGCGCCACCGTGGCGAGCCCCGCGCTGGGCTTCGGGCTCGTGCTGCGCCCGGACGAGATCGCGGACCTGCTCGTGGGTGCCGGCCCCGGCGAGGTGCCGGCGGCCGCGCCACCCGGCATCGCGGTCAGCGACGCGTCCGCCGAGCTGGTCGACGCGGTGGTCCGCCTGCTCCGGCTGCTCGACCAGCCGCGCGACCGGGCGGTGCTCGCCCCGCTGGTGAAGCGGGAGATCCTCTGGCGCGTGATGACCGGCGAGCAGGGCGGCCTGGTCCGCCAGCTCGGCCTGCCCGACAGCGGGCTGCGGCACGTCGAGCGGGCCGTGCGCTGGATCCGCGACAACTACGCGCAGCCGTTCCGGGTCGAGGACCTGGCCCGGCTCGCCGGGATGAGCGTCTCCGCCTTCCACCGCAACTTCCAGACGGTCACCGCCATGAGCCCGATCCAGTTCCAGAAGCGGATCCGGCTGCAACAGGCGCGGCTGCTGCTGGCCAGCCACCCGGGCGAGATCAGCCAGGTCGGCCACCGCGTCGGGTACGACAGCCCGTCGCAGTTCAGCCGCGAGTACCGGCGCGAGTTCGGTGCCCCGCCGAGCCGGGACGCCGCCCGCCTGCTGGCCCCGGCGACCGCCCTGCCCTGAGATCGGCAGGATCGGGCAAGAGCCGGCGCCGATCGGTCTACCCGCGGCCGTGCCCGCGGCGTTCGATTGACCCATGGCACTCGACAACTACGTCACCCTCGGCCGGTCCGGACTCCGGGTCAGCCCGTTCGCCCTCGGCGCGATGACCTTCGGCAGCGACCCCGGCGGCGCCGGCTGCGACGTCGCGGAGTCCGAGAAGATCCTGGCGACCTACCTGGAGCGCGGCGGCAACTTCGTCGACACCGCCAACTTCTACACCAACGGCCACTCGGAGAAGATCCTCGGCGACTGGTTCGCCGCCCGGCCAGGGCTGCGCGACCGCGTCGTACTCGCGACGAAGTTCTTCTTCAACATGTTCCCCGGCGACCCCAACGGCGGCGGCGCGGGCCGGAGCTCGATCATCGCGCAGCTCGACGAGTCGCTGCGCCGGCTCCAGACCGACCGCGTCGACCTCTACTGGATGCACAACTGGGACCGGCACACCCCGATCGAGGAGACCATGCAGACCCTCGACGACCTGGTCCGGGCGGGGAAGATCCGGTACGTCGGCTTCTCCAACACGCCGGCGTGGGTGACCGCGCAGGCGCAGACCATGGCCCAGCTGCGCGGCTGGACGCCGCTGATCGCGCTGCAGGTGGAATATTCTCTGCTCGCCCGGACCGTCGAGGGTGAGCTGGCACCGTTCGCCCGCGACCAGGGCCTGGCGCTGACGCCGTGGAGCCCGCTGCGCAACGGCTTCCTGTCGGGCAAGTACCGGCGCGGCACGCAGGTCACGGACTCGGCCCGCAGCGCGTACGTGGGCGGGCCCAGCGACGCCGACTACGCCGTGATCGAGGCGGCCGCGGCGATCGCCGACGAGCTGGGCACCAGCGTGGCCGCGGTGTCGCTGGCCTGGCTGCGCGCCCGTCCGGGCACGGTCGTCCCGCTGGTCGGCGCCCGCCGGGTCGCGCACCTGGAGTCCAACCTGGACGGTCTGGAGGTCGCGCTGGGCGACGACCACCTCCGCACGCTCGACGAGGTGTCCGCCCCCGACCTGGACTACCCGGCACCCATGCACGGCGCGCAGCAGGCCATGCTGCAGTTCGCCGGCGCGACGGTCGACGGCCGGGAGTCCACCGTGTACCCGCCGCTGCTGCAGAGCGACGTCCGCTACTAGTGGAGCAGGGCGGCGGCGAGGGCCTCGATGTTCGCGGTCACCTCGGGCCGCGTGCCGGCGGCCTCGACCATCAGGAGCTGATGGCGTACGCCGGTGGCGGCGGCCGAGTCCGCGAGCCGCCGGCGCACCTCCCGCGCGTGGCCGACCGCGCCGACGTCGAGCAGGTGCGCGGTGTACGCCGTCAGGTCGCGCTGGGCCGGCTCCGAGCCGTCCAGCCGGACGTACTCGCGGGTTCCCGCGAGCAGGGCCGGCAGTCGTTCGCGGACCAGCTCGGTGGCCCCGTCGCCCACCTGGGCGAGGTGGGCGCTGGCGTGCGGCACCGCCGCCGGGTCGTGCCCGTGGGCGGCCGCCACCCGGCGGTAGCGGGCGAGCAGGTCGGCGTGCTCCGCGTCGGTCGCGTGCATCCCGAGCAGGAGCGGCAGGCCGCGGGCGGCCGCTGTCTCCACCGTGGACGGTGAGGTCGCGGCGACCCAGACGGGCATCGGCCGGCGTGGCCGCGGCACGACGGCGACCGGGCGGAACCGAAACACCGGGCCGCCGGCGCCGACCCGCGGTGCCCCGGAGAGCCATCGGAGCAGCAGGTCGAGGGCCTCCGGGAAGCCGGTCGTGAAGCGGTCGAGCCCGGTGCCGAACACCTCCAGGTCGACCCACGGGCCGCCGCGGGCGACGCCGAGCGCGAACCGGCCGCCGGACAGCTCGTCGAGCAGCACCGCCTCCTCCGCCAGGGCCACCGGGTGGCGGTTGGAGAGCACGCAGGCGGCGGTGCCGACCCGGATGCGACGCGTCGCGCCGAGCAGGTTGCCGGCCAGCGCGGTCGCGGACGGGCACGTCCCGTACGAGATGAAATGGTGCTCGGCCAGCCAGACGCCCGCGAACCCGAGGCGCTCGGCGGCCAGCGCGTAGCTGACCGCCGAGGCGAGCGTCTCCGCGTCGCTGACGCCGGGGAACCGGCCGGCGAGCAGGAACAGGTGGTGGTCAGCAGTCACGCAGCTCGGGCGACTGGTTGAGGAGCTGGCCGCGGGCCGAGGTGAACCGCCGGTAGGTCTCGCCGCCGACCGCCGACGGGCGGAACGCCGCGACCCGGTGGCAGTTCTGGAAGGCGAGCTTGACGCCGAAGTGGCGCTCGAGGCCGCCGCGGATCGCGTCGCTGGCCAGCGCTCGCAGCAGCTGTCCACGCTCCTGTTCGGACGGTGGTGGCAGCACGTTGTCGGCGAACTCGGCGTCGCTCGTGGACAGGTCGCCGGCGACGCGGCTGATCAGCTCCCAGGCATACGGCAGCGACGTGCGGACACACGCGACGAAGTCCTCGGGCGCGACCTCGCCGCGTTCGGCTTCGGCGAGCAGGTCGGGCGGAACGGTGAGCGACACGACAGTCTCCTCTCGGACGGTATCCGCACAAATACTATTAGTGATCACCGTCGATGGCTAGAGCCCGGCGCTCGTCGACGCGTTCCCCCGGCCGCTCCGTGACGTCGCCGGCGACCTGTCCGCTTTCGGACATCCGGAGATCTGATCGGTGGTCATCAGTCTCCTCCTCGCATAGGTTCACGACAGACGCATCGAAGGCGAGGCCCGGATCCGCCATGCCGACAGACAGCAGAGATCCGTTCGATGACCTCCGCGCGCTGATCGAGACGTTGCCGGTGCCCTCGGCGCCGCCCACCTACACCCAGCGCGAGGCGGCGCTCGGGCTCGCCCTGATGGACCTATCGCTGCGGCTCGACCACGTCCCGCGGGTCGCGGAGCATCTCACGCTGATCGACCGCGGCCACATGACCCGCTCCGTCAGCGTCGACGTGGACCTGGCGGCGATCGCGGACGCGCAGCGCCGCCGGATCATGGCTCCGGCGGAAAGCCTGCACGGCAACGCGCTGTGGATCCCGATCTCCCGCTACAGCCGCAGCGACCTCGCGCCGGTGGTGGTCAAGGACTCGACCGGCGAGGTGGTGCCGCGGTTCACCCACCGCGACTCCAACCGGGTGACCGCGGCCGCGTTCGTCCGGCTGCTGACGATGCTGATCGACGCCCACCGCGACGTGACCGTCCGCGACACCGTGGTGCACAAGCTCCGGCACACCCACCAGCGGTCGCGCTGGCTGGTCGAGGCGGCGCTGGCCGAGCTCGTCACCGCCGGGTCGCTGCCGGAGACGGGTGTGCGCACGCCGCTCGACTACGCCCGCCTCCTGGCCTCCTCGGCGGACGGGCGCGAGGCCGACGCCCGGGCCGTCCGCGACCTCGCGCTCGCCGGGCTCGACGAGCTGTGGCCGGCCGACGGGCGAAACGGGATCCGGTTGCCCTTCGCGCACCTGCTCAGCCTCGCCTGCAGTCAGTACATGCTCATCGTGCTGCTCGACGCCGCCCATCCGCGCCGGTTCCTGGCCTGGGACGCGCCGCTGCTGCCCGGCCGCCGCCCGAGCGCGCCGCTGCAACGGCTGGCGCAGAGCGTGCTCCCGGTCAACCGCGAGTTCGTCGTCGAGTACGAGACCGCCATCCCGCGCTCCGTCGGCGCCTACCACCTCACGGTCGAGGTCAACGAGGAGGTCAACGTCCGCCGGTTCGTGCTGTCCAGCGACGTCGACGACGACTTCGTGCAGGCGCTGACCCAGGACGTGGAGATGCTCGCCGAGGCGAGCGCCGGGGCCGCGCCGCACCGGAAGCTGCTCGAGCTGGAGCTGCAGGGCATCGCCTCCCGGCTCGCCGAGATCGGCCGGCGGCGGCTGACCGACCTGACCAGCTACCGGCGCTACATCGCCGAGCGGCACCGGTCCCTCGGCGCGGAGCCGGCCAACGGCGGGCCGCCCGGCATGACCGGCGACGAGGTGGTCGCCGCGCTCGGCCGGGGCGACTGCACCGTCCCGGTGCTGGCCGCGTTCGCCGCGCACTACTCGGCGGACGGCATGCGCCACCTCGCCCGCGGCCCGCTGGCCGGCGCGGCGCTGCCCGCCCTCGCGTCGGGCATCCGGGACTACCAGCTCGGCCATGACATCACCACCGACAACGACCCGCGCGAGCACGGCGCCCACGCGCACTGGCGCCGCCCGAACGTCGACCTCAGTCCACACTCGACACAACCGGTGCGGGCCGTGGCCTACCTGTCGCTGGCCGACGAGGCGCCGGCGCTGATCGAGGGCATCACCCGGATGGTCGCCGGCCTCGTCGCGGTGGTGCTCGGCATCGGCACCCTGCTGACCGGCGGGCTGGCCTGGCTCTACTCGGGTGCGGTCACGCCGAACTCGGTGCCGGAGCAGGCCGACGCGGTCGTCGCGGTGCTGCTGCTGGTGCCGGGCCTGCTGATCGCGCGGCTCGACCTGCCCAGCACCCACTCGGTGCTGGGACAGCTGCGCCAGTTCCAGCGCTCGCTGGCGTTCGTCTCGGTCGCGGTGACCACCGGGCTCGCGATCGCGGCCGGCACGGTGCACACCGACCTGGGGATCACCCGCGCGTTCCAGATCGGCATGGCGGTGCTCTGCCTCATCCTGGTCTGCTGCCTGCTCGAGTTCGTCGCGCGGCGGGCCCGGCGGCGCAGCGCGGTGTCCCGGTCGGCCCGGCTGCCGCGCTGGTTGCTGGCCACCCGGAGTCGGTCCCGCCGGGCGTACGCGCCGGACGCGGTCTTCGACGCACGCGGGGAGGTGTGAGATGGAGCGACGGACGTCGAGGTCGTCGGAGCTCGCGACGATCGCGGCCGAGGCGGCGGGCGCCGACACGTCGTCGGTCCGGCTGCGGTTGGTGCACGGCCCGGCCGGCTTCACGGCCGACGGGCTGTCCGAGCCCACCGCCGACCCGCCGCCGCCCGACCTGGCCCAGTGGCCGAGCGACTTCTGGCTGTTCTCGGTCGCCGGCCTCGCGATGTGCGTGTCGGCCTGGCCGGCGGCCGCGACGGTGTTCAGCGAGCCGTTCGAGGTGGGTACGCCACTGCGGACGGATCGGGACGACACCCACGCGTACGACGGCTTCTCCGTGCCCAACCCCGGCTTCCTCAACGAGCCGAACCGGCGGATCGACGCGCTGCTGACACTCAACAGCACGCACTGGTCACCGTCCTATCGCGACAGTCTGGTGACCGGCGCCGTGCTGACCCGGGTCTGCCAGCTCGCCGTCGACCGGGGGCGCGGGCCGGTCGTGCACCTGCACTCGCCGGTGGCGCCGTTCGTCGACCAGCAGATCTCGGCGCGCGGCGACGGGTCGCACGAGCGGCTGCGGGACGCCATCGGTCCGTGCGTACGGCTGTCGGTCGCGGTGAACCCGCACGAGCCGACCGCCCGGCTGGACTTCGAGCGCGGCCTGGTCGAGCTCGCGGAGGAGTTCGGCCTGGGGCTGAAGCTCAACGACCGCCGGTTCAACCGGGTGCCGGGCGAGTGGTTCACGATCCGGGGCTTCGACCGCGAACGCTACCGGCAGGTGCGGGCCCGACTCTTCCCCGAGACCCCGATGCACCTGCCGAAGCACGCGATGATCGCCACGGTGATGGGCCCGGCCCGGCTGGGCATGGCCGCGGACGTGGTCGCCCGCATCCGGTCCAGCGGCGCGGGCGTGCTGGCGGCGGCGCTGTCGAGCGTACGCAAGATCGGTTTCATCAATCTCGTGGTGCCGTTGGCGGAGGGCGCGGACGTCGCGGCGCCGGCCTGGTCGGGCGGCTGGGACGACGGCCTGAAGCTGATCGCGGAACGCGGCGGCCTGTGGGACGCGGACGGCGCCGACCACGGCGACGACGGCGCGTTCGCCGGTTACAAGGTGGCGCTGAGCCAGCCGATGCGCTGCTCGTTCCCGCAGTCGAGCCGGCGCACGGGCGCGTCGGTCACGGGCCGGGTGCCGTACCCGCTCTGGCTGCGCTGGGAGATCCCCAACCGCACGGTCGGCTCACCCCGCCTGCTGGCGATGGTGGCCGATAACCTCGGCGTCTACGCCGAGCACACCGAGGTGGCGTACGCCCGGGCCCGCGTCGGCCGCGGCGACCTCGTCCGCGGCCGGGCGAAACTGGTGGTGCTGCTGACGCACGCGCCGCGCGACGTGGCCGACGCGCAGGCGGTGCTCAACGAGGTGGCGGAACGGGTGCAGGAACGCACCCTCGAACAACTGACGGACATGCGCTGGGCGGGCGCGGCCCGGGTCCGCCTCCGCCTGTCACCGCGCGAACGCTGGCTGACCTACTCGGGCATGTCGGCCTAGCGGCCCGCGGCGCGGCCCAGGATGTCGATCAGGCGGATGTCGCTCAGGCGTTCGCCGGCCTCGCCGACGAGGTCGCCCTCCGCGCGCAACGCCGCCCGCAGGTCGTCCAGGGCGCCGACCGCGCGCAGCACGTCCGCGCGGATCGCGGCCCAGTAGGTGCGGCGCACCCAGCGGCGGTCGCGGCGCCTGTCCTCCAGGTCGCGCGCCGCCGATCGGGCCGGCTGGTGGTAGCGCTGCAGGACCCCGTAGTCCAGGACCGGGAACAGCGCCGGCCGCGTCAGGTAGAGGCAGGTGCTGATCTTCGTGTGGTCGATCCCGCGCGGCCGGTCGCGGTAGAAGTGCCCGTACAGCGCCTCCGCCGCCTCGTAGAGGCCGCCTTGCTCCAGCGGGTCCGCCTCCGCCAGGGTCGCCGCCGGCGGGACCACGTCCCACGGCGCGCCGGCCGACTTCGTCAGCAGCCAGGCCGCCTGGGCGCGGTTGGTCCGGCTGTCGGCCGCCAGCGTCGCCGCGACCAGTTCGGGGGTGAGGGCCGGCGCCGTCCCCGCGACGAAGTCGAACCGTCGCAGCACGCCGGGATTCGCGCGGCACCAGCCCGCGACCACCTCCAGCGGATCGTCGATCTTCCACCCGGCGACGTCGATCGGCGGCACGCTCATATCCATCGCCTTTCGTCGAACCGACAAAGGTTGCCGCCAACAATGTCCCCGGCCGGCGCAGACGTCAACCCGCCAGGACCCTGGTCGGGACGGGCCGCGGCGACGACCGGCTGCTCACCTTCGTCCACGAGGCCACGCACGACTGGTGTTTCAGCTCCGCGGTCGTGCACGCCCGGATCTACGCGGCCGGGCGCGACGAGTTGACGGTGACGGCGCCGGCGGGCTCCGTGGCCGCGGCCGGCGAGGTCACCGGGTGAACTGCTGCCCGCCGTCGATGTCGTAGGTCGCGCCGGTGAGCGCGGTGTTCGCCATGAGGTGCACGGCAAGCGCCGCGACGTCGGCGGCCTCCACCACGCGGGCGATCGGCAGCGTCGCGCGCAGCTCGGCCCGGCGCTCCTCGATCGCCTGGCCGAGCAGCCGCGCGGAGAGCGGGGTGTCGACGAAGCCGGCCGCGATCAGGTTGACCCGGATCGGCGCGAGCTCCAGCGCCAGCGTGGCGATCAGGGGTGGCAGCGCGGCCGACGCCGCCGAGACGATCCCGATCTCCCGGCTGATCCGCCGACCGCCGGTGCCGCCCATGAACAGCAGCGTGCCGCCGGGCCGCATGCGGTCGCGGGCGTGGCGGGCGACGACCACGGCCTGGACCGCGTGGTCGCCGATGGCCGCGCTGATCTCCGCGGGCTCCATCTCCAGCAGCGGTTTGTAGTTCGGGCCGCCGGCGGTGACCAGCACGTGGTCGACCTGCCCGGGCAGGTCCTCGAAGAAGCCGGCGATCGCCGCCGGGTCGGTGGCGTCGAAGGAGGCCGTACGCGCGGCGCCGACGTCGCGGGCCGCCCGGTCCAGCCGGCCCTGGTCGCGGCCGGTGAGCACGACCTCGGCGCCCTCGGCGCGGGCGCGGCGGGCCGTCTCCAGCCCGATGCCCGCGCTGCCGCCGATCAGCACCACGGTCTGGCCGGCGAGTTCCGGCATGGCTACGCCCCCTTCGACGTACCGGCGGGATACTGGCCAATAACGACGATACTGGCACAAATTGGAGGCTCGATGCCCGCGACAGTCGACATGAAGCTCGAAGTCGTCGTCATCCCGGTGGCCGACCCCGACCGATCCAAGGAGTTCTACGCGGGTATCGGGTGGCGCCTCGACGCCGACCTGGCCCAGGGCGACGTGCGGACGATCCAGTTCACGCCGCCGGGCTCGCCGTGCTCCGTGCAGTTCGGCCGCAACAAGACGACGGCCGCGCCCGGCTCGGCGCAGAACAACTACCTCGTCGTCACGGACGCGCAGGAGGCCCGGGCCGCGCTGCGGGCCGCGGGGGTCGAGGCGGAGGAGGTGTTCCACGTGACGCCGGAGGGGCGGGCGAGCGGGCCGGCTCCGCAGAGCCGCAGCTACACGACGTTCACGATGTTCCGCGACCCCGACGGCAACAGCTGGCTGGTCCAGGAGGTCACGACGCGGCTGCCCGGGCGGGTCGACGCGGCAGCCACCGCGTACGCGTCGGTCGAGGACCTGGCCAACGCCATGCGCCGCGCGTCGGCCGCGCACGGCGAGCACGAGAAGCGGACCGGCCAGGAGGACGCGAACTGGCCCGACTGGTACGCGTTGTACATGGTGCGCGAGCAGTCCGGCGAGGACCTCCCCACCTAGGTCAGCGCCTCGACGACCTCGGACTCGCGGGGCACGCCCTCGGCCACCTCGACCGGGCGCGCGCCCCGCCGGCGCCACGCCCGGTAGGACCGGAAGGCCATGGGCAGCCCCGTCGCGACGTACGCATCGGGTCCGTCCATGGCCTGGATGTGCAGGTGCGGCTGCGTGGAGTTGCCCGAGTTGCCGCAGGACCCGATCTGGTCACCGGTCGTCACGACGTCGCCCACGCGGACCCGGACCGACCCGGCCCGCAGGTGCGCCAGCAGCACGTGGGCGCCGCCGTCGGGCAGGGCGAGCACGACGTGGTTGCCGGCGATCGCGCCGGCGCCCGCCCGCACCCGGGTCGCCTGGGTCAGCGCGTACGGCACCTTCGCCACGACCGAGCGGCGCGCGACCTCGTCGGACCGGCCGTCGAACACCGCCACCACACGGCCGGCCGCGGGCGCCAGCACCGGTTGGCCGAAGGCGTAGAACCGGTCGACCGGCTCGGTGGACAGCAGCGCCCGCCAGTCGCGGACGGTGGCGGTGCGGCGGCCGCGCACGGCGACGAAGTCCATCGCGTACGTCGTCGCGAACAGGTCGGTGCCGTGGCTCGGCACCCGCCGCGCCGGGCTGTTGCGCGCGAGCCAGGTGCCCCGGAACGGCAACGCGAGCGCGACGCGGTCGAGGGCCACGCCGCGCACTCTACGCGGGCCGGCGCCGGCGCACCCGCCGCGCCGCGCGGGTCCGGTGTGGACGGTCGGCGAAGGCACGGAAAAGGCGCCGGGCGGATCGCCCGGCGCCTTCTCGTGTTCAGGTCAGACGTCGTACCGGTCGAGGTTCATGACCTTGACCCAGGCGGCCACGAAGTCCTCGACGAACGTCTCCTTGGCGTCGTCGGTCGCGTAGACCTCGGCCAGGGCGCGCAGCACCGAGTTGGAGCCGAAGACGAGGTCGGCGCGGGTGGCCGTCCACTTCGGCTCGCCCGTGACCGCGTCGCGACCCTCGAAGATCTCCGCGTCCTCGGAGGTCGGCTGCCACGTCGTGCCGCCGAACTCGACCAGGTTGACGAAGAAGTCGTTGGTCAGCGTGCCCGGGCGGTCGGTGAACACGCCGTGCGTCGACTGCCCGGCGTTGGCGCCCAGCACCCGCAGGCCGCCCACCAGCACGGCCGTCTCCGGCGCGGTCAGCGTCAGGAGCTGCGCCCGGTCGACCAGCAGCTGCTCGGTCGGGCGCTGGTGGCCCTTGCCGAGGTAGTTGCGGAAGCCGTCCGCGGTCGGCTCGAGCACCGCGAACGACTCGATGTCGGTCTGCTCCTGGGTCGCGTCGGTGCGGCCGGGCGTGAACGGCACCGTGACCTCGTGACCGCCGGCCCTCGCGGCCTGCTCGATCGCGGCGCCGCCGCCGAGCACGATCAGGTCGGCGAGCGAGACGCGCTTGGCGCCCGTGTTGAACTCGCGCGCGATGCCCTCCAGGGTGCCGAGCACCCGGGCGAGCTGCGCGGGGTCGTTGACCTCCCACTCGCGCTGCGGCGCGAGCCGGATGCGGGCGCCGTTGGCGCCGCCGCGCTTGTCGGTGCCGCGGAACGTCGAGGCCGACGCCCACGCGGTCGAGACCAGCTCGCCCACCGTCAGGCCGGAGGCCAGGATGCGCTCCTTGAGCGCCGCGACGTCGGCGTCGTCGACGAGCTCGTGGTCGACGGCCGGCACCCGGTCCTGCCAGATCAGCTCCTCGGCCGGGACCTCGGCGCCGAGGTAGCGCTGGATCGGGCCCAGGTCGCGGTGGGTCAGCTTGAACCAGGCGCGGGCGAACGCGTCGGCGAACTGGTCGGGGTGCTCGTAGAACCGCCGCGAGATCTCCTCGTAGATCGGGTCGACGCGCAGCGCGAGGTCGGTGGTCAGCATCATCGGCGCGTGCCGCTTGGCCGGGTCGTGCGCGTCCGGCACGAGGTCGGCACCCGCGCCGTCGGCCGGCTTCCACTGCTTGGCACCGGCCGGGCTCTCGGTCTGCTCCCACTCGAAGCTGAACAGCGTCTCGAAGAAGGTGTTGTCCCACAGGGTGGGCGTCTTCGTCCAGGCGCCCTCGAGGCCGCTGGTGATGGCGTGCGCGCCGACACCGGTCTCGTGGGTGCTCTTCCAGCCGAGGCCCATCTGCTCGATCGGCGCGCCCTCGGGCTCGGCGCCGACGTGGTGGGCGGGGCCGGCGCCGTGCGCCTTGCCGAAGGTGTGGCCGCCGGCGATCAGCGCGACGGTCTCCTCGTCGTTCATCGCCATGCGGCGGAACGTCTCACGGATGTCGCGGGCCGCGGCGAGCGCGTCCGGGTTGCCGTTGGGGCCCTCGGGGTTGACGTAGATCAGGCCCATCTGCACGGCCGCGAGGGGGTTGGAGAGCTGGCGGTCGCCGCTGTAGCGCTTGTCGCCGAGCCAGGTGTCCTCGTTGCCCCAGTTGATCTGCTCGGGCTCCCAGGTGTCGGCGCGGCCGCCGGCGAAGCCGAAGGTCTCGAAGCCCATCGACTCCAGCGCCACGTTGCCGGCCAGCACCATGAGGTCGGCCCACGAGATCTTCTTGCCGTACTTCTTCTTCACCGGCCAGAGCAGGCGACGGGCCTTGTCGAGGTTGCCGTTGTCGGGCCAGCTGTTCAGCGGCGCGAACCGCTGGTCGCCGGCGCTGGCGCCGCCGCGGCCGTCGAAGATCCGGTAGGTGCCGGCGCTGTGCCAGGCCATCCGGATGAACAGCGGGCCGTAGTGGCCGTAGTCAGCCGGCCACCAGTCCTGCGAGGTGGTCATGACCGCGTTGATGTCGGCCTTGACCGCGGCGAGGTCGAGGCTCTCGAACTCCTTGGCGTAGTCGAACTCCGCGCCCATCGGGTTGCCCGCCGGGGGGCTCTGGTGGAGGACGGTCAGGTCCAGCAGGTTGGGCCACCAGTCGCGGTTCGACCTCGCCTGCGGGTGCTCACGTGACACGTTGGTCTTCTCTCCTCGAGTTCAGAAAAGCGGGCGGCCCGTGCGACGGGCGCAGGATCAGAGTCTGATCACTTTTCTGGACTGAGTCAAGAAAGGCGCGGGCGGGTTCCTCGTCACGTGTGGTTCCCGGGCGTGTCGCGGGTCACCGGGCCGCGGTGGTGACCTCCGGCGCGGGAGCGGGAGCCGGGGCCGGGGCGGGCACGAGCACCCGGTTGACCGCGAGCAGCAGCCAACCGATCACGGTGCCGGTGATGACCCCGATCAGCGCGTAGAGGGTGTCGGAGTCGGCCGCGTTGACCGCGAGGTTCCCGGACAGGGCGGTGAACCACGACGCCACGGGGACGGCGTAGACCGTGCCGAGCAGCATGAACAGCACGAGGGCCGGATAGAGCACGAGGAGCACCAGCAGCTTGGGCAGCTGGCCCAGCCACGGCGGTGGACCGCGCGGGAGGTCGCTGCTCAGCAGCGCCACACCGACCAGCAGCAGCGTGCCGAGCAGCATCATCGGCGTGAGCCGGCTGCTGGGCGAGAGCACGCGGCAGAGCACGATCGCCACGACCGTGCCGAGCGCGACCACGCCGCCGACCGTCCACCTGACCTTCGCCCGGTCGGGCGCCGCGGTGGCGGCCAGCGCCAGGGTCAGCACCGCCAGCAGGGCGCCGAGCGTCGCGGCGGCGGGGGTCAGGGCGGCCTCCGCGTCGGTCGGCGACTCGGTGCCGGAGACGAGCGGCGTCAGCGCCGCCGCGATCGCGGCGCTGATCACCAGCGAACGCAGGCGGGGCTCGCCGCGGCCGGCCCGGAGGTGGACGAGGCCCGTCACCGCGACCGCGACCAGCGCGCCCGCGATCGCGAGCACCGCCGCCGCCCCGCCTCCCGCGACGTCTGCCCGGTCGACGAGCAGGTCGGTGGCGATCCAGGCGACACCGGTGGCCGGGCCGAGCCAGCGCGCCAGCCGGCCACCGCGGCCGGCGAGCACGATCGCCAGCGCGATCGCGACGATCGCGGAGAAGCGTAGGTCGCGCGCCCAGTAGGTGTTGTTCTCGGCGTAGTCGAAGGCGAACTCGCCCTGCAGGTCGACGAGCGGCTGCCAGTACGCCATGTCGACGGCCCAGAGAACCGCCGCGCCCAGTGCGACACCCATCGCGGTGAAGCCCCGCCAGTCAACCCGCATGACGGGAACGGTAGACCACGCCGGCGGGTGGCGCGACTAGCCGAGCCGCTCCACGAGCACGACCGTCACGGTGGCGCCCGCTTCCTTGCCGATCGCCTTGCGGACCTCGGCCTTGACCGGAAGCTTGTGCCGGCCGTCGCCCATCGCCATGAACGAGCTCTCGAACGGCTGCCCGTCGATCGTCCCGCGCACCTTCACCAGACCCCGGGTGCCGAAGAACGCGACGGACTCGGGCCAGACCACATAGGTGTGTCCGCCCTTCGCCGGGCTCTTCACCAGCGTCGCGCGGAACTCCCTGTCGAGCACACCTCGTTGCGCTGTCACGGGAACCAGTATCCACCGTGCCCCTGGCCAGCGGAAACACCCTGTAGGGTCAACGGCGCCGCGCGTAGTCGCCGATCTCACCGAAGTCGAGCATGACGCAGGACTCGTCGCCGAGCACCTCCGCGTCGTGGCCCGGCTCGATGGCCAGCACGTCGCCCGGGCCCACCTCCATCGTGGGACCGTCGTCCATCGTGATGCGCATCCGTCCGGATAGGACATAGCCCAGGTGCGAGGTCAGGCACGACGGCGTGCCGGCGATCGGCTTGACGTTGGTCGACCACTGCCAGCCCGGCTCGAACGTGGCGCGGCTGATCGGCCGCCCGGCCACCGTCACGAGCTCCGCGAAACCCTTGCCCTCGAACGGCCGTGTCTCGTCCGGCTTGTCGAACGTACGGCTCTCCAACCCCTTCATCGCGACCTCCTCGGCAGCGGCGCGGATCGGTTCGCCTTCCACGCTACCGCCGCAGCGTCTGCGCACCAGCCCCGGTGAGCCGCGGCAGTCCCACGGGGCGCCCTGTCATCAGCAGCAGGATCGCGTCCACCGGGCCCTCCACGACCGGCCCCGCGCCCACCCGGAAGTCGGCGTCGGTGGCGACGAACGCGTAAGCCCGCAACGGTTTCATGGCGCGGAACAGCCACGGGCGCGACCAGATCCGGGCGGCGGCCGCCGCGGCCGCGTGCGGCGGCATCTCGTGCCGCCGACCCAGCGGCAGCATGATGTCCTGGCTGTGCACCAGCACGTCGATCAGCGCCTCGTTGTCGGTCATGAACGGCATGTGCCGGCGCGAGCCGATGTGCCCCCGGATCTCGGCGATCAGCGCGGTGGTCGGCGTCGCCGCCTTGACGAGTGGTGCGTCGCGGACGGCCCGGTCGACGTCGCCCCGCGCGCGAACCACGTCGCGCAGCGCCTGCCCCACCCGGATGTGCTGGAACGTCAGGTGCGCGACGACGTCCCGCACGGTCCACTCCGCGCACAGCGACGGCTGCCGCCACTCGTCGTCGGACAGCTCCTGGAGCTGGTCGGTCAGCGCGCGGCGTTGGGCGTCGACCACCCGCCACAGCTCGTCACGGTCCATCGGGGCCTCCCAGCAACGCTTCCACCAACGGGGTGAGGCGCCCGCCCGGATCGAAGGCGGGGTCGGGGTTGGCGAGCTCGTGCAGGACCAGGCCGGTGTACGCGTTCGCGATGATGGCCGCGTCGCGCCCCGGGTCCCGCGAGCCGGACACCCGCATCCACATCGTGAACCAGGCGTCGACCCGCCGGCCGGTGGCGAGCAGGTGGGCGCGCAGCGCCGGGTGGTGCGCGGCCTCGACGAGGATGACGTAGCGGGCCAGCGTCAGCGTGCGGTGCGGGCCGACCGCCTCGCGGGCGACCGTGGCCAGCGCCGCGGCGAGGTCGGCGGGCGTGGCCGGCGCGCGGTCGGCGGCGATCTCGTCCCAGACCGCCCTCTCCCGCTCGGCGAACCGGTCGACCACGCCGCGGAGCAGCGCGTCGCGGGTCCGGAACAGGTTGGACGTGGCGCCGGCCGGCAGGCCCGCCTCGGCATCCACCGCGCGATGGGTCACCGCGCGGACCCCGCCCGCGCCGAGCAGGGTGATCGCGGCGTCGAGGACCTCGGTCCGGCGGCCCACGCCGCGAGACTACATCCGTAGTGTCGTAGACTACAAGCGTAGTGTCAGCCGACCGGGCCGAGCGTCAGATAGGCGAGGCCCAGCAGGCCACGGTGGCCGCGCAGCCACATGTCGCGCTGGCTGTCGAGCCGCGACCGCAGGTCGGCGGCGTCGGGGTGGTCGGCGTGCGTGAGCAGCCACTCCTCCCCCTCGGCCGCCAGGCCGGACTCGAACTCCGCCCACTCGTCGGCCGTCGCGTGCTCGACGCGGAGCGGGCGGAACCCGGCGGCGATCGCCCGGTCGACCAGGCCCGCCAGGTCGTCGCAGTCGTCGGCCTTGGCGCCCGGCCACATCCGGGCCAGCCGCTCGGGCGGCGGCGGCTGCTCCCAGAACTCGACACCGAAGAGCACCCGGCCGCCGGGGTTGACCAGACCGCGCAGCGCGCGCAGGGCCTCGTCGAGGTCGCCGAGCGCGTGCCAGGCGCCGATGCTCAGCACCACGTCGGCGGGCTCCCGGTGCGCGGCGGCCGACCCCTCGACGAACGTCACCCGATCGGCGAGGCCGCGGGCGGCCGCGTTGGCCCGGCCGCGGAGGACGTCGGGACCGTGGCTCTCGACCCCGACGCCGTGGGCGTCCGGGCAGCGGGCCACCACCCGCAGCAGCAACTCGCCCCAGCCACAGCCCAGATCGACCACGGTGGTGGGTCGGCGGGCCGCGAGGTCGGCGGCGAGCCGGTCGGCCCGTGCGCCCGACAGCGGGCCGTTGAACTCGAGGTGGGCGCCCGTCCCGGGCGTGGGAGCGTCGGTCACGGCCGGGACGCTAGCCATCGCCCTCCGAGGGCGCCACCGATTTGCGGGCACGGCGGCGCAGCAGATCCGCGGCGGTGCCCCAGAGCCCGCGCCGGAAGACCAGCACCACCACGACGAACAGGGCACCGGTGACCAGGCCGACCGCCTCGAAGCCGGAGAACGACAGCCAGTCCTCGAGCCGCACCAGCAGCCCGGCGCCGAGCACACCGCCCCAGAGCGTGCCGATGCCGCCGAGCACGACCATCACCACCGCCTTGCCGGAGGTGGTCCAGTGCAACGTGTCCAGGGTGACGAAGCGGTGCCCCATGGCGAACAGGCCGCCGCCCAACCCGGCGAGGAACGCCGACAGGACGAACGCCAGCAGCTTGTAGCGGTGCACGGGGTAGCCGAGTGCCCGGGCCCGGGCCGGGTTGTCCCGGATGCCGACCAGCACGCGGCCGAACGGCGAGTTGACGATCCGCCAGGCCGCCCAGAGCCCGAGCAGCACGACCGGCAGGGCGGCGTAGTAGAAGTAGTACGCGTCGGTCAGGTCGAGCCCGAACAGCTCGCGCGGCACGCTCTGCAGGCCGTTCTCGCCGCCGGTCAGCCCGCGCCGGTTGTTGGCGACGTAGTAGACCAGTTGCGCGAAGGCCAGCGTCACCATCGCGAAGTAGATCCCGGTGCGGCGCACCGCGAGGTAGCCGATCGGCACCGCGAGCGCGGCGGCGACCAACGCCCCGGCCAGCACGGCCACCGGGAACGGCACACCGGCGTGGATGGCGACCAGACCGCTGGCGTACGCGGACGTGCCCCAGAACGCGGCGTGCCCGAACGAGAGCAGGCCGGTGTAGCCGAGCAGCAGGTCGACCGCGACCGCGAACAGCGCCCAGCACAGGATGTCCACGGCGACCGCCGGATAGAGGCCGTTCGGCAGCCAGAGCGCGACCGCCAGGCCGGCGGCCAGCAGGGCCCAGCGCAGCCAGGGCGGCGCACCGGAGGCGGCGCGCAGCAACGACGGTGCCCGGCGCGGTTTCGTGGCGACGCTCATGCCGGTGCCTCCTCGCGCCCGAACAGCCCGGCCGGCCGCCAGAGCAGCACGACCGCCATGATGACGAACACCGACGTCTGTGCGACGATCGGCCACTGGTCCAGATAGGACTCGCCCCAGGCCTGCACGAGGCCGATCCCGAAGCCGGCGGCCACCGAGCCGAAGATGGAGCCGAGGCCGCCGATCACCACGACGGCGAACACCACGATCACCAGGTCGGCGCCCATCAGCGGGTTCACCGCCCGCATCGGGGCGGCCAGCACGCCGGCCACGGCCGCGAGCGCGATGCCGAAGCCGAACACCGGCGTCACCCACCGCCCGACGTCGATGCCGAGCGCCCGGGTCAGCTCGGGCCGCTCCGTCGCGGCCCGCACCACCATGCCGACGCGGGTGTGCCCGAGCAGCCACCAGACGCCCGCACAGGCCACGGCCGCGAACGCGAGCACGAACACCCGGTAGGCCGGGAAGTCGAACAGTCCGAAGTCGACGGTGCCGGTCAGGCCGGCCGGGGTCGCGTACGGGCTCGACGTCGTGCCGTACCGCAGCTTCACCAGGTCCTGCAGCACCAGCGTGAGACCGAAGGTGAGCAGGAAGTTGTAGAGCGGGTCGAGCCGGGCCAGCGGATGCACCAGCGTGCGCTCGACGGCCATCCCGAACGCGCCCAGCACCAGCGGGACGATCAGCAACGCCCACCAGAACGGGATCCCGAACTCGGTCAGCAGCAGGTAGGTGCCGACCGCGCCGAGCATGTAGCAGGCGCCGTGGGCGAAGTTCACCACCCGCAGCATGCCGAAGATGACCGACAGGCCGAGGGCGAGCAGGGCGAGGAACGCCCCGCTCACCAGGCCGTCGAAGGTGTGCTGGAGGAAAGAGCTCATAGCTTGCAGTCGGCCGAGGGGGTGCGGAAGGCCTCGGCCGCGGGGATGGTCTTCAGGATCTTCACGTAGTCCCAGTCCTCGGTGACCTCGGCCGCCGGCTTCACCTGGGCCAGGTAGGCGTCGTGGATGACCCGGTGGTCCTCGGCCCGGATCTTCCCGTTGCGCAGGAACACGTCGTTCACGGCCTTGCCCTCGAGTTGCTTCACCACGGCGTCGGCGTCGTCGGTGCCGGCCGCCTGCACCGCCTCGAGATACTGCAGGGCCGCCGAGTAGTTGGCCGCGTGCGCGAACGTCGGCCGCGAGCCGGTCTCCTTCAGGAACCGGTCGGCGAACGCCCGGTTCTCGGCGTCGAAGTTCCAGTACCAGGCGTCGGTGTAGGTGGTGCCCGCCAGCGCCGCGGGCGTCAGCGAGTGGATGTCGGTGAGGAACATCAGCCCGACCGAGAGCCCCACGCCCTTCTCCCGGAGCTTGAACTCGTTGTACTGCTTGACGAGGTTGACCAGGTCGCCACCGGCCTGCATCGTGCCGAGCACGTCCGGCTTCGGGTTCAGCGTCGGCGCCTTCAGCAGGAACGAGGAGAAGTTGTCGTTGGGGAACGGCGTCGCGTCCTTGCCGACGATCGTGCCGCCCGCGCCGGTGACGGCGGTCGAGAAGCTCTTCTCCATGTCCTGCCCGAACGCGTAGTTCGGGTAGACGATGTACCAGTTCTTCGCGCCCTGCTCGGTGACGGTGCGACCGGTGCCGTTGGCCAGCATGTACGTGTCGTACGCGTAATGGAACGTGTATCGGTTGCAGGACTTGCCCGTCAGGTCCGTGGTCGCGCCGCTGATGTTGAAGTAGAGCTTCTTCTTCTCCTTCGCGACGTCGGCCACCTTCAGCGCCGCCGACGAGGTGGGCACGTCGAGGATCGCGTCGACGCCCAACCTGTCGTACATCTCGGCGGCCTTGGTGTTGGCCACGTCCGGCTTGTTCTGGTGGTCCGCGGTCTCGACGGTGATGTCCTTCGCGATCGCGTCACCGCCGTGCTTCGCCTTGAAGTCGGCGATGGCCATCTCCACGGCCTTGACCGAGTTGGTGCCCGAGAGCGCGAGATAGACGCCCGACTGGTCGTTGAGCACGCCGAGCACGATCCGGTCGCCGGAGAGCTTGCTGTCCGACGACCCCTGCGGTCCCCCACCGCCGCAACCGGCGAGCAGGAGCGCGACGGCACCTACGGCTATGGCCCGTTTCCTCATCAGCTGCCTCCACTGTGTAGTCAGATACCGAGGTACGTGAGCAGCTCGCCTTCCCGCTCCCGGACCTCGTCGTTGCGGAGCGTCTCGACCACCCGGCCCTCGGCGAGGAGGTGGTGGCGGTCGGCGACGCCGGTCGCGAAGCGCAGGTTCTGCTCGACCAGCAGCACCGCGGTGCCCTGGTCGCGGACCTGGCGCAGGATGTCGGCGACCCGGGCGACCAGCAGCGGGGCCAGCCCTTCGGTCGGCTCGTCGCAGAGCAGCACGCGGGCGCCCATCCGCAGCACCCGGGCCAGCGCGAGCATCTGCTGCTCGCCGCCGGAGAGCTGGGTCGCGGCGGAGTTCCGGCGCTCGTGCAGCACCGGGAAGGTCTCGTAGACCCGGTCCAGGGACCACGGGTCGGGGCCGACGGCCGGGGGCAGGGTCAGGTTCTCGGTGACCGAGAGCGAGGCGTACGCGCCGCGGTCGTCCGGCACCCAGCCGAGCCCGAGCCGGGCCCGCCGGTGGGCCGGCAGCGACCCGATGTCCCGGTCGTCGAGCGAGATCGTGCCGCGCCGGCCCGGGTGCAGCCCCATCACGCAGCGCAGCAGGGTCGACTTGCCCGCGCCGTTGCGGCCGACCAGCGTGACCACCTCGCCGGGCGCGACCGTGAGCGCGACATCGCGCAGCACCGTGGCCTCGCCGTACCAGGCGTGCAGTCCCTCAACCCGCAGCATCGGCCGCTCCCAGGTAGGCGGTGACGACCCGCTCGTCCGCGCGGACCTCGTCGTACGGGCCCTCGGCGAGCACCCGGCCCGCCTGGAGCACCGTGACCCGGTCGGCGAGCCGGCCGACGACGCTCATGTTGTGCTCGACCAGCACGACCGTGCGGCCGGCCCGGACCCGGTCGACCAGCTCGACGGTGCGGTCGACGTCCTCCATGCCCATCCCGGCGGTCGGCTCGTCGAGCAGCAGCACGTCGGGTTCGAGGGCGAGCGCCAGCGCCAGCTCGAGGGCCCGCTTGCGGCCGTAGGGCAGCGCGTCCGACGGCACCTCGGCCAGCCCGTCGAGGCCGACCATGGCCAGCAGCTCGTCGGCCCGCCCGCGGTAGCGGTCGAGCAGCTTCGCCGACCGCCAGAACCGCCAGCCGAGCCGGCCCCGGCCCTGCAGCGCCAGCTCGACGTGCTCGCGGGCGGTGAGCATCGGGAAGAGGCTGGTGATCTGGAACGAGCGGGCGACGCCGCGCGCCGCGATCCGCTCGGGCGGCAGGCCGGTGATGTCCCGCCCGGCCACCTCGATCCGCCCGCCGCTCGGCTTCAGGAAGCCGGTGAGCAGGTTGAACAGGGTCGTCTTGCCGGCACCGTTGGGGCCGACCAGCGCGTGCACGGTGCCGGGCGCCACCGCGAGGTCCACGCCGTCGACCGCCCGGAACCCGCGGAAGTCGCGGGTCAGGCCATGGGTGGCCAGCATCGGCTCAGCCATCCGCCGCCTCCCGTTCTGTGTCCCGCGCCACACCCGTTCGACGCATTCCGGAAACCTACGAGCCCATGGGCGCGGGTCGATATGTCGATCGGCCACATAAACCGATCAGGATCGATGTGTGCTGGTGGTGGGGTTAGCCCTACCGACAACGGCACCCCGGGCGGGGAGAATGGCGGCGATGGACTGGGAGGAACGGATCCGCACGGCGCGGGCCGCCGGCCTGCGCGGCCTGGGGCTCGCGCTGCGCGCGCTCGTCGTCGGCCTGCCCCTGTTCGTGGCCACGGTCGTCTCGATCGCACTCGTGCCGGCGGGCATCGGCGTGCTGCTCGCGCCGCGCGCGCTGGCGGCCCTGCGGCGGTTCGCCGACGAGCAGCGCGAGCGCGGCCAGGCGTGGTCCGGGGTGCGGGTCGACCGCCCGTACCGTGGCCCGGCCCGCGGCCTGCGTCCCCTGCTCGACCCGGCGACCTGGCGCGACCTGCTCTGGCTCGTGGTCAACCTGCCGGTCGCGGTCGCCACCGGGCTTGTGCCGGTCGCCCTCACCGCCTGGACCGTCTTCGGGGTCGTGATCGTCCCGATCGTCATCACCAGCGGCGCCGAGGGCGAGTTCTGGCCGGTCGCGGTCGGCATCGGCGTCCTCGCGGCCGCCCTGCTGGTGATCGTCCCGCCGCTGGTCCTGGAGCTGCACGCCCGGTTCAGCGCCGCGCTGCTCAGCCCGCCGCGGCGGGCCCTGGAGGCGCGGGTCGACCGGCTCGAGGAGACCCGGGCCGACGCGGTCGACGCCGGCGCCGCCGAGCTGCGCCGGATCGAGAAGGACCTGCACGACGGCGCCCAGGCCCGGATCGCCGCCCTCGGCATGACCATCGGCCTCGCGGAGCAGCTCGTCCGCACCGACCCCGCGAGGGCCGAGGCGCTGCTCGCCGAGGCCCGCGACACCAGCGGCCAGGCCCTGGCCGACCTGCGCCGGCTGGTCCGCGGCATCCACCCGCCGGTACTGGCCGAGCGCGGGCTGGTCGAGGCGGTCCGGGCGCTCGCGGTCGTGCTGCCGGTGCCGACCACCGTCTTCGCCGACGACGACGTGCGCGGCGCCCCGCCGATCGAGGCGGCGCTCTACTTCGCGGTCGCCGAGGCGCTGGCCAACGTGGCCAAGCACAGCCGGGCGGCGCGGGCCTGGGTGACGCTGCGCGCCCCGTCGGGCCTGCTGGTGGTCGAGGTCGGCGACGACGGTACGGGCGGTGCGCAGGTCCCACCGGCCGGCGGCCTGGCCGGGGTGCGCCGGCGGCTGGGCGCGTTCGACGGCCGGCTCGCGGTGACCAGCCCGCCCGGCGGCCCGACGGTGCTGAGCATGGAGGTGCCGTGCGGGTCGTGATCGGCGAGGACCAGGCACTGCTGCGCGACGGCCTGGAACGGATCCTGACCGCGTACGGCGAGACCGTGGTGGCGGCGGTGGCCACGGCGCCGGAGCTGGCGGCGGCGATCGACGACCTCGCGCCCGACGTGGCGATCGTCGACGTCCGCCTGCCGCCGTCGTTCACCGACGAGGGGTTGCGGGTGGCGACCCGGGCCCGCGCGCGTACCCCTGGCTTCCCGATCCTGGTCCTGTCCCAGCACGTCGAGGTCCTCTACGCGCGGGAGCTGCTCTCCGCCGGGCAGGGCGGGCTCGGTTACCTGCTCAAGGACCGGGTCGCCGACGTGGCGCGGTTCGTCGAGGCGGTCCGGATCGTCGCCGCCGGCGGCACGGTCCTCGACCCCGACGTGGTGGCCGACCTGCTGACCCGGCGCGGCCAGGAGGACGGCATCGGGCGCCTGACGCCGCGCGAGCGCGAGGTGTTGCGGCTGATGGCCGAGGGCCGGGCCAACGCGGGCATCGCGCACCGGCTCGGCGTCACGGAGAAGGCGGTCAACAAGCACATCAACAACATCTTCGGGAAGCTCGGCCTGCTGCCCGACCAGGACGACAACCGCCGCGTGCTGGCCGTGCTCAACTTCCTGGAGACGCCGTGACGTCCCTCCGGCGAGTGACCACCATGGACGGTCCGACCGGCGTACGCTGACTGGCCGTGGCTGATACCTACACCGTTACCCGGTCGATCGAGATCGCGGCGCCACCGGCCCGGATCTACGAGCAGATCGCGGATTTCCACCACTGGACGCGCTGGTCGCCGTGGGAGGACGTCGACCCCGCGATGGAGCGTTCCTACTCGGGCGCGGCGTCCGGCCCGGGCGCGGCGTACGCGTGGTCGGGCAACAGCAAGGCCGGCAAGGGCCGAATGGAGATCGTCTCCGCCCAGGAGCCGTCCGACGTGACGATCGACCTGGCCTTCGAGAAGCCGTTCAAGTCCCGCAACGAGATCCGCTTCGCGGTCCGACCGACCGACGCCGGTGCGACGGTCACCTGGACGATGGTCGGTCCGAACACCGTCGCCATCCGGCTGATGTCGCTGGTCAGGCCGATGGACAAGATGATCGGTCCCGACTTCGAGAAGGGCCTCGACCGCCTGCGGACGGTCAGCGAAGCCGGCTGACTCCCGCCGGCTCAGCCGTAGAGGCGGCGGTGCAGGGCGCCGATGACGCTCGCGTACGCCGAGCCGCCCAGGCCGTTGCGGGCCAGGGCCGCCTGGGCCGCGTTGGAGCCGGGGCCGCCGTGCACCCCGCCGCCCGGGTGGGCCGACGAGCTGGCCAGGTAGAGGCGGTCGATCGGCGTGTCCGCCCGGCCCAGCCCCGGCACCGGCCGGAAGAAGAGCTGCTGGTGCAGGGCCGCGGTGCCGCCGTTGAGGGCGCCGCCGAACAGGCTGGGGTCACCGCGTTCCAGGTCGCCGGGGAGCTGCACGTGGCGGGCCAGGATCGAGGCGCGGAAGCCCGGCGCGTGCCGCTCGAGCGTCTCCTCCAGCCGTTCCGCCTGCTCCCGCATCCGGTCGGCGTCACCGATGGTGCGCTGCGGCACGTGGGTGTAGGCCCAGAGCGACTCCGTGCCCGCCGGCGACCGGCTCGGATCGCTGGTGGTCATCTGTCCGACCAGGACGAACGGGTCCGTCGGGACCTCGCCCCGGCCCAGCGCCGCGCTGTAGGCGCTCAGGGTCCCCAGGTCGCCGAGGTGGACGGTGCCCGCCTCGCGGGCCTCCCGGGCCGTCCACTGGAGCGGCTTCGACAGCGCCCAGTCGACCTTTATGGTGCTGTTGTCCCACTGGAACCGCCGCAGGTGGCGGGCGAACGCGGGCGGCAGCGCGTCGAGGCCGACCAGGTTCTCGTAGAGCGCCGGCGCGGGCACGTCGGCCAGCACCGCCCGGCGGGCCCGGATCCGCTCGCCATGGGTGTCCTCGACGCCGACCGCGGTCCCGCGGGCGTGCAGCACCCGGGTCACGGGACGGCGGAACTCCACCGCCCCGCCGCGCTCGGCCAGCCGCCGCGACAACGCCTCGACCAGCCGGGCGGAGCCGCCGACCGGCACCGGGAAGCCCACGTCCTGGCCCAGCATCGCCAGGAGCCAGCCGTAGAGGGCACTGCCCGCCTGCTCCGGCCCGAGGTCGGTGTGCAGCGCGTTGCCGGCCAGCAGCAGTTGACCGCCGGCGCCCTGGAAGGTCTCCCGGCCGAACTCGTGCACCGGCAGCACCGACAGCCGGGCGAAGTCCAGCGCACCGGGGACGCCGAGCCGGGCCGCCAGCCGGGCACCCGCGCGCACCGGCGGGAACGGGCGCAGGATCGCGTCGAGGAACGGCGCGCCGATCCGCTTCCACCGGCGCACCTCGTGCAGCCAGGCCGTGCCGTCGCGCGGGTCGAAGGTGGCCAGCGAGGCCGCGGTCCGCTCGGGGTCGCGGGAGAGCACCGCGCAGCGGTCGTCGGGCAGCACGTGCGCGAGCACGGCCGGCGCGTGGTGCCACTTCAGCCCGTACGCCTCGAGGTCGAGCCCGCGCAGCACCGGCGAGGCGTAGCCCAGAGGATAGAAGGCGCTGTAGACGTCGTGGTGGAAACCGGGCGCGGTGATCTCCGCCGTCCGTACCGCTCCCCCGGCGGTGTCGGTCGCCTCCAGGACCAGCACCTCCCAGCCGGCGTCGGCGAGCAGGTTCGCCGCCACCAACCCGTTGTGCCCGGCCCCGATGACCACCGCGTCGACTGTCCGCACCGCTTGCCGCCTTCCGCCCGACCCGCCGCTTCCCCGAACCTACCCATATCCGGGCGTCCGATACGTAATCTGGTGGCGGGTTCACGACGCGATGCCCGGGTAAGGAGAACCCCGTGAGCGAAACGCGCCGGATCATCCACACCACCCCTGACCGGATCTTCGCCGTCCTCGCCGACGGCTGGAGCTACGCGAGCTGGGTGGTGGGTGCCGCGCACATCCGCGACGTCGACGCCGGCTGGCCGGCGGTCGGCACCCGGATCCACCACCGGGTCGGCCCGTGGCCGATCCAGATCGACGACGAGACGTCGGTACGCGCGATGGAGCCCGACCGGTTCCTCGAGCTCGACGCGCGCATGTGGCCGGTCGGCCGCGCGATCATCCGGCTGACCCTGGAACCCGTCTCGGCCGAGGCGACCCAGGTGTCGATCGTCGAGTCGGTCGTCTCCGGCGCGGGCCGCGTGCTCCCCGAGCCGGTCCAGGCGATGGTGCTCAAGCCCCGCAACGCCGAGGCCCTCGCCCGCCTGGACGACATCGCGGTGCACCGCGGCCACTAGGGTGTCCGGCATGACGCTGGACGGTTGGGTCGCGGACACCCGGATCTCCTACGACACGGTCGCCGAGAGCTACGCCGACCAGGTCAGGCACACGCTGGACGACCAGCCCTACCTCGCCGCGACGTTCGCGCTCTTCGCCGACCTCGTGCGCCGGGCGGGCGGCGGGCCGGTCGCCGACGTGGGCTGCGGACCCGGGCACGTCACCGCGCTGCTGGCCGGCCTGGGCCTCGACGCGTTCGGCGTCGACCTCTCCCCCGGCATGGTCGAGGTCGCCCGGCGCGACCATCCCGGCCTGCGGTTCGAGGTCGGCTCGATGACCCGCCTCGACCTCGCCGACGGTGCCGTCGCCGGGCTGCTGGCCTTCTGGTCGCTGGTGCACGTGCCGGACGCCGACGTGCCCGGCATCCTCGCGGAGTTCCGGCGGGTGGTGCGGCCCGGCGGCCCGCTGCTGGTCGGCTTCCACGTCGGCGACCGGTCGACGCACAAGACGGAGGGATACGGCGGTCACCCGATGAACGTCTGGGTCCACCGCCGGCCGCTCGCCCGGGTCGGCGGCTGGGTGCGCGACGCGGGATTCACGGTCGGGGCGGAGCTGCTGCTCGATCCGTACGACCCGCTCCCGGGCGGCGTGGTCATCGCGCGCTGAGCGCGGGACGCCCTTGACGGTTCGGCCCGAGGGATTGAAGGATGGGGCCTTGAATCGATTCACGGACCTTCCAGGGAGCGCATCGATGACCCGTCCGTACGCCCCGACACCCGTCCGCTTCGCGCACCGCACCGACGACGGCACCGTCCTCGCCGTGCCGAGCCGCACCCCCCGGCTGTCCTGGCACATCCCCACCGCGCCCGCGACGTTCGCGGCGGCCGCCTACGAGCTGGAGGTCACCGTCGACGGTGGACGGCCGGCGACCTTCACGGTCGAGTCGGCCGACCAGGTCCTGGTCCCCTGGCCCGCGGCCCCGATCGCCTCGCGGCAGGAGGTCGCGGTCCGCGTCCGGGTCCGCGACACGGCCGGCGAGTGGACCGACTGGAGCCCGCCGGCCCACGCCGAGGGCGGCCTCTTCGACCCGGACGACTGGACCGCCCGCTTCGTCAGCCCCCGCACCCTGGGTGGGGCCGGCGCGCCCGCGCCACTGCTGCGCGGCCGGCTCGACGTGCCCGGTGAGGTGACCCGCGCCCGGCTCTACGTCACCAGCCACGGCCTGCACCGCGCGGCGCTCAACGGGCGGCGGGTCGGCGACGACGAGCTCGCGCCCGGCTGGACGAGTTACCCCAACCGGCTGCGCTACCGCGCGTACGACGTCACCGATCTGGTCCGTGCCGGCGCCAACGAGCTCGACGTCGTGCTCGGCAACGGCTGGTTCCGCGGCCGGCTCGGCTTCCGCGGCGGTCGCGCGCTTTACGGCGACCGGCTGGCGCTGCTCGCCCAGCTCGAGGTAACCACGGCGGACGGCCGCGTCCACCTGCTGGCCACCGACGAGAGCTGGACGGCCGGCGAGACCGGGATCCTGGCCGACGACAACTACGACGGGCAGCGCACCGACCTGCGCCGGCCGGCCCGCCCGGCCGAGACCACCGATCCGGTCGACGTGGTCGACGCCGACCTCGGCCGGCTGGTCGCCCCCGAGGGGCCGCCGGTTCGGGTGACCGAGGTGCTGCCGGCGGTCGCGGTCTCGAAGTCCCCGGCCGGTCGCACGCTCGTCGACTTCGGACAGAACCTCGTCGGGTGGGTCCGCCTGCGGGTGCGCGGCCTGGCCGCCGGCACCGAGGTCAGCGTCCGGCACGCCGAGGTGCTGGAGGACGGCGAGCTGGGCGTACGCCCGCTCAAGACCGCGCAGGCCACCGACGCGTACGTGCTCGCCGGGCCGGACGAGGTCGTACTGGAGCCCATGTTCACCTTCCACGGTTTCCGCTACGCCGAGGTCTCGGGCGTGGACGACCTGGCCGCCGCCGACGTCGAGGCGGTCGTCGTCGGCACCGACCTGCGCCGCACCGGCTGGTTCGAGTCGTCGCACGCGCTGCTCGACCGGTTCCACGACAACGTGGTCTGGAGCGCGCGGGGCAACTTCCTCGACGTGCCGACCGACTGCCCGCAGCGCGACGAGCGGCTCGGCTGGACCGGCGACATCCAGGTCTTCGCGCCGACCGCGACGTTCCTCTTCGACGCGGCCGGCTTCCTGACGAACTGGCTCGCCGACCTGGCCGCCGAGCAGCACGCCGACGGCTCCGTGCCGTTCGTCGTCCCGGACGTGCTGCACACCGCGCGCCCGGCCGCGGCCGCCTGGGGCGACGCCGCGACCATCGTGCCGTGGGTGCTGTACCAGCGCACCGGCGACGCCGGCATCCTCGAGCGGCAGCTGCCCAGCATGCGCGCATGGGTCGACGGGCTCGCCGATCTGGCCGGCAAGGACTGCCTGTGGACCGGCGGCTTCCAGTTCGGCGACTGGCTCGACCCGACCGCGCCGCCCGAGGCGCCCGCCGCCGCGAAGGCCGACCCGGACGTCATCGCGACGGCGCACCTGGCCCGCTCGGCCTCGCTCGTGGCGGCGGCCGCCGGGGTGCTGGGCGACCACGACGTGGAACGGCACTACGCCGACCTGGCCGCGCGGACCCGGGAGGCGTTCGCCCGGGAGTACGTCACCGCCGGCGGCCGCGTGATCAGCGACGCGCAGACGGTCTACGCGCTGGCGCTGGAGTGGGCGCTGCTGCCCGGCGAGCGCGAGCGGCTGGGCGCGGCCCGGCGGCTGGCCGACCTCGTGCGCACCTCCGGCTTCCGGATCAGCACCGGCTTCGTCGGGACGCCGCTGATCGCGGACGCGCTGACCTCGGCCGGCGCCGTCGACGTGGCGCACCGGCTGCTGCTGCAGACCGGCGTGCCGTCCTGGCTCTACGCGGTCACCATGGGCGCGACCACGGTCTGGGAGCGCTGGGACAGCATGCTGCCGGACGGGCGGATCAACCCGGGCGAGATGACGTCCTTCAACCACTACGCGCTGGGCGCGGTGGCCGACTGGCTGCACCGGACGGTCGCCGGGCTCGCGCCGGCCGAGCCGGGCTACCGGCGGATCACCGTGCGGCCGCGGCCCGGACCGGTGCTCACCTCCGCGGCCGCGCGGCATCTCACGCCGTACGGCGAGGCCGTCGTGTCCTGGCGGCGGGCGGACGGCCGGTTCACGCTGTCGGTCCAGGTGCCGGTGGGCAGCGCGGCGACCGTGCACCTGCCGGACGGCAGCGCGCCCGTCGAGGTCTCCCACGGCAGCCACGAGTTCGCCTGCGCCGACCCGTACCCCCGCGTGCCGGAACTGCCCGCGGACCCGACCGTGCGCGACATCCTCGACCACGAGCCCACCTGGGCCGCGATCGTGGCGGCGGCGGTCGAGGTCGGTGCCGTGGCCAACGACCGGGAGGCGGCCGCGCGGGCGGTGCCCTATCTGGACGCGCCGGCGCACGAGCTGGCGGCGGCGATCGCGCCGCCGGTCATCGCGCCGGAGGCCGAGGCCTTCCGCACGCGGCTGGCGGCGCTGCTCGGCTGAGGGGTTGACCCTGATGGATGCTCCCGTTAAGGTCTGGTAACCAAATCTGAAACGATTCACAGAATTCGCCAAAATAGGGAGGTACGGCCATGTTCGACGTCCCGCCGCGGCGCCTGGGTGCGTTCGCGGCCGCCGCCGTCGCGAGCGCGCTGGCGCTCACGGCGTGCAGTGCCGGGAGCCTCGGCTCCAGCGATGAGGGCGGCAAGACCGCCATCTCGCTCCTGGTCGACAACGCGGAAGCCACCGTCAAGACGGCCGAGCAGGTCGTCGGCGACTTCACCGCGAAGAACCCCGACATCACCGTCAAGGTCGAGACCCGGCCGCAGGGCACCGAGGGCGACAACATCGTCAAGACCCGGCTGTCCACAGGCGACATGAGCGACGTCTTCATCTACAACTCCGGTTCGCTGTTCCAGGCCCTCAAGCCCGAGCAGAACCTGGTCGCGCTCGACGACCAGTCCTACGTCGGCCAGCTCGACGCCAACTTCAAGACGACCGTCACCGCGGGCGGCAAGGTCTACGGCGCGCCGTTCGGCACGTTCATGGGCGGCGCGGTCCTCTACAACCGCAAGGTCTACGAGCGGCTGGGCCTGCAGGTGCCGAAGACCTGGTCCGAGTTCATGGCCAACAACGCGAAGATCAAGGCGGACGGCAAGGCCGCGCCGGTCATCCAGACCTACCAGGAGACCTGGACCTCGCAGCTGTTCATCCTGGGCGACTTCCACAACGTCTCGGCCGCCGACTCCGCCTTCGCCGAGAAGTACACCAAGAACCAGGCCAAGTACGCGACCACCCCGGCGGCGCTGGAGGGCTTCGCGCACCTGCAGGAGGTCTTCGACGCCGGCTACCTCAACAAGGACTTCGCGTCGGCGAAGTACGAGGACGGCCAGCGGATGATCGCGCTCGGTGAGGGCGCGCACTACCCGATGCTGACGGCCGCGGTCGCCAACATCGCCATCAACAACCCCGACAAGGTCAACGACGTCGGCCTGTTCGCCCTGCCGGGCACGGACGCCGCCACCAACGGCCTGACCGTCTGGGCACCCGGCGGCGCCTACATCCCGGCCTCCACGAGCGGCGCCAAGCTCGAGGCGGCCAGGAAGCTGCTCGCCTTCATCGCGAGCCCGGACGGCTGCACCTCGCAGGCCAAGGCCTCACCGCCGACCGGCCCGTTCGCGGTCAAGGGTTGTGAGCTGCCGGCCGACGTGCCACAGTCGATCAAGGACATGCAGCCCTACATCGACCGGGAGGGCGGGTCCAGCCTGGCGCTGGAGTTCCTCTCCCCGGTGAAGGGTCCGTCGCTCGAGCAGATCTGCGTCGAGGTGGGTTCCGGCATCCGCAAGGCGCCGGACGGTGCCGCGCTGTACGACCGTGACGTCGAGAAGCAGGCCCAACAGCTCGGCCTGCCGGGCTGGTAGCCAGTCGGTGCCGCGCGGCCCCGGTGTCGCGCGGCACCCGCCACGAGAGGCCGTGCGATGACGACGATCCGGGCCCGCAGGCGCAGCCCGTACCCCTCCTGGTTCTATCTGCCGGCAGCCCTCGTCTACGGGGTGCTGTTCCTCGTGCCGACGTTCGCGTCGTTCTACTTCAGCCTGACCCGCTGGACCATCTTCGACTCGCACTTCATCGGCTTCGAGAACTTCGTCAACTTCTTCCGTGAGCCCGCGCTCGTCTCCGGCCTGACCAACACCCTGATCTACGCGGTGGTCACGTCGGGGCTCAAGGTGGTGCTCGGGCTGCTGCTCGCGGTGCTGCTCACCTCGCAGATCATCGGCCGCGGCTACCTGCGGTCGGTCGTCTTCTTCCCGGTGCTCGTCAGCACGATCGGCGTCGGGCTGACGTTCACCGTCCTGATGAACCCGGAACGCGGGCTCATCAACGAGTCCCTCGCGGCCATCGGCGTCCAGGGCCCGGGCTGGCTGACCGACCCGGACCTCGCGCTGCTGTCGGTCGCGCTCGTCGACGTGTGGAAGGGCGTCGGCCTGGCCACGCTCATCTACATCGCGGGCATCGTGTCGATCCCGCAGGAATATTTCGAGGCGGCGCGGGTCGACGGCGCCGGCGCCACGGCCAGCTTCTTCCGCATCGTGCTGCCGCTGGCCCGCCCCGCGACGGTCACGGTCGTGATCCTGTCGCTGATCGGCGGGCTGCGGTCGTTCGACCTGATCTGGGCGATGACCCGCGGTGGTCCCGGTTTCACGTCGGACGTCATCGCGTCGGTCATCTACAAGCAGTACCAGGCGGGCTTCTACGGCCTGTCCACGGCCGGCAACGTGATCCTGTTCCTGGTCGTGACGGCCGTCATCCTGCCGCTGTACTGGTTCCTGACCCGCAAGGAGGTCGAGCTGTGACCGGCCGGCGCAACTACTGGCTCAGCGGCGTCGCGATCCTGCTGTCCATCGTGGTCTTCCTGGTGCCGTTCGCCTTCATCGTGCTGACGGCGGTGAAATCGCGGCAGCAGGCGGCACTGCTGGACTTCTCCTGGCCCGAGAACTTCCAGATCGTGCGGAACTTCGTCGACGTGGTCGAGGCGCGCGACTACATGCTCATCATCGCGTTCATCAACAGCACCATCCTGACGGTCAGCAGCGTGGCCATCATGGTCGTCCTCGCGGCGATGGTGGCCTACGTGCTGCAACGCCGCAAGAGCCGCTGGAACGTGCTGATCAACTTCCTGGTGCTCTCCGGCCTCATCATCCCGCCGGCGGTCGTACCCACGATCTGGGTGCTGCAGAAGCTCGGCCTCTTCCGGACGATGCCGGGCCTGATCCTGGTCGAGGTGGCGTTCGGCATCTCGTTCGCGATCCTGCTCTTCCGCGCGTTCATCGCGACGATCCCCCGCGAGCTCGACGAGGCGGCCATCATCGACGGCGCGTCCCCGTTCCGCCTGTTCTTCAGGGTCATCTTCCCGCTGCTGCGCTCGGTCGCGATCACGGTCATCGTCGTGCAGTCGGTCACGGTCTTCAACGACTTCGTGAACCCGTTGTATTTCCTGCCCGGCGACCAGAACGCGACGGTGCAGCTGACGCTCTACAACTTCTCGAGCCAGTTCACGTCGCAGTACAACCTGCTCTTCATGAACATCCTGCTCATCACGATTCCGCCGCTGATCATGTTCCTGTTCTTCAACCGCCGCATCGTCTCCGGCATGACTTCCGGAGCGATCAAAGGCTAGATTCGGGATTCGTGCTCGGGTCCGTTGTGGTCCGGACCGTTCCTCCCGCGAGACACCGCTCCGCTTCGCTGCGCTGCCACGTCCGCGGTGGGAGGAAGGACAATGACGGGATGCCCGTGCCCTTGTGGAACGCGCTGAGTGCTGAGGCGCGGTGGCGGATCGACGATCTGAGACGGCGGCGAGGGCGCCCGGTTCGGGGGTCCGGCGCCGGGCTGGGCGGAGGCCCGCGACGCGGGCGAGGCGGGCGCCGGCGTCGCGCGGCTGCTCGGGGTTCCGTTCTTCTTCGCGAGTCCTGACACCGCGGACCTCGACCTTCCGCGCTGGTGGGACCGCCAACCTACGGCTTGAGTGCCCGTTCGAGCTCGGGCATCGCGGCGTGGAGCCAGCGGAGCTCGCCGGCGACGAACTCCAGGGCGCCGGCGGCGCCGGCCGCGTCCAGGGGCCAGTGGCGCAGGCTCTCGACCGGCGTCAGGGTCGCGTCGCGCAGGGCGGGCAGGATCGCGCGGCGGTCCGTGAGGCCGTAGGCGTCGACGAACAGGCGCAGCCGCGCGCCGCGGTCCGGGACCGGGTCGACCTCGCGCAACCGGTGGTCGGGTTCCAGGGGCACGAAAGCCTTGGCGGCGGCCGCGAGGTCGACCAGCGGTTCGCGGGGGCCGGCCGCGTCCCAGTCGATGAAGGCCACCGGGAGGCCGGCCCGGTACACGGTGTTCCACGGACCCAGGTCGCCGTGGCACACCAGCTCGCCGTCGCGCGGTGGGTGCGGGTGGAAGCGGTAGTCGACCCGCCGCGGTGTGAACCCGCGGGAGGCCCCGTGCAGCCGGCGGACCAGTCGCGCGGCGGCGACCAGCGCCTCCTCGCCGCGCGCGTGGTCCGGCAGCCGCGCGCCCCGGCCCGGCTCCCAGGCGGGATCGGCCGGGACCTCGCCCGCGAGGAACGTCAGCTCCTCGCGGCCGTCCCGCACGCCCAGCACGCGGGGTGCGCCGTCGAAGCCCGCCGCGGCCAGGTGCCGCAGGTACTCGTGCACCGCCGCGCTCCACGGCCCGACCGGTCGCAGCACGCTGCTGCCGCGCCGGGTGATGCCCGACGTCATCCGGCCCGACGGAAGAGGTGACTCGCGATCGGGCACGGCAGCCCGCTCAGCGGGTGCGGCGGCGTTTGTGTTCGCTGGACTGGCGTACCGCCAGCTCCGGCTGGAAGACCACGTGGCGGTGCTCGTGGTGCTCCGGGTCCGTGGACTCCTCCAGGAGGAGCTGCGCCGCCGTGCGGCCCAGCTGCTCGCGGGGCTGGCGGATCGACGAGAGGGGCACGGCCGCGCCCGCCGCGAACTCGATGTCGTCGTAGCCGACCAGGGCGATGTCGTCCGGGACCTTCAGGCCGTGGGCCGTCAGGGCCTGCAGGGCGCCGAGGGCGACCAGGTCGTTGGCGCAGAAGATGGCCGTCGGGCGGCGGGACGCCGGCAGGGTGACGATCTCGTCGGCGGCCGTGCGGCCCGTCGAGACCGACAGGACCGGGGTCTCGACCACGTGCGGCGCGGGCAGGTCGCGCTCCGCCAGGGCCGCCTCGGCGCCCGCCAGGCGGTCGGCCACCTGGCGCAGGCCGGCCGGGCCGCCGACGAAGGCGATCCGGCGGTGGCCGCGCTCCGCGAGGTGCTCCGCCGCCAGGCGGCCGCCGAGGACGTCGTCGACCGCGACCGAGCACTGGTTGGCGAGGCCGGCGCCGCGGTCGACCAGGACCACCGGGATGCCGCGCTTGACCATCCGGTCCAGGCGGGGCTGCCGGCCGTCGCTGACCGGGGTCACCAGCAGGCCCTGGACCCGTTGCTCCTCGAGCACGTCCAGGTGCCGGTGCTCCCGCGAGGCGCCGCCGCCGCTGTTGCAGACGACCACCATGCCGCCGGCGCCTTCGACGACCGCCTCCGCGCCGCGTACGACGTCGGTGAAGAAGGGGTTCGACACGTCGAGCACCACGATGGCGACCGTGCGGCTGCGGCCCGCGCGGAGCTGCCGGGCCGAGTCGTTGCGGACGAAGCCCAGCTCCTCGATGGCCTCCAGGACGCGCTTGCGCGTCTGCGGCGAGACGATGTCGGGGCGGTTGAGCACGTTGCTCACCGTGCCCAGCGACACGCCGGCACGCTGCGCGACCTCCTTGATGCTCGCCGCCATGGTCGATCAGCGTACGCGATCCGCTGAAACGTCTCATACCTTGACTCCCCCGGACAGGGGCCGATATCGTCCATCCATCGCATGAAACGTTTCATGTACGAGGCCCCGCGCGGAGGACGAAACATGACCGAGCTTGCCCCGCCAACCCGGAGCCGCGTCCTGGCGGCCCTGCGTGCGCAACGGATCGAGACGGCGTCGTGGGCGTTCGGGAACTCCGGCACCCGGTTCAAGGTGTTCGCGCAGGAGGGCGTGCCGCGCGACCCGTACGAGAAGATCGCCGACGCCGCCACCGTGCACCGCTTCACCGGTGTCGCCCCGACCGTCGCGCTGCACATCCCGTGGGACAAGCTCGACGACTACGCCGCCCTCGCCGCCTATGCCAAGGAGCGCGGCATCGGCCTCGGGGCGATCAACACGAACGTGTTCCAGGACGACGACTACCGGCTCGGCTCGGTCACCAACCCCGACCCGCGGATCCGGGCGAAGGCGCTGGCCCACATGTTCGAGTGTGTGGACATCATGGACGCCACGGGTTCGCGCGACCTCAAACTCTGGTTCGCCGACGGGACCAACTACCCCGGCCAGGACAGCATCCGGGCCCGGCAGGACCGGCTCGCCGACGCGCTCGCGGCCACCTACGAGCGGCTCGGTCCCGCGCAACGGATGCTGCTGGAATACAAGCTGTTCGAGCCGGCCTTCTACACGACCGACGTCCCGGACTGGGGCACCGCGTACGCCCACTGTCTCGCCCTGGGCGACCGGGCGCAGGTCGTGATCGACACCGGGCACCACGCACCGGGCACGAACATCGAGTTCATCGTCGCGGTCCTGATCCGGGCCGGGAAGCTCGGCGCGTTCGACTTCAACTCGCGTTTCTACGCCGACGACGACCTGATGGTCGGTGCCGCGGATCCCTTCCAGCTCTTCCGCATCATGTGCGAGATCGTCTCGGCCGACGTCCTCAAGCCCGAGGCGGGCATCGCGTTCATGCTCGACCAGTGCCACAACATCGAGCCGAAGATCCAGGCGGTGATCCGGTCGGTCATGAACGTCCAGGAGGCCACCGCCAAGGCGTTGCTGGTCGACACCGCCGCGCTGGCCGCGGCGCAGCGCGACGGCGACGTGCTGGAGGCCAACGAGGTGCTGATGGACGCCTACCACACCGACGTCCGTCCGCTCCTGCGCGACCTGCGCGGCGAGATGGGCCTCGACCCGGACCCGATCGCGGCCTACAAGCGGTCGGGCTACTACGAGACCGTCAAAGCCGAGCGTGTCGGTGGCGAAGCCGCCGGCTGGGGAGCGTAACGACCGATGTCCACGGTGGAAGAGCTGATCGAACGGTCCAACCGCCTCGGCGCCGACCCGCGGAACACCAACTACGCGGGCGGCAACACCTCGGCGAAGGGCACCGGCACCGACCCGGTGACCGGCGGCGACGTGGAGCTGTTGTGGGTCAAGGGCTCCGGCGGCGACCTCGGCACGCTGACGCCGGCCGGGCTCGCGGTGCTGCGGCTCGACCGGCTGCGTGCGCTGGTCGACGTCTACCCGGGCGTCGAGCGCGAGGACGAGATGGTCGCGGCGTTCGACTACTGCCTGCACGGGCGCGGCGGGGCGGCGCCGTCGATCGACACGGCGATGCACGGGCTCGTCGACGCCGCGCACGTCGACCACCTGCACCCCGACTCGGGCATCGCGCTCGCGACCGCGGCGGACGGGCCGGCGCTGACCAAGGAGATCTTCGGGGACCGGGTGGTCTGGGTGCCCTGGCGCCGTCCCGGTTTCCAGCTCGGCCTGGACATCGCGGCGGTCAAGCGGGCCAACCCGGCCGCGATCGGCGTGATCCTCGGCGGGCACGGCATCACGGCCTGGGGCGCCACCAGCGCCGAGTGCGAGGCCAACTCGCTGGAGATCATCCGCACCGCGGCGGACTACATCGCGTCGCACGGCCGGCCTGAACCGTTCGGCCCGGTCGTGCACGAACCGCTGCCCGACGCCGAACGGCGGGCGCGGGCCGCGGCCCTGGCTCCGGTGATCCGCGGGCTGGCGTCGACCGACCGCCGCGTGGTCGGCCACTTCACCGACAGCCCGGAGGTGCTCGACTTCCTCTCCCGGGCCGAGCACTCGCGCCTGGCCGCGCTCGGCACCTCCTGTCCGGACCACTTCCTGCGTACGAAGGTCCGCCCGCTCGTTCTCGACCTCCCGCCCACGGCCGAGCTGTCCGATGTGGTCGCACGATTGACGGAGCTGCACGCGGCCTACCGCGACGACTACGCGGCCTACTACCAGCGGCACGCCACCCCGTCCTCGCCGGCGATGCGGGGAGCCGATCCGGCCATCGTGCTCGTACCCGGTGTCGGGATGTTCTCGTTCGGCGCCGACAAGCAGACCGCGCGGGTCGCCGGGGAGTTCTACGTCAACGCCGTCAACGTGATGCGCGGCGCCGAAGCCGTCTCCCGGTACGCCCCGATCGACGAGGCCGAGAAGTTCCGCATCGAGTACTGGGCCCTCGAGGAGGCCAAGCTCGCCCGGCGGCCCAAGCCGAAGGCCCTCGCGACGCGGGTCGCGTTCGTCACCGGCGGCGGCTCCGGCATCGGCCGGGCGATCGCCCACCGGCTGGCTGTCGAGGGCGCCTGCGTGGTCGTCGCCGACCGCGACGGCGAGGCCGCCGCCCGGGTGGCCGCGGAGATCGGCGGCACCGACGTCGCGATCCCGGTCACCGCCGACGTCACCGACACGGCCGCCATCGTCCTCGCCCTCCGGACGGCGTCCCTCGCGTTCGGGGGTGTCGACCTGGTCGTCAACAACGCCGGCCTGTCGATCTCCAAGCCGCTGCTGGAGACCACCGAGGCCGACTGGGACCTGCAGCACGGCGTGATGGCCCGCGGCTCGTTCCTGGTCTCCCGCGAGGCCGCCCGGATCCTCGTCGACCAGGGCCTCGGCGGCGACATCATCTACATCTCCTCCAAGAACGCGGTGTTCGCCGGCCCCAACAACGTCGCGTACGGTGCCGCCAAGGCCGACCAGGCGCACCAGGTCCGCCTGCTGGCCGCGGAGCTCGGCGCGCACGGCATCCGGGTCAACGGCGTCAACCCCGACGGTGTCGTCCGCGGCTCCGGCATCTTCGCCGGCGGCTGGGGCGCCCAGCGGGCCGCCGTCTACGGGGTGCCCGAAGAGGAGCTCGGCGCGTACTACGCCCAGCGGACCCTGCTCAAGCGGGAGGTGCTGCCCGAGCACGTGGCCAACGCGGTCTTCGCGCTCACCGCCGGCGACCTCACGCACACCACCGGGCTGCACGTTCCCGTCGACGCCGGTGTCGCCGCGGCGTTCCTGCGGTGAACGCGTACGCCGCGGTCGACCTCGGCGCGTCCAGCGGGCGCGTCGTGGTCGGCCGGCTCGGCGGCGGCCGGCTGGACCTCACGACCGCGCACCGGTTCGCCAACGAGCCGGTGCGCGCCGGTGGGACGCTGCACTGGGACGTGCTGGCGCTCTACGCGGGTGTCCTCGAAGGACTCCGCGTCGCCGGACCCGTCGACAGCATCGGCATCGACGCGTGGGCCGTCGACTATGGACTCATCGACGCTCGTGGTGCGCTGCTGGGCAATCCGGTGCACTACCGCGACGGGCGTACGGACGGGATCTGGCGCGCGACCGCACAGCGGCTCGGGGAACGGCGGCTCTACGCGACGACGGGGCTGCAGCAGCTGCCGTTCAACACGCTCTACCAACTCGCGGCCGCGGCCGGCAGCCCGCAGCTCGCCGCCGCCCAGCACCTGTTGCTGATCCCGGACCTGATCGCGTACTGGCTGACCGGCGCCGTCGGGGCCGAAGCCACCAATGCCTCCACCACGCAGCTCTACGACGTGCGGGCCCGCGACTGGGCGGCGTCGCTGATCGCGGACGTGGGCCTACCCGGATCGCTCTTCCCGCCGTTGCGCCGGCCCGGCGACCGGATCGGGGCGGTCCGCGCCGACCTGCCGTTCACCACCGAGGTGGTCGCGGTCGGCTCGCACGACACCGCCTCCGCCGTCGTGGGTGTGCCGGCCGACGGGGCCGACTTCGCGTACATCTCCTGCGGCACCTGGTCTCTCGTCGGTGTGGAGCTGGACGCGCCGGTGCTGTCCGAGGAGAGCCGGCTGGCGAACTTCACCAACGAGGGCGGTGTCGACGGGACGATCCGCTACCTGCGCAACGTGATGGGGCTCTGGCTGCTGCAGGAGTGCCTGCGGTCGTGGGGCGAGGACGACCTGCCCGGGCTGCTGCGGGCCGCGGCGGCGGCGCCGGGGTTCCTCGCCGTGGTCGACGCCGACGACCCGGAGTTCCTGCCGCCGGGCGACATGCCGGCGCGTCTCGCCGCCGCGTGTGCGCGCACGGGTCAGCCGGCGCCGTCGTCGCGGCCGACGCTCGTACGGTCCATCATGGACAGCCTGGCGTTGGCGCACCGTCGGGCGGTCCGCGCGGCCGCTTCGCTGTCGGGCCGGGACGTGCGGGTGGTGCACCTCGTCGGTGGCGGGGCGCGCAACGAGCTGCTCTGCCAGCTCACGGCCGACGCCTGCGGGCTGCCGGTGCTGGCAGGCCCGGTGGAGGCGACCGCGGTCGGCAACGTGCTCGTCCAGGCGCGGGCGGGCGGCGCGGTCCGCGGTGACCTGGCCGCGCTGCGCAAGCTGGTGCGGGACTCGCACGAGCTGCGGCGGTACGAGCCGCGGGAGTCGGCGGCGGCCTGGGACGAGGCGGAGGGCCGCCTCGGGTGACCGCGGCGCCGGTCCACCGCGCGACTGTCGCGACGTTCGCGGCCTTCGGCGCCTCGGGCCTCGCGTTCGCCAGCCTGTTCGCCCGCGTACCGCAGATCCGCGACCAGCTCCACCTCTCCCCCGGCGCGCTCGGGCTGACGCTGCTGGCCGCGTCGGGCGGGGCCGTGCTCGCGCTCGTTCTGTCGGGTCCGGTCGTCGCCCGGCACGGCTCGCGGCGGGTGGTCGCGGTCAGCGCGGTGCTGTTCGCGGTCGGCCTGGCGACGGCCGCCGTCGGCGCGACCGGTGACGTCGCGCTGACGGTGGTGGGGCTGGTCGCGCTCGGTCTGGGCACGGGTGCCTGGGACGTCGCGATGAACCTGCAGGGCACGGTGCTGGAGCGGCACCTGCGGCGCTCGATCATGTCCCGCCTGCACGCGGGCTTCTCGGTCGGCAGCGTGGCCGGCGCGCTGCTGGGCACGGCGATGGTCGCCCTGCGGGTGCCGGTGCGCGTGCACCTGGTCGGGATCGCTCTGGTCGTGGCGGTGTTCGTGCCGATCTTCGGGCGGGCCTTCCTGCCCGACGGCGCGGCGTCGTCGGTCGCGGCCCCCCGCACGGGTTTCGCCGCGTGGCGCGAGCCGCGGACGATCCTGATCGGCCTGTTCGTGCTGGCGTTCACGATGGCGGAGGGCGCGGGCCACGACTGGATCGTCATCGCCGCGGTCGACGACCACGAGGCACCGGCGGCCCTGGGCACACTGGCCTTCGCGACGTTCGTGGCGGCGATGACGGCGGGCCGCTGGTGCGGCCCGTGGCTGCTGGACCGCTGGGGCCGGGTGGCGGTGCTGCGGCTGCTCGCGTTGACCGGCCTGGCGGGGACCGCGCTGTTCGTGTTCGCGCCGGGGCTGCCGCTGGCGCTCGTGGGGGCGTTGCTCTGGGGGGTCGGCACGGCGTTGGGCTTCCCGGTGGGCATGAGCGCAGCCGCCGAGGACCCTTCGGCGGCCGCGGGCCGGGTCAGCGTGGTCGCGACGATCGGCTACTGCGCGTTCCTTGCTGGGCCGCCGCTGCTCGGCCTGCTCGGGGACCGCCTGACGGTGTTGCGGGCCCTGCTGGTGATCGCGGCGCTGTTCGGTCTGGGCGCGCTCCTCAGCGGCGCGCTCCGCCCGGTCGGTGCCCGCTGACGGCGCCGTGTGAAAAGTGTCGGTGGTGGCTGCGAGGATGCCGTCATGGACCGGAAGCTCACCCGCCAGCAGGCCTCGGACGCGGTCAACGACCTCGGCTGGCGCTTCGTGCTGGGCACGCTGTGCACATCCGTACGGGTCGGGTCGCTGTCCCGGGCGGCGGCGCTCGCCGGGCAGGTCGTCGCGGCCTGCGGCGACGACGCCGACGGTCACCTGGGCCTTGACCTACGCGCGGGGCGACTATCCCTGAGCCTGCAAACGCTCGACCGCGCCGCGGTGACGGCCCGGGACGCCGATCTGGCGGCCCGGATCAGCATCGCCGTCGAGGCGGCGGGCTTCCGGACCGACCCCGAGGTCGGCGCCGCGGGCGCCCGATCGGTGCAGCTGCTGGAGATCGCGATCGACGCGCTCGACATTCCGGCGGTCCGGCCGTTCTGGAAGACGGTGCTCGGCTACACCGACGAGCCGGGCGCCGGCCCGACGGACGCGGTCGTCGACCCGGCCGGGCAGGGCCCGGCGATCTGGTTCCAACAGATGGACGCGCCACGCCCACAACGCAACCGCATCCACCTGGACATCTCGGTCCCCCACGACGAAGCTCCAACCCGCATCGCCGCAACCCTGGCCGCGGGCGGGCGCCTCGTCTCCGCGGACAGCGCGCCCGCCTTCTGGGTTCTGGCGGACCCGGAAGACAACGAAGCCTGCATCACGACCTGGCAGGGCCGAGACGCCCCCTAGACCGCGCCTCGACCGAAGCAGCGGCTCGCCCTTGCGTGGGGAGGTGTGCAGGTAACTCACATTGCCTCAGCATCGCGGCCGGGGCGGAAGGAGGCATTGCATCGCCGTCGCCGCATGGCGAGCTGGCAGGGCCGCCCCTTGGGCCGCGGCTCGACCGAAGCGGCTGCTCGGCTCGCATCGCTTTCGGCTGACGGTTCGAGCCGCGGACGCACGGTCCGGTGGCGGGGTGGTGGTCGTCGTCGGCGCGCCGCGGATAGGTACGAGGGCCTATGCCCGGGTCGGTGACCGCGTGGCAGGCTGGCGGTCGTGCGAAGATCAACGGGGGTACTGGTAGGAGCCGCGCTGGTGGTGTGTGTGCTCGCGGTCGGTGCGGTGGCGGTGCGCGCGCACGATGGCGGTGCGCCGGCCCGGTGGACCGATCAGCGGACCGAGCAGGTCGGGCCGTGGCGGGTCGCCCGGGAGGCGTTCGCGGTCGACGATCGGCGGACGGGCGGGCCGCGGGTGCTGTTGCCCAACTCCGCCGGCTGTTTCACCGGGTTCGGCGCCGGCGGGCTGTCCGGCGGATACTGGTTCGCCTCGGGCGCCTGCACCACCATCGGCGTGGTCGAGCCGGCCGGCGCCGGAGACGATGCCGTCCTGGCGGTCGGGTCCGAGTACGAGGGCGCCTACCTGGCCGTCACCGGGCACCATGTGCTCGGCAACAGGCACGGCACGCCCGAGGACTGGCGGCAGGTGGCCGGGATCGCGCCCGGTGCCGGGCCCGGCCCGGGCGATGGCGGCGGCCCGGTTCCGTTGACGATCGCGGGGCCTGGCTACGTCGCGGTCGGTCAGCGTGACGGGCGGGCCGTGGCCTGGCTGTCGACCGACGGCAAGTCCTGGCGCACCGTCGTGCTGCCACCGCCTCCGGGAGCAACCGAAACCCACGTCACGGCCGTCGCGGAAGCGCCGGCCGCGCCGCTTGTCGCGATCGGCACGAGCACCGGGCCGAACGCCACCTCCCAGGTGACCGCCTGGGTGTCGACCGACGACGGCCGATCCTGGCGGCCCCACCCGGTCCCCGGCCTCGACGGAGCGCCCCAGGTGCGGGTGCTGCTCAACGACGGCCGCAGGTTCTTCGCCCTCGGGGGCACCAGCGGCGACGTCCGCGCCCCGGCCCTCGTGCTCACCTCGACGGACGGGCGGACCTGGCAGCGGGATGACACCGCCGCGACCGCCGGCGTACGGATGATCCGGGCCGCCACGTCCCTGCCCGGCGGCGAGATGCTCGCGGTCGCCGGCAGCGGCGAGGGCCGGAACACCGGCGACAACCGCGAGTGCGCCTCGGCCTGGCTGGTCACCCGGCCGTCCGGCGAATGGACACGCGAGGACCTGGGCTGCGCCGGCGTGCCAACGGTCGTGGCCGGGCTGGCCTCCGGGCCGATCGTCGCGGTCCACGGGACCACGCTCTTCCTACGCCAGCCACACCTCGCGCCCCCACCCGAGCAGTCAGTCTGGTGACCCGCCTAGCGTCCCGGGCGGCGCGACGCCCTCCGGGCGCACGACCGGTCGGCACGGCTCCGATCCGGGAACGCCGGCGCACGCAGACCTACCGTCGCGCCGCACCCGACACGCGGCCGTCGGGCACGTCGGGAAGACAACCGCGCCGCCGCACCACCCCACCCAACCGGATCAGGCAACGCCGCACGGCCCGCACTGACCGACAGCCGCGAGCCGGGCGACCCGCGAACCACCAGGCACGTCAGGCGGACAAACGCGCGGCCGCACCGCCGCACCGCCGCTAAACGGATCAGGCAACACGGCCCGCCCCGCCAGAACCACGGTCGCGAGCTGCGCGACCCGCGAACCGCCAGACACGCCAGGTAGACAACCGCAGCGCCGCACCCCAACCGGATCAGGCAACACGGCCCGGCCCGACCGACCCAGACCCACGGCCGCGTGCCGCGCGACCCGCGAACCGCCCGGCACGCCAAGACAACCGCCCGGCGCACCGACTGCTACCTAGGCCGGACGACCGGGCTCCGCCCGCGCGGGTCTACGGGCGTGGGCCCGTTGATTCGCGGACCGTCAGGTAGGTCGGGAGGACGACCGCGCGGCGTTGGGGTTGGGGGGCTCGGTGGTCCAGGCGCGACACCAGCAGCGAGACCGCCATCCTGCCCGCCTGTTCGATCGGGGCCGTCAACGTGGTCAGCGGCGGGTTGCTGAAGTCCGCCCCGAAGATGTCGTCGCAGCCCACCACGCTCAGGTCCGCCGGCACCGCGACGCCGCGTTCGCGGAGGCGGACCAGCATGCCCAGGGCGAACAGGTCGTTGAACGCCACGCACGCCGTCGCGCCCGTGTTCACCACCGCGTCCGCGGCGGCTACCCCCGAACCCCGGCCCGACGGGAACGGGCCCACCCGGGCCGCCGGCAGGTGGTGGCGGTCCAGCGCCGCCTTCATCGCCTGCCAGCGTGCCTGGTTCGACCACGACTGGGTCGGGCCCGAGACGTAGACGATCGACCGGTGCCCCAGCGACACCAGGTGCTCGACCGCCTGCGCGATGCCCGCCGGAGTGTCGATCACGACGCTGGGCACCCCCCGGACGTTGCGGTTCACCGTGACCAGCGGGATCTCCGCCGCCAACGCGACCAGGGCGCGGGCCGGCAGGCGGGACGCGCCCAGGATCGCGCCGTCGAGCGAGCGGCGCATCGTGTGCAGCATCGCGATCTCGTGGTCGGCCGAGTCCTCCGTGTCGATCAGCAGGTGCGCGTACCCGGCCGCCTTCAGCTGTTGTTGCGTGCCGCGGATCATGCCGAAGTAGAACGGGTTCGTGACGTCCGAGACGACCAGCGCGACCGTCCCCGTGCGGCCCGAGGCCAGCGCGCGGGCCGGTGGGTGCGGCACGTAGTCGAGGTCCCGCGCCGCCGCCTGGATCCGCTCGCGGGTCGCCGCGCTGACACGCGAAGGACGGGAGAGCGCCCGGGACACCGTCGAGACCGCCACGCCCGTAGCCGCGGCGATGTCCGCGATCGTGACCGGCCGCTTCCGCGCGTCGCCCTCCACGAAACGCAGCAAACCATCGATGGCAACACTTGGCAAACGGTTGTCACCACCGAACCCGGATGACTAGCGTCGGCCACCACACGACCCATCGACCATTCCCACTCCCTCGCCGCCCCGAGGAGCACCTCATGGACAGACGGAAACTCGTCGCGCTGGCCGGCGCGATCGTGCTGGGCACCGCGTTGACGGCCTGCGGATCCGACGACAGCGGCGGCGCCGCCGGCGACAACTCCGGCGTCACCCTCACCATGCTCATGGGCGTCAACAACATCTATCCCGAGCAGCAGCGGCAGTGGTTCGACGAGGTCTCCGCGAAGTTCAAGCAGGAGACCGGCGCCACGGTCCGCTTCGAGACCTTCGCGTCCGCCAACGACGAGCTCACCAAGATCCAGACCTCCGTGGTCTCCGGTCAAGGGCCCGACGTGTACGCGCTGGGCACGACCTTCACCCCCACCGCGTACGCGACCGGCGCGTTCGTCGAACTGAAAAAAGAGGACTGGGACAAGGTCGGCGGCCGCGACCGCTTCCTGCCCGCCACCCTCGGCATCTCCGGCCCCGACAAAGACCACGAGGTCGGCGTCCCGTTCGCCAGCCGCCCGTTCGTCATGGCCTACAACAAGGAGATGCTGGCCGCGGCCGGGATCGACAAGCCCGCCGACAGCTGGGACGGCCTACGCGACCAGGCGAAGCAACTGACCAAGGACGGCGCGTACGGCCTGGCGATCGGCTACGCCGACGGCTTCGACCCGTGGAAGTTCATCTGGGCCATGACGATCCAGGCCGGCGCCCCGGTGGTCAAGGACGGCAAGGCGGCGCTCGACGGCCCCGACACCAAGCGGGCCTACGAGTCCTACCTGGGCTGGCTGGCCACCGACAAGGTGGTCGACCCGGCCGCGGTCGGCTGGAAGAACGCCCAGGCCATCGCCGCGTTCGGTGCGGGCAAGGCGGCCTTCCTCCCGATGGTCTCGGCCAGCTCGAAGGTCACCCTCGACAAGTCCACAGTGGCTGGCAAATACGCGTACGCCGTGATGCCCACGATCCCGCCGGGCGCGACCAGCCTCCCCGGCGGCGGCGTGGCCGCGACCAGCATCCTCTCCGGCGACAACGTCGTCGTCGCGAAGTACAGCAAGCACAAGGATCTCAGCCTCGCCCTCGTCAAGCTGCTCACCGGCGAGGAGATGCAGACGAGCTACTACAAGACCTTCGGCGAGCTGCCGACCAACCAGGCGGCCGCCACCGCGCTCGGCGCGGACCCGGCGCTGGCCGCGATTGTCGAGTCGGCCGGCAAGTCGGTCAACACCCCGTTCACCGGCGGCTGGGGCCAGGTGCAGCTCGCCCTGACCAACGTGGTCGTCCAGTCGATCCCCGACCTGTCCGCCGGCAGGGTCGACGACGCCAAGCTGAGCGGCCTGCTCGGTCAGGCCCAGACCACCGCGCAGGAAGCGCTCGACAAGGCCAAATGAGAAAGCACACCAGCGCGACCAGGCAGGGGCGTCCACTCTGGATGTTCCTGCCGGGCGGTCTGCTCACCCTCGTCGTCATCGTCGTCCCGCTGGCCCTCGCCCTCTACATCTCCCTGCTCGACCTCGACCAGTACTCGATCCGTGAGTGGGTCGGCGCCGAGTTCATCGGGTTCGAGAACTACGTCGAGGCGGTCCGTGACTCGCACCTGCCGCACGCGATCACCATCAGCCTCGGCTACTCGGCCCTGGTCACCCTCGGCTGCCTCCCGCTCGGCCTCGCCGCCGCCGTCGCCACCCAGGACCGCTTCAAGGGCCGCGGGCTGGTCCGCTCGGCGCTGCTGATCCCGTACGTGCTGCCCGCCTTCGTGGTCGGCAGCACCTGGCGGATCATCCTGCAGCCCGACGGCATCGCCAACCGGCTCCTCGGCACCGAAGGCCTCTGGCTCAACGGCCCGCGCAGCTTCTGGGCCCTCGTCATCGTCCAGCTCTGGGCCGGCTGGCCACTGGTCTATCTCCTCGCCGCCGCCGGCCTGCAGTCGATGGACACCACCGTCCACGAGGCCGCCGCCCTCGACGGGGCCGGCCACTGGGCCAAGCTGCGCCACGTGGTGCTCCCCCAGCTCCGCGGCCCGGTCTCGCTCGGCCTCGTCATCTCCTTCCTGCACAACGTCAACAGCTTCACGCTCCCGTTCGTCCTGTTCGGCGTGCCCAGCCCGTACGACGTGGAGGTCCTGCCCGTGCTGACCTATGTGGAGAGCTTCCAGAACTTCGAGTTCGGCCTCAGCGTCGCCATGGCCGTGGTCTCGCTGATCCTGGTGGCGATTCCGATGGCGGTCTACCTGCGAGCGGTGCGGCTCGACACGGAAAGAGGCCAGAAATGAGAAGCGAGGACGTCGCCCGCCTGCTGCCCACCGGCGTCAGAAACGCCATCCTCGCCGTCCTCCTGCTGATCGTCCTCGGCCCGCTCGCCTACATGGCCATCGCGAGCGTCAGCTCCGACCTCGCGGTCGCCCGCGGCGCCCTCTGGCCCGACGGCTTCCACATCGACAACTACGCCCGCATCTGGTCGACGACCAACCTCGGCCGCGGCCTCGTCAACAGCCTCCTGGTCGCCGGCGCCGTGGCGGTCGTCAGCGCCTTCGTCGCGCTGCTCTCCGCGTACGTCCTCGTCCGCTATGCCTTCCGCGGCCGGATCGCGGTGCTCCGCTCGCTCCTCGCGCTGCAGAGCATCCCCGGCACGCTGCTGCTCCTGCCCGTGTTCGTGCTCTTCGCCGGCGCCGCCACCGCCCTCGGGGTCACCATCATCGGCACCCGCTGGGCCGTGCTCGTCACGTACCTCACCTTCGCCCTGCCGTTCTCCACCTGGGTGATGGTCACCTACCTGCGCGAGCTCCCGCCGGAGCTCGACGAGGCCGCCCGCGTCGACGGCGCGAGCCCGTGGCGCGTCCTCACCCGGGTCATCGCCCCGCTGAGCTGGCCCGGCCTCGTGGTCAGCGGCGTCTTCGCCTTCCTGCTCGGCTGGAACGACGTGCTCTTCGCCTCGGTGCTGACCAACCCCGACACCCGCACCGCGGCGGTCGAGCTGCAGATCTTCGGCGCCAGCCAGGAGGGCGGGGCACTTCCGGTGTACGGGCAGCTCATGGCGGCCGCGTTGGTCTGCGCCGTGCCGGTCGTCGCGCTCTACCTTGTCTTCCAGAGGTACCTGGTGGCGGGCCTGACCACGGGAGGCGTGCGGTGACGGTGTGGACCCTGTCCGGCTTCGGCGACGAGATCGACGCGGACCCGGTGGTGCAGCTCGCGGTGCTGTCCGCGCTGGGCGCCCGGCATCTCGAGCTGCGCAGCGCCTGGAACGTCAACGTGGTCGACCTCGACGACGAGCAGCTCACCAAGATCAAAAAAATCCTGGAGGAGCGCGACATGGCGGTCTCCGCGATCGCCTCACCGATCGGCAAGGTGAGCATCACCGACGACCCCGAGGGCGAGCGCGACCGCCTGCGCCGCGCGATCGCCGCCGCCCACCGCCTCGACTGCCGCTACATCCGGCTGTTCTCCTTCTACCGGCCGCCGGGCGTGCCGCCCGAGCAGACGAGGGACGAGGTGCTGAGCCGGATGCGGGACTGGGCCACCACCGCCGAGGCCGCGGGCGTCGTGCTCGTCCACGAGAACGAGAAGGAGATCTACGGCGACACACCCGAGCGGGTACGGGACATCGTCGAGTCGGTCGGCTCGCCCGCGCTGCGGGTCGCCTGGGACAACGCGAACTTCGTCCAGGTCGGCGTCCGGCCCTTCACCGACGGCTACGCCCAGCTCCGCCCGTACCTCGAATATCTCCAGGTCAAGGACGCGATCGCCGCGACCGGGGTGGTCGTCCCGGCCGGCGACGGCGACGGCGAGCTGAAGGAGACCCTCACCGCCCTGCGCGACGACGGATACACCGGCTTCGCGTCCCTCGAACCGCACCTCGCGCTGCAGACCGCGACCGGCGGCTTCTCCGGCCCCGCCGCGTTCGGCCGGGCCGCACGCGCGTTCGCCGCGCTCACCCACGAGATCGGAGTGCAGACCCGATGACCGACATCCCCGTCACCGTGGTCGGAGCCGGCATCATCGGCGAGGTCCACGCCGACGCCGTGCTCCGCCACCCGCGGCTGCGGCTCGCCGCGATCGTCGACCCGGACGAGGCCGCCCGGGAAGCGCTGGCCGGCCGCACAGGTGACCCGGAACGCTTCGCCACCCTGGCCGAGGCCGTCACGCCCGGTGGTCTCGTCACCGTCTGCTCCCCCACCGGCACCCACGCCGCCCTCGCCGAGCAGGCCCTGGAAGCGGGCGCCCACGTGCTGGTCGAGAAGCCACTGGACGTGAACCCGCGGACCGCCCGCCGTCTCGCCGACCGGGAAGGCGAGTTCACCGCCGGCGGCCTGGTCGCCTCGGTCGTCAGCCAGCACCGCTTCGACCCGGCCAGCGTCGCGGTCGCCGCGGCCGCGCACGGCGGCGGCCTGGGCCGGCTCACCTCCGCGGTCGCCACTGTCCCGTGGTGGCGCGCACAGTCCTACTACGACTCGGCCGCGTGGCGTGGCACCTGGCAGCTCGACGGCGGCGGGGCGCTGATGAACCAGGGCGTACACACCGTCGATCTGCTGGTCTGGCTCCTCGGCGCACCGGTCGAGGTCTCGGCCGTCACGGCCCGCCTGGCCCACGACGACATCGAGGTCGAGGACGTCGCCGCGGCCACGTTGCGGTTCGCGGACGGCGCGCTGGCCACCCTGCACGCCACCACCGCGGCCCATCCCGGCATCGGGGTCCGGCTCCAGCTCCACGGCACGGCCGGCTCGGCGGTCATCCACGACGACCAGCTCGAGTTCCTGCAGGCGACCGCCGGCCCGCGCCCGGTCGAGCGGGCCGCCGACGCGGTCCCCGTGAGTGAGCTGCGCGGCGCCCCGAAACCCGAGGACAGCTTCGTGCTGGGCCACCTGCGCCAGTACGCGGACGTGGTCGCCGCCATCGACGGGGGGCGGCGACCTGGCGTCGGACTGCGCGACGGGCTGCTCGCGGTCGCCGTCGTGCACGCGGTGTACGCGTCCGCGGCACTGGGCCGCCCGGTGACGCTCGACGACGTGCTGGCCGGCAACCACGACGACCTGGCGGAGGTGGCCCAGTGAGGTTCTCGGTGTTCACCGCTTCGACACCACAGTGGACGCCGGCGGAGGCGGCCCGGGAGCTGGCCGCGCAGGGCTGGGACGGCGTCGAGTGGCGGGTCACCGACCAGGCCGACGCGGCCGAGCCCGGCTTCTGGGCCGGCAATCGCGCCACCTGGCCGTTGAACGGACTGGAGGAGAGCCTGCCCGAGATCGACCGGATCACCCGCGCCGCGGGCCTCGACTACTCGGGCATCGGCGCCTACGTCCCCAGCAGCGCGCGCGAGGACGTCGAGCGCGTGCTCGCCGCGACGGCGACCCTGCGAGCCGGCCGCGTCCGGGTCACGATGCCGAAGCTGGGCACCGCGCCGTACCCGGAGCTGTTCGAGAAAACCCGCGATGACCTGGCCTGGGTCGCGCAGCGGGCGACCGCACACGGCGTCACCGCCCTGGTCGAGCTGCACCACGGCACCATCGCCGCCTCGGCGTCGTCCGCGCTTCGGCTGGTCGACGGGCTCGACCCGGCCCGCGTCGCCGTCATCCACGACGTCGGCAACCTCATCTACGAGGGCCACGAGGACCACCGGGCGGCCTTCGAGATGCTCGGGCCGTACCTCGCCCACGTACACGTGAAGAACGTGGCCTGGCAGGTGGTGGGTAAGAGGCCGGACGGGTCGACCGCGTGGGCCGCGGACTGGGCGCCGCTCCGCGAGGGCCAGGCCGACATCGGCGCCTACCTGCGGACGCTGCGGGAGGTCGGTTACGACGGCTGGCTGACCGTGGAAGACTTCTCGACGGCGCTACCGTTGGCGGAGCGCACCCGGGACAACCTCGCCTACCTGCGCACGCTCGCGGGTGACCGCACGGCGTCGTGAGGCGACAGCCTCGCGACGGCGGAGGACGCTGAACGAATCGCCGACGGAGGCAGCCGTGAAGATCGTCGACGCGCGGGTGATCGTCACCTGCCCCGGTCGCAACTTCGTCACCCTCAAAGTCGTGACGGACGACGGCCTGACCGGTGTCGGCGACGCGACGCTCAACGGCCGCGAGCTCGCGGTGGCGAGCTATCTGCGCGACCACGTGGTGCCGACGCTGATCGGCCGCGACGCGAGCCGCATCGAGGACACCTGGCAGTACCTCTACAAGGGTGCCTACTGGCGGCGCGGCCCGGTGACGATGACCGCGATCGCGGCGGTGGACACGGCGCTCTGGGACATCAAGGGCAAGGCCGCCGGCATGCCGGTCTACCAGCTGCTCGGCGGTCGCAGCCGGGAGGGCGTCACCGTGTACGGGCACGCCAACGCGGAGACCGTCGACGAGGTGCTGGTCGAGGTGGCCCGCTACGTCGACCTGGGCTACAAGGCCGTCCGGGTGCAGACCGGCGTGCCGGGGCTGGCCAGCACGTACGGCGTCAGCGGCGACAAGATGTTCTACGAGCCGGCCGACGCCGCGGTGCCGAGCGAGAACGTCTGGTCGACCGAGCGCTACCTCGCCCACACGCCGTCGGTGTTCGCCCGGGTGCGCGACGAGTTCGGCCCGGCGCTGCGGCTGCTGCACGACGTGCACCACCGGCTCACCCCGATCGAGGCGGGCCGCCTGGGCAAGAGCCTCGAGCCGTACGCGCTGACCTGGATCGAGGACCCGACCCCCGCCGAGCTGCAGGAGGGCCTGCGGCTGATCCGGCGGCACACGACGACACCCATCGCGATCGGCGAGATCTTCAGCGGCATCTGGGACTGCCAGCAGCTCATCACCGAGCAGCTCGTCGACTACATCCGCGCGACCGTGGTGCACGCGGGCGGCCTCACGCACCTGCGCCGGATCTTCGACCTGGCCGCCCTCTACCAGGTGCGCAGCGGCTCGCACGGCGCCACCGACCTGTCGCCGGTGTGCATGTCCGCGGCGCTGCACCTGGACATCTCGATCCCCAACTTCGGGCTCCAGGAGTACATGCGACACACGGCGGAGACCGACGCGGTGTTCCCGCACGGCTACCACTTCGCGGACGGCTACCTGCACCCCGCGGAGGAGCCCGGCCTCGGTGTCGACATCGACGAGGAGCTCGCGGCGCGGTATCCATACCGGCCGGCCGCCCTGCCCGTCAACCGGCTCGAGGACGGCACGCTGCACAGTTGGTAGCCCAGACGGACTTTCTGATGATCGTGCAAAAGTTACGACGATCTTCTAAGAACTTTCGTTAGCAACCATCTATCTTTTTGGGCGCCCCTGACATTATCGTCTCCCTATCCTTCGTAACACACAGGACACACCACGGGACGCCCGGTCATCCCAGGACCGGTCGCCCGCCGCGCGTGGCACCGCGGCCTGTTCTGCCTCTGTCGGACCTGACCACGCACCTGGGCGCATCGGCGGCGCCTGAATCGATTCACGCTCATCCCTTCGCGACGGCTCACCCTCGCCGTCGCGCTGCTGGCGGCTGCCCAGCCGCCGAGAGGACGGACGACGATGACCGAAACCCCAGCTATGCCGATGGATCCCGCCGAGCGCCGCCGGCTCACCCGGCGCAACATCCTGAAGGCCTCGGCCGCGGCGGGCGCCGCGCTCGGTGCCGCCGGGCTCCCGGTGCTGTCGACCAGCACGCCCGCCATCGGCACCCGCGGGCTGCGGGCCGAGGAGCTGATCCCCGAGAAGCGGCGCGGCATCATCCTCTACTCGGTGCGCGACCGGATCTCGGCCGCTCCGGACGACAGCGGCGTCCCGTACGGCTTCGAGCGGGTGCTGGCCCGGATCGCCGAGCTCGGTTACAAGGAGGTCGAGTTCGCCGGCTACAACCAGCACACCTCGATCCTGGGCCGGCAGATCACGCCCGAGGAGATCCGCAAGATCCTCGACGACAACGGCCTGGTGGCCAACGGCACCCACGCGTCGATCAACGCGACCACCTTCACCCAGCAGATGGACATCGCCCAGACGTTGGGCATGAAGCACATCGGCACCGGTTCCGACCCGACGAACTCCAGCTACGCGTCGGACTGGGACGCGGCCGCCGACCTCTGGAACGAGCTCGGCCGGCAGGCCCGCAAGCGCGGCATGAAGCTCTACACGCACAACCACGACGCGGCGTACTCGTTCCTGCTCGACGAGGGCCCGTTCGACGCCAACGGCCGGCCGACCCGCTCCTCCGGCATCCGCCGGCTGGAGTACTTCTTCGGCAAGGCCGACCCGAAGTACGTGTTCTTCGAGCTGGACATCTACTGGGCGTACGTGGCGCGCTTCAAGCACCAGAAGTACATCGACAAGCGCGGCTTCGAGCGCACCGACCTGTTCGACCCGATCCTCAACGTGGCCGCCCGCGGCGACCGGTTCCCGCTGTTCCACGCCAAGGACGGCAACCGCAACAGCGCGCTGGCCAACGGCTACGAGATGACCCCGCTCGGCGAGGGTGACATCAACTTCCAGCAGTTCTTCGAGACCATCGGCGACGCCAACGAGCGGCACGCCAACTGGGAGCAGGACACCGCTCCCGGCGGCGCGACCAACCCCGGCCAGTCGCTGGACTTCGCGGCACTGTCCTACCAGAACATGTCCGAGCTGACCATCTACAAGCGCGGGCACTGAGGTCCGGTCCCACTCGGGACACCGGCCGGGCGCGGCGGCGCGCGCCCGGCCTCCGAGGCGATAACCCCACCACCCCGGAGGAACGAATGCCAACCACCCTTCGTCGCCGGCTGGCCGTGCTGGCCGCGGCGACCGTGGGGATACCGCTGGTGCTGGCTCCGGCCAGTGCCCAGGCGGATCCCCGAGCCACCGATCCCGCGGCGGGCAGCTCCCGCACCGCGGAGCCGGAGGCGCTCGTCGCGGCCGAGAACGGGCCACCGGCCCTGCGCTCGCAGGCGCGCGCCCCGAAGAACTACAAGGTCCTCGTCTTCACCAAGACCGCCGGCGTCCGCCGGCCGTCCATCCAGGACGGCGTCGCCACCATCCGCGCGCTGGCGCAGGACAACGGTTTCACCGTCACCGCCAGCCAGAACGCGGCCGACTTCACCGCGGAGAACCTGGCGAAGTTCCGCGCCGTCGTGTTCCTCAACACCACCGGCGACATCCTCAACCCGACCCAGCAGGCCGCGTTCGAGGGATACATCAAGGCCGGCGGCGGCTACGTCGGCGTCCACGCGGCCGCGGAGACCGAGCCGGACTGGGCGTTCTACCAGACCCTGGTCGGCGCGAAGGTCGCCGGCGCGACCGGCGTCGAGGCGGGCAACGTGAACGTCGCCGACCGGGTCCACCCGGCGACCGAGACCGTGCCGGCGAACCTGACTCTGACCGAGGAGTGGTACAACTTCACCGCCAACGTCCGCGGGCAGTCGCACGTGCTCGCCACGGTCGACCCGGCCAGCATCACCGGCGCCACCATGGGCTTCGACCACCCGGTGAGCTGGTGCAAGGACTACCAGGGCGGCCGGTCGTTCTACACCGGACTCGGGCACTCCATCGAGACCTACCGGGCCGCGGCCTACAGGAAGCACCTGCTCGGCGGCATCCAGTGGGCCTCCGGCGTGGTCGAGGGCGACTGCGGCGCGACCGTACTGGCCAACTACGAGAAGGTCACCCTCAACGACGAGCCCGGCGAGCCGATGTCGCTGGCCGTGCTGCCCGACGGCCGGGTGCTGCACAACACCCGCGGCGGCCAGATCCGGCTCTACGACCCGGAGACCAACGCCAGCCCGGTGATCACCACGATGGAGGTCTACTCGCACGACGAGGACGGCCTGCAGACGGTGGCGATCGACCCCGACTTCGCCACGAACAAGTGGGTGTACGTCTACTACTCGCCGCGATTGAATACGCCGGTCGACGACCCGGCCACCCCGGGTGTCAACGAGGGTGACGCGCCGGCGACCAACGCCGACCCGACGACGTGGGACAAGTTCAAGGGCTACAACCAGCTTTCCCGGTTCAAGCTGGTGGAGTCGCCCACCCCGCACCTCGACCTGGCGTCGGAGCAGCAGATCATCCGGGTCGACGTCGACCGCGGCATCTGCTGCCACGTGGCGGGTCAGGTCAAGTTCGACGGCAAGGGCAACCTGTTCCTGATCACCGGTGACGACACCAACGCCGGTGGCTCGGACGGCTTCACGCCGATCAACGACCAGCCCACCCAGGGCCCCGGGTACGACGCGCGGCGTTCATCGGCCAACACCAACGACCTGCGCGGCAAGGTGCTGCGGATCAAGGTGAAGGCCAACGGCACCTACACGTCGCCGGCCGGCAACCTGTTCCCGGAGGCGCAGGACCTCACCGGCAAGACCCGTCCGGAGATCTTCCTGATGGGCCTGCGCAACCCGTTCCGCTTCGACGTCGACGCGACCGGGCGGCTCTACATCGCCGACTACTCCCCCGACTCGCGCGCCTCCAACCCCGCGCGTGGCCCGGAGGGCACCGGTCGGTGGTTCAGCACCAACAAGGCCGGCAACTACGGCTGGCCGCTGTGTGTGTCGCCGAGCCTGCCGTACTTCGACTTCGACTTCGCCACGCGTACGTCCGGTGAGCCGTTCAACTGCGGCGCTCCGGTCAACGACTCGCGGCACAACACGGGCCTGACCGTGCTGCCGGCGGTGCAGCAGCCGCAGTTCTGGTACACGTACGAGGCGCGCACGCCGTGCGGCAGCGCGTACCTGCAGAACCCGCCGATCCCGTGTGACTTCAAGTGGCCGGTGATCGGCACGGGCGGCGTCGGTCCGCACGGCGGCCCGATCTACAAGTACGACGCGGACAGCGACTCGCAGGTGAAGTTCCCCGAGTACTTCGACAACGCCGTGGTGTTCGGCGAGTTCACCCGCGACAAGCTGTTCATGATGCGGACGGACGGCAAGGGCAACCTGAGCGGCGTCGAGCAGTTCCTGCCCGGCACGGTCTTCGACAACCCGATGGAGATGCAGTTCGGGCCGGACGGCGCGCTCTACGTCCTGGAGTACGGCGACGGCTTCTTCAACGCCAACCCCGACGCCCAGCTCTCCGTCATCCGCTACGTCAAGGGCACCCGCTCGCCGGTCGTCAAGGTGAGCGCGACGCCGACCTCCGGGCAGGCACCGCTGACCGTCGCGTTCTCGTCGGCCAGCACCCACGACCCGGACCCGGGCGAGTCCATCTCGTACGCCTGGGACTTCACCAACGACGGCACGGTCGACTCGGCGGACCCGAACCCCTCGTACACGTACACCCAGAACGGCTCCTATGTGGCCAAGCTGACGGTGACGGACTCGAGCGGCAAGACGGGTGTGCTGACGACGGTCATCGTGGTGGGCAACACCGCGCCCACGGTTCGCGTCACCACGCCGATCGCCGGCACGTTGTTCAACTGGGGTGACTCGATTCCCTACACGGTCGAGGTCACCGATCCCGAGGACGGGCCGATCGACTGCTCGCGGGTCGTCGTGACGTTCGTGCTCGGCCACGACACCCACGGCCACCCGGACGGCTCGACCACCGGGTGTACGGGCACGGTGCAGTCCCCGGCGGACGGCGCCGACCACGCGGGCGGCTACCTGTTCGGTGCGGTCAGCGCGTCGTACACCGACCTCGGTGGTGGCGGCCAGCCGCCGCTGACGACGGTGGCGCAGGCGGTCATCCAGACGCCGCGGCAGCAGGCGGAGTTCGCGCAGGTGCAGACCGGCGTGACGGTCGCGAACACCGGTGACACCGGCGGCGGCCAGCACGTCAACGGCATCGACGTGGGCGACAACATCGCCTTCGACCCGATCAACCTGGCCGGCGTCTCGACCGTGACGCTGCGGCACTCGGGCGGCTCGGCGGCCACGGCGGGCACGCCGCGGGCCACCGTCGAGCTCCGGTTCGACTCGCCCACGGGCCCGGTGGTCGGCACGGCGACACTGAACGCGACGACGGGCAACAGCGCCTTCGTCGAGACCTCGGTGCCGGTCAGCCAGCCGGCGGGGGCACACAAGCTCTACCTGGTCTTCGGTGGCGTCACCGGCGGCCCGACGACCGGCCTCGTCAATCTCAACTGGGTCCAGTTCGGCTGACCCTTTCCACACGGCGGCCCGCCACCCCGAGTCCCGGGGTGG
>NZ_BONE01000037.1 GCF_016862555.1 Asanoa siamensis | reverse complement strand
AGGCTGTCCGCTGGGTCACAGGCGCCTTTCTTCGCCGCGGTCGGACTGATTACGCCGACCTACTCATGTGGGCGTTCACTCCCGCTCAATGCCGCGGAGGTAGGAGTGGACGGCCGAGATGACTGCGGATCCTTCGCCAACGGCCGATGCCACTCGCTTGACGGATCCGGCACGCACGTCGCCAACGGCGAAGAGACCAGGAACCTCGGTGGCGAAACCATCGTGCGTGACCACGAACCCGTTGGCGTCGAGTTCGACGCCCGCGTCGCGCAACCACGTCGTATGGGGGTCGGCGCCGATCATCAGGAACAACCCGGCCGCGTCGAGGCGCACGTCTCGGCTGAGGACGCGGTCGTGCCAGGTCAATGCGCTGAGCCTGCTGGTGCCGTGCACTCCACTCAGCTCGGCACGAGGGTGGACGGTTACCCGCTCATGGTGAGCGATCCGCTGAGCCAGATAGTTCGACATCGTGTCTCGGAGATGGTCGCGCCGAATCAGAACATGAACCTGGCCGGCGTGCCGCGCCAGGAAGAGCGCGGCCTGCCCAGCGGAGTTGCCACCCCCGACCACAACGGCGTTGCGGCCGGACACCACATTGGCCTCGAGCTGGCTCGCGGCGTAGTAAACGCCGGCGCCCTCGAGATCAGCAAGGCCAGGTAGGCCAAGGCGCCGATATCGTACGCCGCTGGCGATGACTACGGCCGAGGCCAGGACTTGATGGTCGTCGTCGAGCCACACGCCGAACCCGCCAGGAACCCTCGACAGTGCGGTGACGGAGCGAGGCGAGACCAGCCTCGTGCCGAACTTGACGGCCTGCATCATCGCGGTCCGCGCCAGTTCGACTCCGGAAACGCCGCGGTGGAACCCGAAATAATTCTCGATTCTTGACGAACTGCCAGCTTGTCCTCCGATGGCCACGTCCTCCACCACGACTACCTCGAGGCCTTCCGAGGACCCGTACACGGCGGCGGCCAGCCCCGCGGGACCGGCGCCCACCACGAGAAGATCACACCGGGATCCGTCGGGCATGCCGCCTAAGCCGATCCCCAGGACGTCCGCCAGGTCGGCGGTCGTCGGCGCGTTCATTGCCGAGCGCTGACCGGTCACCACGGCCGTGCCGGCCTCGGGTAACGCATTGAATTTTTCCAGTTCTGTCCAGGCCGCCGCGTCCGAGCGCAGCACTGTTCGGTATGGAAGCTGGTTGCGCTCGGCAAACTCCTGGAGCCGATGTAGGTCGCTGTCGTCGTCACCGGCAAGCACGAGACCGCCCTGCCCTAGTCTCGTCAACATGCCGCGTCGGGCGTCCAACGCGGAGAGCAGCACATCGCCAAGATCCCCCGAAATCTCCAACAACCTGCGGACCTGCTCGACGGAAATCCGTAGTAACTCGGTTCCCTCCATGGCGACACCCGAAAGGAACGCCCGCTGCCCCATCAACATGCCTAGCTCTCCGACGAAGTCGCCTTCCTCAATCACGAATACGACGCGATCGTCCCGGCGATCGATAAGAAGGACACCGCCGGCCAGCACCAGGTTCAGGTCATAATGGTCGCCGACGTCCCAGAGCAGCGCGCCTGGCAAGGGGCGTAGCACCTCACCGGCTGACCGCAGCACGTCCATGGCGTCGTCGCTGAAGACCGGCCAGGCCGATGATTCGACGCCGCTCGGTCGTTGAGACGGGTAGATGGTCCGCTCGTCTGGCACTGGAACGCTGCTCATATGTCGACTCCCTGAAGTCTCCCACTTCCGTTGCGATTCTCTCAACAGACGGCTTCCGCCAGCGGCGCGGCCGCCTGCTGCATGATCATCGGCTCACCTGCTCCCGGGCCTCTCTGAAAACTGTTCCGCGTCAGCCGCCGTCGCCCGACCGACGTCCCGGCGTTTTCGCAAACGGCTCTCATAGCGCGTCCCGAACTACGTCGTGCAGCGTATGCGCCATCACTCACGTCTGGTTTGATCAGAGTGCTTGATTGCCGCACAGCCACGCCCCTCACACCAGGAGGTGCCCGATGCAGACGATCCTGCACGTTGCTGCGACTCTGCTCTCCGCAGCCGTGATGGCACCAGCCGTTGCCCACGCGCTCGAGCTCCCCGGCAAACGGCGCCTCAACGAGGAGCAGTACCGTCAAGTGCAACGGATCTACTACCCGGGCTTCACTATCGCGGGTGCTCTCGAGATCCCGGCAGTAGTTGTGGCTACTGTTTCGGTCCTTGTCACCGACACAGGCGCCACGCCCTTGAGACTGCGGCTGCTAGCAGTCATCGCCCTCGCCCTGGTAGTAGCGGTTTACTGGCTCCGCGTCCACCCCACAAACCGGATCTGGATGAGCCGAGACGGTCTGGACGGGGCTGCCGAACGTTTCTTCGGGACCCGCCGCCGATCACCTGACGAGCCGGAACGCTGGAAAAACTTGCGCGATCGCTGGGAGTTCGGGCATCTCCTTCGCGCGGTCCTGGCTACCAGTGCACTGACCGCACAGGTCGGCGCACTCGCCTGGGTGGTTCCATAGGCGCCTCACGGCTCGGGATATCCCGCGCGGCTAAGAGCGCCTGGGTGGAGGTACTTGTTGCCGGACCGTCGCACCAAGCACGCATCCTTCGGCGGGGTCCTCGTCTGGTCAGCACGCCGGAATCCCTTTACTAATGTCCACGTAGCTGCCCGTGCGGTGGCTCCGCAGCAACCAAGCTCCAATAGCGTCGGGCCCTTGCTAACAACAACGCGATCACGACGAATCCGAATACCTGCAATGACCCAAGGCCAAATTGAAGCCACGAATACCACCTCGGGAAAAAACTATAGACAGGGCCGCTATCGCCGTAATCCACTCGGGCTGGGCCACCGACACACCAGCACAGGCCGCAGCACAAGAAGACGACCAACAAGATCCATACGAACCAAGGCGAACGGACCAAACCGATTCGGAGGCCAACGCCGAGTCCCGCAACGGCGATGCTGACCGCTGTCGAGACAACGACAGCGGTCCACGTGCCGACCTCAGCTTGGCGCATCGCCGAGTCGTACAAGTCGGTTCCGCAACAGCCGCCGGTCTCTCTCATGGCATAGGCTGCATCCAACGATGGACGCAATACGAACGCTGCCAACGCGCTCGACGCCACACCGGCGCCAGCGACGACGTAGCTGAGCAAGCTAGCTGCTATAACGGTCCTGAGCCCCTCAGCCAAGCCAGCCTCCTGTTACTAGCTGTTTCCGCCCGTCCACCTTTCGGCGACAGTTCGTGGTCGCCGCGGCGCGCCAGCCTGTGGCATGAGGGTTGGCGCGCATGACAACGAACGGCTCACAGCGCGGCCCGTCTGGGCCGCGCTGAGCGAGCAACCTCTCAGGGAGTCCTAGTTAGGTGCACGTGAAGGTAGCGGAGCCGCGACGCTCCTCACTACCGACAGTGTCATTATCCCTGTTCCACCACAAGAACGTGGCCTTGAAGTCCACCCCGACGCGGGTACCCTTGTGGCAGGTCTCAAAGCCGCTCTCCATTCGCGACTTGGGATCGTGCCACTCATTAGGGCCGATGAGGGCCACATCAGCAAGAGTCACCGAGGTTACATCGACAGTCACATAGGCGGAGCTGGCATCCGTGATCTCTGCCCGAACACGGTAACACTCGAGTGCATCATCGTACGCAGCTCCAAGCACCGCAGCACTTGAGTACCTACGCACCTCCGTCGGCGGGGAACGCACGAATCGCAGCTTGGGCCCCCGTGCCGCCGATCACGATGACGGACGAGCTCAGAGCGGAAACGGCCAGGAGCCGCATCAACACTTGCCAAACTCTTCTCAAGGTGCCCTCCGCATCGGCTAGGTTTTGGTGACCATCCTCGCCGCGGATTCCTTCAGAACTCTTTCAATGTGTGGCTGACAGCGACTTCAGGGAAGGCCCGCCGTGCCCACCAGGTCGTAAAATGACCCGCTGGTGCGTACCGGATCCGCCGCGTCGATGGCGGCGTACCGGCCAAGCCCGAAGCCCCGCACCAGCCGCCTGGTGACCCGGTGCGCGAGCGCGAAACGGGATGGTCGCCGCTTGCGGTCAGGCTCGTGCAGACACGTGGCCTACGCCGTCGCGAACGGCGGCGTCCAGGACAGCCGCATGCCGCAGTGCCGCGAGCATGGCCGAACCCAAGTTGCCGCTCGCGCCTGTCACGACTGCCGAGGGGCCATCAACCAGATCAGCAGACTCACAGCGGCAAGCGGCCGGATGACGCAGCTGCTCTTCGCCCTCATGGATCCAGTCGTATCGTCCCAGACGGACACGCACCCAACGCGGCGATCGCGGCCCGCTCGTCCTCGGACGATGGTGTCTGCGCGAGAACGACGACCATGCCGTCGTCTTCGCTCTGGTCGAACAAGGAGGGTGCGCGGAGGACGCATTGGCCTGCTCCCACACATCGTTCGCGGAGAACCCTTATCCTCATGGTCGCCTCCTGGCTTCACCATGTGACAGGAAGCGTACGGACACTGATAAGGTTCGAGCTTTCGTACGCCAAGTCGGCTGGGTCGCAAGCGAGCCGCAGCCCAGGCAGCCGGACGAGGAGCTGCTCGAACGCGACCTTCATCTCGAGTCTGGCGATGGCCTGGCCGAGGCATTGGTGCACGCCGAACCCGAACGCGATGTGCCCGGACGCATCGCGCTCGATGTCGAAACGGTCGGGCTCGGGGAACTTGCGATGGTCCTTGTTGGCCTGAGCGGGTGCGGCGATAAGCCCGTCGCCCGCGCGGATGCGCTGTCCACCCAACTCGACGTCCACCTTCGCCACCCGCACGATCGACGAGTGCAGGATGCTGAGGTACCGCAGCAGCTCCTCTATCGCCGGGCCCATGAGCGCTTGGTCCCGGCGCAGGGCCGCCAACTGCTCCGGGTGCAGGAGGAGAACGAGAGTCCCGGTGCCGATCATCGTGCCGGTGGTCTCGTGTCCCGCAGTTAGGAGAAGCCGGAGGATCGCGATCAGCTCGGCCCTGGTCACCAGCCCCGGCTCGAGCAACTCCGCCGCTAGGTAGGAGGTGAGGTCCTCACCCGGCGACCGTTGCTTGCGGTCGATGAGACGGTCTACGTAGTCGAGCAGATCCTGGGTCGCGCGTTGCGCCTCGGCCGGGTCGGCATCCAGAAGCGAACGCACCTCCGAACGCTCCTCGTACCACTGATGATCCTCGTAAGGAACACCGAGCACGTGACACATCGTGCGGGAGGCGATCGGTAACGCGAGCTGGCTGACGAGGTCCGCAGGACGCGATCCGGCGATCATCTCATCTATTGCGCTGTTCACGATGGCCTGAATCGCGGGACGTAGTCGTTCGACCCGCTTCACCGTGAAGTGTCGGATAAGCAGGCGGCGGTAGTACGAGTGCTGCGGCGGATCCATCACCGTAAATGACGTCTCCGCCCGCTCCGCGGCGACACGCGACGCAGATGACTGGAAGCGCCATCCCCCTTCAGCGCTGAACTGGCTGTCGCTCAGCACCCTGCGCACGTCTTCGTGCCTGGTCACGAGCCAGGCCGGCGTGCCGTCGTAGAGCGAGACACGGCCCACCGGACAAGCGGACTCGCGTAGCTCGGACACGAGCCGCGGGGGGTCGAACGGGTGGGCGCGGGGCGCGGGGAAACTGGGCGCCCGCAATTGAGTCTCCGACATGTTCCCTCCCAAGGGCCGCTCCGCTAGGCCGGTTCCATGCGACACGAAACGCCATTCCATGTCAAGACACAGCCGCGTGACAAGGAGCGCTGTTGCCGCTCCAGCAAAGGATGTTGGCGTACGCACCACAGCGGGGGCAGTTTGGCACCGCACACGTCGGCCGGTTTGGAGCGAGGACAGATGGACGCGCAGTTCTGGGAAGACATGTACCGCGGCAGTGACCAGATCTTCAGCGGCAACCCCAACGGGATCCTCGTCACCGAGGCCGCCGACCTCCCACCCGGCCGCGCCCTCGACGTCGGGTGCGGTGAGGGCGCCGACGCCCTCTGGCTCGCCCGCCGCGGTTGGCGGGTCACCGCGACCGACATCGCCGAGACCGCCCTGCGGCGCGGTGCCGCAGCGGGCGCCGACGTCGCCGACCGGGTCACCTGGACCCGCGCGGACCTGCGCACCGACCCACCCGCACCCCACGCGTACGACCTGGTGACGGTCCAGTACTTCCCCCTGCGCAAGGACGCCGGACCCACCGCCGTGGAAGGCCTGCTGGCCGCCGTCGCGAACGGCGGCACCCTGCTGTTCGGCAGTCACGACCCCGCCGACATGGACGGGCATCGGCACCCCGACTTCGACCCGCACGACTACTACCTGCCGGCCGACGTCGCCGCCCTGCTCGACGGCGACCAGTGGGAGATCCAGGTCAGCGAGACCCGCGCCCGCACGACTCCCCCGCCGCCCGGCACGCCCCACGTCCACGACGTCGTCCTACGCGCCCGGCGGCGCCAGCGCCTCGACCAGCGTGCGTAGCGCCGGCTGGGCCAGCGAGATCGCGCGCACCGCGGCGTAGACGCGGCGGATCGGCTCGGGGCGGCGCACCCGGCGGACGACCACGCCCGGATGGCGGGTGCCGAGGCCGAGGCGCGGGACGAGGGCCACGCCGAGGCCCGCGGCGACGAAGCCCTGCGCCGTGGCGTAATCCTCCGACGTGGCCACGAACTCGGGGCTGAAGCCCGCCGCCGCGCAGGCCGCCGCGATCGGCTCCCGGCACGGGCCCGGCGGCTCGCTGCCGACCCAGGGCTCCGCCGCGAGGTCCGCGAGGTCGATCACCCGGCGCGCGGCGAGCGGATGTCCGGTGGGCAGCACGACCTGGTACGCGTCGTCCACGAGATGCACCAGGCGCAGGTCCCGGTGGGTCCCGTCGCCCGGGCGGCGCACCACGATCGCCAGGTCGGCCTCGCCGCGCACCACCGCCGTCTCCTCATCATCAGAGACCGCCAACCGCGGCTCGACCACCACACCCGGGTACGCGCGGCGCAGCCGGGCGATCGCAGGCGCGAGCAGGGTCGGGCCGATCGAGGCGAAATAGCGGATCGTCAGCCGGCCCGTACGCCCGGCCCGCAGGTCGGCGAGGGCCGACTCGGCCGTGGCGACGTGCTGGCTGATGACCGCCGCGTGCCCGGTGAGCAGCAGCCCCGCCGCGGTAGGGCGCACGCCTCGGCCGGCCCGCTCGAGCAGCGCCACGCCGGCCTCCTTCTCCAGCGCGGCCACCTGCTGGCTGACCGCCGACGGCGTGTAGCCGAGATGAGCCGCGGCCGCGGTCACCGAGCCGCTGGAGACCACGGCCCGCAACACCTGCAGGCGCCGGAGCGTGACGAGAAGCTGGGCCCGGGTGGGCGTACTCGCGCTGCTCTGGGGGTCGACGTTCCTCTGGATCGAGGTCGCCCTGCGGGCGTTGACGCCGGTCCAGGTGACCCTGAGCCGCTGCCTGCTCGGCTCGGCGACGCTGCTTCTCGCCTGCCTGGCCACCGGCAACCGGCTGGCGCGCGGGCGGGCGGTCTGGGCGCACCTCGCCGTCGCCGCGTTCTTCTGCAACGCCCTGCCGTTCGCGATGTTCAGCGTCGGCCAGCAGACGGTCGACTCCGGTGTGGCCGGCGTGCTCAACGCGACCACGCCGCTCTGGACACTGCTGATCACCCGGCGGTACGGCGGCTCGTGGGTGTGGCGCTGACGCGTACCCACGCTTGTGAGGATCGTCCGATTTCCGGAAATGTTGGACAACGCCAAACCCTTGTCGCTCCCCCGGCCGACTCCTAACTTGATTCGCAGGTGTCGATAAAGGGAGATGCGACATGCGACGTCGTACGAAGTGGATGGTCAGGACGGGCACGGCGATCCTCGCGACCGGCACGCTCCTGCTCGGCACCGCCGTGAGCGGCGTCGCCCATCCGCGCCCGACCGCGGTCGTCGACTTCAGCGACGTACGCCAGACGATCGACGGCTTCGGCGGCTCGTTCGCGTTCCACAAGGCGGGCGCGATCCAGCGCCTCGGTGAGCCGCTCACGTCGCGGATGCTCGACATGATCTTCGACGACCGGGCCGGCATCGGGCTCGACATCGTGCGCGTGATGGTCGGCGACGGCGGCACGTGGGGCGACCAGCTCTACGACGGCCCGACCCAGACCATCGAGCCCGCGCCCGGCGTCTTCGTCTGGGACCAGCCCGACTGGCCGCAGCGCAAGGCGGCCTTCGACGCCCACCAGATCTGGCTGATGCGCGAGGCGCACAAGCGCGGGGTCCGCACGTTCCTGGCCAGCGTCTGGAGCCCGCCGGCCTGGATGAAGCAGAACAACAGCGTCGTCTCCTCCGGCCCCGACGGCCCGCCCAACAAGATCCGGCCCGACATGTACCAGGCGTACGCGGACTACCTCGCCGAGTACGTGCTCGGCTACGAGCACGAGTTCGGCATCCGGATCACGCACGTCTCGCCCACGAACGAGCCCGAGGTGACCACCGGCTACTCCAGCAGCCAGTGGACCGCCGAGGAGCTGCGCGTGCTGGTCCGCGACCACCTGGGACCGACGTTCGCGCGACGCGGGGTGCCGGCCGACATCGTGCTGGGTGAGGGCGTGAACTTCGACGAGCGGTTCGCCCAGGCCGCGATCAGCGACCCGGCGGCCAACGCCTATGTGGACGTCGTCGCCGCGCACGGATATGCGGGCCTCGTCGACGAGGCGACCCGGGCGGCACCCGGCGCGTTCGCCACCTCGCAGGCGCTGGGCAAGACGATCTGGCAGACCGAGTACATGAACCAGGGCGCCCCGCGGGACCGGCTCTTCGTCAACAGCACGATCACCGACGGGCTGCGGTACGCGACGCTGATCGGCAACCTGTTCGACGAGACCCGCCTCAACGCGTACTTCTGGTGGTGGCCCGTGGCCAACAACGGCGCCGACGGCTCCGACCTGATCCGGCTGGTCAACACCGGCACTCCGCAGAGCGGCAACCCGACCGAGAACGGCCAGTACCGCATCTTCAAGCGCTACTACACCGTCGGCCAGTACAGCCGGTTCGTCGACCGTGGCGACGTCATGATCGGCGCCACGAAGGCGCCCGCGCCGGGCGTCACCCTGACCGCCTACAAGGGACACCGCGACTTCTCCGTGGTGGTCGTCAACAACAACCCGGGCGACGTGACGATCGACGTCGACCTCACCGGCGGCGCGCCGCGGCCCCGGGCGGTCGTCCCCTATCGCACGTCGGCGAGCGAGAACATGAAGCGGCTGCCCGACATCCACACGCGCGGCGGTCGGTCGTTCACGGCGACGCTGCGCGGCCAGAGCGTGACGACGTTCGTCCCCGAATGGTCGAAGCTGCCCGGCCTGCCGGATCGCAAGGACGTGTTCTCCACCTACCTCGCCGAGGAGAACGACGGCCAGTCGCGCGGCCTGAAGGTCCGCGCGACGCCCGACCGCGGAAAGATCGTCACCGGTGTACGCGACGGCAGCTACCTGCGGTGGGCAAACGTGAACTTCGCCGACGGCTCCGCGGCCGGTTTCGCCGACCAGAAGGGCGAGTTGCGCCTGCACGCGACGGTCGCACCCCGCGCCGGCGGCGTCATCGAGGCGCGGGTCGACGGCCCACGCGGCCCGCTCGTCGGCACGATGACCGTCGCACCCGGCTCCGGCACCGACTGGGTGACGGCGACGACCTGGGTCGACACCAGCCCGGCCGGCGCGAACGGCTTCCACGACCTCTATCTGGTCTTCCGGGGCGCGGACGGCTCACTGTTCGATGTGGACACCGCGGCGTTCAGCGACTGACCGGCGCGACGCCCGCACGGTCGCGAGCGGCCCCAGCAGGCCCAGCCAGAGCGCCAGCCCCAGCAGCACGCCCGCGAAACTGTCGGTGAGCCAGTGGTAGCCGAGGTAGGTCACCGCCGCGAACACGACGACCACCGGGGCGACCAGGACGGCGCGGCGGGTCGCGGTGGCGAGCGGCCGGCGCAGGGCCTGTTCGAGCAGGAGCACCAGCACGGGATACCAGATCAGCGTGTTGACGACGTGACCGGACGGATAGGACCATCCGGCGTCGTTGGCGAACAGCTCGACGGCGTCGTACCAGGGCGCGTGCGGCGCGGACCGGTCGGTCCAGATCTTCAGCGGGACCACCACGACGTAGCTGATCGCGGCGGTGCCGACGACGAGCAGCACCGGCCGCGGCGTGCGGTCCCGCACGGCGAGCAGCGCGGCGCCCACCAGCAGGATCGCGGCGATCAGGTTGGCGGAGCCGAGGAAGTAGGCGGCCTTGGCGACGAGGAAGCCGGGTCGCGGGCGGTGCGCGTCGCTCCAGTCACGGACCGCGATGTCGGCGTCGAGGAACGCGCCCGCGGCCAGCGCGGCGGTCAACGCCGCGAACCCCGCGAGCAGCGCCACCGCCGCCCACCACTGCCGGCCCATCCGCCCCCGCTTCCCGGTTCCGGCTGGAACGGGCAGCCTACCAACCCGCGGCGCCGCCGGGTGTCCTCAATCTTCTTCGGGTGCGGGACGCTCCGAGTGTCTGCGCAGGCCTTCCCGCTCGCGCTCGTGGCGGTCGAACCGGCGCTTCGCGTCAGCGACGCGGGCGTCGTCGGCGTCGGCGATCGGCTCCCCCAGCAGTTTCGCGGCGATCGCCTTCGAGTCAAAGGCGGGCACGATCGACAAGTCTACTGGCGCCCACCCGGGCCGCACGCCGGGCCGTGGGGCACGGGCGGTGGCCGACGGCCGACGCCTGCACCGTGCCGCGGACGAACAGGTAGTCGATCTTGCTGGAACCGCTGGTGGCCGAGATGCCCGTGCCGTCGATGCCCTTGTCACCGTCGCCGGCGCAGGCGTTCTGGCGGTTCTCCTCCGGCAGGTGCATCGTCGCCGCGAACACGCTCGTGCCGCTGTCCTTGAGCGTGAACCGTGCCGCGATCGTTGGTCTGCTTCTTCTTGAGATCACCCAGCGACTGGTCGCTGCACCTGTGGCTGCCGCCCCACGGTTCCGGGTCGTCCCAGGCGAGGATCGCCCTGTAGGTGCCCGCCGGCAGACCGAACTTCGCCGAGAGCTGGTCCGCGTACGCGGTCGCCTGCCCGGTGCCGCGCACCTGCTGCACGATCAGCAGATCCGGCGCCTGCACATCCGCGGTGCCGGTCTTCCCGGCGTCGTCGACGAGCATCGACGTCAAATGGTCAACAGCGTGTTAAAAAGCTCCTTCTCGCCCTATGAGACTGAAGGATATTATCGACTTCGGATAGCCGCCGATCTATGCTGCTGGCATGATCAGCCGTAGGCGCCTGCTCGCCACCGCCGCCGCCGCGACCGTGGCCGGCACCCTTCCCGTCGCGTCGGCCCACGCCGCGTTGCCGCAGGTCGACATGGAAGCGGTCATCAAGGCCGCGCAGATCGACCCGCGCCGGCCGGACACCGCCATCACCCCCGGCGCCAAGGACAGCGTCCTGGCGGTGGAGCGCGCCCTGCAGGCCCGCGGGCTGCTGTCGGCGACCTATGTGGACGGCCACTTCGGCACGAGCACCATCGCCGCGTACGCCGCCTACCAGCGGTCGCTCGGCTACACCGGACTGGACGCCACCGGCCTGCCGGGACCCACCTCGCTCCGCTCGTTGGGCGACGGGCGCTACACCGTCACCCGCGCGATCTCACCGGGCAGCATCGTCAGCCTGCGTGGCGTGCAGGTGAACACCCGTACCCGATCGATGCTGCTGGAAGCCGAACGATTGCTCGGTCGCACGCTCACGCTGACGCAGGGCTCCTACAACACGGGCACACCGGCGTCGGCGGGCACCCACGACGGCGGGGGCGCGCTGGACATCTCGGTGACGGGCCTGACCACGGCCACGCGTACGACGGTCGTGCGGCAACTCCGGACGGTGGGCTTCGCGGCCTGGCTGCGCAACCCGTCCCAGGGCGACTGGCCGTACCACATCCACGCGATCGCCATCTCGGACACCGACCAGTCCACCGGCACCCAACACCAGGCCGGCGACTACTACCTGGGCCAGAACGGCCTGGCCAACCGCGCCCCCGACGACGGCCCGGCGGTCACGAAGCGCACCTGGGAGGAATACCAGCGCGGCTGACCGACCCGCGCGAACGGGTCGGTCAGCACGCGGGGTCCTACTGGGACAGCTCGAGCACCTGCTCGGCGGTGAGCCGCGGACGCGGCGCGGCGGCCGCCCGCGCGCCCTCGGCCGCCGCCGGCGGGTCCGCCGGGCGGCGGTGGTGCCAGTCCGTGACCGCCTGGTAGGCGGCCGCGACCGAGAGCAACCTGTCCTCGCCGTACGGGAGTCCACCGAGGATCGTGCCGATCGGCACCCCCGCGGTGGTGAAACCGATCGGGAACGCGATCTCCGGCAGCCCGATGATGTCGAACGGCACCGGGTTGGTCTGCACGACCACGTCGCACGTGTCGAAGATCTGGTCGAGCACCCGTTCGAGCAGCAGCACCTTCGCCCGCTGTCCGACGAGGAACTCGTTGGCGCCGAACAGCGCGCCCTGCAGCCAGCCCGACAGCGAGACGCCGAAGCCGCGCAGGTTGTCCCGCAGGTACGGCATGAACGGCTCGCTGCGCTCCGGCAACCGCACGTTGTTGAACGTGTTGCCGGTGAGCAGGTTCCAGTCCTCCGGCAGCGGCACCTCGACCAGCGTGGCGCCCGGGATCGCCGCGAGCGCCGCCAGGTAGGCCTGCCGGGCCAGCGCCGACGCCGAGGTGCCGTCCGCGAAGCCGGGCAGCACGCCGATCCGGGTGTTCCAGCGCAACCGCACCTTGCCCCGGTGGAACACGGGCGTCGCCGCGTCGATCAGGTTCGGCACGTCCGGCAGCCCCTGCGTACGCGGGTCCGCCGGGTCCGGGCCCGCCATCGCGGTCAGCATGATGGCCGCGTCCTTGGCGTCGCGGGCGAGCGGGCCCGGGTGGTCGCGGGTGTAGCTGAGCGGGATGATGCCGTTGAGCGACACCCGGCCCATCGTGGGCTTGATGCCGGTCAGGTTCTGCGCGTTCGACGGCGCGGTGATGGACCCGCCCGTCTGCGTGCCGATGCCCGACGTCGCCATCCGGCCGGCGACCGCCGTGGCGGTGCCGGTCGACGAGCCGCCGGGGTCGGTGTTCGGGTTGGTCGGCGTCCACGCGTTGACCGTGGTCACCTCGCCGTCGGGCGTGGTCGCGCGGGTCGTGGCGAGCGGGCCCATCTGCGTCTTGCCGAGCACGATGCCGCCGGCGGCCTTGAGCCGAGCGACCGCGGTGGCGTCGCTCGGCGGCACGAAGTCCTGGAACAGGAACGAGTTGGCGGTCGTACGCACACCCGCGGTCCAGTAGTTGTCCTTGATGGCCAGCGGGATGCCGTGGAGGGCACCGCGCCCACGGGACCGGGCGGCCTGGCGGGCCTGCTCGGCAAGGACCAGGTTGAACGCCTGGTACGTGTCGTCGTACGCCGCGATCCGGGCCAGGTAGGCCTCGAGCAGCTCCTCCGGCCGCAGCTTGCGCTCGCGGATCAGCCACGCGGCCTCGGCGATGGTCAGCTCGGTCGGGTCGGCCAGCGCCTCGGGCCGCGGCTTGACGTACGCGTTCCGGTTGTCCAGGGTGGGCGGCCGGCCGGTGGCGGACGCGACGGCCGGCAGCGCCACGGCGCCCACGGTGGTGACGGCCGCGAGGGCCGCGGCCCGGGCCAGGAACGCCCGGCGGTCGACGCCGGTGTCGGCGGGTTCGACGGTCACGGCTTCCTCCACTCCGTCGCGATGGACGGGTACAGCAGCGGCGCGGGCTGCTGGGACAGCGCGCGGGCCACCGCCGGGTCGGTCCCGGCGGGCGCCGGCAGCTGGTAGGCGGCCAGCGCGCCGATCGTGCCGCGGACGAACGACCGCAGCGAGGCGAGGACCGAGGCCTGGCCGGGCGCGCCGGTCTCCGGGTCCGCGGCGGTGCCGGGTGGCAGCTGGTCCAGGTCGATGCCGAGGGAGGCCAGCCGGGCCCGGATGAACACATCCAGCTCGGCGTCGGTCGGCGGGGTGGGCGCCATGAACACTCCTTGCACGGATGGACAGGGGTGTTGATCAATCTGCGAGCCGACGGTCTCGGTCCGGTTACGCCAAGATCACGGCGCGGTGAACGCAATCGATGTTGCCCGCTGGATGAACGGTGGCTAAGGTGCGGGCAGGCACCCTCCACCCTCGACGGAGGTCCGGATGCGACGTCGCATGCTCGCCCTGTTCGCGGCCGTCCTGCTGCCGGTCACGGCCATCGCGCCACCGGCCGCCGCGCACGGGTCCGGCGGCCCCACGCTGCGGATAGCCGGCATGCACGGCTACGGGCAGGTGCAGCGGGACCCCGACGGCATCGCCCACATCCGCGCCGGCGACGAGCACGACCTGCTCTTCCTGCAGGGCTGGACGCACGCCCAGGACCGGCTGTTCCAGATGGACGTGACCCGCCGGCAGGGCTCCGGCACGCTGGCCGAGCTGCTCGGGCAGCAGGCCCTGCCCGGTGACGTCGAGGTGCGCACGATCGGGCTGCGGCGCGCCGCCGAGCGCAGCCTGCCGGCCCTGTCGCGCGAGACGCGCGAAGCGCTGGACGCGTACGCCGCCGGCGTCAACGCCTGGACCGCGACGCACGCGCTGCCCGCGCAGTACGCCGCTGTCCGGATCACCCGGTTCGCGCCGTGGACGCCGGTCGACAGCCTCGTCATCTTCAAGACGATCGCCTTCAACCTCTCCTTCGACCTCGACATCGACCTGACCGTCAGCGCCGACGCGTACGCCCGGGCCGGCGCCGAGGCCGGGTTCGACGGCGCCGCCCTGTTCCGCGAGGACCTGTTCCGGTCGCAGCCGTTCAGCCCCGCCTCGACGGTGCCGGACGCGACGAAGGTCAGGCCCGGGCACGGTGGCGACCGGTCGGCCGCGCCGCCGGCGCTGTCCGAGCCGGCCCTGCGGCTCGCCCGCGACTACCAGGCCCGCGCCACGCGCACGCCGTTGCTCGCCGACGCCGTCGACCGCGGGTTCAGCCTGGGCTCCAACGAGTGGGCGATCGCCGGCCGGCACACCGACACCGGGCGGCCGATCCTGGCCAACGACCCGCACCTGGGGCTGACCACGCCGGCCACGTTCTATCCCGTGGCGCTGCGCGGCGCCGGCCTCGACGTGCAGGGCGAGAGCTTCGCCGGCACCCCGTACGTCATCCTCGGGCAGAACCAGCGGGTGGCCTGGGGCGCGACCACCAACCCGATGGACGTCACCGACACCTACGTCGAGCGTGTGGTCGCCGACCCCACCTCGCCGAGCGGCCTGGCGACCGTCCACCAGGGCAGACCGGAACCGGTGCTGGCGATCCCGGAGACGTTCCGGGTCAACAGCAGGGCCGGCAGCGACTCCGTCGTGACGGTGCCGCCGGGTGGTGCGATCCCGGCGGCGACGCTGATCGTGCCGCGCCGCAACAACGGTCCGATCGTCTCGCTGGACCAGGCCGCCGGCACGGCGCTGTCGGTGCAATATACGGGCTTCTCGGCCACCCGCGAGGTCGACGCGGCACGGGGTTTCAACCGGGCACGCGACATCGGCGACTTCCAGCGGGCCCTCGACTACTTCGACGTCGGCTCGCAGAACTGGGCCGTCACCGACGTCCGCGGCCACATCGCCTACTTCACCAGCGCCGAGATGCCGCTGCGGGAAGACCTGGAGGCCGGCACCGTCCACGGGCGCCCGCCCTACCTGCTGCGGGACGGCACCGGCGGCAACGAGTGGCTGCCGGCGGCCCGCCGCTATCCGGGCCAGGCGCTGCCCTACGAGATCCTGCCGCCGCGCGAGATGCCACAGGTGGTCGACCCGCCGGCCGGCTTCTTCGTCAACGCCAACAACGACCCCGCCGGCACCACACTGGACAACGACCCGCTCAACCAGCGCCGGGCGACGGGCGGCGTCTACTACCTCAATCTCGGCTACGACGGCTTCCGGGCCGGCCGGATCACCGAGATGGTGCGCGACGCCATCGCCCGCGGCAGGAAGGTCTCCGCCCGCGACGTCCAGGAGCAGCAGGCCGACGTGACGCTGCTCGACGCGCAGTTCTTCCGCCCGCACCTCGTCAACGCCCTGCGCCGGGCCGCCCGCAGCGAGACGCCCGCCCTGGCCGCGCTCGCCGCCGACACGCGTGTGGTGGAAGCCGTCAACCGCCTGGCCCGCTGGGACTGCACGACACCCACGGGCATCCCCGAGGGTTACGACGCCTCCGATGTGGACGGGCGCCGCGGGCAGCCGAGCCGGGACGAGCGGGCCGACAGCGTCGCCGCGTCCATCTACGCCGTCTGGCGGGGCCAGTACGTGCGGAACGTGGTCGACGCCCGGATCGCACCGTACGGCCTGCCGCAGCCCGGCGGCGACGAGGCCCTCAAGGCCCTGCGCGTGCTCCTCGAGCGCTTCCCGAGCCGGCACGGCGTCGGTGTGTCCGGTGTCGACTTCTACGCGGTGCCCGGGGTCGCCGACCCGGCCGACCGGCGCGACGTGCTGCTGCTGCGCAGCCTGGCCGACGCGCTGGACCTGCTGGCCGGCCCGGCCTTCGCGCCGGCGTTCGGGGGCTCGACGCGGCAGGACGACTACCGCTGGGGCCGGCTGCACCGGGTGACGTTCGGGGCTCCGCTCGGGGCACCGTGGTCGATCCCGCCGGCCGGCGGGGCGTTCCCGGCGCCACTGCCCGACCTGCCGGGCGTCCCCGTCGACGGCGGCTTCAGCACCGTCGACGTGGCGGGCCACAACGTCCGGGCCGACTCGGCCACCGAGTTCACCTTCGGCGGCGGCCCGGTCCGCCGCGCCGTGGCCCAGCCGACCCGCGACGGCATCCGCGCGGTCTCGTCGCTGCCGGGCGGCACGAGCGAGACCCTGGGCAGCCCCTACTACGCCAACCTGCTCCCCCGCTGGTTGACCAACGAGACCTATCCGGTCCGGCTGGGCTGGTGACGCCTCAGAAGCGGTAGTCGGTCTGGCCGAACGGGTCGCCCTTGGCGTGAGCGCGGGCCTTGACCGGCGTCACCTCGAAGACGACGAGGCCGACCTCGGGCGACGGGGCGACCACGGCGCCGTCCCGCACGGCGATCTCCCAGCGACCGTCCCAGCGACCGCGGTAGAGCGCCGCGAGCCGCCGCAGGAGCGCCTCGTCGGTCACCGGCACGGCGGTGCCTTCGACGGCCACGTCGAGCCCGCGGTCCCAAACGGTGTCGCCCGCCAGCACGAGCACCCGGGGATTCGCCTGGAGATTGGCGTACTTCACCTCGGTGCTGCCGGTGTGGAAGTAGACCTTCCCGTCGTGGACGACCGGGACCATCGGTGTCGCGTGTGGACGGCCGTCGGGTCGCACGGTCACGATCCAGGCGACCTCCGCGGCGGCCAGCCTCGCCGTGGTGTCGGTCCACGGGACCGCTTCGGCCCCCGCGTCGCTGTAGCTCGGGTGGACGCGCTCGCTGCTCGGCTCCATGCGACCTCCGGCACTCTCCCCCCGCAGGCTAGTGGCGGAACCCGAGGCGGGCGTGGAGGCGCGCCAGCGGGGCCGGTGACCACCAGTTCCAGCGGCCCAGCAGCGTCATCGTGGCCGGCACGAGGACGCAGCGCACCAGGGTCGCGTCGACCGCCACCGCCACCGCGAGGCCCAGCCCGATCTGTTGCACCGTGCCGATCCGGCCCGTCAGGAAGCAGCTGAACACCACGACCATCAGCAGGGCCGCGGAGGTGATGACGCGCCCGGAGCTCTGCAGGCCCCGGCGCACCGCCAGGTCGTTGGGCTCGCCGCGGTCGACGTGCTCCTTGATCCGGGCGAGCAGGAACACCTCGTAGTCCATCGACAGGCCGAAGGCGAACGCGAACACCGTCACGAGCACGAACGGGCTGATGCCGCCGACCACGTGGGTGTGCAGCAGGTCCGACAGGAACCCGTGCTCGAAGACCGCGCTCAGCACGCCGAAGGTCGCGCCGAGCGAGACCACGTTCATCACCACCGCCTTGACCGGCACCACCACCGAGCCGGTCATCGCCCAGAGCAGCAGGACCATCGCGAGCAGGGTCAGGGCGATCGCGTACGGGAGGCGGGCCAGCAGCAGGTCGTTGAGGTCACGGTGGAAGCCCGCGATGCCGGTCACCCACGAGTCGACGCCGTCGGGGCGGTCGGCGCGGGCGGTGTCCACCAGGCGCAGCGCCGCCGCGCCCTCGGGGTCGCCGACCGCGTCGATGTCCACGGTGGCCACGCCGGGCGCGACCTGCTCGGCCGGGCGCACGCCGGCGATGTCCGGCGAGTCGAGGGAGCGGGCCCAGGAATCCAGCGTCGCGGCCTCGGTGCGGGCGACCACGGTCACGGCCGGCTGCGCCGGGGTGCGGAAGTCGGCCGCCAGCACGTCGATCACGCGGACCGACTCGAGCGAGCGCGGCAGGCCGTCGAGGTCGTCCACCTTGACCGTCATGCTCAGCAGCGGCAGCCCGGCGGCGAGCAGCACGAGGGCGGTGGCGAGCGCGGTGACCAGCGGGCGGCGCTGCACGCCGCGGGCGAGGCCCCAGAAGAAGCCGCCGTCGGTCGACGCGGCGGCGCGCATGCGCTTCGACGGGCGGATCCGGCGGTGGAACAGGCCCAGCAGGGCCGCGCTGAACGTGAGGGCCACCAGCATGGCGACCAGCGCGATCGACACGCCGGCGGCGCCGAGCGCGGACAGCGCGGTCACGCCGAAGACCAGCAGGCCGGCGAGGGCGGCGGCGACGGTCAGGGCGGAGAAGAAGATGGTGCGTCCCGCGGTCGCCCACGCCGCCGCGACGGCGTCCAGCGGCTCACGACCGGCGGCCAACTCGTCGCGGTAGCGGGCGACGAGCAGCAGTCCATAGTCGACCGACAGGCCGAGGCCCATCAGCGTGACCACGGTGACCGCGTTCTGGTCGAGGGTGGTCACGTTGGCGAAGAACAGCAGCACCGAGAACGAGCCGGCGATCGAGACGACGGCGCCGAGCACGGGCACGACGGCGGCGAGCAGCCCGCCGAAGACGAAGACGAGCACCAGCAGGGTGATCGGCAGCGAGAGTTGCTCGGCGAACGCCAGGTCCTTCTGCGCCTGCGCGTTGGCCTCCCGGTTGACCAGCCGGCCGCCGCCGACCTCGACGGTGGCGCCGGTCTCCCCGGCCGCGTGCAGGGCCGGCGCGAGCGCGCGCAGCCGGTCGACCGCCGCGTCGGTCGTCGCGTCCAGGTCGTCGCCGGTCAGGTCCGCCAGCCGCGCCTGCACGAGCAGGCCGCGACCGTCGGTGGCGCGCAGGGCGGCGGCCGCCGGGCTCTGCGCGTAGGGCGTGACCACGCCGGTGATCCCCGTGACGCCGCCGAGCTGGGCGGCGGTGTCGGTGACCGCCGCGCGTACCGCCGGGGAGTCGGGGTCGATCCCCCGCACCACCCCGACGATCGAACCCGCCGATGTGGACGCGTCGGCGATGACCTGGTTGCCGGCGACCGCCTCCAGCGACGACGGGCCGCGGTCGTCGTCGAGGCCCGCGAAGACCGGGCCCGCCGCGAGACCGCCGGCGACGACGGCGACCAGCCAGATGCCGAGCACGGTCCAGCGCCGCCGGAAACACCAGCGGCCGAGCCGGCCGAGGAAGGACACCCGCGTCGGCGCCGGCGCGAGGTCAACCTGGACAGTCGTCTGCGTCATACCCCGAGATCCTGCTCCGCCGCACCCGGCCACACCTCAGGGGCCGGCCCGGAACCGGACCCCGAGGAATATCCCGGGGAAATGGTCAGGCCAGCCGGATGGACAGGCCCTGGCTCATTCCGCGAACCGGCGGCGACCGAGGTAGACCGTGTTGGTCGAGGTGCGGCGCTGCAGGGGGTTGTCGAACGCGACGACGTCCGCGCGGACGTCGACGAAGACGTCGGCCAACGTCGTCGTGAACGCGTCCTCGGGCGGGTCGTTGGACCACAGCCCGAACACGCCGCCGGGATGCAGCTGGTCGGCCAGCCGCCGCAGCCCGTCCGGCGTGTAGAAGGCGGCATGGCTGGGATGCAAAAGGTGACGCGGGCTGTGGTCGATGTCGACGAGGACGGCGTGGAACCGCGAGCCCGGCCTCTCCGGGTCGAGGTCGCCCGCGGCGCTGCGCGCGAAGAAGTCGCCGTGCGCCAGCCGGCTGCGCGGGTCGGAGACCACGGTCTCGGCGAACGGCAGCAGCCCGCCCCGATGCCAGGCGATGACGTCCTCGATGGCGTCGACGACGATCAGCGAGCGCACCCGGTCGTCCTCGAGCACCGTGCGGGCGGTGTAGCCGAGCCCGAGCCCGCCGACGACCACGTCGAGCCCGTCGCCGGACACCTCGGCGAGCCCCAACCGGGCCAACTCGATCTCGGCGACGGTGAACAGGCTCGACATGAGGAACTCGTCGCCGAGCTTGACCTCGTAGACGTCGGCGTCGACGGTCGGGTCCAGCCGCCGCCGCAGGCTGATCTCCCCCATCGGCGTCGCACGCCAGGCCAGCTCTTCGAATCGCGCGCTCATCGGGCAATTCTCCGATCAGGTCAGTCGGATGGACAGGCCCTTGCCACCGAACTCCGCGCAGACGAAGGCGGGCTCGCGTTCAGTGCCGTGCGCGGGCTCGTGCCGGTAGCCGATGTCGGTGAACTCCCGCAGGTCCTTGGCCTTGCTGGTGACGAGCCAGCGGGCGAACGCACCGCGAGCGATCTTCGCGTGCACGGTGACGAACTTCGGGCGGCCGGACTTCTCGTCGACGGTGAGGAACTTCGGCGTGACGATCCGCGCGGGGTCCACGTACTTCGTCACGGTCCTGCTGTATTCGGCCGCCGCCAGGTTGACGATCGGGCCGCGGTCCGGCAGTTGGTCGGCGATCGCCCGGCCCCAGAACTGGTAGAGGTTGCCGCTCGGCAGCTTGTAGCCCATTTCGAGCCGGTACGGGAGGATGCCGTCGAACGGGCGCAGGATCCCGTAGAGCCCGGACAGGATGCGCAGATGGGCATCGGCGTAGCGCCGCTGGGCGGCGGTGAACGTGTCGACCTGGAGCCCGCTGTAGATGTCACCGACGAACGACTCGGCCGCGGGCGCCTGCACGTCGGGGTCGGTGCTCCACTGCGCGAACTGCTGCCTGGTCCTGTCGGCGAGGTCGGGCGACACACTCATGATCTTGGCCACCTGCGCCCGCGGCAGCGCCCGCACCTCGTCGACCAACTCCCGGGCCCGATCGAGCAGCACGGGAGCCCCGGTCGGGCGATGCCCGGCGCTGGGCGGCCGCATCGTCTTCGAGCTGTGCATCAGGATGATCACCCGCCCATTTTGCCCGCCTATTCGTTGCGGGCCGTCTCCGGGCCGGTGATCCGGCGCAGCAGCGGCAGGGTGGCCGCGATGATCGCGAGTGACGCCACCAGGCCGCCGCCCACCATGGCGTAGTAGCCCGCGCCCAGGCCGTGCAGCGGGTAGTCGAGCTGTGCCCGCAGGAACAGCGCCGCCGCGAGGAGGCCCGCGCCGATCGCGACCGCGGCCACGACCAGCAGTGGCACCGCCGTCTCGAGGGCGACCACCGCCCGCAGCATCCGGATCCGGACGCCGGTCAGGCGCAGCACGCTGAACGGGCGCTTGCGGTCGGTCAGGCCCGCGATCACGCTGACCGCCAGGCTGCAGCCGGCGATCGGCAGGCTGGCCAGGATCACCACGTCGGCCAAGCGCTGGAACTGCACCAGCGTGCGGGCCGAGTCGGCCTCGAACTCCGCCTCCGTCGCCGGGTAGCGGCCCCACGGGTCCATCGTGGCGAGCACCGTACGCGCGCGTTCCTTGGCGGTGTCGGATCCGTCGGTCGCGACGACGACCGCGAGCAGGCGCCGGGCGTCGAGGTCGGTCGCCGACGACGCCGGCCAGACCCGCTCCTCCGGCGACACCCCCGGGTCGCGGGGACCGATCAGGTCGCTCCAGACCGCCACCGTGCGCGCGCCGGGCGGGCACGCGCCATATTCGGGCGTACGGGCGAGGTCGGCGCAGGAGATCAGGCCGGGGCCCTGCGGGTTCGTGGAGTCGAAGGCGACGCTCCGGTCGTTCTCCTTGATCGGGATGACCGCCCGCACTCCGGGAAGCTCGGCCAGGCCCGCCGGGATGTCCGAGACGGACGGCGAGGGCGCGCCGGGCACGATGTCCTCCGGCCAGAACGTCGCCGACAGCGAGGTGGCCTCGACCGAGCCGGCGGCCGGCCGGGCGCGCTCCGCGACGTACGCGGTGATCGCTCCGCTGGCGGCGGTCATCACGAACAGCGCGACGACCAGGCCGCTGACCGCGCGGAAGGCCGCCTTCGGGTCGTCGGCGAGGCGGCGGCCGGCGATCAGCGCGGCGGGGCGCTGCGCGTGGTCGGCCACGAGCCGCGCCGTCCGCATGGTCAGCCACGGCCCCGCCAGGACCAGGCCGATCAGCATCAGGGCGGCGCCGGCCAGATAGGCGTACGTCTGGCCGTCGGTGGTGGCCGGCTTGCGCCCGACGAAGTACGCGAGCTCGGCGATGCCCGCGGCCAGCGGGATCAGCCGCCAGGCCCGGGGCGGCTTCGGGGTGACGCGGCGGGTGACACCGAGCGGCGAGATCCGCACCCGGCGCAGCGCGAGCCGGGCCGCGACCGCCGCGCCGACCGGGATGCCGACCAGGACCGCGAGCGCGTCGACCCAGGTGAGCGTGAGGTCGCTCGGGAAGAACGTCGCACCCGTGAACGGGATCGCGGCCAACCCCGGCCGGACGGCGGAGAAGACCCCGAAGCCGAGCACGGCGCCGGCGGCCGCGGCGGCGATCGACTCGACGGTGGCCAGCACCGACACCTGCCGGGGCGTGGCGCCGATCAACCGCATCGCGGCGAACCGCTGCTCGCGGCGGGCGGCCGAGAGCCGCGTGGCAGTGCCGATGAAGATGAGCACCGGGAAGATCAGCGCGGTCGCGACGACCGAGAGCGAGACGGTGAGCATCGTGTCGTTGAGCCCGACGATGCACCGCGAGCAGGTGGCCTCGCCGCCGCCGAGGAACCCGCTGACCTTCGTGGCGGACGGTTGCGCGGCCAGCACGTCGGGCGCCTGTCCGACGACGGCGAACAGCGTGTCGGGCGAGGGCAGGGCCGCGTCGCCGATCAGACCGACCTCCCGGCCCGGGAACCGGTCGCCCAACTCGGCGGCGGGCACGGTGCGCAGCAGGTCGTGCAGGGCCGGCGAGGCGTAGAACTCCCCCGGCCCGGGCACCGCGGGCAGGCCGGGCGGCACGGGCGCGGCCGGCCCGGTGGCGGCGATGTCGAGCCGGAGCATCTCGGCGCCGCGGAAGTAGTCCTCCCGGCCCAGCCACCAGACCGGGTCGACGCCCGGCCGCGCGGCGGTGGTCGCCTCGGAGAGGGCGCTGTTGAGCCACGCGTACCGCAGGCTCTGGCTCTTGGTGGCGTTGATGCCGGCGAGGGTGGCGAGCAGCAGGCCAGTGCCGAGCGCGACCGCCGCGGCGACGACGACCAGGCGGACGGCCGCCTCGCGCCCGCCGGCGACGGCCAGCCGCAGGCCGAGCCCGATCACGCCAGCACTCCAAGGTGCAGGCCGAGCCCGATCACGCCAGCACCGCCGTCGTCACCGTGCCGTCGCGGACGATGACCTCGCGATCGGCGTACGCGGCGACCCGGGCCTCGTGGGTGACCACCACGACCGTCGTGCCCTGCTCGCGGGCCGCGCCCACCAGCAGGTCCATCACGTGCTCGCCGGTGAGCGAGTCGAGCGAGCCGGTCGGCTCGTCGGCGAACAGCACCCGCGGCTTGGCGACCAGCCCGCGGGCCAGCGCGACCCGCTGGGCCTGGCCGCCGGAGAGCTCGCCCGAGCGGCGCCCCTGCAGGCCGTCGAGGTCGAGGCGGGCGAACCAGGAGGCCGCCTCGGCCACCGCCGTCCGCCTGCGGGTGCCGGCCAGCAGCAACGGCAGCGCGACGTTCTCGACGGCGGTCAGCTCCGGGACGAGCTGGCCGAACTGGAAGACGAACCCGAACCGGTCGCGGCGCAGCGCGCTGCGGGCGCCCTCGTCGAGCGTGTCGATCCGCTGCCCGGCGAAGTGGATCTCGCCGGTGTCGGGCACGAGGATGCCGGCGAGGCAGTGCAGCAGCGTCGACTTGCCGGAGCCGCTCGGGCCCATCACGGCCAGGATCTCCCCTTCGGCGACGGTGAGCGTGGCACCGCGCAGGGCCGGGGTCTCGCCGAACGAGAGCGTGACGTCGCGCGCCTCGATCATCGGGCCACCGCCTTGGCCAGCCCGTCGAGCCGCGCGACGGTCGTGTCGATCCAGCGCAGGTCGGCCTCGAGGTGGAACAGGCCGTGGTCGGCGAGCAGGGCGTCGACCAGGTTGCCGCCGCGCTTGACCTCGGTCAGCTCGCGCATGCGGGCGAGGTGGGCGCGGCGCTGGGTGTCGAGATAGTCCTCGGCCGGGCGGCCGAGCATCAGCGCCAGCACCACCTTGGCGAACAGCACGGTCTGCAGGTGCGGCTCGGGCTCGAGCGGCTCGACCAGCCAGGCGTTGACCTCGGACGCCCCGCTCTCGGTGATGACGTAGCGCTTGCGCTCGGGCCCGTCACCGGGCTCGACGGCGATGACCACCTTGCCGTCACGGGCGAGCCTGCCGAGCGTGGCGTAGACCTGCCCGAACGGCAGCGGCCTGCCCCGGCCGAAGAAGGCGTCGTAGTCGCGCTTGAGGTCGTAGCCGTGGCTGGGCTCGCGCTCGAGCAGCCCGAGCAGGGTCAGAGGAACGCTCATGCGAAGGACCATACACCACGCGTATACGCTGAGGGTATACGCGCGGGTTAGTCGGCCGGCGGTCTCAGGACGGGAGCGGGATCGGCCGGGCGTCCACTGTGGTTTCGCCCGGTCTGATCTCGCAGACGCCCGCGACGAGGGCCACCTTGTAGCCCTGCTGGTCCGCCCACGCCACGACCTTCTGGTCGGGTGGGGTGAGCACGACGTCGGTGCGGCCGTCGTTCATGGCGATCAACGCTTTGAGGAGTCCGATGTCAGGCGTCCAGTTCAGCATGGCCACGATCGTGCCAAGGGAGTCCCGTCGGCGGGATCGGGTGTTGCGCTGACGGTCAGGGGGTCAGCTGAACGGACACCCCGACCACGAGTGAAAGGACCAGTCAGGCGAGCCGGGACGCGGTGCTGGGACGGCTGCGTACGCCGCTGCCCTCCTGCGAGGTTTGTCGCCGAAGATCACCGCGCCGGCGCGACGATCGCGCCGACCGGCGGTCCGTGCCGTCGCATGATGAGGGGAGCACGGGCCCCGACCAGGAATCGAGACATCCCATGGCGGAACCCTTCTACGCCTCCAAGACCGAGTACGTGGACCGGGCCCTGTTGGGGTTCGCGCGTGATCATGCCGACGTCGTGGAGCTGTCCACCGATCCCGTCTTCGTCCGGTCGATCGACCGCGATCCGCGGCGGCAGGTCGGGTTGCTCTCCGGCGGCGGCTCCGGTCACGAGCCCATGCACGTCGGACTCGTCGGCCGCGGGATGCTCGACGCCGCCGCGCCCGGGCGGGTGTTCGCCTCACCCCACAACCGCCAGGTGTACGAAGGGAGCCGCGCCGCCGCCGGGCCGGCGGGAGTGCTGCACATCGTCAAGAACTACACCGGTGACCGGATCAACTTCGGCATCGCGGCCGAGCGGCTGCGGCACGACGGCATCCCCGTCGCCCGCGTGCTCGTCGACGACGACGTCGCCACCGAGAGTCAGCAGACCGCGACCGGGCGCCGCGGGACCGGGGCGACCGTGCTCACCGAGAAGCTCCTCGGCGCCGCCGCCGATCGTGGGGCCGGGCTCGACGAGCTGGTCGCTATCGGCGAGACGGTCGTCGGCCGGTCGCGCAGCATCGCGGTCGCCTCGCTCGCCCAGACCTCGCCGGTCACCGGCCGGCCGGGCTTCGACCTGGGGCCCGGCGAGCTCGAGTACGGCGTCGGCATCCACGGCGAGCGCGCCCAGCACACCATCGACCGCCCGCCGCTCGAGGAGCTCGTCGCCCGGATGGTCGACGACGTGGTCACCCACCTGCCCGGCGGCCGGTCGGTGTTCCTGTTCGTCAACGGTCTCGGCGGGACCACCTACATCGAGCTCTACAACGTGTTCGCGGAGGCCGTCGACGCGCTGGCGGCCCGGGACATCGCCGTGGAGCGCAGCCTCGTCGGGCCGTACACGCCGGCTCTGGACATGAAGGGTTTCTCCATCACGATCACGATGCTGGAGCCGTCGGTCGAGGCGCACCCCACCGGCGGTTGGACCGCGCTGTTCGACGCGCCCGCCTGGACCGCCGGGCTGCGGAAATGAGGTCGCCATGTTGATGAAGCTGTACCTGGAGGCCGCCGAGCAGGCGTACGGCGAGCTGACCCGGCTCGACCAGGCGGCGGGCGACGGCGACTACGGCGACAACCTGCGCGAGGGGCTGCGCGGCGCGGTGTCCCGCATCCCGACCGACGCCGATCTGGCCACGGAGTTCGAGACCGCGGCCACGTACTTCCTGGACGAGGTCGGCGGCACCAGCGGCCCCCTGCTCGGCCTGCTCTTCAACGACGTCGGCGCGAGCCTGGAACAGGGCGGCGACGGCGACCTCGCGCTGATCAACGGCCTCGACGCGGGCACGGCGGCGATCTCCCGGGTCGGCGAGGCGAAGGTCGGCGACCGGACCATGCTCGACTGCCTGGGCCCGACCCTGGACGACGTGCACGCGGCGCGGCCGCCGGTGGACTGGACCATGGTCGCCAACCAGGCCTTCGACCACGCGCGGGCGACCGCCGACCTGGCGCCGCGGATGGGCCGGGCCTCGTACGTCGGGCAGCGCGCGATCGGCAACCCGGACGCCGGCGCGATGGGCATCGCGCTGCTGTTCTGGGCGCTGGCCGTCGACCGCGACCCGACCAGCCGCGACCGGCTGCCGGACCCCGCCCGCCCGATGTGACATCCGGCGCCCCGGCGGCGCTGTGAGTGTCGTGGGAGGTGGCGTACGGCCCGGGGGCGGGAAGAGCGGACCCGCGACAGTCCGGCGGTGGGGCGCTGCCGGGCACCCCGGGTTGTGCGCCGGCCGGCATGGTGGAATCGTCACCATCCGACCGGCTGCCACTCGGGGAGGAGCGTTCCGTGCCGTCCGACCGCTCCACCGGCATGCCGTGGTCGTAGCGTCCCGGCGCCCCTCGCCACCCGAGCCAGGCGACGAGGGCCCGCTCCGCCCCGCCGCCGGCCCGCTGGCCGGCGTCCCCAACGGCGACCCGCTGGCCGGCGCCCCCGTCGGCGACCCGCTGGCCGGCGCCCTCGCCGGCGACGAGGAGTCGTTCCGCGCGCTCTACCGGCTCGTCCACCCGGGGCTGCTGCGCTACCTGCGGGTGCTGGTCGGCACCGACGCCGACGACGTCGCCTCGGAGACCTGGCTGCAGGTCTGCCGCGACCTGCCCTCGTTCACCGGCGACCTGGCCGGCTTCCGGGCCTGGTGTGCGACCGTCGGCCGGCACCGCGCGCTCGACCACCTGCGGCGCACCCGTCGCCGTCCGGAGACGGTCGCCCTCGACCTGGACCTCGCGGACCGGGCCGACACCGCGGCCGAGGCCACCGACGCGATCGACACCGAGCGGGCGCTCGCCCTGATCGCCACGCTGCCGCGCGACCAGGCCGAGGCGGTGCTGCTGCGCGTCGTGGTCGGGCTCGACGCGGCCGGCGCGGGCCAGGTGCTGGGCAAGCGCGCCGGCGCGGTACGGATGGCCGCCTTCCGCGGGCTGCGGCGGCTCGCCGAGACATTGGAGCGCCGCCATGGCTGACCCGCGCGACGACGCCGCGCTCGACCGGATGCTCGACGGCGGTCCCCTGCCGCCGGCGCTGGCCGCGCTGCGGGCGCCCGCGCACCCGGCCGAACTGCGGGGCGAGGAGGCGGCCGTGGCCGCGTTCCGGGCGGCCCGCGAGCCCGGCCCGGTGGCGACGCCGGCGGCGGCCCGCCGGGCCCGGATCGTCGGCCGGGCGCTCGCGGTGAAGCTCGCGGTCGCGGGTGCCGTGCTGGCCGGCGGCGGGCTCGCCGTCGCCGCCGCGACCGGGACGCTGCCCGTCCAGTCACCGGTCCGCCCGGCGACCACCGACCCGACGGGGCCGGCGCGGCCCGGCGGTGTGGTCAACGAGCCGGGCCGCGCGCCGCACGCGCCGGCCGGCGTGACTCCGCCGGCGACGCCCGGCCCGACGACGCACGGCCCGGGCAACGGGCACAGCAACGGGAACGGCAACGGCTGGGGTCGCGGGCACGGCAGCGGCAAGCCGTCGAAGGACCCGAAGCCGACCAAGGAACCCAAGGCGTCCAAGGAGCCGAAGGGCCCGAAGGACAAGCCGACCGTCCCGCCAGGACAGTCCTGACCGTACGTCCGGCGCGGGACGTGATCTCGCCCGACACACTGTCCGGATGACCAGGACGCTGCCGATCGAACGCTCGCCCGAGGAGGGCGTCCGTCACCGCCGCGCGCAGTGGTGCGCGAAGTGGATGCGGGTGTCGTTCTTCGTCGCCCTGCTGCCCTTCGGCCTGGCCTGGTGGATGGCGGCGACCAACCTGGCCAACCCGGCGCTGCCCGCCGTGGCCGCGCTCGCGGTGCTGGCCAACCTCACCTCGGCCGTCATCATCCGGATGGCCCGGCGGGTCGCGCCCACCCGGTTCCCGGTGCGGTGGCGGGGCAAGGCCGGCAACGTCGGCGGCTTCGGCACGCACCTGCTGCTGACGTTCATGTCGGCGCTGATCCTCAAGCTCGCGATCTAGATGTCCAGGTCCTCGATCTCCGGATCGTCCTGGATGGACTGTCGCGCCACCGCGTAGAGCTCCGGCGGCAGCAGGGCCTCCAACTCCTCCACGGTGTCGACGACGGCGAAGCTGGCCTGGGCGGGCGTGCGCATCCAGGCCTGGTCCGGCGACCAGTCACCGATCCAGGCGCGCCAGCCCGTCGACCACTTGATCGACCGCTCCGCGTTGGGCCCGACCGGCGTGTGCACCTCCGACGTCGCATGGTGCACCGCGTATCGCCCGCGGCTGGTCCTGAACAGCGAGTAGGTCTCCTCGCCGTCGGCCGTGGTGGACGTCCACTCACCGAGCGCCGAGCCGAGGAAGCGCTTGAGGGCGGACTTCCCGACGCCGACCTTGACGGTGATCTCCTCGAAGCCCGCCCGCCTAGCCTCCTCGACCTCGACGAGCCGGCGCAGCGCCGTGACGATCGCGGCCGACAGGGTGGCACCGGTGAGCTCCTGCGCGCGCTGCAGCAGCGGCATGTCGTCGTCGGCGACGTAGATCGTCTTGTTGGGCATGATCACTCACTTTAGCGACTCGACAGCGGGCTCCGTATACGTATACTACTACGCATGTTCTTCGGAGACCTGATATGACGACGAATGATCTGGTGCCCGCGGTCGAGGTCGACGACCTGGCGGTGTCCTACGGCGCGGTGGTCGCGCTCGACGGCCTGCGCCTCACGGTCCGCCAGGGCACGGTGTTCGGCCTGCTCGGCCCCAACGGCGCGGGCAAGACGACGCTGATCAAGGTGCTCTCGACGCTGTTGCGCCCCGGCGGCGGGCAGGCCCGCGTGCTCGGCGCCGACGTGGGCCGCGACCCGCTGGCGGTGCGGCTCGCGATCGGCCTGGCCGGGCAGTTCGCCGCCGTCGACCAGGAGCTGACCGGCCGCGAGAACCTGGAGATGGTGGGCCGGCTCTACCGGCTGCCGGCCGCGGAGGCGCGCCGCCGGGCCGCCGAGATCCTGGAGCGCTTCGACCTGACCGATGCGGCCAACCGGCGCGTCAGCACCTACTCGGGCGGCATGAAGCGCCGCCTCGACCTGGCCGCGAGCCTCACGGGGCGGCCGCCGGTGCTGCTGCTCGACGAGCCCACGACCGGTCTGGACCCGCGGTCCCGGCAGGAGCTGTGGACCATGATCGACGAGCTCCGGAACGCCGGCACCACCGTGCTGCTGACCACGCAATACCTGGAGGAGGCCGACCGGCTCGCCCAGGACATCGCGGTGATCGACCACGGCAAGGTGATCGCCGAGGGCACGCCGGCCGAGCTGAAGGCCAGCGCCGGCACCGACGTGCTGCGGGTCCGGCTGACCGACCCGGCCCACCTGGCGACGGCCGAGGCGGTGCTCGCCGACCTGGCCGCGACCGGCACCGAGGTGCGGGCCGACCGGCCCACGGCCGAGCTGACCCTGCGGGTGTCCCGGCCCGACGCCTCCGCCGAGGCGATCCGGCGGCTCGACGGCAAGGGCCTGGGCGTCTCGGTGATCCAGCTGACGCAGCCGAGCCTCGACGACGTGTTCCTCGCCCTGACCGGCCGCACGACCACCGACAGCGACACCGACAGCAAGCAGGAGGCCGCCGCATGACCACGTCCACGGCACCGGCCGAGCCGACGACCCGGGTCGGCATCGTCGCCCGCGGCGGGCGGCAGCGGCTGTCCTTCGGGGCGGTCCTGCGCGACAGCCAGGTGATGGCGGTCCGCCAGCTCCGCAAGACGTTGCGGCGCCCGGTCTACATCGTGTTCGCGTTCATCCAGCCGGTCATCTTCGTGCTGCTGTTCCGCTACATCTTCGGCGGCGCGATCGACACCGGCGGCGTCTCGTACGTCAACTTCCTCCTGCCCGGCATCATCGTGCAGACGGCGGTCTTCGGCGCGCTGATCACGGGCATCGGCCTCACCGAGGACCTGGCGGCCGGCGTCGTCGACCGGTTGCGCTCCCTGCCGATGTCCCGCGCGGCGGTCCTGTTCGGACGGACGGCGGCCGACCTCGTGATGAACGTGCTGACGCTGGTCGTGATGGTCGCCGTGGGCCTCGCGGTCGGCTTCCGCCCGTCGGAGCCGGCCTGGCAGCTGCTGATGGCCTTCCTCCTGGTGCTCGCGTTCTCCTACGTGTTCTCCTGGATCAGCGCCTGGGTCGGCCTGTCGGTGCGCAACCCGGAGACGGCCCAGTCCGCGGGCTTCATCTGGGTGTTCCCGCTGACCTTCGCCTCCTCGGCGTTCGTCCCACCGGACACCATGCCCTCGGCGGTGCGCGCCTTCGCGGAGCTCAACCCGATGACCCTCGCCGTCGACGCCGTCCGCGGGCTGACGATCGGCAGCCCGTCCCCGACCACGCCGGCCCTGCAGACGCTGGCCTGGCTGGCGGGCCTGCTGCTCATCTTCGTGCCGCTGGCCGTCCGCGCCTTCCGGCGCGCCTGACCGCCGGCGACCACCGACGCCGCCGCCCCGCCCACCCGCGGGGCGGCGGCGCAACTCGTTTCGCGGGTGCCGCAACGTATCGGCCACCCCCGGTGTCTGGGTAGGTGACGACGGCCAGAAGGGGTACGGGGTGGCGGAGGACGACAGCGGGTTCCGGGAGTTCGTGGACCTGCGTTACGGCGAGCTGTTACGGATCGCCTACCTGCTCACCGGGTCCGCGCACGACGCCGAGGACCTGGTGCAGTCCGCGCTGCTGAAGGTCATGCGGCGGTGGCGGAAGATCGAGGAGCCGCTGGCCTACCTGCGGCGCGCCATGGCCAACCAGCACATCAGCGTGTGGCACCGGGTGCGGTCGCGCGAGCTGGTCGGCGTCGCGCCGCCCGAGCCGGCCACCGACGACACGGCCGAGTCCGTCGTGCGGCGACAGGCGCTGGTCGCCGCCCTGCGCGAGCTGCCGCCGCGCACCCGCGTGGTGGTCGTCCTGCGTTATCTCGAGGACCGGCCGGAAGCCGAGGTGGCCGCCACGCTCGGCTGGCCCGTCGGCACCGTGAAGAGCCACGCGGCGCGCGGTCTCGCCCGGTTGCGGTCCACACTCGACAGCCGCGAACTGACGAAGGGATACCCGCGATGACCGTGGACGAGCGTGTCCGGGAGGCACTCGTCGACCTGGCCGACGAGGTCCGGCCGGCGCCGGATCCGTACGGTCGCCTGCGGGTGCGCCGCGCCCGGGCCCGGCGGCGCCGGGTGGTCGCCGCGGGGCTGGCGTTGGCCGCGGTCGTGGCGGCCACGGTCCCGCTGGGTGACCGCGGCGGTCCCGGCATCACCGACTCCGACGCGAACCGCATGCGCACGATCACCGAGTGGGCCGAGCGCTCCCGGACCTCGCCCGTCCGGGGCGCCTTCGGGGCACGTGAGCCGGGCTACGTCGCCGAGTTGACCGCGCTGGTCGGCGCGCGGCAGCGGGCGGGCGCGTACGACCTGAAGGCGCCGGTCACCGAGGTCAACGTGCTCTACCTCGACGACATCGGCGACGTCCGGGTGGCGTTCGTCGCGTTCCACCTCGCGGATCCCGACCCGGTCAGCTTGTGGACCAACGCCAGCGGCTGGTTCGTGGCCCGGGCCGGCGCCTCCGCGGCCGACCTGGCCGAGCCGGGCGCCACCAGCGGCATCGGCGACGGGCTCGAACCGTTCGAGACGGTCTCGCAACTCTCCGACGGCAGTGGGGACGTGGCCACGGACGCCACCATCGGGGTCGCGCCGGCCGGCTGCGTCATCGAGTCCGCTCCCCTGCCGGACCTCGACACCTGGACGCCCGAGCCGGGCGGCAATCTGCTGGTCCGCACGGCCGCCAGCGAACGGCGCGAGTGGTGGCGGGTCGTCTGCGCCGGTGTGGTCAAGGACGAACGACCGGCCCGCGCGGCGCTGCGCTACGAGCCGGTCACCGAGGCCGAGGTCGACGAGGCCCTGCGCGACGCGCGCGGGCGGGTGCCCCGCAAGCTCGCCCGGGAGGCCGTCGAGAACGACAGGCGGGAGCACTACAGCACGGGGGTCGGCCCGACCCGGGTGCTCTGGGGCGGCAAGATCGAGGGCGCCCGGCCCGACCACCACGGGCCCTGGAACGGCAACGCGATCGTCACCGCGACACCCGTGGTGCGCGGCGGCTGGGACGTCACGGTCACCGTGCACACCAGCCCGGACGGCAGCGCGCCCGGCGGCGGGGGCTTCGGGGTCTGGGTCTCCGACAACCCGAACGCGGCGGACGCCGTGCTGCCGGTCCGGCTCCTCGACAGCGTCTCCGTGCTCGTGGTGGTGCCGAAGCCCGCGGTGACCGTGCGCGCCGTCCGGGACGGCAGCGTGCTCGCCTCCGTCCCCGTCGTCGACCAGGCCGCCGTCGTCGACGCGCCCGCTGGACCCGGCCTGACGTTCGAGGCCCTCGACAAGGACGGCACGGTGCTCGACGTCGCGCGCCTCCCCCAGGGCCCGCCGGCCGACACCGACGTCGTCCCGTGGTGAGGTCACCGTTCGGCCGGTGAACTATGGCCGGCCGGCGGTCAGCGCGATCCACCCGGGCGGCTCTAGACTTCGTCGGTTTGATCTTGAGTCGACACGGAGGCGCACATGAGCTTGCGCGACAAGCTGGTTCAGCGGACCCAGCCCCTGCTCCCGGGTGAGCAGGTCCAGCAGGTCTTCCTCGCCCAGTCCGGGGCCTCGCCCTGGCTCAGCGGGCTGCTCGGCCTGTTCGGACAGACGTTCATCCGGCGCCGGATCGTGGCGGTGACCGACCGGTCGATCGTGGTGTTCGCGACCGACTTCAACGGCACCAAGCCGGAGGGTGTGCTGCGACGGCTGCCGCGCCAGCACCAGATCGGCCCGGCCAAGGGCATCTGGGCGCGGATCAACGTGGGCGACGAGAAGACGTGGTCGCACGTCAAGTTCCGCAAGGAGATCGTGGCCGCCGACACCGCGCCGGCCCGCCGCTGACGAACCGACGTGGCGGCCCGCTCGTGCGGGCCGCCACGTCGTCGGTGCGATATCAGGGTGCGGGAGTCGCGGCAGCGTCGGCGGGCTTGCGGGTGCCGAGGAAGTAGGTCACGGCCACGCCGGCGATGGCCAGCACGATCTGCAGCGTGATCTCCTTCCAACCGTACTGCCGGTCGTCACCGAAGAGCAGTGCGAGGACCGCCGCCACCAGCGCGCCCGCCACGGCCAGCGCGGGTGCCAGCCATAGCGCGTTGGGCTGACGGCTCTTCAGAGCGAAACCGCCCGCCAGCCCGATAACGGCGCCGATGATGACGGCGAACAGGAAGTTCATGTCGGATACAGCCTTTCTCTTTCCTCGAAGGAGCCGATGACCTGATAGGTGTCCCAGGTTTCGTGACGCCTGTCAATGCGCTCATTCGACAAAATATCGGCGGGCTGCGATCCGCATGGTGCCGACAGTGCAATATGGAATGGAGCGTCAGTCGCCGGGCCGCCCCGAGTAGGCGAGGTCCGGCTCGGCGTCGGGCACCGCGGGTGCGGCGTCGCCGTGGCCGGGCCACCAGGCCCGCCGACCGACCAGCGCCGTCACGCTCGGCACGAGGAACATCGCCATCACGAACGCCGCGATGAGGATGCCGACCGAGACCGAGAACCCCATCTCCATCAGGAACGAGATGCCGGCCAGCAACATCGAGGCGAACGTGCCGGCCAGGATCAACCCGGCCGCGCCCACCGACGGGCCGGCGTGCTCGACCGCGAGGTCGGCCGCCGTCCGCGGATCGTGGCCGAGCCGCGCCTCCTCCCGCAACCGGGCGATCATCAGGATGTTGTAGTCGGTGCCGATCGCGACCACGAACAGATAGAGGATGATCGGCAGGGTGAACGACAGGCCCGGCCGGTCGCCGATGCCCTGGAAGGCGATCACCGTGGCGCCCAGCGTCGAGAAGAACCCGAGCACCACCGCGACGATCAGGTAGATCGGCGCGACGAGGCTGCGCAGCAGCAGCGCGAGGATCACCGCGATCAGCAGGCCGGCGACCGGGAAGATGACCCGCAGGTCCCGGTCGTTGGCGTGCTTGACGTCCGCGAAGATCGAGCTGATGCCGCCGACGTAGGCACGTGTGCCGGCCGGTGCCGCCGCGTGGGCGGCGTCGCGCAACTCACCGCCGGCCAGGGCCAACGACTCGTTCGAGTAGGGGCTGCCCGCCAGCAGCAGGTCGACGCGCGCCACCGTGCCGTCCTGGCTCACCGTCGCCGGGCCGCCGTCGGGGCCGGGCATGATGCTGCCGACACCCGGCACGCCCTTGAGCCGCTCGGCGAACGCGGGCAGGGCCGCGGTGTCGATCCGCCCGCCGCCCTCGGCCTGGACGACCACCTGGGTCGGGGCGAGCGCGCCCGCCGGGAACCCGGACTGCAGCGCCTCGAAGCCCTCGGACGACTCGGTGCCGCTGGGTAGCTGCGCGTTCTGGTCGTAGTCGGTCTCCATGTAGAGAGAGCCGACCGCCAGCGCGACCATGAGCCCGCCGGAGAGCAGGGCGACGACCGCGGGCCGCCGGCCGGTGAAGCGGCCGAGCCGCTGGAACGCCGTGCCCTTCGGGGTGCGCCGCCAGCTCTTCGACGGCCAGAAGACCTTGGTGCCGAGCAGCGACACGACGGCCGGCACGAGCGTCACGGCCGCGAGCCCCATGACCACGACGGCGATCGCGAGTGCCGGGCCGAGGCTCCGGAAGGCGCCGAAGACGGCCAGCAGCAGTGCGAGGAACGCGATGACGATGGCACCGGCGGCCGACGCGATGACCTCACCGACGCGGTGCACGGAGGTGACCAGGGCCGGCTTCGGCTCGTCGCCCGCCCGCAGCCGCTCCCGGAACCGGAAGAGCAGGAACAGGATGTAGTCGGTGCCGACGCCGTAGAGCACGATGGTCAGGATGATCTCGATCGACGGGTCGGCGCTCAGCCCGAAGACCTTGGCCATCGTGGCGATCAGCCCGGTCGAGATGACCGTGACCACGCCGACGGTGACGATCGGCAGCAGCGCCGCGAGCGGGCTGCGGTAGATGATCAGCAACAACGCGACGATCAGCACCAGCGTCGCGGTGCCGACGATGACGAACGCGTTGTTGAAGGCGTCCTCGTTGTCGGCGAACAGCGCGATGTCGCCGGTGACCTGGCGTTCGAGCCCGGTGCCGTCGAGCACCGGATCGCTGGCCGCCCGGATGTCGTGGATCGCGGCGGTCAACGCCGGATCCTGCGGATTGTCACCGAGCCCGACGGTGACGAGTTGCACGAGCCGGTTCGGCGACACGGCCTGCGGCCCGGTGACCGCTCCGGAGACCTTGTCGATCCCCGCGGCGGAGATCGTCTCGGCGAGTCTGCCCGCCGTGGCCTGATCGGCATCGGTCAGCGGCGCACCGTCGGCCCGGGTGATCACGATGGTCGCCGTGGCGCCGTCGGTCTGCCCGAACGCGCCCTGCGTGATCTCCGTGGCCCGGATGGACTCGTAGCTGTTGGGCAGGAAATCCGCCTGGTCCTGCGTGGTGACGGACCCCAACGCCGGTGCGAAGAGTCCCGTGGCCACCGCCGCCGCCACCCAGGCGAGGATGACCCACCACCGCTTGTAGACGACGAACCGCCCCAACCGTTCGAACATCGCTCCCCCAACCTGCCGACCGGTAGACAGGATTCTATGCGGACGGCGCAACGAGATTCGCGCGATATTCTCTCGGCACCGTGCTGAGAGCCGGCTGAGTCCGCAATCGGAGGTTGACGTTGGACGTGGCCGGCGCAACCCGCGACCGCATCCGCGACGAGGCGATCGTCCTGTTCAGCGACCGTGGCTACGCCACGACCAGCCTGCGGGAGATCGCCGACCGGGTGGGCATCACCAAGGCCTCGCTCTACTACCATTTCCCGTCCAAGCAGGACCTGCTGGTCGCGATCGTCCGCCCGCTGCTGACCCAGTGGCGCGACGTGGTCACCGACGCCGAGTCGGGACCGCACACCCCGGCCGACGTACGGCGGATCCTGCGGCGCTGTGTCGACACCATGCTCGCCCACCGGGCCGTGGCCGGCCTGTTCCTGCGCGACACCGCGGGCATCCTCCCGGCGCTGGCCCCGCTGGTCGGCGACCTCGTGGAGACCAACAGCCGGCTACGCGACTGGCTGGCCGGCCCGACACCGTCGGCGATCGCGCGGATCCGGGCCGTAGCCGTCCTGGAACTCCTGCGCGCCGCCCTCACGGCCGGCGCTACCCTCGGCGACGTACCGGACGACCTGGTCCGCCGGACCCTGCTCGAGTCGGCGGAGTTGGTGCTCGCCGGGCGCGAGGAGGGCGCATGAGGATCGCGGTGACGGGCGGCACCGGTCGCATCGGTGGCCGGGTGGTCGAGTTGCTGCACGAGGCCGGCGGCCACGAGGTCGTCGCGCTGTCCAGCCGGACCGCGCCGTACGACGACCCGATCGCCCTGCGGACCGCCTTCGACGCGGTCGACACGCTGGTCTTCGTGTCGAGCGACGGCGAGGCGGCCCGGGTCCTCACCCACCACCGCAACGTCCTCGACGCGGCGGCGAAGGTCGGCCACATCGTCCTGCTCAGCGGCCTCGACGTCGCCCGGGACTCCCCGTTCTGCTACGCCTACACCAACGGCGAGACCGAGCGCCTCCTGCGCGCCGGCGACCGCCCGTACTCGATCGCCCGTGCGGGCCTGTTCGCGGAGTTCTTCCTGTCCCTCGTGGACCAGGTGGCGACGGAGGGCCGGGCCGCCCTGCCGGCCGCCGACGCCCGCGTGTCGCTGGTCGCCCGCGCGGACGTCGCCCGTTGTCTCGCGGCTCTGGCCCTGGGCGAGCCCACCAACCGCCACCACGACATCACCGGCCCGGACAGCCTGCCGGTCGCCGCGGTCACGAGCGCCACCGGCAACCGCTACACCGCCTCGAGCCCGGCCGAGTTCGCCACGACCCTGACCGCACAGGGCGAGGACCCGTGGTGGATCTACGCGTACCTGACGATGTTCGACGCCGTCCGCCAGGACCGCTGGTCCGCCACCTCCGGCGAGGTCGAGGCCCTGACCGGTCGGGGGCCGACCCCGCTCGCGAAGATCGGCTAGTCTGCGCGGATGCCGGACCTGGGACCCGTCGCCTGGCCACCCGCCCCGATCCGGACCGCGCGGCTCACCCTGCGCGAGTCCGAGGCCCGCGACCGCCCGGCCTACATCGAACTGTCCGCCTCGCCGGAGGTGAACACCTACGTCGGTGGCGGCCGGCCGCGTGACGTGCTCGAGCGCGAGGTGCCCCAGGTGCCGGGCCGCCGCCCCGGCTTCTTCGTCGTCGACCTCGACGGCGAGATGATCGGCACGGTCATGCTCACCCGCCGCGACGTGGGGCCACCCGACCGCGTCCGGCCGGAGGCGGGCGAGGTCGACCTCGGCTACCTCTTCCTGCCGACGGCATGGGGACACGGGTACGCCGCCGAGGCGTCGCGAGCGGCCCTCGCCTGGTTCGCCGGCGCGCTGCCGGGCGAGCCGGTCGTGCTCTGCACCCAGACCGCCAACGAGCCCTCGATGCGCCTCGCCCGCAAGCTGGGCTTCACCGAGGCGGCACGGTTCGAGGCGTGGGAGGCCGAGCAGTGGTTCGGCGTGTGGTCCCCGCCCACCCCGACGTTCCCCGACCTGCTGCGGCTGATCGACGAGCGCGTGGCCGCCTTCCGCGCGGCGATCGGCGCGGCGCCCGACCTCGACGAGCGGGTGCCGACGTGTCCTGAGTGGACGCTGTCTGACCTCGCCCGGCACCTGGGCGAGGGGCGGCACGCCTGGGCCGCCACCGTCGCGGCCGGCCCCGGCGCCACCGGCAGGTCCACGGAGACGGGCCCACCCGCGCCGCGCGAACGCGAGGCCCTGCTGGCCTGGCTCGCCGAGTCCACACAGGAGCTGCTCGCCGCGCTGCGGGCGGCCGGGCCGGAGCGCGGCTGCTGGACCTGGTGGGGCGACTCGCAGTCGCCGCGGACCTGTGGTGCCGTGGCGAGGCACCAACTCCAGGAGATCGCGGTGCACACCTACGACGCGCAGGTCGCGCTCGGCGCCCCGCGGCCGCTGCCGGCCGACGTCGCCCTCGACGGTGTCGACGAGTTCCTGACCACCTGCGTCGCCACGACGGCGCCCTGGCCGCACGAGCCCGTCGCGGTCGAGTACCACGCCACCGAGGGGCGGTCCTGGCGCCTGTCGCTCGACGCCGACGGCGCCCGCGTCGGCCCGCCCGGCGGCCCGACCGGCGCCACGCTGACGGGCTCGGCCAGTGACCTGGTGCTGGTCTTCTACGGGCGCGTTCCGCGGGAGGCCCTGACGCTCGACGGTGATCGGCGCCACCTCGACCGGCTCGTCGACTGGGACCCCGGCGCCTGACATATCCGCCCGCCCGATCGTCGGTATGGGAAAGGAGGATCGGGAAGGACGGAGTCATGCGAGTTTTCGTCACCGGTGCGACCGGGGCCGTGGGGCGCTACCTCGTGCCCGGGCTGGTCGAGGCCGGACACCAGGTCACCGCCACGACGCGGAAGGCCGACAAGCTGCGAGGCCTGCGGGAGGTGGGCGCGGAGGCTGTCGTGGTCGACGGGCTCGACCGCGACGGCGTGCTGGCCGCGGTACGCGCGGCGGAGCCTGAGGTGATCGTCCACCAGATGACCGCTTTGTCGGAAATGGGCAGGCTGCGGCACGTCGACCAGGAGTTCGCCGCCACCAGCGCCCTGCGGACGAAGGGCACCGACAACCTGCTCGCCGCCGCCAAGGACGTGGGCGCCCGGCGGGTCGTGGCGCAGGGCCACAACTTCATCTACGCCCGCACCGGCGGCCCGGTCAAGAGCGAGGACGACCCGCTGGACCCCCGGCCGGTCAGGTCCGCGGCGCAGGCCATGGCGGCGATCAGGTACGTGGACCGCACGGTCCAGGACGGCGCGCCGGAAGGGCTGGTGCTGCGCTACGGCACCTTCTACGGCCCCCACGCCTCGGACCAGTTCATCCAGGGTGTCCGCAAGCGCCAGATGCCTGTGATCGGCGGAGGCACCGGCGTCTGGTCGTTCATCGAGACCCGCGACGCCGCCTCGGCCGCGCTGGCCGCCGTCGAGCGGGGCGCGCCGGGCGTCTACAACGTCGTCGACGACGAGCCCGCGCCCGTCTCGCAGTGGCTGCCCTACCTCGCCGAGGTGGCCGGCGCCAAGCCGCCGATGCGCATGCCGGTCTGGCTCGGGCGGCTGCTGGCCGGCGAGTTCATCGTCACCCAGATGACCGAGGCCCGGGGCGCCGCCAACGCCAAGGCCCGGGCCGAGCTCGGTTGGACGCCGCGCTTCCCGAGCTGGCGCGACGGGTTCCGGGACTGGGTTCACTCCGAGAGCCGGTAGCCGACGCCGCGGACCGTGTGGATCAGATCCGCGCCGAGCTTGCGGCGCAGATAGCCGATGTAGACGTCCACGATGTTCGAGCCGGGGTCGTGGGCCAGGCCCCAGACGCGGTCGAGCAACTGCTCGCGGGAGAGGACCTGGCCCCGGTGCCGGATCAGGGTCTCGGCGAGGAGGAACTCGCGGGCGGTGAGCTCCACCCGGCGACCGTCCACGGTGGCCACCCGCCGGATCAGATCCAGGTGTACGCGCGCCGCCTGCACCGTGGCCGGCGTGTCGTGGCCGCGCTCCCGCAGTCGCGCCCGGACCCGTGCCAGCAGCTCGTCGAAGCTGAACGGCTTGGTCATGTAGTCGTCGGCGCCGCCGTCCAGACCGGTGATGCGATCGGGTACGGCGTCGCGCGCCGTCAACACGATCACCGGGAGGCGTTCCCCGCGGGCGCGGATCTGGGCCAGTGCGGTGAGCCCGTCCTGACCCGGCAGGCCCAGGTCGAGGATGAGCAGGTCGAAGTCGCCGCTGCGGGCACCCGCCGCGACGTCCACGCCGTTCGTCACGACCGTGGTGACGTAGCCGGCCGCCCGCAGGCCCTTGGTCAGGAACGAGGCGATCCGCGGCTCGTCCTCGGCGATCAGCACCCGGTTCACGGCGCCGGCCTCAGCACGAGTGTGAAGGTCGAGCCCGCGCCGGGGATGCTGTCGACCGCGACCGTGCCCCGGTGGGCGTGCGCGATCGCCGACACGATGGCCAGCCCCAGCCCCGCCCCCTCCGCCCGCTGGCGGCCGTGCTCTCCCCGGGTGAAACGCGCGAAGATGCGGTCGCGGTCCTCCGCCGCGATGCCCACCCCGGTGTCCTCGACGCCGATCAGGATCCGGCCCGGCCCGGCGCGGGCGAACAGCTCGATCCGGTCGCCGGGGCCGGTGAACTGAACCGCGTTCTGGGCGAGCTGCATGAGGGCCTGGGTCACCCGCTGGCGGTCGGCCCAGACGGTCACCGGCTCCACGACGCCCAGGTGCCAGTCGCGGTCGCCCAGGGCCACCGCCTTCGCGAAGACGTCGTTGAGCAGCGCCCGCGCGTCGAGCGCCGCCGGCTGCACGAAGTCGGGCTGCTCGGCCTTGGCCAGCATCAGCAGGTCGTCGACCATGCGGTTCATCCGGTCGAGCTCGTCGGTGACCAGGGCGACCGTCTCCGCGCGCTCGGCCGGGTCGTCGCCCATCAGCTCCAGGTGGCCACGGACGATCGTGATCGGCGTGCGCAGCTCGTGGCCCGCGTCGGACAGGAAGGCCCGCTGGGTCGCGAACGCCCGTTGCAGGCGGCCGACCATGGCGTTGAAGGTGCGGGACAGGTCGGCCACCTCGTCGCTGCCGGTGACGGGGATGCGCCGGGACAGGTCGGCCTCCTCGATCGTCCGGGCGGTCTCGGTCACCGTGCGCAGGGGGCGCAGCGCCCGGCCCATCGCCAGGTAGCCGCCGGCCGCGACGACGACGATCACCAGCAGGCAGGCCAGCGCCATCAGGCGGACCGCGCGGTCGATCTCGGCCCGGCGCTCGGCGCCGAACTCGGCGACCACGACCTGGCCGCGGGCCGCGCCGTCGATCACCACGGGCACGGCGAGCCAGCGCGCCGAGCCGGCCGGGGTGTCGTTCTGGCCGTACGCGCTCTCGGTCAGGGCCGTCCACTCCGCGACCAGGGTGGGCACCGCGGCCAGGTCGTAGGGTGGGCGGTCGGTGCCGCGGTAGAACGCGCCGTCGACGAAGACCAGCACCGCCTCGCCGGTCTGTGGCTCGTTGCGCAGCAGGTAGGTGTCGGCGATCGCCCGCAGGTCGGTGCCGAACGGCCGGCCGGTCTCCGGGTTCTGGCCGCCGACGAGGCGGCGGAACTCGGTCACCTCCTGGCGCATGTCGGCGGCGATCCGGTTCTCGAGCTGGTTGAGCAGCACCTGGCGGATCACGACGACCGACGACAGGCTCGCGACCGCCAGCAGGGCGAGCGCCCAGCCGAGCAGCCGCAGCCGCAACCCGAGCGTCGGCCGCCAGCGGCGCGGCTCAGTCGTCGTCCCCGCGCTCGTCGTCGTCGCGCTCACCGTCGTCGTCGTCGGCGTCGTCGTCGGAGCCGGAGCCGGAGCCGGAGCCGGAGCCGGAGCCGGAGCCGGAGCCGTCGTCATCGTCGCCTCCGCTGGGTGCGCGTCCCGTGGCGTCGGTGCCGGCCGGGTCACCCTCATTGTCACCGCCGCCCTCCGTCGCCCGCGCCGCTGGAACCACGATCTGTATGGCCGGCACCGGATCGGGCCCCAGCAGCGCGGGCGCGCCGACACCGGCCAGCAACGCCACGAATGCCACCGCACCCAGACCGGTGGCCACCTTCTGTGCGCTCACGAGGGTCAGCGTTCCCGACCAAGGTGATGCGTCCATGAGGGCCGGATGAGGAAATTCTCATGAAGCGGCACGTAAACGCGTTCTCACCGATTCCTCAACGCCCTCTCACCCGGGCGCCCGATCGTGGCGAGCGTGACCGTAGACATCTCCGTGCTGCTGCTCGTCGCGCTCGTCGGCACCGCCACCGCGGCGGTCAGTGCCGACCGGATGCTCCGCCGCCGGTTCCGCCGGCCCCGCTCCATCCAGGTCACCGCCGTGACCGCCGCCCTGGTGCTCGTGCCCGCCAACGCCCTGCCGGCCGGCCCGGTCCTCGCCGCCACCGTCCTCGTCACGACCCTGGTCGCGCTCTCGACCGTGGCCGGGCTCGGGTACGCGCTGCGGATCCCCGCCGAACCCACCCGGCTCCCCCGCCGCGTCCTCGCGATCGGCGCCCACCCCGACGACCTCGAGCTGGCCTGCGGCGGCACGCTGGTGCGCCTCGTCGACTCCGGCCACGAGGTGCACGTGCTGGTGATGAGCCGCGGCGAGCGCGGCGGCGACCCGACGACCCGGGCCGGCGAGGCGTCGGCCGGCGCCGGTTCTTCGGTGTCACCAGCGTCGAGGTGCTCGACCATCCCGACACCCGGCTCGCGACGGCGGAGAACGAGATGGCGGAGGCGATCGACCGGGCGCTGCGCCGGCACCGCCCCGACATCGTGTTCACGCACTCGGCCCACGACCACCACCAGGACCACCGCGCCGTGCACGCGGCGACGCTACGGGCGGCCCGGCACCACCCCGCGGTGCTCTGCTACGAGAGCCCGTCGGTGACACCGGCGTTCCGTCCGACCGTGTTCGTCGACATCGGCGCACAGCTCGACGCGAAGGTCGGCTCCGTGGCCGTCCATCGGGACCAGCGCACGAAGCCCTACCTGGACGAGCGGCGGGTACGCGCCGTCGCCGCGTTCCGGGGCGGCCAGGCCCGGGTGGACCACGCCGAGGGCTTCGAGGCCGTACGCGTGCCCGCCCCGCTCTTCGAGGACGGCGACCGGTGAGGCGTTTCCTGGTCACCGGCGCCGGCGGGCCGGCCGGGAAGGCGCTGCTGGCCGCGCTCGCGGAACGCGGCTACCCGGCCACCGGCGTCGACGCCGCCCCGGACGGCGCGGGTGTCGACACCGTCCCGTTCGCCGACCACCCGTGCTTCCTCGCGGAGGTGCTCCGCGCCGCGGCCCGGCACCGCGCCGGCATCGTGGTGCCGACGGTCTCCGAGGAGCTGCCGCCGCTGGCCGCCGCCGCGCAGGGCCGCCGCCACGCGCCCTGGATCGTCGTCGGGACCCCACCGGCGGTCGCCGCGGCCGCCGACAAGTGGCGCACGGCGCGGCTGCTCGACCTGGCCGGCGTGCCCGTGCCGCGGACGCTGCTGGCCGGGTGGCCCGAACCCGACCGCCTCGGCGTCCCCTACCTGAGCAAGCCGCGCCGGGGCCGCGGTGGTCGCGGTGTCCGCCTGCACGGCACGCCCGGCGCCGGCCCACCGCCGACCGACGACGACCACGTCCTGCAGGAGTACGCGCCGGGCGCCGAGTACGCCGTCGACCTCTACGGCGACGCGGTCGTCGTGCTGCGCAAGACGCTGCTGCGCCAGGGACTGGTCGGCAACGCGGTGACCGTCACCCGCGAGGAGGCGCCCGACGTGGCCGACGTGGCCCGGGCCGCCTCGGTCCCTACCTGGTCTACAACCTGGTCACCATGCTCGCCGTGCCGCCGCTGCAGCTCCTGGCCCTGTCCGCGGCCCTCGCCCTGATCGCCGTCGGCCACTCGCCGCTGCCGGCCGACGTACCCTCGATCGCGCTCTGGTTCGGTCTCGGCGCCGCGGCCGTCAACGTCACCGCGGCCGTCCTGCTCGACCGGGCGTGGCGCGACCTGCGCTTCCTCTACGTCCTGCCGGTGGTGGTGCTGTTCTCGGTCTTCATGTCGGCCGTCACCGTGCACGCGCTCTGGCTCGAGTGGCGCCGCGCGCCGGCGCGCTGGAACAAGGTCGACCGCACCGGCGTCCGTACGCCGCGTAAAGGTTTCTTCATCGACGACTGAGGCCGCATTTATCGGCCGCGCGAAAACTCGGGTCGCCATGACCGTGCGTCCGAGGTGGAGAGAACACATGCGCGGATCGACGGATGCCAGGCGGCGGATGCGCCGCCGAGCTACCAGACTGGGAGCGCTGAGCGCCAGTGCGCTCCTGGTGTTGACCCTGATTCACGTGGAGTCCGCGTGGGCGATGACCTTCACGGTCACGAGCACCGCGGACCTGGTCGACAACAACGTCGGCAACGGGATCTGCCAGACCGGCGCCGGCTCGTGCACACTGCGCGCGGCGGTGCAGGAGGCGAACGCCAACCCGGCCGCCGACACGATCCAGCTCCCGGCCAACACGTACGCGATCACCCGCGCACCGGCGGGCGGGAACGACGACGACGTCGGTGACTTCGACATCCGCAGCCCGCTGACGATCGTCGGCGCCGGCGCGGCGAGCACCGTGATCGACGGCGGCCAGCCGCCGGCCGGCTCGGCGCCCGAGGTCCGCGGCCTCGACCGGCTCCTGGAGATCTGGGAGGAGGCCGAGGACGTCACGGTCAGCGGCGTCACCCTCCAGGACGGGTACGACGTCGAGTCGGGCGGTGCGATCGCCAACTTCTCACCCGGCCTGGTCCGGCTGCAGAACGTCAACGTGAAGACGAGCTACGCGGGCGTGTTCGGCGGCGGCATCGCCACCGAGAGCGTCGGCCGGACGGAGATCGCCGGCGGCCTGTTCGAGGGCAACGCGACCGGCGGCGAGGGCGGCGCGATCTACAACCAGCACGAAGCCGAGTTGACGGTCTCGGACGCCGCGTTCACCGACAACCGCGCGGGCGCCGACGGTGGCGGCATCGCCAACGTCTCCAAGACCCGCCTGACGATCACCCGGGGCACGTTCTCGGGCAACGTCTCCGGTGGCAGCGGTGGCGGCGTGTTCAGCGACACCCAGCGTCCGGCGACGGTCACGGGCTCGGTGTTCACCGCGAACGAGGCCGGCGACCCGGTCTCGGGCGACGGCGGGGGCGGCGGCCTCTACGCGGGCGGCGACGGCGCCGTGACGATCGCGGGCAGCACGTTCACCGAGAACACCGCGATCGCCACCGGCGGCGGCCTGGTGCTCGCCTCGGGCGCGGCCTCGTCGGTCACCGACACGTTCGTGCGCGACAACCACGCGCTGGGCGGTGCCGGTGTGCAGCACGAGGGCCAGGGCGTCACCCTGCGGCGGCTGACCATCACCGGCAACGTGGCCGAGGAGGACGGCGGCGGCATCCAGAGCGAGGGCAGCGGCACCTTCCAGATCCTGGACACCAGGGTGGAGCGCAACCGGGCGCTGCACGGCGGCGGCTTCGCCAACGTCGCGGACGGCACGCTGACCGTGTCGGGCACGACGTTCTGGGACAACCGGGCGACTCTCTACGGCGGCGGCGTCTACAACGCGAGCGATGCGACCGCGCTCATCGAGAACACCACGATCTCGGGCAACGTGGCGCAGACGTCGGGCGGCGGCCTCTACAGCGACGCCGACGCGGGCCTGCGGGTGGTCAACGCGACCATCACGCTGAACCTGTCGCCCTACGGCGCCGGCGTCGGCCACGAGCCGGGCGGTTCGGTCAACTTCCCCGTCGAGCCGAGCACGTCGGTGCTGTTCCGCAACACGCTCGTCGCCGGCAACCTGGTCGGCGCGGAGTGCAGCTTCGCGGTCGGCTCCGAGGGCGGCAACCTGGACAGCGGCGACTCCTGCTACTTCCGGGGCAGCCGCGACCGGCTCAACGCCGGCAACCCGCGGATCGACGCGATCGCCGACAACGGCGTCCCGACGATGACGCACGCGATCCAGAGCGACAGCTACGCGCTCGACGGCGGCGTGAGCCCGTGCGTGCTGACCGACGAGCGCGGCATCAGCCGGCCGAAGAACACCACCTGCGACATCGGCGCGTACGAGCACGAGGGCCCCTTCCCGGCGGCGGACAACGTGGACCCGCAGACCAGCGTCCTGACCGGCCCCACGGTCGCGGCGGAGCGGGCCGTGTTCACGTTCGCGGCGACCGACAACGTCAGCCCGCCGGCCGAGATCCTCTACGAGTGCCGGCTCGAGCCCGTCGACGCCGACCCCAACGAGCCGCCGGAGCCCGAGCACCTCTTCACCGGCTGCACCAACCCCTACGAGCTGCTGGAGTTCGAGCCGGGCCCGAACACGTTGCAGGTGCGGGCGATCGACCGTGCGGGCAATGTGGACGAGACGCCGGCCGAGTGGGAGTTCACCGGCGGCGAGGACACCACGCCCCCGCAGACCACGTTCGCCAGCGTGCCGCCGAACCCGAGCGCGGGCCGCACGGCCACGTTCTCGTTCCAGGGCACCGACGACATGACGCCGGCGTTCCTGCTGGAGTACGAGTGCCGGATCGACAGCACCAGCGAGGAGGCCTGGCTCGAGTGCGCCAGCCCGTGGAGCTTCAGCGACCTCACCACGGGCAGCCACACGGTCGAGGTGCGGGCGATCGACGAGGGCGACAACGTCGACCCGACGCCGGCGACCTACACCTGAACGGTCGGTTCGCCGACCGACTGCGACTCGGCCAACGTGACCCTGTCGGCCACCGCCGACACCTGGGTCGACGAGGCCCAGACGCAGGTCAACTTCGGCATCGCGGAGCAGCTCACCGTGCGGTCCGAGGCCGGCGGTGCGGACGCGCGGGCCCTGATCCGGTTCCCGGTGCCGAACGACACGCCCGCCGCCTGTGAGCTCGTCTCCGCCACCCTGCGGATCAACGCCGAGGGTGACGCGGGCCGGACCCTGCAGGCCCAGCCGCTCGCCGCGACGTGGGCCGAGACCGGGGTGACGTGGGCCAACCAGCCCGGCGCGAGCGGGCCGGTCGCCACGACGGACTCCGGCGGCGGCTTCCGCGAGTGGGACGTCACCGCGGCCGTCACCGGCTGGCTGGGCGGCACGCTCAACCACGGCTTCCAGATCCGGGACGCGGCCGAGGAGGGCGAGGGCTTCGAGCAGTCGCTGTCCTCGCGCGACACGATCGCGGAGCCGCCGGCCACGCCGCAGCTCGTGCTCCGGTTCGACGGGCCGGGCGCGCCGACCCCGCCGGCACCGCCGGCCGGGGCGCTGACGACGGTCACCTGCGGCATGGTGGTGACGCAGAGCATCCGGCTGCAGAACAACCTGACCGACTGCCCGCTGGACGGGCTGGTGGTCGGTGCGCCGAACATCCGCATCGACCTCAACGGGAAGACGATCGACGGTCCCGGCTACTTCGCCGGTGAGCCCGGCTCGCCGTACGAGGTGCCGGAGCTGGGGCTGCCCGCGGGCATCCGCAACGCGGGCTTCGCGAACGTCGTGGTCGAGGGCGAAGGCACGATCAGGTCCTTCGGGTACGGCGTACAACTGATGGCCGGCACCCGGTTCAACGTGGTGGAGGACCTGACCGTCACCCGCAACGCGACGGCGGGCATCGAGCTGTGGGACGCCGACGACGGTCGCAACGCCAACGTCGTGCGCCGCAACACGGTCGAGGCCAACGAGATCGGCATCGCGCTGACGTTCGGCTCCGAGAACAACCAGCTCGTGTCGAACACCCTGTCCGGCAACCTCGGCGCGGCGGTCTGGCTGAGCAACGCGTCGGGCAACACGCTGCACCAGAACGTGGTGTCCGGGCTGACCGGCGACCCGATGGTCGACAGCGACGGCGGGATCCTGCTGGAGGACTCCCGGCGCAACACGCTGACCGACAACCGGGTCACCGACACCGGCGACGCCGGCATCGTGGTCAGCGCGGGCTCGCACGGCACGACGCTGACCGGCAACCGGATGACGCGTACGGGCGACGCCGGCATCTCGGTCGACGGCTCCGACGACACCACGGCCACCGGGAACTTCGCCTACCTGGCCTCGGACTCCGGGATCGTGGTCGACGACGGCAACCGGTCGCACCTCGCCGACAACGACGTGCGGTTCAACCCGGCCGGCATCTCGCTCGGCGGCGCCAGTGACTCCGTCGTCCGGGGCAACCTGGCCAGCCACACCTCGGGCATCGGCATCGAGGTCGGCGAGGGCTCCTACCGCAACGACGTCGACGGCAACGACGTCAGCGAGGGCGTCGTCGGCATCATGGTCACCGGCGCCTCGGTCGACGCCGAGGGCCTGCCGGACCCGGCCAACGGCAACCGCATCCGCAACAACACGGCCGGCGGCAACACCGCCGACGGCATCTCGATCGCGCTGGCCGGCCACACGGTCACCGCCAACGTGGCGCACCACAACGTCGCGTGGGGCATCGACGCGGCGGAGGAGGGCACCACCGACGGCGGCGGCAACCAGGCCGGCGGCAACGGTGAGCCGGCACAGTGTCGCGGCGTGGTCTGCGCGACCGGCACCCCGGGCACACCGCCGGGACCGGACATGGTGGCGCCCGAGACGATCTTCGTCTCGACGCCGCCGAACCCGAGCAGCAGCCTGTCCAGCGCCCGGTTCGCGTTCACGGGCTCCGACAACGTGGCCCCGCCGGACGCACTGCGCTTCGAGTGCCGCCTGGACGGCCCTGTCGACCCCGAGCCGGAGCCGCCCGACCCGGGTGAGCCGGTGCAGCCGCCGGACACCGCGGGCTGGGAGGAGTGCGCCAGCCCGGTGACCTACCAGTTCCTGCTCTCGGACGTGCACAAGTTCGAGGTGCGGGCGATCGACCCGGCCGGCTGGCGGGACGCGACCGCGGCCACGTACACCTGGACGGTGTCGCCGATCCCACCGGTCGAGGACACCACGCCGCCGAACACGACCATCTTCCAGCACCCGGACCAGGCGAGCACCTCGCCCGTCGCGCTGTTCGGGTTCCGCGGCTCGGACGACATCTCACCCGGACCGAACCTGCGCTACGAGTGCCGGCTGGACAACTCGGCCTGGCAGCCCTGCCTGAGCCCGAAGACGTACGCGGGGCTGGGCAACGGTTCGCACACGTTCGAGGCCCGCGCCATCGACGTGGCGAACAACATCGACCCGACACCGGCGACGTTCGTCTGGACCGTGCAGCCCGCACCCGCGGACACCACGCCACCGGACACCACGATCGTCACGGCGCCGGACCACCACACGGTCAGCACGTCGGCCACCTTCACCTTCGCCTCGAACGAGGCCGGTGCCACCTTCGAGTGCTCGCTCGACGGCGCCGCCTTCACCGCGTGCACGTCGCCGAAGACCTACATCGGGTTGTGGGCGACCAACCACGAGTTCCGGGTGAAGGCGATCGACCCGGCCGGCAACCACGACCCGACACCCGCGGCGCACGGCTGGACCATCGGCGCGGCGCCGGTTCCGGCCACGGTCGCGTGTGGACAGACGATCACCGTCAGCATCGTGGTGTCGAACAACCTGACCAACTGCGGCGCCAACGGCCTCGTGGTCGGCGCGCCGGGCATCACCATCGACCTCAACGGCTTCACGGTCGACGGCAACGGCTCAGGTGCCGGCATCCTCAACAACGGCGGGCACGACAACGTGACCGTCACCAACGGCACGCTCCAGGAGTTCGACTTCGGCGTGCAACTCGGCGCCGGCGTCGCGCTCAACATCGTCACGGCGCTCAACCTCCGGTCCAACCAGGAGGCCGGCGTCCAGCTCACCAACGCCGACAACGGGTCGAGCGGCAACCTGGTCCGCGGCAACGCGCTGCAGCAGAACCGGGTGGGCATCGCCCTCCTCGGCGGCTCGCAGGGCAGCACGGTGCTCGGCAACACGCTGAGCAACAACACCGACGACGGCATCCAGATCATCGGGTCCAGCGGCAACACGCTGGACGGCAACCGGATCTCGGCGGGCAGCGGCTACGGCGTCCACCTGGAAGGAGCGAGCGAGAACTGGGTCAAGGCCAACGACGTCCTGGACGTCTCCGAGACGGCGATCTCGGTCGTCGCCGCGTCGCACGGCAACCGGATCGAGGGCAACACGCTGCGCGAGGCCAAGGCCGGCATCGAGCTGTCGGACTCCAACGACAACGATGTCGTCGCCAACCAGGCCAACGGGCTCGCCGGCACCGGCGTCAACCTGTTCCGGGCCGACGGCAACCTCGTGCAGGGCAACGACCTGCGTACCAACGAGGGTGGCATCGAGCTGCTCGAGTCGACCGGCAACCGGATCGAGGACAACGACACCAGCGGCTCGTCGTCGTCGGGCATCTGGCTCGGCGCGCTCTCGCTGGCCAACCTGGTCGTGCTCAACACGTCGAACGACAACGACGCGGAGGGCATCTCGGTCGAGGCCGAGGTGCTGCCGGAGAGCACCGAGCCGGGCAACACGATCGACCGCAACATCGCCAACGGCAACAGCAGCGACGGCATCTTCGTCGCCAAGCCCGCACACACCGTCTCCAGCAACGTGGCCAACAACAACGGCGGTTGGGGCATGTACGCCGAGGTCGGCAACATCGACGCCGGCGGCAACCGGGCGACCGCGCACCACGCGTGGACCGTGACGGGCACGCCGACCGCGCCGCAGACCACGCTGGCCACGGTGCCGGACGTGACGACGACCGCGACCACGGCGACGTTCACGTTCAACTCCAGCATGGCGGGGTCGACGTTCCGGTGCCGGCTGGACGCCGCGGCGCTCGCGCCGTGCACCTCGCCGGTCAACCTGGCCGGGCTGGCGGTCGGCGACCACGAGTTCGAGGTCGTCGCGGTCAGCGCGGCGGGCACGCCCGACCCGACACCGTCGTTCTACGAGTGGACGGTGGCGCCGCCGCCGGACACCACGGCGCCGGTGACGGACATCCTGACCGGTCCCGCGAACCCGACGCTGAGCACGACGGCGGCGTTCACGTTCAGCGCGAACGAGCCGGGCGTGACCTTCGAGTGCTCGCTCGACGCGGCGGCGTTCGCGCCCTGCGTCAGCCCGGTGAACCTCGCCGGGATCCAGCCGGGCGCGCACCAGTTGCGGGTCCGGGCAACGGACGCGGCGCTCAACGTCGGTGCTCCGGACACCTGGGCGTGGACGGTCAACGCGCCGCCGAGCTGTGCGGCGCCGGGTTCGGTGACGCTGGGCGCCAACGCGGACAGCTGGGTCCTCCAGTCGTCGGCGTCGAGCAACTACGGCACCGACTCGTCGATCAAGGTGGACTCGGAGTCGGGCGGCAACAACGCCCGGGTGCTGGTGCGGTTCACCCTGCCGGCCATCCCGTCGGGGTGCTCGGTGACCAACGCGCAGCTCCGCCTCTACGCGGGCTCCTACAAGACCGGCCGCACGCTGGAAGCCATCCGGCTCGGCGCGGCCTGGACGGAGGCCAACGTCCGGTGGAACAACCAGCCGGCGGTGACCGGCACGGGCGCCACGGTGGCGTCCGGCAGCGGCTACCGGCAATGGACCGTGACGTCGCAGGTGGGCAGCATGTACGCCGACGGCAACCACGGCTTCCTGATCCGGGACACCGTGGAGAACAACAGCGGCGGTCAGGAACAGCAGTTCAACAGCCGCGAGAAGGGCACTGACAATCCACCGCGATTGGTGATCACGTTCGGCTGATCCGCTCGTCGGGACCGCCTCCCCTCCGCTTCGGCGCCGGGGAGGCGGTTCCGTGTTTAACGCGAGGTTAACGAGCGGGAAATTCTAAGAATGAGTCGGCGGTACGGTGGATAGGGCCAGCCATTCGCGCATTTACGCCGGGCCATTTGCGTAATGCCGCGCGTACTCCCGGAAAATCTACTGTGAGTTACGCGCGAGTTACTTCTGGTCTGGGGGGTCCACAGTGGTTGGCGCCGCCCGGTTCCGTGTCCTGAAGAGCATCAGAGCCCGCGTCCTGCTGGCGTTCATCGCCCTGATCGTGCTGTCCGGCGTCTTCTCGATGGTGGCGATCCAGGAGGTCCTGGTGCTGCACCTGACGCACCGGATGGAGGAGGCCGCGCGGCAGGAGGTCGACGAGCTCAACCGGCTCGTCGAGCAGGGCGTCGATCCCCGCACGGGCAAGGCGTTCGCGTCCAGCTCCGCGGTGTTCGACGTCTACTTCGAGCGCAACGTGCCCAGCCGCGAGGAGGCGATGCTGGCCTTCGTCGACGGGCGACCCTATTGGCAGACGATGTCGCGCTTCGCCCTGCCGAGCCTGCCGCAGCCGGTCATGGGCCAGTTCGCGACGTCGGCGCCGGACCCGGCGGTACGGCGGCTGCGCACCTTCGACACCGAGCTGGGTGCCGCCTACTACGCGACCTGGCCGGTGCGGGTCGGCGAGAGCTTCGGCACGTTCGTCGTCGTGTTCCTGCCCGTGGTGGAGCGGGCGGAGATCGCCCGGCTGCAGTCGTACGGCGTCCTGGCGGTCATCGGTGTCGTCCTGCTGGCGTCCGGCGCGGCCTGGTGGGTGACCGGCCGGCTGCTGGGCCCGGTGCGGTCGCTGACCCAGACGGCGCAGGCGATCTCCCGCTCCGACCTGACGGGGCGGATCCCGGTGCGCTCCGACGACGAGGCCGCCGAGATGGCCCGTACCTTCAACGCCATGCTGGACCGGCTCGAGGGCGTGTTCCAGCGCGAGCGCGAGTTCCTCATGGACGCCAGCCACGAGCTACGCGTACCCCTGACGATCGCCCTGGGGAATTTGAGCCTCATCCGGTACGGGATCATCGAGGAGCCCGAGGAGCAACGCCGGACGGTGGCCCTCGTGATGGACGAGCTCGACCGCATGAGCCGCCTCGTCAACGACCTGCAGATGCTCGCCGACGTGAAGAACCCCCACTTCCTGCAGCCGGAGGACATCGACCTGGAGGCGTTCACGCACGAGCTCGCCGACAAGATGGTCACGCTCGCGCCGCGCGCGTGGCACGTCGACGCGGCCTCGACCGGCCGGGTCCGCGCCGACCGGCACCGGCTGACGGAGGCGGTCATCAACCTCGCGCAGAACGCCGTGCAGAACACCGAACCGGGCTCCCTGGTCGCGGTCGGCACGTCGCTGTCCACTTCGGAGTGCCGCATCTGGGTCCGCGACGCGGGCCCGGGCGTCTCTGCGGAGGACCTGCCGCACATCTTCGAGCGCTTCCGCCGGGGCGCCGCGGCGCACCTGCGCTACCGGGGCTCCGGGGTGGGTCTGTCGATCGTGCGGGCCATCGCCGAGGCACACGGCGGGCGGGTCGAGGTCAGCAGCCCGCCGGACGAGGGCGCGACGTTCGCGCTGGTGCTGCCGGCGCGTGTGCCGGGAGGAGGCAGGAGATGACCCGCATCCTGATCGCCGAGGACGATCCGCTGATCGCGTCGTTCCTGGAACGCGGCCTGCGGGCGCAGGGCTGGACCACGACGCACGTGGCGGGCGGCGAGCAGGCCGAGCACTTCGGCCTCAGCTCCGACTTCGACCTGCTGATCCTCGACATCGGCCTGGCGGGCCGCAGCGGCCTCGACGTGCTGCGGCACCTGCGCTCCAAGGGCTCGCGGCTGCCGGTGCTGGTGCTCACGGGCCGCTACCTGGCCCACGACGTGGTGACCTGCCTCGACGCGGGCGCGGACGACTACCTCATCAAGCCGTTCCGCTTCGAGGAGCTGCTCGCCCGCGCCCGCGCGAGGTTGCGCGGCCCGGGCCGGGAAGCGTCCTACCTGCTGGCGGCGGGACAGATCACATTGGACCTGCGCTCGCGCCGGGCGACGGTGCGCGACAGCACGGTCGAGCTGACGAGCCGGGAGTTCACGCTGCTGGAGATCCTGGTGCGGCACCCTGACCACGTGCTGAGCCGGGAGCAGTTGCTGTCGCAGGCGTGGGGCTACAGCTTCGACCCGAGCACGAACATCGTGAACGTCTACATCAGCGCGCTGCGCAAGAAGCTCGGCGAGGGCGTCATCGAGACGGTCCGCGGCTTCGGCTACCGCCTCCGCGTCGCGGACCCCGGCTAGAGGTCGCGGCGGCGGAACGCGAATGCCGCGAGGCCGAGCACCAGAGCGATCCAGACCACCGCCCACCCCACGTACGCGATGGTCAGCGGCGCCTCGCCCATGAACGGGTGGCCGCGCATGCCGACGCTCAGGAGCATCGCCGGGTCCTGGAAGGCGTTCATCGCCCCGCGCCAGAGGCCGTCGGTGGGCAGGAGCATCCGGGAGACCGCGCCGACGCGGGCCACGCTCTCGTTGTTGAGCGCCTGGCCGATGCCGCCGACCACGCCGGCGATCCAGGTCGCGCCGAACAGGCCCACCGCGACGATGCCCGACGCCATCGGCGAGATCACCGTGGACAGCAGCAGGCCCAGCGTGAGCAGCGCCGTGGTCTGCGCCGCCAGCAGGGCCAGCCCGGTGACCGGCCCCGGCGGCCAGTAGCCCATCGTGAACCAGACGATCAGGAACTGGGCGAACCCGGCCACGGCCACGAAGCCGCTGCCGAACACGACCAGGCCCAGCCACTTGCCGACCAGCACCGTCTCGCGGCGGATCGGGCGGGCCAGCACGGCCAGCGCCGTACCGGACTCGATCTCGCCCGCCATCGTCGGGCCGGCGAGAAAGGCCGTGCCGAGCGCCGCGATCAGGCTCAGGCCGAACATCACCAGATTGAGCACAGTGGACGCCGCCAGCCGGGCCTCACCGCTGGTGAGCCCGCCGAACTCCGCGTCGAGCCGGTAGAAGCCCCAGGCGGAGAGCCCGAGCAGGATGAACGTCATCACCGCGAGCGCGCGCAGCACCCGCCGGCGGGCCGCCTCGCGCAGCGTCAGGGCGGCGACCGTCAGGGCGATCATGCGGGCTCCTCGGTGTTTCCGGTACGCAGGATGTCGAGCAGCCGCTCCTCGAGGCTGATCCGCCCGGGCTCCACGGCATGCACCCGGACGCCCAGGCCGACGAGGTCGGCGACCAGGTCCGGCACCGCCACCTCGTCGCCCAGCGCGACCGTGAAGGCGTCGCCGTCGCGGGTCAGCTTCCCGGCGGCGGCGAGCCGGGCCTCCGCGGCCGCGCCCACCTCGTCGAGCCGCAACCGCAGCTCGCGCTGGCCGAGCAGCTCGGCCAGGCTGCCGGACGCGGCGATCCGGCCCTTGTCGAGGATGACGACGCGGTCGCAGACCCGCTCCACCTCGCCGATCAGGTGCGAGTTGAGCAGCACCGCGACGCCCTTGGCCCGCAGCGACAGCAACAGGTCGCGTACGTCGGCCCGGCCGAGCGGGTCCAGCGCGCTGGTCGGCTCGTCGAGCACCACGAACTCCGGGCGGGCGACCAGGGCGACCGCCAGCCCGAGCCGCTGCTGCATGCCCTTGGAGAAGCCGCCGACCCGGTCGCCGGCCCGGTCCGCGAGACCCACCAGCGCCAGACACCCCCGGCGTTCGGCATCGGGGATCGCGGCCCCGGCGAGCCGCACGTGCAGGTCGAGCACCTCGGTGGCGGTCAGCCACGGCTGGTAGCGGAACAGCTCGGGCAGGTAGCCCACCCGGGCCCGGGCCTTCGGGTCACGGGCCGGCCGGCCGAGCAGGAGCACCTCGCCCGCGTCCGGCCGGACCAGCCCGAGCAGCATCTTGATCACCGTGGTCTTGCCGGCGCCGTTCGGCCCGAGCAGGCCGAGCACCTCGCCGCGCCGCACGGTGAACGACACGTCGTCGACCGCCGTACGCCGCTTGTAGCGCTTGCGCAGCCCCGAGCACCACACCGCGGCGGCCGGCGGCAGCTCGGCGAGGAGCGTCTCCGCGGTGTCGCTGGCGGCCGTCACCGGGGCTCCAGCCCGCGTGCCACCGCCAGCACCTCGTCGCCCCTCAACGGCCCGGCCACCGCGTTGACCACGGTGCCGTCCATCCAGACCACGGCCGCCATCGAACCGTCCTTCGAGATCAGCAACGTCGCGGGCGCGCCGCCGACGTCGGTAGGTGTGCTGGTCATGTGCTCGACCGACATGAAGATCGGCAAGGTCGTACCGTCGCCGGAGAAGGCTCGCAGCTGCGCCGCGACGGACGGCGGCACGATGGGCAACGAGAGCAGGTAGTCGCGGGCGGTCTCGAACGGCACGCCCGTCGAATAGGCGGTCGGCGCGATCGCGCGGGCTACCACCAGCGCCGGGTACGGGCGGTCGGCCTGCCAGACGGCCGCGAACCCAGGACCGCCCGTCAACCGGAACTGACTGCCGTCCAGACCCGGCGGCGGCGGAGGCAGCGTCTCGCCGCGGTCGCGCGCGGTCCGCTCGGCCTTCTCGGCCCGGTAGGTGAACAGCGCGCTCGCCCGCTGCCCGGCGTGGTAGGTCGGCTCGCCGGTGACACCCTTCGGCAGCGCGCCGACCCGCGGCACCGTCAGCCCGGTCGTTTTGGCCGCGGCCGCCGCGTCGGCGACGGGGCGGATGGTGATCGGCTCGATCGGCACGACGTCGCCGAACTGGTCGAGTTCCGGCATCTTGATCAGGTCGGCCTGGGGCGCGCTGATCGGGGCGATCCGCTCGGCGCGGAAGACCTGCAGCCAGTCACCGGCGGCCGCGGCACCCGCGCCGGCCAGGACGACGGCCACACCGATGCCGGCGGCGACCGGGCTGCGCAGCAGGGTCCGCCAGCGGCGACCGGGCGCCGCGGCCACGCGGGGGCGTTCCTCGGCGGCCACGGCGCGGGACAGCCGCTCCCACCCGGCGTCGACGTCGGTGCCTGCCTCCACGCCGAGCAGCGTCGCGGCGGCCGCGGCGTCGCGCTGGACGGCGGACAGCCGGCCCCGGCATGGCGGGCAACCGGCGACGTGCGCGCGCTCGGCGTCGGCGACCCCGTCCGGCTCGTCCAGGAGCCGGCGTAGCGTGCCGTCAGTCGGATGACGCATGACGGTTCAACTCCTCACGCAGAGCGGATTCGGCGCGCCGCACGGTCGTGCCCACGCTGCCGGGGGAAAGATCGAGGGCGGCGGCGACCTCGGCGTAGCTCAGGCCGCTGTGCCGCAGGACGAGGGCGACAGCCTGTTTGCGGGGCAGTCTCGCCAGCGCCGCGCGTACCCGTCGGCGCTCGTCGAGAGTGACCACCGCGTCGGCGATGTCGGGTGCCACGGTCGCGGCGCTGCCGGCGGCGACCTCCCGGGACGCGCGCCGTCTCCCGGAGCGCAGATGGTTGAGCGCGGTGTGCGCCGCGGCGACCGACAGCCAGCCGGACGCCTCGGCCGCCGGCACGGCGGACCGGCAGAAGGTCAGGAACACCTCCTGCGCCACGTCCTCGGCCTCGGACCGACTGCCGAGCACCCGGGCGGCGACGGCGACCACCCGCGGGTACGCGGAGCGGAACACCTGTTCGAGGTCGGCCCGGACAGCCCCGTCGGAGACCACGAAGCCACCCTTCCGCGCCCGTTCGACCCGCCCGACCAGCGCGGCGACGCTCTGCCCTTCGACGTCCACACCTACAGAGCACCGCCGCGGCCGCGGATGTGACAGGCCGTTCTCAGAAGGACAGGATGTCGAACGCGCCGACCTGGCGGAAGCCCAGGCGATGGTAGAGGGACACGGCCATGGGGGTGGCGGAGAGCGCCGCCGTGGTCACGCCGCGTTGCCGGGCGAGATCGAGCACGGCCGCGGTCATTGCGGCGCCGACGCCCTGCCGGCGGTGGGCGGGCTGCGTGCCGACGAAGTAGAGCGTCACGATGTCGTGGCTGAACCAGGCGGTGGCGGTGCCGGCAACGGTGCCGTCCGGGCCTCGCCCGGCGAGCCGGACCACGTCGGGCTGGGCCCGCTCCCGCTCGACCACCGTGTCGATCGCGGCCGGGTCGACGCCTGACACGCGGCCGTACGCCGTCGCGTACTCGACGAGGTCCGTGGCTCGGGTGATCTCCAGACCCGCTGTTTCCGGTGGCTGTTTTGGTGCCTCGATGAGGTCGGCCACCATGATCGGGAGTTCGGTCCGCTTGACGGCGCCGGCGCCCTGGAGCGCGGCGGACGTCCCGGGGTCGCTGTCGGGACCGACCCACCAGATCCGGGGTACGCCGTCGAGGCGCGCGCGGGCCTCGCGCAGGGCGTCGCCGGCCGGCCGGTCGCGGAGGCGCAGAACACCGTTGAGCGTGGCGTGCGGGACGTCGCTACGGTACGTGACCAGATCCGGGTCCGCGCCGGGCGCGGGATCCCACCCGCGAAGGTACGCGCGATGCGCGGCCAGCACCGTCCCCAGTTGATCCACGAACCCGACCCTAGCGGCGCTCCCGGGCCGGCGCCCGCCCCCGAGATGAACGTCATTCACGCCGCTTTGCTCTGCTTCCATATCCGCACCACCACCTCTGACCTGCGGTGCGTATCTGGAAGCAGAGCAAAGCGGCGCGGCGACAGGGTCGGCCGGCGTTGCTCGTCCGCTGGCCCGGTCAGGCGTTCTTGAGCTCGCGCCGGGCCGACTCGTACTCCCTGGCCAGTTCCTTCTCGATCGCCTCGGCCCTGGCCGGCGTGAGCGTCACCGTCGGTGTCGCGAAGGTGCGCTCGCGGAGCATCCGGGCGCGCAGGCCCCGCGGCGGGTGGGTCGCGAACATCGACGCGTCCTCGCGGATCGTGAGTTGCAGCCGGGTGGCGGTGCGTTCCCCGCCGCCGCGGACGCTGCTCTCCGTGACCGAGGCGCGCCAGGTGTCGGGGCCGTGGCCGGCGCGCGCGTCGCGGCGTACCAGCATGTCCACGACCTCCGCCGCCGCCAGCACCTCCGCGAGGCCGAGCGCCGCGGCGGTGCCCGCGACCTTGGCGGCGAGGGCGTCGGCCTGGTACTCGGCGCGCTGGCCGTCACGCAGGCCGATCCAGAGCAGCAGGATGTGCCCGAGCAGCAGGATCTTGCTGAGCACCGACAGTGCGGCGCGGGCGACGAGTTCGGCGAGCAGCGTGAGGAAACTGCCGCCGGCGGACTCGTGGCCCGGTCGCACGAGCATCGCGGCGTTGCCGAGCATGCTCAGGGCCGGTTGTACGAGCAGCGACCGGCGGGTGTCGCCGTTGACGAAGTGGCCGAACTCGTGGCCGAGCAGCGCCACCCGCTCCTGCGGTTGCAGGACGGCCCAGAGCGGCAGGCCGAGCACCAGCACCCGCCGCCGCCGGAAGCCGACGTTGGTCGTGAAGGCGTTGACGTCCTCGGTGACCAGCACGGCCGGCGGCGTGGCGGTCCCGACGGCGCCGGCCACCTCGTCGAGCAGGGCGTACAGGCCTGGCGCCTCGTCACGGCTCATCTCCCAACCGTCCAGATCGGACAGGCGGCCGAGCCGCGGGCGCAGGAGCCAGGCCACCGCGAGAAGGATCAAGCCGGGCGCCAGCCACCAGGACGGGAAGTCGCGCAGGACGAGCAGGACGCCGCCGGCCACCATCGCGGCGAAGATCCCCAGGAGGACGAGCGAGACGGCGATGACGACGATCCGCGGCAGGTTCGCGCGGCGGGCCAGGTCGGCCTTGACCAGCTTCGCGAACTGGCCGCGGGCCAGCCGGAAGGCGAGCCGGTGCAGGCGCCGGTCGACCCAGGCCCAGCCGAACTCCGGACGCCGCCGGAAACGGTCGTACGCGTCGAGGTTCCATTCGCAGCGCGCGCACCAGGGCTCGGCGTTGCCGAGGGTGGTGGTGGCGGTGCGGCAGTGGGGGCAGGTCTCGGTGCTCATCGAGACAAGATCATTCGGGTACGCGGACCCGTGGCGTACTGGCCGTTCCGGCTGCGTGCCATCGACCGTCACGGCTTTTTGTCGGTGGGTCGTGTGAGCATGACGGGCATGGACGCGCGGTGGGGAGTGCTGGGGGTGCCGTCGAGCGCGGGCGCGCACACGCCGGGCCTGGAGAAGGGGCCGGCGGCGTTGCGGGCTGCGGGCCTGGTCGAGGCACTGCCGGGCGGCGCGGTCGATCTCGGCGACGTGCCGGGCTTCCGGTGGCGACCCGACCCCGGGCGACCGACGGCCAAGCACGCCGCGGTGGTGGCCCGGGTGGCGGCCGACACGGCCGCGGCGACGGCTGAGATCCTGGCCTCGGCCCGGACGCCGCTGGTCGTCGGCGGCGACTGCTCGATCACGGTGGGGGTGGTCGCCGGCTTCCCGGAGCCGCCGGGTCTGCTCTACGTGGACGGCGGGCCGGACCTCTACACGCCGGCGACCCGGGTCAACGGCAACCTCGACGCGATGGGACTGGCCTGCCTGCTGCGCGTGCCGGGCCACGTCCCGGAGTTGGCGGCGGTCGGGCCGCCACGACCCGCGTCGTCGGTCGTGTCCTACGGGCACTGCCTACCGGTCGGCGACCACGAGCGCGGGTTGCTCGACGAGCTGGGCATCCCGCACGTGACGGCGGCCGAGGTGCGGGCTGATCCCGTTGGGGCGGCCCTTCGTGCCCGCACGACGATGGAGTCGGCGGCGCCCCGCTTCGTCGTGCACTGCGACGTCGACGTGCTGTCCTTCAACGACACACCGCTGGCCGACGTGCCGGACTCGGGCGACGCGCCGGCGGGCCTGCTCCTGACCGAGCTGACCGCCAGCCTCTCGATCTTCACGGCCAGCCCCCGGTTCGCGGGCCTGGTGCTCACGGAGGTCAACCCCGACCACGCACCCGACCCGACCGCCCTCACCGAGTTCGCCACCCGCTTCGCCGCGGCCCTGGGCTGACGGGTTCACTCCCCCTTGTCGAGCCGCTTCCGCATGGACCGACCGGCACGGAAGGCCTTCCGGGGCAGATAAATCGCCAGGGCAACCACCACGACGACGACCACGACGACCACCAACCAGCGCATCCGGGCCTCCCAGAGATCGATGTGCCTGCCCAATGCCCAGCGGCGGCGGGTCCTACTCATGGCTTCGGCGCGCCACCCGATGACCACCTATCTCATCGACCACCTACGCATCCCCGGTGATGTCCCGAACGACGCCGGCCTGACCTACTTCGAGCAGGTCGGGGCTACGGCGAAGCCCTACGGGGGCAATCGAGGGAGCCTCGCCGGGCCTGGTGGTCCTGATGGAGTTCCCGGACCGCGCGGCCGCCCTCGGACAACTGACCAGACCAGCCGGGCCGCGATCTCCCGCCGCGGCCCGGCTCCGGGGCTCGCACGACCCTTGCCGGCCGCGGTCCCGGGTTCAGACAGCGCGGGACGCGCTGTCGCGCACAGCGTCCAGGATCTCCTCGGACACCGGGCTGCCCGTGGTCGCCCGGGCGAGCAGCATTCCGCCCACGAGCGTGGCCAACGCGGCCAGGCCGGCGTCACCCGGCGCGATCCAGGCGGCCGTCTCGCGAACGCCGGCGGCATACGTCGCCCGTGGCGCCGGGTCGTGCCCGAGGTCGCCCGCTGGAGCCGGCCGCGGGGCACCCGTCGCTGGGGTCGTCGCGGTGCGCGGTCGACAGGTACGACTCCAGCAGGGCGAGTCGCGCCGCCCGGTGGTCGTCGGCGTCCGCGTCCAACCGCGCCAGGTGGTCCATCATCTCGGCGAACCCCAGCGCCACCGCCTCGTCGACCAGGGCCGCCTTGGAGGAGAACCGCTTGTAGAACCCGCCCTGCGTGAGGCCGACAGCCCTTATGACGTCGGCGACAGCGACGTTCGGGATGCCCTTCTCGCGGAACAGCTCCGAAGCCGCCTTCACCGCCGCTGTCCGGTTGGCCTCCGCCTCGGCCCGCGACACCCGCTAGCCGTTGGCGACCAGGCGCCAGCGGTTGTCGGCGGTGCCGTTGTCGGGGTCCTGGACAACCTGGGCACCCCAGGCGGTCGAGCCGTTCAGGATGCCGAGCAGCTTGCCGCTGTTGACGTTGCGGATGCGGTAGGTGCCGTCGCCGTTGCTCAGCACCTGCCAGCGGTGGTCGGCCGTGCCGTTGTCGGCCCACTGCAGCACCCGGGCGTTGTCGGCCGTCGACATGTTCTCGACGCCGAGGACCTTGCCGCTGTTGACATTGCGGAACCGGACCGCGTCGCCGTCGGTCACCATGACCCAGTTGTGGTCGGCGGTGCCGGTGTCGCCCCACTGCACGGCGAGGCCGCCGTCGGCGGTCGACATGTTCTGGACTCCGAGGACGAGGCCCGTGCCGGCGTTGACCAGCCGGTGGCTGCCGCCCGCGCCACCACCGGTGTTCCAGTAGACCGTGTAGTTGAAGCCGTACGCGTCGTGCAACGGGCCGAGGTTGACGGTGGCCCCGTTCGCGGTCGCGGTGAAGGCCAGCAACCCGCTGCCCGTCCGCACGACGGACGACGTCACCAGCGACGGGAGCGCGCTCAGGGCGGTGTTGCCGTAGTTGCCGCACAACACGACGGGTCCGTAGGTGACCGCGGCCACCCCCGGGTTGTCGTTGGCGGCCACGGTGCCGACGCGCATCGGCAGCCGGACGACGATCGTGTCGCCGGCGGTCCAGGTGCGGGTGACCGTGGCATAGCTGCCAGGCGTCGTCGGGACGTTCTGCACCGCGCCGTTCACGCTCACGGTCGCCCCGCTCGTCCAGGCGGGTACGCGGATCCGGATGCTCCACGAGCCGCTCATCGCGCCGGCGAGCGTCAGCGTCGTCGTGTCGCTGACCGGGTAGCTCGTGCTCTGGGTGACGGTGATCCCGCGCTGCGCCCAGGTCAGCACCGACGGCACGAACAGGTTGACCGTCAGCGTCGTGCCGTTGTGGAAGTAGATCGAGTCCATCAGCTTCGTGTTGGTCTCGATCCCGGTGCCCTGGCAGCACCAGAACGAGTTGTAGTCGGTGCTCCACGTGCCGCCGCCCCAGGCCGGGCCGACGCCCTTGCGGCCGCCGGGCCGCAGCGGGGTGAAGTAGGTGACGTGGCCGTGGCTGTCGGCCGGGTTCTGCGCACCGACGAGATGGTTGAGCAGGGCCCGCTCGTAGTAGTCGAAGTAGGCGGCCCGGCCCGGGTCGAGCAGCCACAGCTCCCGGGTCAGCTTGAGCATGTTGTACGTGTTGCACTGCTCGCAGGTGTCGTTGGTGAGATAACCGGCGATCGCGTTCGGCGCGCGGAAGTGCTCGGCCTGGCTGTTGCCGCCGATGGCGTAGGTGTGCGCGCCCACGGTGATGTTCCAGGCGTTGGTGGCGATGTCGCGGTAGCGGGTGGTGCCGGTCGCCTTGTACTCCCGCGCCGCCCCGACCCACTTCGGCACCTGGGTGTTGGCGTGCAGCCCGTTGAGCTGGTCCTGGCCCGCGGCCAGCGGGTTGAACACGGAGGCGTGGTCGAACCGTTGGGCGGTCGCCAGCCACCGCGCGTCGCCGGTCTGCTGGTAGATGTCGGTCAGCACCTCGTTCATGCCGCCGAACTCGGTGCCCAGCATGGCCTGGATCTGGCTGGAGCTGAGCCGGGCGGTGCGCGTGTCGACCCAGCCGGCCAGGGCCAGCAGCACCGACCGCGCCTGGGTGTTGCCGGTGTAGCGCCAGGCGTCGAGCAGGCCGGCCAGGGTCTTGTGGACGCAGTAGTAGGGCACGTTGCCGTTCGACAGGGTGCGGGCCTCGAGCGCGGTGAAGTCGGACTCCGGGAAGCCGGACAGGTAGCCGGCGGCGAACCCGGCGGCGGCGTTGTTGGCCTGGCACTTCGCGAGTTCGGCCACCATGTGGGCGGCCTTGTCGCGGCAGGTGGTGTCGCCCAGGACGGCGTACGCCTGCGCCCAGGCGGTGAGGAAGTGCCCCTGCATGTGGGTGCGGAACGGGAAGCTCGGCGCGTCCCAGCCGCCGTTGGCGGCGGCGCCGTTGGTGGACAGCCGGTGGTTCGCGCGGAAGTTGTAGAGCAACCGGTCGACGTCGACGAAGCGCAGGTAGGCCAGCGTCCGCGTCTGGTTGTCGAGCAGCCGCCCGGCGGTCAGGCGCACCTGCCCGAGGTCGAACGGGTAGGCCGAGACCCCGATGTCCGCGCGGGCCGGCGGCACCACCGCGGCCGCGGCCGGCCGGGCGGTGGCGATCGTCGAGCCGGCCGCGGAGAGCATCGCGGTGGCCCCGGCGGCACGCAGCACCTGGCGGCGGCTGATGGGCTGAGCTGGCACCGGAACCTCCCGACGAACGGCGGCCAGGCCGCGCGCCAGCGCTGGAGAACCAACACGAATGTTAGCGCTCACATGAATCGACGGGCGGCGTCGAGCCGGGATTCTGAGTTGTGGGGGTCAACCGCTCACATCGAGCTGAGCCGATATTGCCAGATGGTTTCGGCGCGTTCAAGAGGCAGCGGAACGACCATTCGCGCAGGCGCGCCGTAACAGAAACCAGAGAACGGTCTCTGTTACGGCGCGGACCCCGTCAGGACATCGCGCGTTCGATGGCCTCGATGATGCGCGGGCGCAGCTCCGCCGCGCTGATGATGGCGTCGACCGAGCCGACCTCGACGGCGCGCTGGATGCTGTGGACCCTGTCGAACTCCTGGGCCACCTCGCCCAGTTTCTCGGCCCGCACCGACGCCTGGACCTCGGCCAGGCGGGCGTTCAGCGCCGCCCGTTCCACGCCGCTCGCCGACGCGACCGACGTCTGCAACTCGGTCACCCGCGGGTCCGTCGCCGTGCGGTTGTTGACCTCGCCCGAGAAGACCACCGCCGCCGCCGGGGCGCCGCCCAGGACCGAGGCGAAGGAGCCCTCCAGCGCCAGCACCGTCATGTTCGGGTTCAGCGCCTTCGAGAAGACCACGAACGCGCCGCCGTGGTAGCGGGAGATGACGCAGAAGATGATCGGGCCCTCGAAGTTGACGATCGCCCGGCCGATCTCCGCGCCGTATTCCAGCTGCAGCTTGCGCATCGACTCCGGCGAGCCGTCGAAGCCCGACAGGTTCGCCAGCACCACCAGCGGGCGGTTGCCCGACGCCGCGTTGATGGCGCGGGCCGTCTTCTTCGACGAGCGCGGGAACAGCGTGCCCGCGGTGTAGGTGTCGGGGCCGTCGGTGGGCGGGAAGCCCCGCCGCGGCACCGACCGCGACTCGATGCCGATGAGACAGACGGGCCACCCACCGATGTGGACGTCCTGCACCGCCGAGGTCTCCGCGTCGGCCATGCCAGCCCAGCGTTCCAGCACCGCGTGGTCCTGGTCGGACAGTGCGCGCATCACCGTACGGATGTCGAACGCCTTCTTGCGGTCCGGGTTGTGCTCGGCCGAGAAGATCTGCCCCACGGTCGTGAAGTCGCTGCCGGCCACCACGTGCGGGAACGTCGAGACGTCACGGTCCGACGGGTCCGAGGTCGCGGCGCGCCGCGGGCCCGCCTCGCCCGGCACCACGTAGGTGTGGTCGTAGTGCGCCATCAACACGTCGCGCGCCGCGGGCAGGTTGGGCGCCCAGTACTGCGCCTGGCCGTTCGGGCCCATCACCCGGTCGTAGCCGCCGATGCCGAAGTTGTCCTCCGCCGACACGCCGCCGGAGAAGTCCAGGGACTGCTTGCCGGTCAGCACCATCGCCGAGTCCGGGGTCATCACCAGGATGCCCTTGGTGTGCATCAGCATCGTGGCCTCGGCGTTCCAGTAGGGCTGCGCGCCCACGTTGATGCCCGCCACCACGATGTTGATCTCGCCGCCGGCCTGGGTGAACGTGACGATCCGCTTGAGTGCCGCCGCGACCCAGTCCATGTTCTCGGTGCCCGACGACATCGAGATCCGCGCGCCGGCCGACAGGGCGAACCACTCCAGCGGCACACCCATCTCCGCCGCCAGGTCCAGCGCCGCGATCACCCGTGCGCACTCCGGCTCCGACAGCGCGCCCAACGCCTTGGTCGGGTCGCCGAGCAGCACCACCCGGGTGATCCCCTCCGGGTGCCGTTGCGTCGGCGTCGTCACCACACCCGCGACGATCGCGGCCGTGTTGCGCCCCTTGGGCCGGGAGACCGGCACGAGCGCACCGGACGCCGGGTCCAGGTCGTGCTCCACGAAGGACCCGAGCAGGGACGTCAGCTCGTACGGGTAGACGTTGCCGCGCCGCGCCGCCCGCAACACCTTCTGCCGGTAGTCGTCCAACGGCAGCACCGGCTCCGTCGACGGCTTGTCGACGTGCAGGGACGCACCGTTGCCGGCGTCCAGCGTGATGCGCACCGCGACCTCGGCCAGCTCCCCCGCGGCGTTGCGCTGCCGGGCGATGAACTGGACCTCCTCCAGGCCCGCCCCGGCCGTGGTCGGCAGGATCCGCTGGACGAGCGCGCCCAGCTCCTCCATCGTCAGCTCGGTCGACGGCCAGACGTACATCATCAGGCGGTTGGTGTCGTAGCGCTTGTTCTGCGGCCGCTGCGCCTGGATGTTGCGGATCGCGTCGAGGCCCGCGGTGATCGCGTCCTCCAGCGCCGGCAGCGCCACCAGCCGCCCGTCGGCCTCCCGCAGTGGCGTCAGGTCACGCACTTGGCCCATCGCGATCAGCCGCTCGTCGGCCGGGTTGCTCCGGGCGACGGCCTTGAACAAATAGATCTCCTCGTCGGCCGACGGCAGCCGGGTGAGGTCGAACTCGCGCAGCCGGTAGAGCTGCAGGCGCCCGGCGATCTGGGGGTGCAGGCCGCGGATCAGGCGGTCCTCGACGAGCTCGGCGCCGTCGGGGCGGTACGTGAAGTGGTGGTGCACCACGGCCCCGCTGGTGCCGGCCACGGTGGTGGTGATCCGGCGTACGCCGGTCGGCTGCGGCTGCGCGGCGATCATCTGCCCGAGCCGCACCGCCATCGCCTCGGCGTCCGGCTGGTCCTCCCAGGTGACGTAGAGGTCGGCGACCAGCCCCCGCCCCGGCGCGTCGGCGGCGAACCCCGCGACGGCGCCGAGCGCGTCCGGCAGCGCCGTGATGTCCACAGTGGTCGTCACGACCCGGGTGGCACCGCGTGCGTCGTTGTGCTCGGCGGTGACGAACCGGCACCCGGCCGCCTCGTGGACCGCGACCGACGACAACGCCCGGTTGCCGTAGTAGCGCCGGGTCAGCACCTCCAGCAACGGCGCGTGGTCCCGGCCCGGCCGGCCGACCCGCTGCCCGACCAGCCGCACCAGCGGCTCGTTGCTGGCCACCATGGCCTGGATCCGCGCGGCCCGGTCCGGCGCGGACGGGTTCTGGTCCAGATACTTCAGGTCGGCGCGGACGGCCGCGTACACCTTGGCCCGGTTGCGCCGCAGCAACGGCTGCGCGAACCAGCGGAACACCACGCCGCGGGAGAGGTCGGAGACGGCCGGGAAGCGCACCTGCGTCGCCGAGACCAGGTGCTCCAGCGCGAGCCCGCACCGCTCCAGCAGCGGCTCGACCGGTGACGCGCCGGCCAGCCACTGCCGCAGCAGCTCCGAGACGATCGCCACCGACGTGCTCATCTGCTGCTGCGCGAGGAAGATCCGGAACACCGCGGCCTCGAGCTCCGGGGTGCGGTCGAGCCCGGTGATCCCGTAGTGCGCGAGCACGGTGGTCAGCTTGGCCTGGAAGCTCTCCGGGACGCCCGCCCGCTCGACGTCGAGGCTCTGCAGGTAGGAGTGGAACGACTCGCGCGGGCTGTGCACCGGGCTGTCCGACTCGCCGTCGAGCTCCCCGCTCGGCTTGTTGCGGCTCAGCTCCGACAGGTCGGCGAACACGGTGAACAGGTCGAGCTCGCCCGCGCTCGGCTGGCCGCCCAACTCGGCGCGAGCCGCCAGGTAACGAGCCAGCACCCGCTTGTGGTCGCGGACGTCGCCGTCGAAGCCGAGCAGCAGGCCGCGCAGGTCGGCCAGGGCGTGGGCGGCCCGCTGCGCCGCGGTGCCGTCGGGCGCCGGGCCCGGCAGCTCGATCTCGGCGACGGCGGACTCGGCGGCGGCCTCCTCGCCACCCAGGGGCTCGAGCCGCATCAGCGGCGCGCCGGTCTCGACCTGGCTGCCGACCGACACCGCACACTCGCGGACCCGGGCGCGGAACGGCGCGCGCAGCACCGTCTCCATCTTCATGCTCTCGAGGACGAGGATCGGGGCCCCCGCCTCGACCTCGTTGCCGACGGCGAGCGGAGTGGCGACCACCAGCGCGGGCGCGGGCGAGCGGACGACGCCGCCCTCGTCGCGGCTGATCCGGTGGGTGACGCCGTCGACCTCGACCAGGTGGACCGGCCCGTGGGTGGCCGAGACCAGCCGGAAGCGGTGGCCGTTGACGACGATCTGCCCGTTGTACGCGTCGAACCGGTCGAGCTCGACGTCGGCATATTCTTCGCCGATGCCGACCCGGAAGCGCCTGGCGCCGGCGCGCGCGACGGCGACCCGGTAGCCGGCCCCGCGCAGCTTGAGGTCGAGCGGGCGGCCCGGGTCGTGGTGCACCTGCGGGCGGCCGCCGTGCGCGGTGGCCAGCAACCGGGAGCGGCTGACCTCCTCCTCGTCCTCGTACGCCTCGATCGCGGCGGCGGCCAGGGCGACGGCGGAGTGCCGGTGGCTGACGAGGCGGCCCTCGCCGCGGACCCGGTCGATCCAGCCGGTGTCGGCGCTCGCGTCGATCACCTCGGGCTGGTCGAGCAGGTCGAGCACGAAGCTCTTGTTGGTGGCGCCGCCCTCGATGATCACCGTGGTCTCGGTCATCGCCCGGCGCAACCGGCCCAGGGCGTGCTCGCGGTCGTGTCCGTACGCGATGATCTTGGCGATCATCGAGTCGAAGTCGGCCGGGATGGTGTCGCCCTCGCTGACGCCGGTGTCGACCCGGATGCCGGGGCCGGCGGGCAGCACCAGGCGCGCGATCCGGCCGGGCGCGGGGGCGAAGTCGCGGTCGGGGTCCTCGGCGTTGAGCCGGGCCTCGACGGCGTGACCCTGCTCGGCCGGCTGCTCACCGGAGAGCGAGCCACCCGCCGCCACGTGCAACTGCAGCCGGACCAGGTCGGTGCCGGTGGTGATCTCGGTGATCGGGTGCTCGACCTGGAGGCGGGTGTTGACCTCGAGGAACGCGAACAGCTTCTCGCCGGGGTGGTAGAGGAACTCGACGGTGCAGGCACCGCGGTAGCCCACCGCCACCGCGAGCCGTTCCGCCGACGACTTCAACGACGCGACCTGGTCGGGGGCGAGGACCGGCGAGGCCGACTCCTCGATGATCTTCTGGTTGCGCCGCTGGACGGAACAGTCGCGGACGCCCAGCGCCCACGCGGTGTGCCCGTCGGCGATGACCTGGACCTCGACGTGCCGAGCGCCGGTGACCAGGCGCTCCAGGAAGACGACGCCGGAGCCGAACGCGCGCAGGGCCTCCTGGCTGGTCCGCTCGTACGCGTCGGCCAGTTCGTCGCCCGACGCGACCTTGCGGATGCCGCGCCCGCCGCCGCCCGCGGTGGCCTTGAGCATCAGCGGGTAGCCGATCCGCTCACCGGCGCGCAGCGCGTCCTCCAGCGTGGCGACCTCGCCGCGGCTCCACGGCGCGACCGGGACGCCGACCTCCTCGGCGATCAGCTTCGCGCCGATCTTGTCACCGAGCTTGCGCATGGCCTCGGCGCTCGGGCCGACGAAGGTGACGCCGAGCTTCTCGCACAGTTCGGCGAACGCCGGGTCCTCGGCGACGAAGCCCCAGCCGACCCAGGCGGCGTCGGCCCGCGTCTCGACGAGCGCGCGCTCCAGCACCGCGTGGTCGAGATAGGGCCGGGCCGAGGCGGGACCCAACGGGTACGCGATGTCGGCGGCGCGGACGAACGTGGCGTTGCGGTCGGCGTCGGTGTAGAGCGCGATCGTCTGGATCCGCTCCCCGGTTTCCGCCGACAGGTCCCGGACGGCGTGGATGAGCCGCATCGCGGCCTCTCCGCGGTTGACGATGGCGACACGACTGAACACCGGCTGAGCCTCCCACTACGCGTGCGCGGCAGGCACGTCCGGATCTCGGGTCGGCCACCTGCGCTCCGCCATTACCCTGCCCGATTACCCTCCGGTACACCAACGCACCACCCGCGCATGGCGCGGCGGACACGTTGTAGGGACCTTACAAAAGATGCCTCACCATGAGTGATGCTCCGATGCGGAATTCGTGAGCGACGTTCGGCAGAGGATCTCGCCGTGCGGTACGAGGAACCAGCCGTCCTCGATCGCGGCCCACTCGCGCCAGCCGTCGGCCATCCGGGTCAGGGCGGCGCGGTCGGCGAGGCCGAGCGCGAGCGCCCGTTCGCCCAGCGCCGACCCGAGCACCCGGTCGGCCCACTGTTCACCCCACCAGGCGCGGTCGGCCGGCGTCGCGAAACACCAGGTGGACGCGGTGGCCGTGGCGTCGAGGCCGGCCGCGCGAGCCCAGGAGAGCAGGCGCCGGCCGGCGTCGGGCTCGCCGCCGTTGGCCCGGGCCACACGGCGGTACAGCTCGCGCCATTCCGACAAGGCGGGCACTTCGGGCCACCAGGCGAACGCCCCGTAGTCGCTGTCGCGGGCCGCGACCAGGCCGCCGGGCCGGCAGACCCGGGCCATCTCGCGCAGCGCGGCGACCGGGTCGGCGACGTGCTGGAGCACCTGGTGGGCGTGCACGACGTCAAAGCTCCCGTCGGCGAAGCCCAGCGCGTGCACGTCGTCGACGGCGAACTCGACGGCGACCCCGCGCTCGCGCGCGACCGCGCGGGCCGCGTCGAGGGCGGCGGGCGCGGTCTCGACGGCGGTCACGGACCCGACCCGGGTGGCCAGGTCGGCGGTGATGGTCCCGGGGCCGCAGCCGACGTCGAGCAGCCGGTCGTCGGGGGTCAGCGCGGGCAGCAGGTAGGCGGCGGAGTTCTCGGCGGTGCGCCGGCTGTGGGCGCGCAGCACCGACTCGTGGTGCCCGTGTGTGTAGACGACCATGCGCTGACCGTACGCCGGTCATCCCGTTATGCGAGAGGGAACTCCTACTTCCTGGGACAGCGCGTCGACCAGCGCGCGGGTCGCCGGGTCCTGGGCGCGGCGCCGGGCGATCGCCACGCCGATGTGCCGGGCCGGGCGCGGGGGTTCCAGCGGCACCATCACGAGCCCGCCGGCGTCGGCGGTCAGGGCGGTGTGCGGCACGAGGCTGATCCCGACGCCGACCTTCACCAGCGACTGGGCGAACACGTAGTCGGTGCCCCGGCACGCGACGTCGACCTCGAACCCGGCCAGCCCGGCGTAGTGGTCGAGCATGTCGGCGGCCGTCAGGCAGCCCTGCACCCAGCGCTCGCCGCGCAGGTCGGCCATCGCGACGCCGTCGCGGCCGGCGAGCCGGTGGCCGGCCGGCAGCACGATCCACATCGGATCCTCGAGCAGCGGGATCCAGGTCAGGCCCGAGCGGTCGTCCGGGCGTACCGGTGGCGCGCCCTCGTAGTGGTAGGTGAGCGCGAGGTCGGCGGCGCCGGAGCGCACCTGGAGCAGGCTGTCGGCGGGCTCGCTCTCCAGCACGGTCAGCGACACCTCGGGATGCGCCGTGCGGAACCGGATCAACGCGCCCGGCAGCAGGCGCTGGCCGCCGCTCGCGAACGTGGCGACGGTCAGCCGCGGGCCCGCGGCGCTCAGCCGGGCGATCTCGCGCTCCGCGCACTCGAGCTCGGCGGCGATCGTGTCGGCCGCGTCGACCAGCACGCGGCCGGCGTCGGTGATCTCGATGCCGCGGGTGCTGCGGCAGACCACGCTGGCGCCCAGCGACCGCTCGAGCGCGCTGATCTGCTGTGAGACGGCCGACGGGGTCAGCCGCAGGGCGGCCGCGGCGCGGTTGAAGCTGCCCTGCCGGGCGACTTCACGGAAAACGCGGAGACGCTGCACGTCGATCATCAGTTTTCCTTAATACGAGCAACCCAAATCATCACTACCGCTGAATACGGTACGGCGTGAAGCTCATGGTGTGAATCGTCGAGCCTGGATCCTTTTCGCCCTGGTCGCCGTGCTCTGGGGCATCCCGTACCTGCTGATCAAGATCGCCATCGAGGACCTGTCGCCGATGATGGTCGTGTTCGGCCGGGTGGCGATCGCGGCCCTCGTGCTGGTGCCGGTCGCCGCCGTGCAGGGCAGTCTGCGGGCCCTGCGCCGGAACGCCGTGCCGGTGGTGGTCCTCGGACTGATCCACATCGTCGGGCCGTTCCTGCTGATCACGTACGGCGAGGTGCACATCAGCTCCTCGCTGACCGGCCTGCTGATCGCCATCGAGCCGGTGCTCATCGCGCTGCTGATGCTGCGCGCCGAGCCCGTGACGCCCGTGCGCGCCGGGGGCCTGGCCCTCGGCCTCGTCGGTGTGGCCGTCCTGGTCGGGCTCGACGTCTCCGGTGACCGCCTCGGCCTGCTCGGCGCGGGGATGATCCTGCTGGCGACGCTGCTCTACGCGGTGGCCACCGTCTACGTGCAGCGGCGGGCCGCCGACCTGCCACCGACGGCGCTGGTCGCCGGCACCACCACGGTCGCCACCGTCGTGCTGGCCCCGTTCGCGGCGTTCTCGCTGCCGACCGGCGCGGTCAGCGGCGGCTCCTGGGTCGCCCTGCTCGCCCTCGGCCTGCTCTGCACCGCGGTCGCCCTGCTCGCCTTCTACGGCCTGATCGGCGAGGCCGGCCCCAACCGCGCGGGCCTGGTCACGTACGCGAACCCGGTGGTCGCCGTCCTCCTCGGCGTGGCCATCCTGGACGAGCCGATCGGCGTCAGCACCCTGGCCGGCTTCGCGCTGATCGTGGCGGGCTGCTGGCTCTCCACCCGGCCGGCCCCGGCACCGGCACCCGTCGTCGAATGCACCATGGCGGCCCGCTAGGCCGGGCCGCCCGTAGACAGGCAGAATCCTCGACGTGACCACATGGGAGTACGCCCGGCTCGAGTACCGGGCCGCCGGCACGTTCGGCGGCGACCAGTTCATGGACTGGAACGCCACCTTCCACCACGCGGAGGGGGCGGAGCGCTGGGGCACCGACGAGCGGTTCAACGACATGCGCCACCTCAACCGGGCGGGCGGCGCGGGCTGGGAGTGCTACAACCGCGCCGCCACGTACTTCTCCAACGAGCCGCACCGCCTGCACGGCGTCACCTACTCGCTGCGGCGGCCGACCGCGTAGCGCAGGTGGGTCGCCGTCCCGACGACGGTCCCGGCGACCGGGCTCACGTCGGCGATCTCGCCGTCGAAGAGCCGGGTGCCGCCGCCGAGCAGGATCGGCACGAGGTGCAGGCAGATCTCGTCGAGCAGGCCGGCCCGCAGCACCTGCCGGGCGACGTCGGCGCCCATCACGTAGACGTCCTTGTCGCCCGCGGCCTCCTTGGCCCGGCTGACCGCGTCGGTCAACGTGCCGAAGCCGAAGGCACCGCCGTTGTCGCCCACGAAGTCCGGGCGGGGCCGGTGGGTGACCACGAAGGTGGGCACGCCCGGCCACGGCGTGCCGCCCCAGAGCGGCAGGCCGAGGTCGAACGTGTGGCGGCCGACGACCACCGCGCCGACCGCCGCGTCGACCTCGCGGCGCACGTCGACGTCGGTGGCCATCCACTCGTGCAGCGCCTCGCCGCCGGCGCCCATCGGGACCTCGGCGCGGACGTCGGGCCCGGCCGTGAAACCGTCGAGAGACGCCGAGACGTCCAGCACTACCTTGCTCATGGTCGCGACCTCCGCGTTCCGTGGCGCCGCGGTCCGGCGCCTGGCACGAGCGACGTCGGAGCCGCGCCGGCCGTTTCGACAGCCGCGGGCTACCAGGTCGCGAAAACTCTGGCCTGGCCGCCGGAGCCGCCCTCGTACGGGATCAGGCCGACCATGACGGTGGCGCCGTGCTTCGGGACCCGGTGCAGGTCGGCGACGTTCTCCACGCCGTACCGGTCGGCACCGAGCAGGACCAGGTGGGTGTCGAAGGTGGCCGAGACGCCGGGGTCGATGCTGAGCGTGTCGACACCGAGGCTGCGGATGCCGCGCCGGCGCAGGAGCCACTCGCAGGCGTCCGCGCTGAAGCCCGGGAAGTGCAGCGTGCCGGCCGCGTCGGTGCCGCGGTACGCGTCGGGGTCGCCGACCTTGGCGCCCCAGCCCGAGTACATGAACACCGCCGCACCGCGCGGGATGCGCTCGTAGCGGCGCTCGTACGCGAGGAGGTCGTCGACCGTCACCGTCGTGTCGGGATCGCGGGCGGCCCGCCTGGCGATGTCGACGACGACCACGGGCGCCACCAACTCGTCGATCCGGATGTCGGTGGCCAGCCGCCCACCGGCGACGAAGTGCCCGGGCGCGTCGACGTGCGTGCCGTAGTGCTCCAGGATGCGCCACTCCTGCATGTAGTAGCCGTTGTCCTCGATGGTCACGTAGGTCCGCCGTGCCGCCTCCTCACCCGGCGCGAAGGCGAGGAACGCGGTGGTCAGCGGGTAGGTGAGGTCGGCGAGTCCGCGCCTGCTCCCGGACGCCTGAGCGGGTGCGGCGGGCAGGGCCGCACCGGCGGCGACGAGCGCGCCGCCGAACAGTGCCGCGCGCCGCGTGACGGCGCCGGCCTTCGTGGAGTGCTGAGCTGCATGCGTCGTGCACATGCCGACCATCACACCATTGACAGGTCCCATTGGCACGTGTGAATCTCGGCGGCGAGGCCGAGCGTGGGAGCCGGGCCGGGTGCGGCGCCAGGGCAGCGCGCCGCACGACTCCGTTCCGCCTTCCGTCCGCGCCCGGTCGTGGGCCTCCTGCTGTGCGCGACACCGCACACCGAGAGGCAACCATGCGATCTCTTCGCACCTGGGGGCCGGCCCTCGCCGCGATCGTCCTGGCCGCGGCGGCCGTCCTCACCGTCCTCGCGCCCGCACCCGCGCTGCGGCCCGTCGCCGCGCCCAGCGACGCGTACACGTGGCGCAACGTCCGGATCGACGGCGGCGGCTTCGTACCCGGAATCGTCTTCAACCCTGGCCAACGCGACCTGATCTACGCCCGGACAGACATCGGCGGCGCGTACCGCTGGAACGCCGGCACCGGCTCCTGGATCCCCCTGCTCGACTGGGTCGGCTGGGACCGCTGGGGCTGGAACGGCGTGCTCAGCATCGCCGCGGATCCGGTGCAGACCAACAGGGTGTACGCCGCCGTCGGCATGTACACGAACAGCTGGGATCCCAACAACGGGGCGATCCTGCGCTCCACCGACCGCGGCTCCACCTGGTCCGCGTACCAACTGCCGTTCAAGGTCGGTGGCAACATGCCCGGTCGCGGTCAGGGTGAGCGGCTCGCGGTCGACCCCAACAACGGCCGCGTCCTCTACTACGGCGCAGAGGGCGGCAACGGGCTGTGGCGCAGCACCGACTACGGGGTCTCGTGGGCGAAGGTGACCGCGTTCCCCAACGCCGGCAACTACGCGCAGGACCCGTCCGATCCGAACGGCTACCTGACCGGCAACCAGGGGGTCACGTGGGTCGAGTTCGACCCGTCGACGGGGTCCTCCGGGTCGTCGACGCGCACCATCTACGTCGGTGTGGCCGACAAGCAGAACCCGGTCTACCGCAGTACGGACGCCGGCGTGACGTGGCAACGGATTCCCGACCAGCCGACGGGCTACCTCGCCCACAAGGCGGTCATCGACCCGACCGCCGGCTTCCTCTACATCGCGACCAGCGACACCGGCGGCCCGTACGACGGTGGCAAGGGTGACGTCTGGAAGCTGTCGCGGTCGACCGGCGCGTGGACCCGGGTCAGCCCGGTGCCGTCGACGAGCGCGGACGCCTACTACGGCTACAGTGGACTGACGATCGACCGGCAGAACCCGGGCACGCTGGTGGTCGCCACGCAGATCTCGTGGTGGCCCGACGTCGTCTTCTTCCGCACGCGCGACGGTGGCGCCACGTGGTCGCGGGTGTGGGACTACAACGGCTATCCCAACCGGGTCAACCGCTACACGATGGACATCTCCGCGAACCCGTGGCTCGACTTCAACACGGCGCCGTCCGCGCCGGAGCAGACACCGAAGCTCGGGTGGATGACGGAGTCGCTGGAGATCGACCCGTTCGACTCCAACCGCCTGTTGTACGGCACCGGCGCCACTGTTTATGCCACCACCAACCTGACCGCGTGGGACACCGCGAGCGGCACGTTCACGGTCCGGCCGATGGCCCGTGGGCTGGAGGAGACCGCGGTGCTCGACCTGGTCAGCCCGCCGTCCGGCGCGCCGCTGGTGAGCGCGCTGGGCGACATCGGCGGCTTCCGGCACGACGACCTGACCGCGGTGCCGGCGTCGTTCCACGACACGCCGAACCTGGGCAGCAACACGAGCCTGGACTTCGCGGAGGCGAACCCGTCGGTCATGGTCCGGGTCGGCAACGGCGACCGCGCGGCGAACCCGGGGTTGAACCGGATCGGTGTGTCCACGGACGGCGGCCGCACGTGGTACCAGGGCCAGGAGCCCGGCGGCGTGACGGGCGGCGGCACGGTCGCGATCGCGACGGACGCGAGCGCGGTGGTGTGGAGCCCGGCGGGCACGGGCGTGCACTACTCGACGTCGCGCGGGAGCTCGTGGACGGCGTCGTCGGGGATCCCGGCCGGTGCGCAGGTCGAGGCGAGCCGGACGAGCCCGTCGCGGTTCTTCGGCCTGGCGGCGGGCCGCGTGTACGCGAGCACGGACGGCGGGCGGACCTTCACGGGCGGGGGATCCGGGTTGCCGGACGACGGCAAGCTCCGCACGGTCGGCGGCGACGTCTGGGTGGCGGGCTCCGGCGGCCTGTACCGGTCGACGGACAACGGCGCCACGTTCACCCGCCTCGCGTCGGTGTCGAGCGCGGTCAACGTGGGCTTCGGCAAGGCGGCACCGGGTCGCTCGCACCCGGCGGTCTTCGTGGTCGGCACGGTCGACGGGGTCCGCGGGGTCTACCGCTCGGACGACACGGGCGGATCGTGGGTGCGGATCAACGACGACCAGCACCAGTACGGCAACGCGGGCGAGGCCCTGACGGGCGACCCGCGGGTCTTCGGCCGGGTCTATCTGGGCACGAACGGCCGGGGCATCCTGGTCGCGGACCGCACGGGCCCGGACCCGACGGCGGGCCCGACGTCCTCCCCCACGGCGACCCCGACGGCCGGCCCGACCGCGACACCGACGACGACGCCCGGCGGCTGCACGGCCACCTACCGCACGACGGGCTCGTGGTCGGGCGGCTTCCAGGGGGAGGTGACGGTCCGCAACACAGGACCGACCCCGACATCGACGTGGACGGTCACCTGGCCGTACCCCAACGGCCAACGCATCACCCAACTCTGGGGCGGCGACCACACCCAACAGGGCGCGACGGTAACGGTCCGCAACACGTCGTGGAACGGCACGCTGACCCCGAACGCCACGACGACGTTCGGCTTCCTCGCCAGCGGCACGGCCGCCACGCCATCCACGGTGACCTGCCAACGAACCTGAGGCAATAACACGAGGCGCGCCGCCATAGGGGGCGGCGCGCCTCGTCTCGGCTGTCAAATGTCATTCAGGAATGCATGGACAAGGACACCTTCTACGTCACCGCTCAGACCCTTGCCGCAGCCGTCGAGTTCGCTGACGACCTCAACGACCGTCTCCACCGGATCATTCGCACATCCGACAAACTCACCGCGCTGCTGCCCGGGACCCGGTCCACCCGACTGGGGGCGCACCCAGCTCCGGACAGCCGTGCGCGACACGCCGCAGGATGCGGCGGAGGTTCTCGCGAGTCTCGGCTACGAGGTCGCCAAGAAGGACGGAGAGTTCCCTCCCGACAGGCTGGACCGTCTGCGGGCTTACTGAGCCCTGGTCAGCGGGGATGCACCGTGCCGCGGTGCACCCCCGCTGCCCTGCTAGGCCGGCTCGGTGTGGACGCCGGGGCGGCCGTCCTCGACCACGAAGCTCGCGATCGTCGAGACCGGGGCGTCCGGTGTCGTCACCGCCGGGATCGCGCGGTAGTCCGTGCGCAGCGTGTCGTTCGTCGCCGTGACCCGGACGTAGCCGCGGCGGGCGTCGTAGAACTTCATGTGCGGGTTCGAGGCCAGCCACTCCGCCCCGCGGGTGTCCATCGGTGCGCCGTCGCCGCCCGAGGTGATCGAGGTGCCCAGGAACTCGACGCCGACCGTACGCGAAGCCGGGTCGTCGAAGTTGGTCTTGAGCTCTGCCACCATGCCGCAGTGGGCGTCGCCCGTCACGACGACCATGTTGTCGATCCGGCGGCGGGCCACCGCGTCGAACAGGCGCTGGCGGGCCGGCTCGTAGCCGTTCCAGTTGTCGTTCGGCAGGATCTCGCCCGGGCCGGGATCCCGGTCCGCCTTCGCTATCACCGTCTGCTGGGCCACGATGTTCCACGTGCCGGCCGAGTGGCTCAGGCCGTCGACCAGCCACCTCTCCTGCTCCGCGCCCAGCATCGAGCGGGACGGGTCGTCCAGCGACACCGGGTCCGTCGTCTGGTCCGAGCGGTCTTGGCGCCCGTCCAGGAGGTTGAACTCCGCCAGGCGGCCGTACCGCAGCCGCCGGTAGATCCGCATGTCGGCGCCTCGCGGCACCTGCGAGCGGCGCAGCGGCATGTGCTCGTAGTACGCCTGGTAGGCGGCCGCCCTGCGGCGTACGAACGACGCCGGGTCCTGGGCCGCGTCCTCCGAGATCTCGTCGGCGTAGTTGTTCTCGACCTCGTGGTCGTCCCAGGTGACCGCCCACGGGAAGCGGGCGTGGGCGAGTTGCAGGTCGGCGTCGGTCTTGTACTGCGCGTGCCGCACCCGGTAGTCGGCCAGCGAGAAGATCTCCGCCGCCGGCAGGTGGGGCCGGCCCAGCGCACCCGCCGCCGGGCCCTCGTAGATGTAGTCGCCGAGGTGCAGCACCAGGTCCAGGTCCTCGGCGGCCAGGTGCCGGTAGGCGGTGAAGTACCCGGTCGGGTAGTTGGAGCAGGACACGAACGCGAAGTTCACCTCACGCGGCCGGGACAACACCGACGGAGCGGTCCGGGTACGCCCGACGGGGCTGACCGCGTTGCCGGTGCGGAAACGGAAGTAGTACTCCCGGTCGGCCCGCAGGCCGTGCACCTCGGCGTGCACCGAGTGACCGAGCTCGGGCGTGGCCCGCTCGACGCCGTGCTTGACGACGTGGCGGAACCGGGAGTCCTCCGCGACCTCCCAGCGGACCGGCACGACGTGCCGGCTCATCCCGCCGAGGCCGTCGGCGACCAGCGGCTCGGGCGCGAGGCGGGTCCAGAGCACGACGCCGTCGGCCTGCGGGTCACCGGAGGCGACACCCAGCGTGAACGGGTCGGTCTGATGCTTGGGGTCCGCGAGCACCGGCGCGGCGCTGACGCCGGCGATCGAGGCGGTGAGTCCGACGCCACCGGCGCCGGCAAGAGTGAGGAGCTGTCGACGGTCGATACGCATGGCAGGCTTCGCCTTCCGGTGGGCAAACGCGTACCCCATCGATGATCACGATTTAGGTGAGTGCCGGGTTGCGACCGGTTGATCGCTGGTTGACCAGTTGCCGGCGGGGCGCCGCCGGGCAGGTGAGCCGCACCGCCCGTACCCTGGCCGTCTGTGTCGACCGTGTGGGCCGTGCTGCTGCTGGCCGCTGTGCTGGCGTTCGCCGTGGTCCGCCCGCGCGGGCTGCCGGAGGCGGCCGCCGCCGTGCCGGCCGCCGCGATCGCGGTCGGCGGCGGCCTGGTGCCGTGGGCGGCGGCCCGCGACGAGATGGTCATGCTCGGCCCGACCGTCGGCTTCCTCGCCGCGATCCTGGCCCTCGCGTACCTGGCCGACAGGTGGGGCGTCTTCGGGTACGCCGGCGGGCTGGCGGCCCGGGCGGCGCGCGGCAGCCCGACCCGGCTGCTGACCGTCGTCTTCGGCATCGCCGCAGCCGTCACGGCGGTGCTCAGCCTCGACGCGACCGTGGTGCTCCTCACGCCGGTGGTGTTCGCGACCGCGGCCGCCGCCGGGGTGCGGGCCCGGCCGCCGGTCTACGCGTGCACCCACCTGGCCAACGCGGGCTCGCTGCTGCTGCCGGTGGCCAACCTGACCAACCTCCTCGCGTTCGGCGCGACCGGCCTCACGTTCCTCGGCTTCGCCGGGATGATGGCGCTGCCGTGGCTGGCGGTGCTCGTCGTCGAGTACGCCGTGTTCCGCTGGTTCTTCGCCGGCGACCTCGCGACGCCGGCCCGGCCCCAGCCGGTCCAACCCGTGCCGGCGCCGCGGTTCGCGCTGGTCGTGCTGGCCCTGACGCTGGCGGGCTTCGCCGCCGCCGAGCCGATGGGGGTGGCGCCGGCCTGGGTCGCGGCCGGCGGCGCCGTCGTGCTGGCGGTGCCGCTGGTGGTACGGGCGACCGACCGCCGCCGCACGGCCTGGGAGGTCGCCCGGTCGACCAACCCGCTGTTCTGCTTCTTCGTCTTCGGCCTCGGGGTGGTGGTGCTGGCGCTGCGCCGCAACGGCCTCGACGACCTGATCGCCACGCTCACCCCGCGCAGCGCCGACTTCCTCGGCCTGCTCGCGGTGGCCGGGCTGGCGGCGCTGCTGGCCAACCTGGTCAACAACGTGCCGGCGACGCTGGTGCTCGTACCCGTGGTCGCGCACTCGCCGGGTCTCGTGCTGGCCGCGCTGATCGGGGTGAACGTCGGCCCGAACCTCACCTACGTGGGCTCGCTGGCCACGCTGCTCTGGCGGCGCATCCTGCACGCCCGGGACGAGCCACCCACCGCCTCGGCGTTCCTGCGGCTCGGCCTGGCCACCGTACCGGCGTGTCTGCTCGCGGCGGTTGTGGCGCTATGGGTGGCTCTGAAACTATCCACAGTGCTATGAACGTGGTCGTCTGGCTGGCGGAGGGCACCTGGCAGGCGTGCGTGGACGCCGCCGCCGAGGTCGCGCCCGCGTCGGCGTCGGTCACGCTGCTGCACGTCACCGACCCGGCCCTGGCCTCCGACGTGTCGGACGCGTACGCGGGCATGGTGGGCCGGGGCACGCGCGACGATCCGGGCGTGGCCGTGGGCGCCGCCGCCGCGCACGCCGAGGAGGCGCTCCTGGCCGCCGCGGCGGCGCGGCTCGACCGGCCGTCCTCCCCCGTGCGGCGCCGGGGCCGGCTGGAGCGCGAGGTCGTCGCGGCCGCCGAGGGCGCCGACCTGCTCGTCGTGGCGCGCGACGGGCCGGTCAGCCGGCTCGGCCCACGCAGCCTCAACCCACCGACGCGGTTCGTCGTCGACCACGCGCCGTGCGCGGTGCTGCTCGTCTGGCCGACCGCCCCGCCACCGGTGGGCACGATCCCGCCAGAGCCACCGCACAAGGCGGCGCCGCCGCACAAGGCCGCACCGCCGCACAAGGCGCCGCCTCCGCCGCCC